>NZ_JBYIRM010000001.1:0-606051 GCF_057708105.1 Actinacidiphila sp. bgisy144 | reverse complement strand
ATTCAGCTCGGGTTCCCCGGATTTATTCGGGGGACCCGGGCTTTTTTGCGTTGTACCGTCCGGGTAGCGTGAGCCCGTGCAGTACGACCTGGTGATCTTCGACAACGACGGCGTCCTCGTGGACAGCGAGCCGATCTCCAACCGCATCCTCGCGGAGCGCCTGACCGCGGCCGGGCACCCCACCACGTACGAGGACTCGCTCCGGGACTTCATGGGTGCCGCGATGCACCGGGTGCACGACCTGGTGCGTGAGCGGTCGGGGGCCGTGCTGCCGGCGGACTTCGACGACGCGTTCCACGCCCAGGTCTTCGCCGCCTTCGAACGGGACCTGGAGCCCGTTGTCGGCGTCGCCGCGGTGCTGGACCAGCTCGCCGCGGACGGGGTGCCGTACTGCCTCGCCTCCTCCGGCGGGCATGACCGGATTCGGGTCGCGCTGCGGAAGACCGGCCTGTACGAGCGGTTCGGGGAGGAGCGGATCTTCTCCGCGCAGGACGTGGGGCGTGGCAAGCCGGCCCCCGACCTGTTCCTGCACGCCGCCCGGGAGATGGGTGTCGCGCCGGGCCGCTGTGCGGTGGTGGAGGACAGCCGACTGGGCGTGCAGGCGGCGGTCGCGGCCGGGATGGACGTGTACGGGTTCACCGCGATGACGCCGCCCGGGAACCTGGCGGGGGCGACCGCGCTGTTCGAGCGGATGACGGAGCTGCCCGCGCTGCTGACCGGCTGAGCTGCCGACCGACCGAGCTGCCGACCCGCCGACCGGCTGACCGTGCGGAATCGTCCGCACAGACCCTACTCATCCGTAGCTCCCGCGCTTAGCCTGCTCGCTTATGGATGTCGCTCGCCCGCAGGCTCTGCGGCAAGGCCGGGCTGCCCTCGAGGTCAGCTTCTTCGCGCAGGGCGCGCTCTTCGCGCTGCTCGTGACCCGTATCCCCGCGATCCAGGACCGCTACGGGATCAGTGACGGGCTGCTGCCGGTGTTCCTGGCGGCCGTGCCGATCCTGGCGGGCGTCGGGAGCGTGCTGACCGAGCAGTTGGTGAAGCGGGTGCGGCCGAGCGTGGTGCTGCGCTGGGTGCAGCCGGTGGTGGGGCTGGTGCTGGCGGGGCTGGGCGCCGGGGACCGGGTGTGGACGGCGGCGGTGACGCTGGCGTTGTTCGGGGTGTGCGTCGGCGGGCTGGACGCGTCGATGAACATGCTGGGCGTCAGCCTCCAGCGGGAGTGGGGCCAGAGCATCATGCTGGGTTTCCACGCGGCTTACAGCCTGGGCGGCATCGTCGGGGCGTCGCTCGCCTGGTCGGGCGCGCACTGGCACTTCGCGCTGTTCTCGCTGTACGGGCCGGCGGTGCTGGTGCTGATCCCGCTGACGCTGACGGCGAGCCGCTGGTACCGCGACCAGCAGCCGGGCGGTGTGTCGGCCGACGTGGCGGAGGGACGCAGCCCGGATGGGGGCGGGGCCGCCCAGCAGGTCGTCATGCGGATGCTGCTGCCGCTGTGCCTGGTGATGGCCTTCGCGTACATCGGCGACTCGACGGTCTCCAACTGGAGTGCGAAGTACCTCCAGGACACGCTGCACAGCTCGGACCAGCTCTCCACGGTGCCGTACGCGGTGTACATGGTGACCACGCTGCTCGGGCGGGCGGTCGGGGACCAGGGGGTGCGGCGGTTCGGGGCGGTCGCGGTGGTGCGGGTGGGCGCGGTCGTCGCCATGGCCGGGTTCGCGGTGGTGGCGGTGGCGCCGGGGCCGTGGGTGGGCATGCTCGGCTTCACCCTGCTCGGGTTCGGGCTGTGCGTGATCGTGCCGCAGACGTTCGCGGCGGCCGGGCGGATGTTCCCCGAGGGGTCGGACTCGGCGATCGCGCGGCTGAACATCTTCAACTACGTGGGGTTCCTGGTCGGATCGCCGCTGGTCGGGGCGCTCGGCGACGCGTGGAGCTACCGCGGTGCCATGGTCGTACCGATGGTCCTGGTGGGAGCCACGCTGCTGTACGCGCGATCTTTCGCGGCGGGTCCCGGCGGGTACGGTGTCGGCCATGAGCGGCCGCGCGCAGTTGATGTGGGATGACCGGGTAACGGCGTACGACTTCGGGGACGGGCACCCGATGGACCCGGTGCGGCTGAAGCTGACCTGGGCCCTGGTGCGGGCGTTCGGCCTGGACGCGGGGCTCAAGGTGGTGGCGGCTCCGGCGGCGGGTGAGTCGACGCTGGAGCTGGTGCACCGGTCGGACTACGTGGCGGCGGTGCGCCGCGCCTCGGCGGACCCGGCGGCGGCCCAGGCCGGGACCGAGGCGGCGTACGGCATCGGCAGCATGGACAACCCGGCGTTCGCGGCGATGCACGACGCCTCCGCGCTGATCGCCGGGCAGTCGGTGGGCGCGGCGGAGGCGGTGTGGCGGGGCGAGGCCGACCATGCGGTCAACTTCGCCGGCGGGCTGCACCACGCGATGCCCGGCCAGGCGGCGGGGTTCTGCGTCTACAACGACGCGGCGCTCGCGGTGGCGCGGCTGCTGGAGCTGGGCGCGGAGCGGGTGGTCTACGTGGACACGGACGTACATCACGGGGACGGTGTGCAGACGGCGTTCTGGGACGACCCTCGGGTGCTGACGATCTCGCTGCACGAGACGCCGCGCACGCTCTTCCCGTACGCCACCGGGTGGCCGGAGGAGACCGGCGGGGCGGACGCGGAGGGCGGCGCGGTGAACGTGGCGCTGCCGGCGGGCACGGGGGACGAGGGCTGGCTGCGGGCGTTCCACGCGGTGGTGCCGGCGCTGGTGGCGGCGTTCCGGCCGCAGGTGCTGGTGTCGCAGCACGGCGCGGACAGCCATGTGGAGGACCCGTTGGCGCACTTGGCGGTGTCGCTGGACGCGCAGCGGGTGGTGGCGGAGGCGTGCCACCGGCTGGCGCACGAGCACGCGCAGGGGCGTTGGGTGGCGCTGGGCGGTGGCGGGTACGCCGTCGCGGACGTGGTGCCGCGGGCGTGGGCGCATCTGGTGGGCATTGCGGCGGGGACGCCGGTCGAGCCGCGGACGGCGGTGCCGCGGGAGTGGCAGGACCAGGCGTACGCGCTGACGCGGACGTCGGTGTCGGCGCGGATGACGGACGGTGCGCCGGGGCGGTGGGCGGAGTTCGACGACGGGGGGTACGACCCGGCGTCGCGGTTGGACCAGGCGGTGCTGGCGACGCGGCGGGCGGTCTTCCCGTTGCATGGGCTGCTGCCGTAGGGCCGTGGCGGGGTTCGACGGCCCACCCGTGGGGGTGATTTCGGAAGGTTCGTTATGTACCGGCCGCGGGGCCCGTGCAGGATCGGGCGCGTGGTGAGTGTGGGTGCGCTGCGCGCACATCTGGTGGCGGTGGGGCTCGCGGGCGAGGTGGCCACGGCGCGGGAGCAGAGCCTGGTGAACTACGGGTTGTTCGCGGCGCGTGATCCGCGGCAGACCTGCGGACTGGAGCCGGAGGGGGCGTGGGACCGGGCGGAGTTGCTGCGGTTGATGGCGGACCGGTGCGGGGTGTCGGCCGATCCGTGCCGGACGTCGGGGCCCGACGCGATCGATCCGGACCGTACGGTGGCGGCGCTGGACGCGTTCGCGGAGCGGTTGGCGCGTGCGGCGCATGACCGGCTACCCGTCCTGTTGGGCACAGGACATCCACATCGTCTCCTTGGTTTCTACGCAACTTTGGCCGCCGCGCTGTCGGCGGCCGGGTGCCAGGTGCTCACCCCGCACTACGACCACTGCATGCGGATGCCCACTCATTTCGGCGTACGCGTACACCGCCTCGGCTACGTCGGCGGGGTCGCGGTGGTGCGGGCGGAGGGGGCCGAGCGGGGCGCGCACACCCACTCGCCGCTGCCGGTCAGGGCGGCCCTCGCGGCGGCCGCGCAGCAGGCGGGAATTCTGCCGAAACTCGTGGTGGGGGACCATGGATTCGTCTGCGGGGCAGGGCAGTTGGGCATCGAGGCGATCGGTATCGGGGACTGCGACGACCCGGCGGTTTTCGTGGCGGAGGCGGAGGGCAGAGTGTCGGTGGCCGTACCACTCGACGACACCGCTCGGTCGGATTACTACCGGCCGGTCACCCGTTACGTCCTGAAGAGCGCATGGCTCGGGCAGTAATCCTCCCTTCGCAACTCCTCTTCCCCACTTGCATCATCCGCCCCTAATCTGAGGGGGAGCGCACATGCCTGTTTGGAGTCGCCGGAGGGGAAGCCGGTGGCCGTCATGTGCGGAAGGTTCAGGTGTGTCATGGCTGTAACTGAAAGTCGGCCTCTCAACGAGGTCGTGTTCCTCACTGTCGCCGAAGTAGCGGCGGTCATGAGGGTGTCGAAGATGACCGTGTACCGCCTGGTGCACAGCGGTCATCTGCCGGCGATTCGCGTGGGTCGGTCCTTCCGGGTTCCGGAGCAGGCCGTGCACGAATACCTGCGGGAGAGCTATGTGGGGGTGGAGTCTGCCTGAGCTGCCGTGAGCGGTCCGGTAACGGGCCGGTGACGGGCCGCGTGGGCCTCGGTTACGTTCGTCCGCTCGGGGCGGGTAGGCTAGGCCGACGTAGGTCGTGTGGGCTCGGACGCCCCGCACCGAGTGAAACCGAAGCGAGGGTTGTCGTGGGCTCTGTCATCAAGAAGCGGCGCAAGCGTATGGCGAAGAAGAAGCACCGCAAGCTTCTGAAGCGGACGCGTGTCCAGCGCCGCAACAAGAAGTAAGCGGGCTGCTTGCCGCTCTCCTGCCCCCTTCGACCGCCCGATCCAGGGTGGTGGAAGGGGGCAGTGGCGTGTCCGGGGCCGTTCGGCGGCCGCCCGCGGGCGGGGGCGTTGCGTCACCGCGGTGACACGGCGGCGGGGTACGGTGACAGCATTCCCTCAGGAAGGCGCTGAACGTGGGCAAGGTGGTGCTCGTCACCGGAGTCGCGCGGCAGCTCAGCGGGCGGTTCGTCCGGCGGGTGCAGCGCGAGCCCGAGGTGGACCGGGTGGTCGCGGTCGACGTGGTGCCGCCCGACCACGACCTGGGGGACGCGGAGTTCGTCCGGGCCGACATCCGGCAGCCGGTGATCGGAAAGGTGCTGGCGCGGCACGCGGTGGACACCGTGGTGCACCTGGACGTCAGCGGCACCCCGCTGGGCGCCGGCGGCCGTACCCAGGCCAAGGAGACCAACGTCATAGGCACCATGCAGCTGCTGGGCGCGTGCCAGAAGGCGCCGACGGTCCGGCGGCTGGTGGTGAAGTCCACCACGAGCGTCTACGGTTCCGCGCCGCGCGACCCGGCGGTCTTCACCGAGACCACCCCGGTCAAGTCGCTGCCCAGCGGCGGCTTCGCGAAGGACGCGGTCGAGGTCGAGGGCTTTGTGCGCGGCTTCGCCCGGCGCCGGCCCGACGTGGCGGTGGCGGTGCTGCGCTTCGCCAACATCCTCGGGCCGCGCGCGGACACCCCGCTCGCGGAGTTCTTCGACCTGCCGGTGCTGCCCACGGTGTTCGGATACGACCCCAGGCTCCAGTTCGTGCACGAGGACGACGTCGACGAGGTGCTGGTGGTCGCGGCCACGGAGCCGCGGCGCGGGACGCTGAACAGCGGCACGTTCAACATCGCCGGGGACGGGGTGCTGCTGCTGTCGCAGACCGCGCGGCGGCTGGGGCGCCCGACGGTGCCGGTGCTGCTGCCCGCGGTGACCTGGGTGGGGCGGATGCTGCGCACCGCGGGTGTGACGGACTTCTCCGCCGAGCAGATCCGGCTGCTCACCCACGGCCGGGTGGTCGACACCCGGCAGATGCGGGAGACGCTGGGTTTCCACCCCGTCCACACCACCGCGGAGACCTTCCACGACTTCGCCCGCTCCCGGGCCGGCGGCCTGCTGCCGCCGGCCCGGCTGGCGGCAGCGGTCGACGGGATGGCGGCGCGGGTGCGGCGGGCGGCGGCCGCGGGGCCGGGAACGAAGCGGGGGCCGGAGCGGCAGGAGGAACGGCAGTCATGACGGACGCGAAGGTCATCCCGTTCGGGGACGACGGCCGCCGCCGCGGCGCGGGTGCCGGCGGCGCCGGCAGCAGCAGCGGCAGTGGTGGCGCGCGGCGGTCGCGGGGCCGGGAGCGCAAGGCGGGTGCGGCGGGGTCCGGGCAGAAGGCCGCGGGTGCCGCCCAGGCGCCGCTGGCGGCCGTTCCGGAGGACGGCCCGGGCATTCCGGCACAGGCGGACGGAACACCGCCGGCAGGCGCCGGACACGGCCCGCACGGCGGCGGTGGAGGCGCCGCCGACGGTGTCCGCCCGGAGGCGGCCGACGATCCGGCGGCGGAGGGCGGTGGCCCGGGCGGTGCGGAGGACCTCGGGGCGTCGCTGTCCGCGGCGTTCGGCGCGGTCGCCGACCGGCTGCTCGGCGGCCCGTGGGAGCGGAAGGTCGCCGGCGGCCTGTCCTTCCTGCGGCGGCGGGTGACCGGGGACTACGACGTCGACGAGTTCGGCTTCGACGCCGAGCTGACCGACCAGGTGCTGCTGTCGCTGCTGCGCCCGCTGTACGAGGGGTACTTCCGGGTCGAGGTCAGGGGCATCGAGAACATCCCCGCCGAGGGCGGCGCCCTGGTGGTGTCGAACCACTCCGGGACGCTGCCGATCGACGCGCTGATGACCCAGGTCGCGGTGCACGACCACCATCCGGCCGGCCGCCACCTCCGGCTGCTCGCCGCGGACCTGGTGTTCATGATGCCGGTCGTCAACGAGCTGGCGCGGAAGGCCGGCCACACCCTCGCCTGCGCGGAGGACGCGCAACTGCTGCTGGAGCGGGGCGAGGTGGTCGGGGTGATGCCCGAGGGCTTCAAGGGCCTGGGCAAGCCCTTCTCGGAGCGGTACAAGCTCCAGCGGTTCGGGCGGGGCGGGTTCGTGGCGACGGCACTGAAAACGAAGGTGCCGATCGTGCCGTGCTCGGTGGTGGGCGCCGAGGAGATCTACCCGATGGTGGGCAACTCCCGCACCCTCGCCCGGGTCTTCGGCTTCCCGTACTTCCCGCTCACCCCGACCTTCCCCTGGCTCGGCCCGCTCGGCCTGGTTCCGCTTCCGACGAAGTGGACGATCCAGTTCGGCGAGCCGATCCCCACGGACTCCTACGCTCCGGAGGCCGCGGACGACCCGATGCTCGTCTTCAACCTGACCGACCAGGTGCGGGAGACCATCCAGCACACGCTGTACGAACTGCTGGTGGAGCGCCGCTCGGTGTTCTTCTGACCGGGCGGCGCCGCACGGTGCCGCGTCAGCTGTCGTCGGTGCTGCTGGTCAGGCCGAGGCCGGGGAGCAGCCCGGGGAGCAGCGGGGGCAGCTCGACGGAGTGCTGGGTGGGGCTGGGGGTCGGCGTCGGGGTCGTCTCCGGCAGGTCCGGGAGCTTCGGCGCGGTGCCGAGCAGGTTGCCCGAGCCGCCGATCAGTCCGTCGGCGGTGCTGTCCGAGGGCGAGGGGCTGGGGTTCTGCCCGCTGTCGTCCCCGGCCGTGTCCTTCGACGTGGCCGTCGCGGACGGGCCGCTCGAGGGGGAGCCGCCGCGCGGGCCGCCGTCGTGACCGGTGCCGGAGTCCGCGCCATGGGTGGCGGAGGCGCCGGAGTGGTCCTTCTGCGGCAGCGACAGCGGCGCGACCTCCGCGTCTATGGCGTCGAAGAGCGAGGTCACCTGGTCGGAGACGTCGGTGAGCTGGCTGGGCAGCTTGCCGCTCAGGTCGGTCCAGCCCTGGCGGTGGCTCTCCGCGAAGCTGTTGAGCAGCTCCATCGGCTGGAGCGAGCCGTTCTTGCGGTAGGCGTCGGTGAGCAGGCGGTGCCCCTCGGCCACCTCCTGGTGCATCCCGGACAGCGCCCTGCGCACCTCGGCGACGGACTCGGGGTCGAGCTGCCCGCCGCGGCCGCGGTCCATCAGCCGGCGCGCCTCCTGCATGCGGGTGGACGCCATGTCGAGGTAGACCTTGCCCCGGGAGGCGTCGCTGCCCGCCATGTCCAGCTTGATGTCCTCCATGCTGCGCTTGAGGCCGTACAGGCTGTCGCCGGGCAGGGCGTTGGTGCTCGCCGCGGCGACACCGCCCAGGGCGCCCGCGGCGACCCCCATCGTCAGCCCGCCGACCGCGAGCCGGCGGGACAGCCGGGAGCGCGGGGCGAACCGGCGCAGGGCGGCGGCCGGTGCGAGCCGGCCGCTCTCACCGCGCTGCTCGGGCACGCGGGTGGCGGGGCGGAAGCTGCCGTCGGCGATCGCCTGCTCCATGGCGGCGATCAGCTGGGCGCGCTGCACCGTCTTGCGCGCGGGGTCCATCGCGGGGCGCGGGCGCCGGCCGATGGCACCGGCGAGGGCGACCATCGCACCCTGCTCGGGGTCGGCGTGGCGGTCGGCGGCGTGCGTGCCGTGCGTCTCGCCGGCGCTGTGCGCACCGCTGGACGCGCCCCCGGGCGTACCGCCGCCGCGGCTGTCCGCTGCGCCGTCCGTGCCGGCACCGGCGCCGTGTCCGCCGGTGCTGTCCTCGCGGCCGCCGTCGAGCCCGGCGTCCTCGACCGCCTGGGCGAAGGCGTTCGCCCGACGGTGTGCCGTTGCCTGTCCGATCACGGGCGGCACCTCCTCTCGTCTCCACACTCGACTCCACCCGCCGTCCGGAAGGTTGCCCTCTCCGAAGCCGTCCACCCGATCGGGTGAAAAGCGGTGAGCGGCGTGCGGCGCGGAAGTGTCTGCATGTGTTGCAACGAGTGCCGGTCCGGTTGGGTTACGCAGGTCTGATGATCGGGCAGCGTACGCCCTGGGCGCCACTCATCGGGCGTCTTCGGGCAGCAGCCGGGCCAGGGTGCGCACCGCGCGGTACTGGAGCGTCTTGATGGCGCCCTCGTTCTTGCCCATCACCCGGGCGGTTTCGGCCACCGACAGGCCCTGGAGGAAGCGCAGGGTGATGCACTCCTGCTGCTGCGGGTTGAGCTTGCGGACGGCGGTGAGCAGCGCTTCGTTGGAGAGCTGTTCGAGCACCGATTCCTCGGGGCTGCGGGCCACTTCGTTGGCGTCCAGCATTTCACCGGTGGTCACTTCGAGCCGGAACCTGCTCGACTTGAAGTGGTCGGCGACCAGGTTGCGGGCGATCGTGACCAGCCAGGCGCCGAAGTCGCGGCCCTGCCAGGTGAAGGTGCCGATACGGCGCAGGGCGCGCAGAAACGTCTCGCTGGTGAGGTCCTCGGCTGTCGCCTTGGAGCCCACCCGGTAGTAGATGTACCGGTAGACGGTGTCGCTGTAGTGGTCGTAGAGCCGGCCGAAGGCTTCGGTCTCGCCGCTCTGCGCGGCTTCGACCAGGTCCATCATGCGGCCGCTGTCGGTGTCCGACGCGGGCCGTCGGGCCGGGGCGGCCTTGTCGGCGGCCTGGCCGCGCTGCGGGCTGCTGTTGCGGGTGCGTCTGCCTGCGGCGGTGCTGATTTCGGCCAGGGCGTAGGCGGGGCCGGGGACGGTGGGACCGGACGTGGCGAGGGCGGGCGCGGCGTACGCGGGGACACGCGGCAACTGGTCGGTGACCAGAGCGCGCAGCGCAGCCAGGCCGGAGGTGACAACCCCGTCGTGTGGGTACACGGGACTCCCAGAGGCAGAACTTCCATCACGTGCAGTACGGGACCGTTCACCCGTCGTGGCGACGTGCGGGTACCGGAATGCGTCTGAGGAGAATAACGCTTCGTACAGGCGGCGCTACACCGAGTTGTGGAAATCGCCGTTTCCGGCACTTCCTGTGCGGAATCGTGATCGACCAATTATCGAACGGGGCGCCCGAGTTGACCACTTCGAGTCGTGAAGCGCTCGTGTGAAGCGCGTGTTGTGCTCGTGTCGAAGTCGCGGATGCGAGCCGCTGGTCCGGCCGAACGAGCCGTGCGTGCCGTGCGGGGCGCGTGTTCCGGTGCACCGGCGCGAGCCGTGCGCGCGGGCGGGCGCGGGCGCGCGGAATCGTACGGAGCGCGCCGCACGCGCTTCCGTACGGCGCCGCGCGCCTCTCCGCCGTGTCGGGGTGTTGGGCTCGCCCGGGCGGCTAGCGGTAGCGTCTGCGGGCGGCCAGGGCCGCCAGGACGCCGCCGGCCACCGCACCCATGCCCGCGGCCGCGGGAATCCCGATCTTCGCGGCCTTCCGCCCGGTGCGGTAGTCGCGCAGCCGCCAGCCCTCGGCCCGCGCGTGCTTGCGCAGCCCGCTGTCGGGGTTGATCGCGTAGGGGTGGCCGACCAGCGAGAGCATCGGGATGTCGTTGGTGGAGTCGCTGTAGGCCGCGCACCGCGACAGGTCGAGGTCCTCGGCCGTCGCCAGCGCCCGTACCGCCTCGGCCTTGGCCGGGCCGTGCAGCGGCTCGCCGACCAGCCGGCCGGTGTAGACGCCGTCGACCGACTCCGCGACGGTGCCCAGCGCCCCGGTCAGCCCGAGCCGGCGGGCGATGATCGCGGCGGTCTCCACCGGCGCGGCCGTCACCAGCCACACCCGCTGCCCGGCGTCGAGGTGGGCCTGGGCGAGGGCGCGGGTGCCGGGCCAGATCTTCCCGGCCATGTACTCGTCGTAGATCTCCTCGCCGATGGCCGTCAGTTCCGCCACCCGGTGCCCCTTGACGATGGACAGCGCGCTGTCGCGGGCGTCCTGCATGTGCTCGGGGTCCTCGGCGCCGGCCAGCCGGAAGTACGCCTGCTGCCAGGCGAACCGCAGCAGGTCGCGCTTGTCGAAGAACTTCCGCTTGTACAGGCCGCGGCCGAAGTGGAAGAGCGCGGCGCCCTGCATCACGGTGTTGTCGAGGTCGAAGAAGGCGGCGGCCCGCGGGTCGCCCGCCACCGGGAACTGCTGCTCCGCCGGTTCGGCGGCCGCGTCGCCGGCCTGCGTCCGGTGGTCGAGCGCGGCCTCCGCGGCGGCCTCTCCTGCCAGCACGCTCCGCTCGGTGGCGGACTGCCTACGGGGGGTGAGCCATTTGAGAGCGGCCATGCCGCGAGCATAACGAGGTCCGGGGGCGGGCCCGCTTCGGCCGGGATGCGGGCGCGTGAACGGCGCGGGACACAATGGCGGGCATGACGACGACCCCGAAGACGGTGACCCTGATCGGCCGGCCCGGCTGCCACCTCTGCGACGACGCCCGCGCCGTGATCTCGAAGGTCGCGGCCGAGACCGGCGCGGTCGTGACCGAGCAGGACATCACCCAGGACGCCGCGTTGCACGACCGCTACTGGGAGCAGATTCCGGTGGTGCTCGTCGACGGCGAGCAGCACACGTTCTGGCGGGTCGACGAGCGGCGGCTGCGGGCGGCACTCGCCTGACCTGATCGGAATGTGACCGCCGCCCGACCTCGGCGCCCGACCTTGGCGCCTGACCGTCGCCGGCCCGTCCGGCGGTGCCCGCGGCCCGGCGGTGGTGGGTGCTTTTGGGCGGATTGCCTGCGTAGCCGCGTGTTCGACTACCATCGGGGGCGTTTTGTACACCCGGGGGCGATGCGTGAGGAGCGTGGGCGCGTGCTTCCGGGCCGGAGCCAGGGTTCGTACGGCTATGCCGTCGTGGACGTGGAGGCGACGGGCTCGTCCTCGCACCGGCACCGGGTGGTCGAGCTCGCGGTGCTGCTGCTGGACCGGGACCTGGTGCCGCAGGGCGAGTTCACCACGCTGATCGACCCGCAGGGCCCGGTCGGCCCCACGCACATCCACGGCATCGAGGCGGAACACCTGGCCGGAGCCCCGCGGTTCGCCGCGATCGCGGCGCGGCTGCTGGCGCTGCTGCGCGGCCGGGTGCTGGTCGGCCACAACGTCGGCTGCGACCGGGCCTTCCTGGCCGCGGAGTACGCCCGGCTGGGACTGCGGCTGCCCGCGGCGCCCGAGGTGTGCACCATGCGGACCGCGGCGGCGCTGGGCCCGTCGGCGCCGTACGGACTGTCGCTGCGCGCTTGCGCGGCGCGCATCGGCGTCACCGACTGGAGTCCGCACACCGCGCTCGGTGACGTCCGCGCCACCGCCGCGCTGTTCGCGCACCACGCCCCGCAACTGCCGGGCCTGTCCGACCTGCTGGCGGCCGCGGCCGGGCTGCCCTGGCCGGAGCCGTCCGGCCTGCTCGCGGCGGCGGACGGCCTGTGGCTGCGGCGCGGCAACGATTCGGCCCGCCGAACAGTGCCGCATGCCCGCCACGGGCACGCGTGATGCCCATCACTTCCGCCGGGCAAATCGGACACCATCTTTGTGCACGCGTTCACAAAGACATAGCCTGGCGTCCACGGGGCGTCCCCAAAGACCGCGGTCGCCCTCAGCCCAGCTCTACCCGCAGGAGCACCGTGGCAACTGGCCGAACACACCGACCGGCGACCCGCGGCCGAGGAATTCCCGAGGCCACCGTCGCCAGGCTTCCGCTGTATCTGCGGGCACTGACAGCACTCTCGGAGCGCTCGGTGCCCACCGTCTCCTCGGAAGAACTCGCCGCCGCCGCCGGAGTCAACTCCGCGAAGCTGCGCAAGGACTTCTCCTACCTGGGCTCCTACGGGACCCGGGGAGTCGGATACGACGTGGAGTACCTCGTCTACCAGATCAGCCGTGAACTCGGCCTCACCCAGGACTGGCCCGTGGTCATCGTCGGTATCGGCAACCTGGGCGCCGCACTCGCCAACTACGGCGGGTTCGCCTCCCGCGGCTTCCGCGTCGCCGCGCTGCTGGACGCCGACGCGGCCCTGGCCGGCCGGCTGGTCGCGGGCCTGCCGGTGCGGCACATCGACGAGCTCGAGACGATCGTCGCGGACAACCAGGTGTCCATCGGCGTGATCGCCACCCCGGCCGGCGCCGCCCAGGAGGTCACCGACCGCCTCGTCACGGCCGGTGTGACCTCCATCCTCAACTTCGCGCCGACGGTGCTGTCGGTGCCCGACGGCGTCGACGTGCGCAAGGTCGACCTCTCCATCGAGCTGCAGATCCTCGCCTTCCACGAGCAGCGCAAGGCCGGTGAGGAACGCCAGGACCCGGACGGCGACGTACCCGCCGTGATGCCGGCATGAACGAGCGCAGCGCCATGCGGCGAGGTGGGTCCGGCGCCGTCCGGTCCGCGGGCGACGGGGAGTGTTCATGAGTCTTCTGGTCGTCGGGCTGAGCCACCGCACCGCCCCCGTCAGCGTGCTGGAGCGCGCCGCCCTGCCCGAGGGCGCGCGGCCCAAGCTGCTCCAGGACACAGTCGCCTGCGAACCGGCCGCCGAGGCCGTGGTGCTGGCCACCTGCAACCGGATAGAGCTGTACGCCGACGTCGACAAGTTCCACGCCGGGGTCGCCGAACTGTCCACGCTGCTCGCCCAGCACAGCTCGGCCGGCCTGGACGAGCTGACCCCGCACCTCTACGTGCACTACGAGGACCGCGCCGTCCACCACCTGCTGTCGGTGGCCTGCGGGCTGGACTCCATGGTGGTCGGCGAGGGCCAGATCCTCGGCCAGATCAAGGACGCCCTGGCCCTCGGCCAGCAGCAGCACACCGCCGGCCGCCTGCTCAACGACCTGTTCCAGCAGGCGCTGCGGGTCGGCAAGCGCGCCCACTCCGAGACCGGCATCGACCGGGCCGGGCAGTCCCTGGTCACCTTCGGGCTGTCCCAACTCGCCCCGGCCACCGGCCCGCTCGCCGGCCGCCGCGCCCTGGTGGTCGGCGCCGGCTCGATGTCCTCGCTGGCCGCGGCGACCCTCGCCCGCGCCGGGGTGCGCGAACTGGCCGTCGCCAACCGCACCGTCGAGCGCGCCCAGCGGCTGGCCGCCATGCTCGGCGAGCAGCACCCCGGGCTGAGCGCCCGCGCCCTGACCATCGACGAGGTGTCCGGCGCGGTCGCCGACGCCGATCTCGTCGTGTCCTGCACCGGCGCCACCGGCCTGGTGCTGACCGCCGACGACCTGCGCGGCGCCGTACGCCGCCGCACCGCGGACGGGCCGCTGGCCGTACTGGACCTGGCGATGCCGCGGGACGTGGACGCGGCCGCCCACCACATCGACGGGCTGCACTTCGCCGACATCGAGTCGCTCGCCGCGGCCTCCGCCGACGCGCCCATGGCCGCCGACGTGGACCAGGTCCGGGCGATCGTCTCCGAGGAGGTCGCCGCCTTCGGCGCGGCCCAGCGGGCGGCCCGGATCACCCCGACCGTGGTCGCGCTGCGCGCGATGGCCGCCGATGTCGTGGCGGGTGAACTCGCCCGCCTCGACGGTAGGCTGCCCGGCCTGGACGACAAGCAGCGTGCCGAGATCACCCAGACCGTCCGCCGCGTGGTGGACAAGCTCCTGCACGCGCCGACCGTGCGGGTCAAGCAGCTGGCCGGCGAGCCCGGCGGCGCCGGGTACGCCGACGCGCTGCGCGAACTCTTCGACCTCGACCCGCAGGCGGTCGCCGCCGTCAGCCGGGCCGACACCCGGCCGCCGACCCGGGTGGCACCGAACCGAATCGAGGCGGGCAATGAGTAACCCTGCGGGGCCGGAGCCGGAAACGGTGCGGCCGCCGGCCGCGGCCCCCGGAACGACCGGCGCGGACCAGCCGCCGTCGCCGACGGACCAGCCGTCGGACCAGCTCTCGGACCAGCCGGCGGACCCGGCCGCACGCGCCGCGCGGCGCGGCTCCACCGACAGCGCGGCGCCACTGCGGTTGGGCACCCGCCGCAGCAAACTCGCGATGGCGCAGTCCGGCATGATCGCCGACCAGGTCCGGCAGCTGACCGGCCGGGCCGTCGAACTCGTCGAGATCACCACCTACGGCGACGTCTCCAAGGAGGAGCTCGCCCGCATCGGCGGCACCGGGGTCTTCGTCTCCGCGCTGCGCGACGCGCTGCTCGCCGGTGACATCGACTTCGCCGTGCACAGCCTCAAGGACCTGCCCACCACGGCGCCCGACGCCCTGGTGCTCGCCGCGATCCCGGTCCGCGAGGACCCGCGCGACGCGCTGGTGGCCCGCGACGGGCTCACTTTCGCCGAACTGCCGCCCGGCGCCAGGGTCGGCACCGGCTCGCCGCGCCGGATGGCCCAGCTCAACGCGTGGGCACGGTCACACGGACTGGAGATCGAGACGGTCCCGATCCGTGGCAATGTTGACACCCGAATCGGGTACGTTACTTCAGGCGAACTCGACGCGGTCGTCCTGGCCGCCGCCGGGCTGAACCGTATCGGCAGACTCGCCGAGGCGAGCGAGCTCATCGACACCGGCGTCAGCCTGCCCGCTCCCGGGCAGGGCGCGCTCGCCGTCGAATGCGCCGCCTCCAACCAGGAGTTGGCCGCACAGCTCGCCGAACTCGACGACCCGTTCACCCGGGCTGCCGTGACCGCCGAGCGATCCCTGCTCGCCGCCCTTGAGGCCGGTTGCTCCGCCCCTGTGGGCGCGCTGGCCGACCTCGTGGCCGACGGGCAGTTTACCGAGCTGCGCCTGCGCGGCGTCGTCGGCACCACCGACGGCACCACGCTGGTGCAGATGTCCACCACCGGTCCCGTACCGGCGTCGGACGACGAGGCGCGGGCCGTTGGCCGCGAACTCGCCGTGGCGATGCTCGCCAAGGGCGCGGCCGGTCTTATGGGGGAGCGCACATCTTGAACCCCGCCGCCGTCGTTACAACCAACCCGGCCGGCACCGCCGCCGGTCCGGCCGCCCCAGCCGCCGGGCACGTGACCTTCCTCGGCGCCGGGCCCGGTGACCCGGGCCTGCTGACCCTGCGCGCCGTCGAGGCCCTGGGCCTCGCCGACGTGCTGATCGGTCCCGGCGACGTGCTCGACGTCGTCCGCGGCCACGCCCGCGCCGACGTGGGCACGGCCGAACCCGCCGCCGACGGCGAGGTGTTGGACGCCGCCGCTGCTGCGACACAGCTTGTCATGTCGTCCGCGCGCACCGGTAAGCGGGTGGTCCGCGCGATCGCCGGCGACCCCGGACTGGACGCCTCCGCGGCCGAGGAGATGCTCGCCTGCGCCCACGCGGGCATCCCGTTCGAGGTCGTCCCCGGCGTCGCCGCCGCGCTCGGCGTGCCCGCGTACGCCGGTGTGCCGCTCAGCGGCGACGTCCGGTTCGTGGACGCGGCCACCGCCTCCGACCAGTGCTGGGGCGAGGTCGGCGCCAGCTCCGCGACGCTGGTGGTCTCCACCACCCTCCAGACCGTCGCCTCGGCCGCCGCCGAACTCGTCGCCGCCGGGCGCAAGCCCGACACCGCGCTGACCGTCACCGTGGCCGGCACCACCACCCGCCAGCGCACCTGGAGCGCGACCCTGGCGACCATCGCGGCCGAGCTGAAGGCGACCAAGGCGCTGCCGACGCCGGAGGGCCCGATCGCCGCGATAGCCGTCGTCGGCGAGCCCACCGCGCACCGGCGGCAGCTGTCCTGGTTCGAGACCAAGCCGCTCTTCGGCTGGCGGGTGCTGGTGCCGCGCACCAAGGAGCAGGCCGCGTCCCTGTCGGACCAGCTGCGCTCTTACGGCGCGGTGCCGCACGAGGTGCCGACCATCGCGGTCGAACCCCCGCGCACCCCGCAGCAGATGGAGCGCGCGGTCAAGGGCCTGGTCACCGGCCGCTACGAGTGGATCGCGTTCACCTCGGTCAACGCGGTCAAGGCGGTCCGCGAGAAGTTCGAGGAGTACGGCCTCGACGCCCGGGCGTTCGCCGGGATAAAGGTCGCCGCCGTCGGCGAGCAGACCGCGCAGGCGCTGGTCGAGTTCGGCGTCAAGCCGGACCTGGTGCCCAGCGGCGAGCAGTCCGCCGCCGGGCTGCTGGAGGACTGGCCGCCCTACGACCCGGTCTTCGACCCGATCGACCGGGTGTTCCTGCCGCGCGCCGACATCGCCACCGAGACGCTCGTGGCCGGTCTGGTCGAACTCGGCTGGGAGGTCGACGACGTGACCGCCTACCGGACGGTGCGCGCCTCGCCGCCGCCGGCCGAGACCCGCGAGGCGATCAAGGGCGGCGGGTTCGACGCGGTGCTCTTCACGTCGTCCTCGACGGTGCGCAACCTCGTCGGGATCGCCGGGAAGCCGCACAACGTGACGGTCATCGCGTGCATCGGGCCCGCGACGGCGAAGACGGCGGAGGAGCACGGGCTGCGGGTGGACGTGATGGCCCCCGAGCCGTCCGTGCACGCGCTGGCGCAGGCGCTGGCGGAGTTCGGGCGGGCGCGGCGTACGGCGGCGGAGGCGGCGGGCGACCCCGTCACGCGACCCAGCGAGCGCCGTCCCGGGGCGCGCCGCCGCTCCCGGGTGTAGCCGGCGCGGAAGTGCCGGGGGCGGGCGGTCCTGTCGGTTCGGGGGCCGCCTGCCGAGGGGTCCGGGGCGTGGCGCCAGGGAGGGCCCGGGGGCGCCTGAGGGTACCTGGGGCACCGACTGATCGTCGGCAACTGCACCCTGTGCGCGGGCGTACCGTGGAAAACGGCCCTGTTGTCCACAGAAAGGCGGCGCAGCCGATGAGCAGCCGGTACGGCGAGTTCCCCGGAGCGCGGCCGAGGCGCCTGCGCACCTCACCCGCGATGCGCCGCCTGGTCGCCGAGACCCGCCTGGACCCGGCGGAGCTGATCCTCCCGATGTTCGTCCGCGAGGGCATCAGCGCCCCCGTCGACGTCGCCTCGATGCCCGGTGTGGTGCAGCACACCCGCGACACCCTCCGCAAGGCCGCCGTGGAGGCGGCCGCGGCGGGCGTGGGCGGCCTGATGCTCTTCGGCGTCCCGGAGACCAAGGACGCGGTGGGCAGCGCCGGCACCGACCCCGACGGCATCCTCCAGCAGGCGATCCGCGACGTCGTCTCCGAGGTCGGCGACGACGTCATCGTGATGTCCGACCTGTGCCTGGACGAGTTCACCGACCACGGCCACTGCGGTGTGCTGGACGACCAGGGCCGGGTCGACAACGACGCGACGCTGGAGCGCTACGCGGAGATGGCCCAGGTACAGGCCGACGCCGGTGTCCATGTGGTCGGCCCGTCCGGGATGATGGACGGCCAGGTCGGTGTGGTGCGCGACGCACTGGACGAGATCGGCCGCCAGGACGTGGCGATCCTCGCCTACACCGTGAAGTACGCCTCCGCCTTCTTCGGCCCCTTCCGGGAGGCCACCGGCTCCTCGCTCAAGGGCGACCGCAAGACCTACCAGCAGGACCCGGCGAACCTGCGCGAGTCGATGCGCGAGCTGGCGCTCGACCTCGCGGAGGGCGCGGACATGGTGATGGTCAAGCCCGGCTTGCCGTATCTTGACGTGCTGAGGAAGGTCGCGGACACCGTCGACGTGCCGGTCGCGGCGTACCAGGTCTCCGGGGAGTACGCGATGGTCGAGGCCGCCGCCGAGAAGGGCTGGATCGACCGGGACCGTACGATCATGGAGACGCTGACGTCGATCCGGCGGGCGGGCGCGAACATGATCCTGACCTACTGGGCCACGGAAGTCGCCCAGCGGCTCTGACGGCCGCCGGGCGGGTGCTTGTTGAGGAAGGGGAGGGGGTCCGATGAGTCGGGGCATACCCTCGTGGGCCACGGTCAGCGGCCTGACGGCCGGGGCGATGGCCGTGGTGTCGGTGCTGGCGATCCAGGCCAGCGGATCGGCCCCGGGCGGCAAGCCGGCCACGGCGGCGCCCGCGCCGCACCCCTCGGCGAGCAAGCAGTCCCCGCAGACCCCGCCGCCGGTGCCCGCGCACTCCGACACCGGTAAGCGGATCGTCTACTCGATCTCCCAGCACCGCGTGTGGGTGGTCCCGCGCTCCGGGCCCACCTCCACCTTCCTGGTGCAGCCCGGCACCGTGCCCGCCCAGGTCGGCACCCACTACGTGACCGGGCGCAACGCCACCGGCACCGGCTCCGACGGCGTCCACGTCGAACACGTCGTCTTCTTCGAGTACACCGCCGAGACCTGGGTGGCCTTCTCCGCCCCGATCGACGACAAGGTCACCGCCCCCTCCTCCGCACTGCGCACCGGCGCCATCCGCGTCCACCGTGCCGACGAGACCAAGATCTGGAACAACACCGTCATCGGCTCCACGGTCGTGGTCCTGAAGTAGCACCGGCCGCCCGGAGCGGAGCAGCACAAGCGGGGCCGTCCACCGGGACGGCCCCGCTTGTGCCGCTGGTGGGAGCGGCGGGAGGGGTCAGAGGCGCTCGGGGCTGCGGATGCCGAGGAGTTCCAGGCCCTTGCTGAGGGTCCGGCCGGTCAGCTCGCACAGCAGCAGGCGGTTCTCCACCTGGGCCGGGCCGCCGTCGGCGGTCAGCACCGGGCACTGCTCGTAGAACGTGGTGAACAGCGAGGCGAGCTGGAAGAGATACGAGGCGAGCCGGTGCGGTTCGTAGCTCTCGGCGACCTCCGCCAGAGCGTCCCCGAAGGCGTCCAGGTGCAGCCCCAGCGCCCGCTCGGCCGGCTCCAGGGCCAGCTCGGGGTGGGCGACGGGGCGCTGGCCGGCCGCCGCCTTCCGGAAGATCGACCGGGTCCGGGCGTAGGCGTACTGGAGGTAGACGCTGGTGTCGCCGTTGAGCGAGACCATCCGGTCCAGGTCGAAGATGTAGTCCCGGCCCAGCGACGTGGACAGGTCGGCGTACTTCACCGCGCCGATGCCCACCTGCCGGCCGTTGTCCACGATCTCCTGCTCGGACAGGCCGATCTTCTCGCCCTTCTCCCGCACCACCGCGGTGGCCCGCTGGACCGCCTCGTCGAGCAGGTCCTCCAGCTTGACGCTGGCACCGGCCCGGGTCTTGAACGGCTTGCCGTCGGCGCCGAGCACGGTGCCGAACGGCAGGTGGCGCGCCACCACGCCGTCGGTGAGCCAGCCGGCCCGCCGCGCGGTCTCGAAGACCATCCGGAAGTGCAGCGACTGCCGGACGTCCACCACGTAGAGCAGGGTGTCGGCGTGCAGGTCGCCGGTGCGGTTGCGGATCGCGGACAGGTCCGTCGCCGCATACCCGAAGCCGCCGTCGGACTTGCGGACGATCAGCGGTACCAGCTCGCCGTCCTTGCCCTTGATGTCGTCGAAGAAGACGCACAGCGCGCCCTCCGAGCGCACCGCCACCCCGGACTTCTCCAGCAGCTCGCACGTCTCGACCAGCATGTCGTTGTACCCCGACTCGCCGACGATGTCCTCGTCGGCGATCGCGATGTCCAGCTTGTCGTAGACGGAGAAGAAGTAGATCTTCGACTCGTCGACGAAGCGCTGCCAGGTCGCCAGGGTCTCGGGGTCGCCGGCCTGGAGGTCGACCACCCGGCGCCGCGCCCGCTCCTTGAACGCCTCGTCGGTGTCGAAGAGCGCCCGGGACTCCTTGTAGAGCCGGTCGAGCCGGGACATGGACGCCTCACCGGCGTCCGTGCCGGCCGCCTCGGTGTGGTCCAGCGCATGCGGGTGCTCCAGCAGGTACTGGATCATCATGCCGAACTGGGTGCCCCAGTCGCCGATGTGGTGCCGCCGCACCACCTTCTCGCCCTCGAACTCCAGGATCTTCGCGATCGCGTCGCCGATCACCGAGGACCGCAGATGGCCGACGTGCATCTCCTTCGCCACGTTCGGCTGCGCGTAGTCGATGACGGTGGTGCCCGGGGCGGCCTTGCCGGGCACGCCGAGCCGCTCGTCGGCCGCGCGCAGGGCGAGGTTGGCGGTGATCGCCGCGTCCGGCACCGTGATGTTCAGGAAGCCGGGGCCGGAGACCTCGACCTCGCCGACCACCTCGTCCGCGGGCAGCGCGGCGACCACGGCCGCGGCCAGCTCCCGCGGATTGGCCTTCGCCCGCTTGGCCAGGCCCAGCACCCCGTTCGCCTGGAAGTCCGCCCGGTCGCTTCGTCGCAGCAGCGGGTCGGCGTCGACGGCCGACGGCACCGCGGCCGCGAGGGCTGCGGAGACGCGCTGCTGGAGCGAGGCGGAGAGGGAAGCGACCGAGGCCATGGAGGTGCCGTTCCGTGTGTCGGGAGATCGGACGTGCCACGCGACCGTGGCGACATCATTGTCCCACGGGCCCCGCGACCCCCTCACCGGGTTATCCACAGGCGGAAGCGGCCGCGCCGGGTTGTCCACAGGCGGATTATTCGCTGGCCGCCGCACGCGCCGGGTCTGGGAGAATGAAGGTGCCGGGCAGGTCCCGGCCCGCCGGTCCCGCGGACGCTTCGCGGCCGGCGGCGAGCACCGTCGAAGACCCCCAGGAAGAAGAGGACCGTGGCAGCAAGCACCGAGGCCGACTGGGTCTCCCGTTTCGCGGACGACGTCATCGCCGAGTCGGAGCGCCGCGCCCCCGGGAAACCCGTTGTCGTCGCGTCCGGGCTCAGCCCCTCCGGCCCGATCCACCTGGGAAACCTCCGCGAGGTCATGACCCCGCACCTGGTGGCCGACGAGATCCGGCGCCGCGGCATCGAGGTGCGCCACCTCATCTCCTGGGACGACTACGACCGGTACCGCAAGGTGCCCAAGGGCATCCCCGGCGTCGACGACTCGTGGGCCGAGCACATCGGCAAGCCGCTGACCTCGGTGCCCGCCCCGGCCGGCTCCCCGTTCCCGAACTGGGCGGAGCACTTCAAGTCCGCCATGGTCGACGCCCTGGGCGCCCTCGGCGTGGAGTTCGACGGCATCAGCCAGACCGCGCAGTACACCGCGGGTGCCTACCGCGACCAGGTGCTGCACGCCATGCGGCACCGCGCCGACATCGACGCGATCCTCGCGCAGTACCGCACGAAGAAGGCCGCCCCCGCCGCCAAGCAGGGCCAGAAGCCGGTCGACGAGGCGGAGCTGGCGGCCGCCGAGGGCTCGGGCGCCGCGGCGGAGGACGACGGCAGCGGCGCCGGCGCGGAGTACTACCCGTACAAGCCGTACTGCGCGCGCTGCGGCAAGGACCTCACCACCGTCACCAGCTATGACGACGAGAGCACCGAGCTCAGCTACACCTGCGCCTGCGGCCACTCCGAGACGGTCCGGCTCAGCGAGTTCAACCGCGGCAAGCTGGTCTGGAAGGTCGACTGGCCGATGCGCTGGGCGTACGAAGGCGTGGTCTTCGAGCCCTCCGGCGTCGACCACTCCTCGCCCGGGTCGTCCTTCCAGGTCGGCGGGCAGATCGTCGGACCGATCTTCGGCGGCAAGCAGCCGATCGGGCCGATGTACGCGTTCGTCGGCATCTCCGGCATGGCCAAGATGTCCTCGTCCAAGGGCGGCGTGCCCACCCCCGGCGACGCCCTGCGGATCATGGAGCCGCAGATCCTGCGCTGGCTGTACGCCCGCCGCCGGCCCAACCAGTCCTTCAAGATCGCCTTCGACCAGGAGATCCAGCGGCTGTACGACGAGTGGGACGCGCTCTCCCGCAAGGTCGCCGACGGCACCGTGCTCCCCGCCGACGCGGCGGCGTACGGCCGGGCGGTCGGCACCGCCCGCGGTGAACTCCCGCGCACCGTCCACCCGCTGCCGTACCGCACCCTCGCCTCGGTCGCCGACGTGACCGCGGGCGCCGAGGAGCAGACGCTGCGCATCCTCTCCGAGCTGGACCCGGAGCACCCGCTCACCTCGCTCGCCGAGGTGCGGCCGCGGCTGGACCGCGCCGAGGACTGGATCGCGACGTACGTCCCGGCCGAGCAGCGCACCGTGGTGCGCGACCAGCCCGACACCGACCGCCTCGCCGCGCTCGACGACGCCGACCGCGGCTCCCTGAAGCTGCTGCTGGACGGCCTGGACAGCCACTGGTCGCTGGACGGCCTGACCACCCTGGTCTACGCGGTCCCGAAGATCCGGGCCGGCCTGACGCCCGACGCGAAGCCGACGCCCGAACTCAAGGCGGCCCAGCGGTCGTTCTTCGTGCTGCTGTACGAACTGCTGGTCGGCCGGGACACCGGTCCGCGGCTGCCGACCCTGCTGCTGGCCGTGGGCCAGGACCGGGTGCGGTCGCTGCTGGGCGGCGGTTCCTGACTGTCTGCTGACGGCCGGCTCCCGGCCGCAGGAGCGGGGCGCCGTGCGGCAGTGCGGCGCCCCGCCGGATCGGCATCAGGGGCGGGGCGGGCCGGATCGGCGCCCGATCAGGGGATGTACTCGGCCTCTGCCTCGGAGGTGTAGCGGTAGCGCAACTCGCGGTGGGCGGCGACCAGTTCGCGCTGCTCGGGTGCGTTGCCGCCGTACGCCTCCTCCAGCAGCCGGGCGAGCTGGCGGGTGTTGGGGAAGCTGCCCTGCTCTCGTACGTACTGGCGGTAGGCGGCGAAGTAGGCGTCGGCGACCGGCACGTCGTCGGGCAGGCGCAGGGTGCCGGACGGGTAGGTGGCGAGGTCGGACTCCGGTTCCGGTGCGGGGGCCGCCTCGGCCGCCGGCTCGGGAGTGGGAGCGGCAGCGGGTGCCTCGGTGCGCTGGCCGGGCAGCGCGATGCCGCCTTCGCCCTGGACCGGGGTGCCGTTCGCACCGTTGAGTGCCTCGGGCGGCACTTCGCCCTCGGTGCCCACGGTGCCCACGGTGCCCAGCGGTCGGGTGCGGTTGGGCCCGGCGGGCACCATCACCTGCGGTTGCTGCGGTTGCTGCGGTTGCTGCGGTTGCTGCGGTTGCTGCGGTTGCTGCGGCTCGGCGCCCGGCACCGGAGCCTGGCCCTGCTGAGCGGCGAACCCCTGTTGGGCCGCGAATCCCTGTTGGGCCTCGTCGTACTCCGGCCCGCCGTACGGCCCGGGGTAGGGGTGGCCCGGGAACTCCGCCTGGGCGGCGGCCCGCTGCGCGGCGAACCACGGACTGTGGTGGGGCGCGCCCTGCCAATCGCCCTGCTGGTACCCCTGCTGCTCCAGCAACTGGCGCTCGTACAACTGCCGTTCGTACTCCTGCGCCTGGGCCAGTGCCAGGTCGAAGTCGTCGTCGAGGTCGCTCACCGGGCCGTTCGGCACCGGTCCGGCGGACCCGTTTCGGCCACCCGGCCCACCCGGTCCACCCGGGCCGGCCTGGCCCGCGGCCGCAGCCCTGCCCGCGGTACCCGCCCGCTCGTCGGCGACCTGCCCGCCGTCCGCCGCGTCACCCGTGGCGAGCGCGTCCGCCCCACCGCTCCCCGCCGTCAACTGCTTGGCCGGGGGCAGCAGTTCGATGCCCGCCGCCTCCAGCCCCGCGTCGGCCGTCTCGGACAGCGGCACCCCGTAGCGGGCCAGCCGCAGCGGCATGATCGCCTCGACCGGGGCGCGGCGCCGCCACGCGATGCCGTACCGCGCCCGCAGCCGGGCCCGGTAGACCAGCCGGTCCTGCTCGCGCCGGATGACCTCCTCGTAACTGCGCAGCTCCCACAGCTTCATCCGCCGCCACAGCCGGAAGGTCGGCAGCGGGGCGAGCAGCCAGCGGGTGATGCGCACGCCCTCCATGTGCTTGTCGGCGGTGATGTCGGCGATCCGGCCGATCGCGTGCCGGGCGGCCTCGACCGACACCACGAACAGCACCGGGATGATCGCGTGCATGCCGACGCCGAGCGCGTCCGGCCAGGCCGCGGCGCCGTTGAAGGCGATGGTGGCGGCGGTGAGCAGCCACGCGGTCTGCCGCAGCAGCGGGAAGGGGATGCGCAGCCAGGTCAGCAGCAGGTCGAGCGAGAGCAGGACGACGATCCCGGCGTCCACACCGATCGGGAAGACGTTGGCGAACCAGCCGAAGCCCTTGTGCAGGGCGAGCGTGCGCACGGCGGCGTACGAACCGGCGAAACCGATCCCGGCGATCACCACGGCACCGGAGATGACGATGCCGACCAATATCCGGTGTGTCCGGGTCAAACGTATCGCGGCCACCCGCGGCCCCTCCTGCTGCTCGGCACCTCTTCCCCTGAACTGGCCGCCCCAGACTGCCACATACGGGTGGCGTCGTGAGGATCGGTTGACGCCCGGGCCCGCTCGCGGTCGGACAAACGTACGGATACGGGGCCGGGTGAGGCCGAGTTGTTACGCGGAGCCCGGCGGCGGCGGTGCTACGCGTTGGCGGCCGCGACCGCGGCGACGACGTCCTTCGCGGCGCGCTTCGCGTCGCTGTCCACGGACTTCGCGCTCGGGTTCTTCTTGCCCTCCAGGCCGGCGCCGTCGTACTCGACGAGCACCACGACGTTGCCGGTGCGGACCACCACGGAGTCGTTCTGCGACTTGACCTTCGACACGATCGTCCAGCCGCTGATCGACCGGGCCTCGTCGCCGAGCCCGGTGATGCCGGTGGCGGTGGTGCCCGCGTCCTTCTCCGCCGAGGCGACCTGGTCGGTGAACTGCTTGTGCGCCTGGAGGTCGGCGGCGCCGAGGTCGGCCGAGGAGTCGTAGCGCTCCAGGCTGACCGACAGCCAGCGGTACTGGTAGCCGTCCTTGCCGTTGCCGGTCCAGGAGCAGCCGCTGCGGGTGTTGCTGGCGCCGGCGGTGTCCGTCGCGGTGCCGCCGCTGTGCTTGGCCTTCGGGACCAGGTCGCTGATGGTGGCCTTGGTGATCGTCTTGCAGGACGACGGCAGCGTCTGGAACCGGGCGGCGGCGAGCGGGGCGGTGGTGGTGGCGCTCGGCGCGGCCGAACCGCCCTTGCCGCTGCCGTCGTCCGCGGACGAGCCCGAGGCGGACGCGGTGGAGGAGCCGGACGAGCCGGACGAGCCGCCGGAGCAGCCGGCCACCAGCAGGGCGGGCACGGCCGCGCAGGCGAGCAGCACGGTCAGGCGGCGCTTGGAGGGGCGTCGACGTCGTTCCATGGTCTCGGGTCCTTCGGCAGCGGGGTGGTCGGGCCGGTTCGGCCCACCACCCTAAGGGGTCGAGGGCCGGCCCCGGTCCGCCCGCCGGGTCAGCCCTCGACCCTGTGCTGGAGGTCGCTGGCCACCTTCTCGGCGTCCTTTTGCAGGTCAGCGCTGTCCGGTGGCTGTGCGTCGCTGGTCGAGGACTGCGTGTACGTGACGGTCGCCAGGACATTCGCGGTGCGGAAAACCAGCGTCACCGTGCGGCTCGCGCCCTTTCCGGCGGTCGAGGCGACGTCGTTGATGAATGCGGCGTTTCCCACACCCGACAGCAGGCGCGGGGCGAGACTCGCGGCGCTCGTGCCGGTGCTGTCCGTGCCGTTTGCCGCGTTCGTCCCGGTGGAGCTGTCGGCCGCGTTGCCGCTCGAACTGCTGCCGGTGCCGCCGGAACTGGTGGAGCCGCCGGACGACGACGAGGACGACGAGGACGACGAGGTGCCGGACGCCGTCGAGGAGGCGGTCGGGTTCGTCGACGACCCGTCGGCCGGGGTGAGCGGGATGGACGCCGCCTGGGCCTTCTTCTCGAAGTCCGACGTCGCCTGCGCCTCATCGCTGACGGACGGGTCGTACGACACCACGCGGACCATGCTCAGCTTCAGCGAGCGGGAGGCGCCGTCGGCCGCCTTGGCCTGCCACGAGCAGCCCACCAGCCGGTCGGTGTCGTAGGTCAGCGCCTCCGTGCCGGAGTAGTCGGCCAGGCCCGGCACCAGCCGCTTCAGCGAGTCCGCGTCCACCGCGGAGCAGGGCTGCGGCAGCGTCTGGTACTTGCCGGGCGCCGCGGAGGCGGCGGCGCCCCCGACCGGTCCGGCCGTCCCGTCCTTGTCCGCGCCGTCGGACGAGCCGGGACCGGTGCACGCGCCCAGGACGGCGACCGCGACCGCGGTCAGGACGGCTCCGGCGGCGAGCGGCAGCCTTCGTGTCGACGGCAACGTGGACCGCACCGGCCGGACCCCTTTCGTCATTCCTCGCGGTAATTCCTTGGCGCATACGAGCGAGCCTTGGACACAATGTCTACCGCACCGGGGGCGGAAACCGCCCGTCGGGGCGGGCGCACCGGACGGCTCGCACGAGCTCGCGGGTGCGACCGGACCGCCATGCCGCACGTGCCCTCGCGGGCCGGCGCGGAGCATGGCTCGCATCCATTCTTCGTATTGTCGCTCCATTATCCGTACCGCCATCGGGGGGAAACCATGTCGTACACCGAGTTGCCGGGCGTGCGCGTACCGATCCGGATGTGGGCCGACCCCGCGTCCGTCGAGCAGGGCGCCATGCAGCAGCTGCGCAACGTCTCCTCGCTGCCCTGGATCAAGGGCCTGGCGGTCATGCCCGACGTGCACTACGGCAAGGGCGCGACGGTCGGCTCGGTCATCGCCATGCACGGCGCGGTCTGCCCGGCCGCGGTCGGCGTCGACATCGGGTGCGGCATGAGCGCGGTGAAGACCTCGCTGCGCGCCGGCGACCTGCCCGGCGACCTCTCCCGGCTGCGGACGAAGATCGAGCAGGCCATCCCGGTCGGCCGCGGGCTGCACGCCGACCCGGTGGACCCGGGGGCGATCCACGGGTTCCGCACCGGGGGCTGGACCGACTTCTGGTCCCGCTTCGACGGACTCGCCGACGAGGTCAAGTTCCGCGCGGAACGCGCGGCCCAGCAGATGGGCACGCTGGGCTCGGGCAACCACTTTGTTGAAGTTTGTATCGATACGTCCGACGCGGTATGGCTCATGCTGCACTCCGGGTCCCGCAACATCGGCAAGGAACTGGCCGAGCACCACATCGGGGTCGCGCAGGGCCTGCCCCACAACAAGGGCCTGGTCGACCGGGACCTCGCGGTCTTCGTCGCCGACACCCCGCAGATGGCGGCCTACCGCAACGACCTGTTCTGGGCGCAGGAGTACGCCAAGTACAACCGCGCGGTGATGATGACCCTGCTCCGCGAGGTCGTCCGCAAGGAGTTCAAGAAGGCGAAGCCCGTCTTCGAGCCCGAGATCTCCTGCCACCACAACTACGTGGCCGAGGAGCGCTACGACGGGATGGACCTGCTCGTCACCCGCAAGGGCGCGATCCGCGCGGGCAGCGGCGAGTACGGCATCATCCCTGGTTCCATGGGCACCGGTTCGTACATCGTGCGGGGTCTGGGCAACGCCTCGGCGTTCAACTCCGCGTCCCACGGCGCCGGCCGCCGGATGAGCCGGGGCGCGGCGAAGAAGCGCTTCACCGTACGGGACCTCGCGGACCAGACCCGCGGGGTGGAGTGCCGCAAGGACGCCGGCGTCGTGGACGAGATCCCCAGCGCGTACAAGCCGATCGAGCAGGTCATCGACCAGCAGCGCGACCTGGTCGAGGTGGTGGCGAAGCTCAAGCAGGTCGTCTGCGTCAAGGGCTGAGGGGGCCGCTGCCGCACCCCGCCCCCCGCACGTCCGGCGGGCGGGCGGGGGCTACTGCTCGCGGTGGACCTTGGTGTTGCTGGCCTGGGCGCGGGGGCGCAGGACCAGCAGGTCGACGTTGACGTGGGGCGGGCGGGTGACGGCCCAGGCGACGGTGTCGGCGACGTCGTCGGCGGTGAGGGGCTCGGCCACGCCCGCGTAGACGGCGGCGGCGCGCTCGGCGTCGCCGTGGAAGCGGGTGAGGGCGAACTCCTCGGTTTTGACCATGCCCGGGGCGATCTCGATCACCCGCACCGGCCGGCCGTTGAGCTCCAGGCGCAGCGTCTCGGCGATGACGTGGGCGCCGTGCTTGGCGGCCACGTAGCCGCCGCCGCCCTCGTACGGGGCCAGGCCGGCGGTGGAGGAGAGCACCACCACGGTGCCGTCGCCGGAGCCGGTCAGCGCGGGCAGCAGCGCCTGGGTGACGTGGAGCACGCCGAGCACGTTGACCTCGTACATGGTGCGCCACTCGTCCGGGTCGGCGGTGGCGACCGGGTCGGTGCCGAGCGCGCCGCCCGCGTTGTTGACCAGGACGTGCAGCGGGGGCAGGGCGCCGAGGTCGGCGGCGAAGGCGTCCACCGCGGCCCGGTCGGTGACGTCCAGGGCGTGCACGGAGGCGCTGCGGCCGGCGTCGGTCAGCTCCTTGGCCAGCGCGTCCAGCCGGTCGGTGCGGCGGGCGGCCAGCGCGACGTGGTAGCCGGCCTCGGCGAGCCGGCGGGCGGTCGCGGCGCCGATGCCGCTGCTCGCACCGGTGACCACTGCGGTACGGGAAGTCATGTCGCGCTGCCTTTCGTACGGGGCTGCCGCTCAGCATAGGTGCGGGCGCTACGCGCTCGCGCACCTGTCCGAGTTCAGCGCCCGCAGCATGACCCGCTGGTCGAAGGCGAGCAGCGCGACCGTCGTCGCGCACATCAGCCCCGCGAACACGGTGTGCGCGACCGGCGAGGCCGCCTCGGCCCCGACCATGCCGAGCGCGAAGTGGGCGCCGACGCGGAGCGCGAGCAGCCCGACGGCGAGCAGCCGGGTCTGGCGGCCGCGCAGGATCGCCTTCGCCGTCTTCAGCCGGCCGCGCAGCACGGTCCTGGCCAGCACGATGTTCACCGCGACCGCGACCGCGACGACGACCCAGCCGTAGCGGCTGGTCCGCAGGACGTCGTAGGAAGCCCCGATCAGGCCCTCGAAGGCGAAGAACCAGACGGGGACGGGCTGGTACGCACAGGGGCCCGTGGTGCCGGTGCCGGTGGCGGTGCCAGCGCGGGTGTCGGTGTCCGGGCCGCGGTCGGGGCCGGTGGGCGGGGGCGCCGTTCGGCTGGTGGTCTGCGGGACTGCCTCGGTGGTTGCCATGCGTCCAGCGTCCCGGTCGCGGGGTGGCCGGCGGCAGAGCCGGACGTCCGCGGTCGGCGGTGACATCTGTCATGTCCGGGGCCGCCGGATGTCACCCGGGCCCGGCCCGAACCCGGGCGCCGGTCATACCCTCACGCCGTCACGCCGTCACGATCTCCGGCTTCAGCGGCCCCAGCACCCCCGCGATGGTGCCGATGGTCTCCTCGTCCACGCCCGCCTCCGCGAGCGAGGCCGCCAGGTGCGCCACGACCTTGTCGAACGCGCCCGAGGTGATGGCCAGTTGCTCGTGGGCGCGCCGCATCGTCCGCCCCGAGTAGGGCCGCCGGGCGCCCAGCGCCTGGCCGACGAAGTTCCGCTGGTGGCCCTTGATCCGCTCGATGTCCTGGCCCTCGAAGTACCCGACCAGGTCCGGGTCGGCCAGCACCCGGTCGTAGAAGAGGTCGACCACGGCCGCCACCGCGTCCGCTCCGCCGATACGGTCGAAGATCGTGGGTTCGGCCGCAGTGGCCCCTGCCGATGTCGTGTCCGTCATGGCCCCGATGATTCGGCGGCCGCTTTCCACCGCGGTGACCCGCCGGTTATCCGGCCGTCAAGTCCCGCTGACAGCATGCGGGTTGCGAGTGTGAGCGGCCGTACACACGGCGGTCACACGGGAGGGGGTCCGGGCGGGCGCCAGGCCCTACGGCCAGACCAGGCAGTAGAGCTGGTGGCCGGACTCCTCGCAGCGGCGGGCGAAGTCCTGCCATTCGTGGAGCATCTGGTAGATGACGAACGCGTCGCGCGGGCCGCGCCGGTCGGGCACCGTGGACCAGATGAAGGCGGCGGCGCCGAGCGACTCCTCGTTGGCGGTGCGCAGCGGGTCCACCACGGACGCGGGCAGCCGGACGACCGCGTAGTCCGGGTGCAGCACGACGAGTTCGAGCGGCGGGACCTTGGAGGGAGGTATGCCCTCGATGCCGGTGAGCACCATCGCGGCCATGGTCTCCGGCTTGACCTTGGTGTACAGGCCCTGGCCGAGTTCGTCGCCCCCGAGTTCCTCCGGGCGCATGGAGATGGGGACGCGGGCCGCCGTGGCCCCGTCGGGCGCGCCGAAGTACTTGTAGGTCACCCCCACTCGGCCACCCCTGCTCCTGCCCTCTGCGGTCGGTCGCTGCTCCGGTCGGTCGGCCCCGGAGCCGGTGTTGTCCTGCGGCGCGCGATCGGCGGGCCGGCGCCGCCGGCCGGTGGGACGGGGGTTTTCAGGCTCGCGATCGCCCGGCACGTCGCCCGGTTCACCACCGCGCTGCTGCATTCCACTACCCGACCATCCGTCGACCCAACCATGCAACCCGATCATCGTCTCAGATGCGAGGTCGAGACGTTGCGGCGCAACGCCCGTCGTTTGAGAGCATGTGCCTGTGAGCTATCCGTACGAAGCACCAGTGTCCCAGGAACTCTTCGACCGCGCGGCGGCCGTGACCCCAGGTGGCGTGAACTCCCCGGTGCGCGCGTTCCGCGCGGTGGGCGGTACGCCGCGGTTCATGGTCTCCGGTGCCGGTCCGTATCTGACCGACGCCGACGGGCGCGAGTACGTCGACCTCGTCTGCTCGTGGGGACCGATGATTCTCGGCCACGCGCACCCCGAGGTGATCGCGGCCGTGCAGGCGGCCGTGGCGGGGGGCACCTCGTTCGGGACGCCCACCGAGGGCGAGGTCGCGCTCGCCGAGGCGATGGTGGCGCGGGTCGAGCCGCTGGACCAGGTGCGCCTGGTGTCCTCGGGCACCGAGGCCACGATGTCGGCGATCCGGCTGGCCCGCGGCTTCACCGGCCGCGCGAAGGTGGTGAAGTTCGCCGGCTGCTACCACGGTCATGTGGACGCGCTGCTGGCGGCGGCCGGTTCCGGGGTCGCCACGTTCGGGTTGCCGGACACCCCGGGGGTGACGGGCGCGCAGGCCGGCGACACCGTGGTGCTGCCGTACAACGACATCGAGGCCGTACGGGCCGCGTTCGCCGCCCACCCGGGCGAGATCGCCTGTGTGATCACCGAGGCGTCGCCCGGCAACATGGGCGTGGTGCCGCCGCGGGACGGCTTCAACGCCCAGCTCAAGGAACTGTGTACGGCCGAGGGCGCCCTGTACATCTCCGACGAGGTGATGACCGGCTTCCGGGTCAGCGCCGCGGGCTGGTACGGGATCGACGGGGTGCGCCCGGACCTGATGACCTTCGGCAAGGTGATGGGCGGCGGCTTCCCCACCGCGGCCTTCGGCGGCCGCGCGGACGTGATGGCCGCGCTCGCCCCGGCCGGGCCGGTGTACCAGGCCGGCACGCTGTCGGGCAATCCGGTCGCCACCGCCGCCGGGCTGGCCCAGCTGCGGCTGCTGGACGCGGCCGCGTACGCGCGGCTCGACGCGGTCTCCGCGCAGATCCGCGAGCTGGTGAGCGCGGCGCTGGACAAGGAGGGCGTCGCACACCGGGTGCAGACCGCGGGCAGCATGTTCTCCGTCTTCTTCACCGACGCCGAGGTGCGCGACTTCGCCGACGCGAAGCGGCAGGAGGCGTACCGTTTCACCGCTTTCTTCCACGCGATGCTGGCGCAGGGCGTCTACCTGCCGCCGTCCGCGTTCGAGTCCTGGTTCGTGTCGACCGCACACGACGAGCAGGCGGTGCAGCGGATCGCCGCGGCGCTGCCCGCCGCCGCACGTGCCGCAGCGGAGGCCCACGCATGAGTGCCGAACACCCTGAGCTGACCGTGGTGCACCTGATGCGCCACGGCGAGGTGCACAACCCCGAGGGCGTGCTGTACGGGCGCCGGCCCGGCTACCACCTCTCCGAGCTCGGCCGGCAGATGGCCGAGCGGGTCGCCGAGCACCTGGCGGGGCGTGACATCCGCCACGTCGTCGCGTCGCCGCTGGAGCGGGCGCAGGAGACCGCGACGCCGATCGCGAAGGCGCACGGGCTGGACCTGGCGACCGACCCGCGGCTGATCGAGGCGGAAAACATCTTCGAGGGCAAGACGTTCGGCGTCGGCGACGGCGCGCTGAGCCGCCCGGCGAACTGGAAGTACCTGACGAACCCGTTCCGGCCGAGCTGGGGCGAGCCGTACGTCGACCAGGTGGTGCGGATGATGGCCGCGCTGGGCGCCGCGCGGGACGCCGCGCGCGGGCACGAGGCGGTCTGCGTCAGCCACCAGCTGCCGATCTGGATCGTCCGGTCGTACGCGGAGAAGCGGCGGCTGTGGCACGACCCGCGCAAGCGGCAGTGCACGCTGGCGAGCGTGACGAGCTTCACGTTCCAGGGCGACGAGATCGTCTCCGTGGGCTACAGCGAGCCGGCGATCGACCTGGTCCCGGCGCGGTTGCGCGCGGGAGCCAAGCCGGTCCGCGGCTCGGTCGGCGCGTAGGCGTTCCGGCCGGGCCGGCGCCCGGTCCAGGTGGCTCCGGCCTCTGCCCCGGCCGTTGGTGCATATGCCCGAAATGGGCCTCTTTTAAGGTGATCTGATTAGTCCATAAGTGCCCTATCTGTCGGCGAGTCTCCGTTTCGTGCTGCCCGCGAGGAAGTGGTGAGGGGCAACGACGCAGCCGCCGAGAGACGGGGATCGCATGAGTGCCATGACCCGAAGGGCCCTGTTGACCACGACCGCCGGAGCCGCCGCGGGTGTCGCGGTGGCGGGGTGCGGCGGAAAGGACGGGGGCTCCTCGGGTGCCGCGCCACGGTCCCGCAGCACGGGGGAGCACCAGGGGGCGAGCGGGCCGAAGGCGCCGCCTACCGTGCGGCTGATCGGCGACGGCTCCACCGCCGACACCGGGCCGCAGCCCGGCCAGCCGGTGGTGGACCGGCTGGAACCGGGCCAGACGCCCCCGCAGTTCGTGGTCTTCTCCTGGGACGGCGCGGGCGAGATCGGCAACGGCCTCTTCCCCCGCTTCCGCAAGCTCGCCGACGACCACGGCGCCAAGATGACCTTCAACCTCTCCGGCCTGTACCTGCTGCCGGAGAGCAAGAAGCTCCAGTACGCGCCGCCGAACGGCCCGCTGGGCGCCTCCGACATCGGCTACCTCGCCGACGACCACATCAGGATGACGCTGGACAACCTGCGGCAGGCGTGGACCGCGGGCCACGAGATCGCCACCCACTTCAACGGCCACTTCTGCGCCGGCGCCGGCAGCGTCGCCCGCTGGACGCCGGCGGACTGGAAGAGCGAGATCGACCAGGCCGTGTCGTTCGTCACCCAGTGGAAGACCAACACCGGCTGGCACGACGAGGAGCCGCTGCCGTTCGACTACGAGAAGACCCTGATCGGCAGCCGCACCCCCTGCCTGCTCGGCCAGAACAACCTGCTGCCCACCGCCGCCGCGCTCGGCTGGCGCTACGACACCAGCAACCCCGGCGGCAACCAGACCTGGCCGGACAAGATGCAGGGCCTGTGGAACTTCCCGCTCCAGCTCATCCCGTTCCCCGGGCACACCTTCGAGGTGCTGTCCATGGACTACAACATGCTCGCCAACCAGTCGCACGCCGCCACCAAGTCCGACCCGCGCAACTACCCGTACTGGCGCAGCCAGGCGACCGCCTCGTACATCGCCGGGTTCGAGCGGGCCTACGAGACCAACCGCGCGCCCTTCTACATCGGCAACCACTTCGAGGAGTGGAACGGCGGCATCTACATGGACGCCGTCGAGGGCGCGTTGCAGCACATCGCCTCGCTCGGCTACAAGGACGTGCGGCTGGTCTCCTTCCAGCAGCTCGCCGACTGGCTGGACGCCCAGGACCCGGCGATGCTGGCGAAGCTGCGCGAACTGGAGGTCGGGGAGCAGCCGGCCGGCGGCTGGAAGCGGTTCACCGGCCAGGTGCCGGCGTCCGACGCGACCGGCGCCGGGCCCTCCGCAGGGGGCTCCGCCGGCGGGTCGGCCGACAGCCCGGTCGGGGCCGGCACATCGCCGGAGGTTCCTTCGGCGACCTGACCCCACGCATCCTTACTTGGGGCAATTGCCGTCTTTGGGGTTGCCGGTGGGGGGTGGGGAAGATCGCGCGAGGGCTCATGCGAAACTTTTCACATGAGTTCTCCGCGCGCCTTCGGCCGCCACCTGCTCCGCCGCGCCGCCGCGCCGGCCGGAGCCGTGGCGCTGGCGCTCACGCTCGCCGCCTGCAGCTCGTCCTCCTCGTCCTCCAGTGGCGGCAACGCCAACTTCGTCAGCGGCAACGGCAACATCACGGTGGTCAAGGCCGGCCAGCGCAAGGCCGCCCCGGCGCTGTCCGGCGAGACCGTGGCCGGCGGGAAGACCAGCCTGGCCGCCTACAAGGGCAAGGTCGTCGTCGTCAACATCTGGGGGTCGTGGTGCGCGCCCTGCCGGGCCGAGGCGCCCAACCTCGCCAAGGTCTCCAAGGCCGAGGCCGGCAAGGACGTCCAGTTCCTCGGCATCAACACGCGTGACCTCAACCGCTCCAACGCCGCCCGGTTCGACAAGCGCTTCGGCATCACCTACCCGAGCCTGTACGACCCGTACGGCAAGCTGATCCTGAAGTTCCCCAAGGGCAGCCTCAACCCGCAGAGCCTGCCGGCCACGCTCGTGATCGACCGGCAGGGCCGGGTCGCGGGACGGGCGCTGGCCGCCCTGACCGAGGACCAGCTGCACAAGCTGGTGGACCCCATCGCCGCGGAGAAGTGACGTGGCGGGCGGCTCCCTCCTGCTGGCCGGCAGCGCGGACACGGTGACGTCCGGCGCGCTCGTCGCGGCCATCCCGATCGCGATGTTCGCCGGGCTGGTCTCCTTCGCGTCGCCCTGCGTCCTGCCGCTCGTGCCCGGCTACCTCTCCTACGTGACCGGGGTCACCGGCAGCGACCTGGGGGAGGCCCGGCGCGGGCGGATGTTCGCCGGCTCGCTGCTGTTCGTGCTCGGCTTCAGCGCCGTGTTCGTCTCCGGCGGCGCCCTGTTCGGCAACTTCGGCGCCGAACTGCAGGTGCACCGGCAGGTGCTGGTCCGCGTCTTCGGGTCGCTCACCATCGTGCTCGGGCTTGCCTTCATGGGGCTGATCGGCGGCATCACCCAGCGGGAGTTCCGCTTCCACTTCCGGCCCGGGGTCGGGCTGGCCGGCGCGCCGCTGATCGGCGCGATGTTCGGGCTGGGCTGGACACCCTGCGTCGGGCCGACGCTCGGCGCCGTGCAGTCGCTCGCCTTCAGCAACGCCAGCGCCGGGCGCGGCGCGCTGCTGATGGCGTTCTACTGCCTGGGCCTCGGGGTGCCCTTCATCGTGGCCGCCGTAGCCTTCCGCCGTACGCTGGGCGCCTTCGGATGGGTCAAGCGGCACTACGCCTGGGTCATGCGGATCGGCGGCGGCATGCTCGTGGCCGTCGGGGTGCTGCTCGTCACCGGCGTGTGGGACCACATCACCTACCAGATGCAGATCTGGTCCAGCGGCTTCTCCACAGGGGTCTGAACCGTGAGCATCACGCACAAGCCAAGCGACGGCCGCGTCCCCGGCCAGGGTTCCGGGCCGAACGCCGAGGGCCCGGACGCCCCTGACGTGCCGCAGGACGGCACCGGCGGCGAGGACGGCATCGGCGCCGCGGGCGCACAGCTGTCCACCCAGCCGGTGGACACCCTCTCCAGCGGGCCGTCGCTGGGCGTGCTCGGCTGGCTGCGCTGGATGTGGCGGCAGCTGACCTCGATGCGGATCGCGCTGATCCTGCTCTTCCTGCTGTCGCTGGCCGCGATCCCCGGCTCGCTGATCCCGCAGCGCAGCGACGAGTTGAAGGTCGCCGCGTTCAAGAAGGCGCACCCGGACATCAGCCCGCTGTACTCCCGGCTCGACCTCTTCCACGTCTACGGCTCGCCGTGGTTCTCGGCGATCTACATCCTGCTGTTCGTCTCGCTGGCCGGCTGCATCGTGCCGCGCACCTGGCAGTTCGTCGGCCAGCTGCGGGCGAAGCCGCCGGCCGCGCCGCGCCGGCTGGACCGGCTGCCGGCGTACAGCACCTGGCACACCGACGCGAGCCCGGAGCAGGTCGCGCAGGCCGCCCGCAAGGCGCTGCGCGGGCGGCGGTTCCGGGTCGACGCCACCGGCACCTCGGTCGCCGGTGAGAAGGGCTATCTGCGCGAGGCGGGCAACCTGCTCTTCCACGTGGCCCTGTTCGGCCTGCTGATCGGCTTCGCCTGGACCTCGCTGAACGCGGCGTCCGGCGGCAAGCTGGTGGTCGAGGGCCAGGACGGCTTCGTCAACAACCTCACGCAGTACGACGACTTCTCCGGCGGCACGCTCTACGGCGCGGACGACCTCAAGGCGTTCGGCTTCACGCTGGACAGCTTCGAGGACAAGTACGCCACCTCCGGCCCCGAGCGCGGCACCGCGCTGAAGTTCCAGGCGGACATCCACTACTGGAGCGGCACCAGCAGCGCGCACCCGACGAAGGGCACGATCTCCACCAACCACCCGCTGAGCATCGGCGGGGAGAAGGTGTATCTGATCTCGCACGGCTACGCGCCCGTGGTGACCGTCAAGGACGCCCAGGGCAACGTCGCCTACCAGGGCCCGGTGCCGTTCCTGCCGCAGGACGCCAACCTCACCTCGACCGGTGTGATCAAGGTCCCCGACGCGATGGGCAAGAACGGCAAGCCCGACCAGCTCGCCTTCGAGGGCTTCTTCACGCCGACCGGTGACACCTCCAGCGGCCCGGTGTCGCTCTTCCCGGACGAGTTGCAGCCGATCCTGTGGCTGAACGCCTACCACGGCGACCTCGGCCTGGACTCCGGCATCGCGCAGAACGTCTACCAGCTCGATACCACCCACATGAAGCAGTACAAGCTCAACACCAAGACCGGGGTCAACGGTGTCGCGCTCGGCGTGGGCGACTCGATGCAACTGCCGAACGGTGCCGGCAGCCTGGAGTTCGACGGGGTCAAGCGCTGGGCCAGCTTCACCATCTCCCACCAGTCCGGCAACGAACTGGCGCTGGTCAGCGGCATCATCGCGATCCTCGGCCTGATGGGGTCGCTGTTCATCCAGCGGCGCCGGATCTGGGTGCGCGCGGTGCCGTCCGACCAGGGCTCCGTGGTCGAGCTGGGCGGCCTGGGCCGCAGCGAGTCGGCGCGGATCGCCGACGAGCTGGGCAGCCTCGTCGACCAGCTGCAACCCGACGCACCGGTCAGAGCCGCCCCAGCGGACACCCCCGACGAACCGCCATCCCCGCCCGACGACGAAGGAGCCCGCGCGTGAACCTCGCGGCCGCGGTCAACGAGAACTTCGCGAACTACAGCAACTACCTGATCCGCTCGGCGATGTTCGTGTACGCACTCGCCTTCCTCGCGCACCTCGCGGAGTGGGTCTTCGGCGGTCGCAGCAAGATCGCCGTGCAGTCCGCCGCGCTCACCGCCGACGCGCCGGCGGGCGCGGCCGCACCCGCGGTGGCGGTGCGCTCCGCCGGCGGCACCACCACCCTGGAGCGGCCCAAGGTCGTCACCCGCGCCTCCGCCAGCGACCGCGACATGGCCGACGGCCCGGGCGCCGCGGGCGACGACGCGCGGGGCGACCTGTACGGCCGGATCGCCATCTCCTTCACCGCCCTGGCCTGGGTGCTGCACGTCAGCGGCGTCGCCTTCCGGGCCGCCTCGGTGCAGCGCGCGCCGTGGGGCAACATGTACGAGTTCTCCACCACGTTCGGCGCGGTGGCGGTCGGCGCGTACCTGCTGCTGCTGGCGCTGCGGAAGAACGTCCGCTGGATCGGGCTGTTCCTCACCACGTCGGTGCTGCTCGACCTGGGCCTGGCGCTGTCGGTGCTCTACACCTCCAGCGAGCAGCTGGTGCCGGCGCTGCACTCGTACTGGCTGTGGATCCACGTGTCGTGCGCGATCATCTCCGGCGCGGTGTTCTACCTCGCCGCGGTCGGCACGCTGCTCTACCTGTTCCGCGACCACTACGAGGTGGCGGTGCTGGCCGGGGCGGCGCAGAGCAACCGGTGGGGCAACATCATGCGGCGGCTGCCGTCCGCGGCGAGCCTGGACAAGTTCGCCTACCGGATGAACGCGCTGGTCTTCCCGCTGTGGACGTTCACCATCATCGCGGGCGCGATCTGGGCGCAGGCGGCCTGGGGCCACTACTGGGAGTGGGACCCGAAGGAGACCTGGTCGTTCATCACGTGGGTGGTGTACGCCGGTTACCTGCACGCCCGCGCGACGGCCGGGTGGAAGGGCCGCAAGGCCGCCTACCTGGCGCTGGTCGCCTTCGCGTGCTTCCTGTTCAACTACTACGGCGTGAACATCTTCGTGACCGGCAAGCACTCCTACGCCGGGGTGTGACGAAGAGCGCGGCGCCCCCGGCGCCGCGGCGCCGGGCTCATCCAGGCGGTACGGCTCACTCGCCCTCGGGCGAGGGGGTCGTGCCGTCCTCGCGCTTCTGCCGGTTCAACTCGGCGAGCGAGCGCAGGAACTCCGGGTTGTCGTCCGGCGGTATCCAGTCCTCGCGCGGCGCCTGGAGCACATCGCCGGCCTGCGGGCGCTCCTGCTCCCGGCGCCCGGCCGGCCGGGACAGGTCCGGCCCCCATCCGGCGCCGAAGCCGCCGCGCGGGCCCGCCACCCGCCGCTTGCCCAGCGCCAGCCAGGCCAGCGGGCCGATCAGGATCTCGCCGAAGAAGAGCACGATCAGCAGCCAGACCACCTTCGGCAGCCCGCGCACCTGCCGGTCCGGGGTGCCCAGGCAGTCCACGAAGGCGTATATCCATACCGCGATGACCAGTAGGAACGGCATGTAGCGCGACATTCGAAACCCCGGCCCCCAGGTTGACCAATCCTTGACCCCACCCAGGTTACGACCTGGCCGCGGTGCGCCGGCGGCCCGGCCGCGGGTGGGCGGCGCGGTGCGGGGTGGAACACTGGCCGTATGGCTTACGACGATCTCCGCTCGCTGCTGAGGGCACTGGAGAAGGACGGCGACCTCAAGCGGATCACCGCCGAGGTGGACCCCCACCTCGAAGTGGGGGAGATCACCGACCGGGTGAACAAGGCCGGCGGCCCGGCACTGCTCTTCGAGAACGTCCGCGGCTCGATCGCGCCGCTGGCGACGAACGTCTACGGCACCGACCGGCGGCTGCTCAAAGCCCTGGGCCTGACGTCGTACGCGGACATCGGGGAGAAGATCGGCGGGCTGCTCAAGCCCGAGCTGCCGCACGGCTTCGTCGGGGTGCGCGAGGCGTTCGGGAAGCTCGCCGGGATGGTCCACCTGCCGCCGAAGAAGGTGAAGGACGCCCCCGTGCAGGAGGTCGTGCTCACCGGCGACGACGTGGACCTGGACCGGCTGCCGGCGCTGTTCACCTGGCCGCAGGACGGCGGCTCCTTCTTCAACCTCGGCCTGACCCACACCAAGGACCCCGAGTCCGGGGTGCGCAACCTCGGCCTGTACCGGCTCCAGCGGCACGACCGGCGCACCATCGGCATGCACTGGCAGATCCACAAGGACAGCCGCAACCACTACCAGGTCGCCCAGCGGCGCGGTGAGCGGCTGCCGGTGGCGATCGCGTTCGGCTGCCCGCCGGCCGTGACGTACGCCTCGACCGCGCCGCTGCCCGGCGACATCGACGAGTACCTGTTCGCCGGCTTCGTGCAGGGCAAGCGGGTCGAGCTGGTCGACTGCAAGACGGTGCCGCTCCAGGTGCCCGCGCACGCCGAAGTGGTGCTGGAGGGCTGGCTGGAGCCCGGGCGGACCCTGCCGGAGGGCCCGTTCGGCGACCACACCGGCTTCTACACGCCGCAGGAGCCCTTCCCGGCGCTGACCATCGACTGCGTCACGATGCGCAAGCGGCCGCTGTTCCAGTCGATCGTGGTCGGCCGGCCGCCGACCGAGGACGGGCCGCTGGGCCGGGCCACCGAGCGGTTCTTCCTGCCGCTGCTGAAGATCATCGTGCCGGACATCGTGGACTACCACCTGCCGGAGGCGGGCGGCTTCCACAACTGCGCGATCGTCTCGATCGACAAGAAGTACCCCAAACACGCGCAGAAGGTGATGCACGCGGTGTGGGGGGCGCACATGATGTCGCTCACCAAGCTGATCGTGGTGGTGGACGCCGACTGCGACGTGCACGACCTGCACGAGGTCGCCTGGCGGGCGTTCGGGAACACCGACTACGCCCGGGACCTCACGGTGGTGGAGGGCCCGGTCGACCACCTCGACCACGCGTCGTACCAGCAGTTCTGGGGCGGCAAGGCGGGCATCGACGCGACCCGTAAGCTGCCGGAGGAGGGCTACACGCGGGACGGCGGCTGGCCCGAGATGGTGCTCGCCGATCCGAAGACGGCAGAGTTGGTGACCAAACGGTGGAGGGAGTACGGCCTGTGAGCGCCACGACGCCGGACCTGTTCGAGTCGGAGCCGCGGCCCGACAGCAAGGTCCGGGCCTTTCTGCGGCTGGTGATGATCGAGCACTCGGTCTTCGCGCTGCCCTTCGCCTACATCGCCGCGCTGACCGCGATGTTCCGCGACGACCGCAGCGTGCACTGGGGCGAACTGCTGCTGGTGACCGTGGCGATGGTGGGCCTGCGCACCTTCGCGATGGCCTGCAACCGGATCATCGACCGGGAGATCGACGCCCGCAACCCGCGCACCGCGAAGCGTGAACTGGTCACCGGCGCGCTGTCGGTGCGCTCGGCGTGGGCCGGCGCGCTGGTGGCGGTGGTGGTCTTCCTCGGCGCCGCCGCGCTGCTCAACCCGCTGTGCCTGGCGCTGGCGCCGGTCGCGGTGGTGCCGATGGTGGTCTACCCCTACGGCAAGCGGTTCACGAACTTCCCGCACGCCATCCTCGGCCTCGCCCAGGCGATGGGCCCGGTCGGCGCGTGGCTGGCGGTGACCGGCTCCTGGGACTGGCACGCGGTGGTGCTGGGCCTGGCGGTCGGGGTGTGGATCGGCGGCTTCGACCTGATCTTCGGCAGCCAGGACGTGGCCGCGGACCGGGCGCACGGCGTGATGTCGGTGCCGGCCCGCTTCGGGGTGCCCGCGGCGCTGTACGGGGCGCGGGCCTGCCATGTGGCCACCACCGCGCTGCTGGTCTGGTACGGCGCCGCGACCGACGCGAGCGGCTTCTGGTGGGTGGGCATGGCGATCGTGGCCGGCGCGTTCGTCTACGAGCACTCGATCGTGAAGCCGCACGACCTGAGCCGGCTGAACCGGGCGTTCTTCACGGTGAACGGTGTCATCGGGATCACCCTGTTCGTCTTCGCGCTGCTCGACCTGATCGCGCGCGGCCTGAGCTGGTAGCGCGCGGCGCGGCCCGACGGCAGCGGCCCCGGCGGATCATCCGCCGGGGCCGCCGCTGTGATACCGGGTCGCTCAGCTTCCCGGCGCTCAGAACTCCGAGCTGTTCGAGTCGTCGCCCATGAGGTTCATGACGGCGCTCACCACGTCCTGCGGGTTGAGCGTCACCGCGCCGCTCGGCGCGCTGATCGGCGCCGCGCTGCCCTTGAAGCCGACGGTCAGCGGCAGCGGCCCGGTGGACTGGTCGTCGAGCTGGTGGAGGTCGAAGGTGACCGACTGGATGCTGCCGTCCTTGACGGCGACGTCCGCGGTGACCTTCTTCGCCGGCACGCCCTCGGCCCGCTGCATGCTGTCCAGGTCGGACTGCTTCATGCCGGGGATCTGCTGGAGCGCGGGGGCGACGCTGGAGGCGACGTCCTTGGCGAACTGCTGCGCGGGCACGGTGACCGTGATGTGGTCCGCGCCGCCCTTCTTGCCCGCGTCGGCGAAGGTGGCGTCCTTCGTCAGCGCGGCCCGCAGCCCGGAGATGACCTCGTTCTGCGTCTTCGCGTCCAGCGTCGGGGTGGTGGAGCCGGAGTCGGAGCCGCTGCTCGAACCCTGGGCGGCCAGGGCGCTCTTGACGAACGCGCCCCACACCGCCGGGTCGATGCTGACCCACTTGCCGTTGAGCGCCGAGCCCACCGAACCGGACGAGCTGGTCAGGGCGTTGAGGTACTGGTCGTTGAACTGCGCGATGGAGCCGGCGTCGGAGGCACTGGTGTCGAGCTTCTCCAGGCCCTTCACGTCGGCCCGCAGGTAGATCTTCTGCCCGACCGCGCGGACCTCGATCAGCTTCGCGCCGCTCGGGCCGTCGGTGGAGAGCAGGAAGGCCGCGGAGGAGCCCTTGGTGGCGTCCGCGCCCTTGCCGAGGCTGCGGCCGAGCAGCGACAGCGACTTCTGCGAGCTGCCGCCGACGGTGACGTGCAGGGACGACAGCAGGTCGGCGTCGGCCTGGGTGAAGCCGTCCTCGCCCTTCATGGCCGAGTAGATCTGGGCGGAGGTGCCGCTGAAGCCGAGATCGACGGTGACGGTGTTCTGCTTGCCGAGCTTCTGGAAGGCGTTGTCCACCTTCCCCTGCGGCGACGCGGGGTCGTCCGCACCGCACGCTGCGGCCCCGGCGGTTATGAGGGCCACCACTCCGGCGGCGGCGAGGCCCTTGCGCATGCTGATGATGACGAACTCCTAGGAAGCGGTGGGTAAGCGGATGAGTCGGAGCAGAAGCGTAGCTGTGCGGGCGCTGTGTCTTCACCCGGGTTCTTCGGGCGAATTGGGGGCCGACTGGCTGCCGGGGTCCGGCAACCGGTCAGCCCGCGTACGGTGGTTCGCCGCGCACCTCGGGCGGACGGTCGCGGAACAGGTAGGCGGCGGCCACCCCGCCGAGCAGACCGAAGAGGTGGCCCTGCCAGGAGACGCCGGTGTGCACCGGCAGCACGCCCCACAGGATGGACGTGCCGTAGTACGCGCCGATAAGCAGGCCCACCAGCAGGTCCGGCGCGCGGCCGTCGACGAAGCCGCGCACCAGGAGGTAGCTGAACAGGCCGAAGATCAGGCCGGACGCGCCCGCGGTGTTGGTGTGCGCGGGCGAGCACGCCCACACCCCGAGCCCGTCGACGGCGATGACGGTGAACGCCACGGCCAGGAAGCGGCCGGTGCCGCGCAGCGCGGCGACGAAGCCGAGCACGAGCAGCGGCAGCGTGTTGGACGCCACATGCCCGTACCCGAAGTGGATGAACGCCGACGGCACGATGTCCGCCAACTCGCCGGCCCGGCGCGGCTGGACGCCGAGGCTGTCCAGCCGGTGGCCGGTGGCGTGGTCGACGACCTCGAGCGCCCACAGCAGCGCCACCCAGGCGGTCATCAGCGCCGCGGCGGCCACGATCCGGTCGCCGGCCGAGGCGGCCCCGGCGCGGTCGCGGACCCGCAGCGACGCCATGAGCGTCCCCCCGCGGCCGGTGTGCGCCGCGATGCGTCCGTACGCCACCGAATCCCCCCGATCCGCCACGTCCCCCAGTGGTTTCTATGTGCGTCCAGTGTGCACGACGCCACTGACACCGTCTGCGGTTCCGGCCCGCCGCCGATCGGACGGCCGGATCGCAGCGGGCCGGCCGAGCCCGGGCGCGCGCCCGCCCCGCCCGGCGGTCCGCCCAGGTCGCGGCTACGCTCGACGGCGTGGCGGACCTGGACGGCGGGCGCGAGACGCGCGATGCGGAGCAGCGGCGCGCGGAGCGCGGGGGGCGTGCGGAGCGTGCCCCGTGGATCGTCGGGGTCTCCGGCGCGTCCGGTACGCCGTACGCGGCGGCGGTGCTGCGCGGGCTGCTGGACGCGGGCGAGCGGGTGGACCTGGTGGTCAGCCGGGCCGCCCGGCTGACGCTGCTCGACGAGACCGGCGCGGCGGTGCGGGACGCGCACTGGCAGGAGGACCTGGCGCGCTGGCTGGCCCGCGGGGCGGACGGCCGCCCGGACACCTTCGCCCCCGGCCCGGACCTTTCCGGTGTGCGCTACTGGCCGGCCGGCGACCTGGCGGCCGGGCCGTCCTCGGGGTCGTATCCGGCCCGGGGCATGCTGATCGTGCCGGCCAGCACCGCGTGTGTGGCCGGGGTCGCGCTGGGCCTGTCCAAGGACCTGCTCCAGCGCGCGGCGAGCGTCACCCTCAAGGAGCGCCGGCCGCTGGTGGTCGCGGTGCGCGAGACCCCGTTGAGCGGTCAGACGCTGCGCCAGCTCACCTCGTTGGCCGATGCCGGCGCGGTGGTGCTGCCCGCCTCCCCGGCCTTCTACGCCGGGGGCACCACGGCGCAGGAGCTGGTGGACTTCGTGGCCGGGCGGGTGCTGGACGCGGTGGGGGTGGAGCACCGGCTCTACCGGCGGTGGCGGGGCGAGCTGGGCGGCGGGTCCACGGGCCAGGGCTGAACCGGCCGGGTCCAAGCCTGCGGCGGCGAACAGGCGGCAAAAGGAGGGCAGGAACCTTTCGATGCCTTAGATTCGTGTCCAGACAGGGCAGTCACCAGGCGAACGGGAGGGTCCAATCCGATGGACGCGGTGGACAGGCAGCTCATCCAGGCGTTGCGCGAGAACGGCCGGGCGTCGTACGCCGAGCTGGGCCGGCTCGTGGGCCTGTCCGGGCCGAGCGTCACCGACCGGATCAACCGCCTGGAGCAGGCGGGCGTGATCACCGGCTACCGCGCCACCGTCGCCCCCGCCGCGATGGGCCTGGGGGTGACCGCGCTGGTCGGGCTCCAGCTGTCGGACGCCGCCGACCACGAGGAGGTGGCCCGGCGGCTGTCGGACCTGGACGAGATCGAGGACTGCTGGTTCATCGCGGGCGACGACTCGTACATGCTCAAGGTGCGGGTCGGCGACGTGGACGGGCTGGAGCACACCATCCGCCGGCTGTCCGGCACCAAGGGCGTGGCCAGGACCCGTACCACGATCGTGCTCTCCACCAAGTGGGAGAACCGGGTCGGGAACCTGCCCGAGGAGGTGTGACCGGGGGCGGCTTCGCGCGCGCGGGCGGGGGAGTAACGTCGGACCGAACCCCGTAGGAGGAGACGCACATGGACGCTGGACTCAAGCGCGAGCTGGAGGAGAAGGTACACGCCGGCGAGCGGCTGACCCGTGAGGACGGTGTCGCGCTCTACGAGTCCGACGACCTGGCGTGGCTGGGCGGCCTGGCGCACGAGGTGCGCACCCGCAAGAACGGCGACGTGGTCCACTTCAACGTCAACCGCCACCTCAACATGACGAACGTGTGCACCGCGTCCTGCGCGTACTGCTCCTTCCAGCGCAAGCCGGGCGAGAAGGACGCGTACACGATGCGGATCGAGGAGGCCGTCCGGCTGGCGAAGGCCATGGAGGGCGACAACCTCACCGAGCTGCACATCGTCAACGGCCTGCACCCGACGCTGCCGTGGCGGTACTACCCGCGGTCACTGAAGGCGCTGAAGGAGGCGCTGCCGCAGGTCTCGCTGAAGGCGTTCACCGCCACCGAGATCCACCACTTCGAGACCATCTCCGGGATGTCGGCCTCCGACATCCTCGACGAGCTGATCGACGCCGGCCTGGAGTCGCTGACCGGCGGCGGCGCGGAGATCTTCGACTGGGAGGTGCGGCAGCACATCGTGGACCACCGCACCCACTGGGAGGACTGGTCCCGTATCCACCGGCTGGCGCACTCCAAGGGCCTCAAGACCCCGGCGACGATGCTCTACGGCCACATCGAGGAGCCCCGGCACCGCGTCGACCACGTGCTGCGGCTGCGCGAACTCCAGGACGAGACCGGCGGGTTCCAGGTCTTCATCCCGCTGCGCTACCAGCACGACTTCGTGGACATGAAGGACGGCAAGATCCGCAACGTCCTCCAGGCCCGTACCACGATGGCCACCGGCGCGGAGGCGCTGAAGACCTTCGCGGTCTCGCGGCTGCTGTTCGACAACGTGCCGCACGTGAAGGTGTTCTGGGTGATGCACGGGCTGTCCACGGCTCAACTCGCCCTCAACCACGGCGCCGACGACATGGACGGGTCGGTCGTGGAGTACAAGATCACCCACGACGCGGACGACTACGGCACTCCGAACAAGCTCACCCGGGAGGACATCCTCGACCTGATCCGGGATGCCGGGTTCCGCCCGGTGGAGCGCAACACCCGCTACGAGATCATCCGGGAGTACCCGGGCCCCGACGGCTCCCGCCGGGAGTCGCCGCAGGCGATGCGGGTGTGACCCGGGGCGGCAACACCCGGGGCGGTGTGACCCGGGTGACACGGAAACGGTTGGAGGCCGGGTCGAGGTAATAGGTACGCTGCCCTTATGGCACTTACCTTCGAACTCGATCCCGCGCTCGACGACGACCTGCGCGCCGGTGTGCTCACGCTGTGGGCCGACGTGAGCAACGCCGGCGGCGCGGTCGGTTACGTGCCGCCGGTCACCGCCGCGGACATCGCGCCGGGCCTGGCCGACTCGATGGCCGACGTCGAGGCGGGGCGCCGGCGGCTGCTCGTCGGGCGCGACGAGGAGGGGCGGGTCGCCGCGACCGCGTTCCTCACCTTCAACGCGCACCGGCTGATGACCCACTGGATCTGGCTCTACACGGTGATGGTCCACCCCCGCCACCAGGGCGCCGGGTACGGCCGGGCGCTGCTGGCCGAGGCCGAGCGGGCCGCCCGCGGGTTCGAGGGGATCGAGGCGATCCGGCTCACCTGCCGCGGCGGCCTCGGCCTCGAACGCTTCTACGCATCCTGCGGCTACAAGGAGGTCGGCCGCGTCCCGAACGCGATCCGCGTCGCCCCGGGCGACGACCGCGACGACGTCTTCATGCTGTTGAGCTGGTGAGCGCGGCCCGGCCGCGCTCACCGGGGCACCGCGCCCTTCGGCTCGCCGGCTACGTCTTGGGGCCGTGCTTTCGTGGGGCGGGGGGCTTGCTGCGGGGGCGGGACGATGATCGGGAAGGGGGCGTGCTTCACTGGGAGCATGCTCCGATACACCGCACTGCGCTTCGGTCTGATCGTCGCCAGCTTCGGGGTCATCTGGGGCCTGGTCCGGTTGCATGTCCTGCCGGCCGGGCTCGGTGACTCCAACTACCTGTGGGTCGCGCTGCTCGCGCTGGTCGTGTCCGCGCCCCTGAGCTTCGTGCTGCTGCGCGGGGTCCGGGAACAGGCCGCGGCCCAGGTCTCCGACCGCGTCACCCGCACCCGCAACTCCCTGGCCGCCGCCGCGGGCCAGGAGGACGACGCCGACGACCAGGCGCGCGAGGTCGCCCGCGACGGCGAGCCGCACACCGCCTGACCCGGGCAGCGTCCGATCCGGCCGGTCCGTGTCGACCGGCCGCCGAGCCAGCACGGGGGAGGGGCGCAGGTGGAGACCCAGGGCAAGCGGGCGCAGCGCGTGCCGCGGGCGGTCCGCGAGCAGCAGATGCTGGACGCGGCCGTCGCCGTCTTCGCCCGGCGCGGCTTCCGCGCCACCTCCATGGACGAGATCGCCGAGGCGGCGGGCGTCAGCAAGCCGCTGGTCTACCTCTATCTGAAGTCCAAGGACGAGCTGTTCACCGCCTGCGTGCGGCGCGAGGCCAAGGCGCTCAGCGCCGCGGTGCGCGCGTCCGTCGAGACCGGCGCCGCCCCCGACCGCCAACTGTGGTCCGGGCTGCTCGGGTTCTTCCGCTACACCGCCGAACACCCCGACGGCTGGCACCTGCTGTACGGCCAGGCCCGCAGCGGCGGCGCGCCCTCCGGTGACGAGGTCGCCGCGATGCGGGTGGAGATCGTGGACTTCGTCACCGCGCTGATCGGCACCGCCGCCCGCGAGGCCCCGTGCGTACCGGTGCTCGCCGACCGCGAGGTGCGGGCGCTGGCCCTGGCGCTGGTGGGCGCCGCCGAGTCGCTGGCCGGGTCCTCCGCGAACGGCCGCGAGACCGCCGCCACGCTGATGAACTTCGCCTGGGCCGGCCTCGGCAACCTGCTCGACGGCCACCCCTGGTCGCCCTGACCTCCCTCGTCCCGACCTCCCGTCCCGACCTCCCCCGCGCCCTGTCGGCGGTTGCCGCGCCGAAGGTTGCCCTGGCGCGGATGAATTCGCCGCGGCGCGGCCGTTAACGTCCTGTCCCGATTCGGTGGGGGTTGCGCCCACAGGCTTCTCACGGCGAACCCACGGCTAGGGTGCGAAGGAGGACGCGGATCGCAGGCGCCTGACGTGGCGCGGCTCCGTCGTCCGAGACTTCCCACCGCTCCTGCCATACGACTCCCTGCCGCGCGCCGGCAGGAAGGAAGAACGGGATGAGTTCGACGCTCCCCACGCCCGGCCCGCCTTCGGCGCCCCCGCAGCCCCGCCCCGCCGCCTCTGCTGCCCCGGCAGCTCCCGAAGCGACCGGGGCGCCCGCGGCGCAGCAGCCGCCCGCGCCCGCGCCGCCGGCACGGCTGCGGGCCCTGGACGGGCTGCGGCTGGTCGCCGCGCTGATGGTCGCCTCCTACCACTACGTGGTGCGCGGCGGCGACGCGTGGAACCACCCGATCAAGCACATGCTGCCGCACGTCATCGCGCCGGCCGCCTACGGCCCGCTCGGTGTGCAGTTCTTCTTCATCATCAGCGGGTTCGTGATCTGCATGAGCGGCTGGGGCCGCACCGTGAAGGCGTTCACGGTCTCCCGGATCAGCCGGCTGTACCCCGCGTACTGGGCGGCGCTGATCCTGGTGGCGGCGGTCCTCTACGTGATCGGCAAGGAGACCGTCTCCCGCACCGACCTGATCACCAACTTCACCATGCTCCAGACCCCGGCGGGCGCCAAGCGGCAACTCGGCGTCTCCTGGACGCTCTGGGCGGAGCTGCGCTTCTACGCGCTGTTCGCGCTGACGGTGCTGTGGCGCGGTGCGACCCAGCGCCGGGTGCTGGCGTTCTGCGCGTTGTGGACCCTCGGCGCGGTCTACGCCCAGGGCTCGGGCGAGAGCTTCCTGCAACTGGCGCTGATGCCGGACTACGCGCCCTTCTTCGTCGGCGGCATCGGCCTCTACCTCGTGCACCGCTTCGGGCACGACCTGGTGAACTGGTCGGTGGTCGCGGTCGGCTTCCTGCTCGGCCAGCAGTCCGCGGTCAAGGCGCTGGTGGCGCCGCCCGGTTCGCACCCCTTCTACCAGCGGTCGCCCACGGTCGTGATCGTGCTGGTCGCCGCGGGGTTCGCCGCGATCGCCGCGGCGACGCTGGTGCCGCGCGTGGCCCGGGTGGAGTGGCGGTGGCTGACCACCGCGGGCGCGCTGACGTACCCCTTCTACCTGGTGCACGAGATCCTCGGCACCGAGGTCATCGACCGGCTGGAGCACCACACGTCGCTGCCGGCCAGTGCGGTGCTGGTGCTGGCCGTGCTGTCGATGCTGGTCCTCGCCTGGCTGATATACCGCCTGGTGGAGAAGCCGCTCGGCCCGCTGCTGCGGCGCAGGCTCTCCGTTCCGCTGGGGTCGGCCGCGCTGCTCAGGACGAGCCGGTGAGATGCACCCCCCGGGGCGAGCGCAGTTCGAACCGGTGCCCGGCGGCGGCCAGGGCGACCGTGGACGGCAGCGGTACCGGTGCGCGGAAGTGGGCGCGCACCCGCTCGTCCAGGCCGAGCGCGGCCGCGCACCGGGCGATCGTCCACATCCCGTGCGCGATGGCCCGGGGAAACCCGAGCGGCCGGGCCGTCAGCGCGTGCAGGTGGATGGGGTTGTAGTCGCCCGAGACGCGGGCGTGCCGCCGCCCGAGCCCGGCCGGCAGCCGCCACTCCTCGACGACGGGCAGTGCGCCGGCGTCCTGCGGCCCGGTGCCCGGCTCGGCCCCTTCCGTCGGCGGCGCGCCGGTCGGGTGGCGGGCCAGGTAGGTGCTGCGGTCGGTCCACACCGCCGCCCCCTCGATCCGGGCCTCGGTGACGAGGACCGCCTCGGTGCCCCGCCGGTGCGGCCGCAACTCCTCGGCGTGGACGGCGATCTCGGGCCGGTCGGCGGTGGTGAGCGGGCGGTGCGCGGTGATCTCGATCGAGGTGTGCACCAGCCCCATCAGCGGCAGCGGGAAGTCCCGGGCGGCCATGATCCGCGCGGCCAGCGGGAATCCGAGGATGTGCGGGTAGGTCAGCGGCACCCGGTCGGTCAGCGGCGGGTAGCCGCACACCTCGGCGTAGCGGGCCATCCGGGCCGGGTCGATCCGCACCCGCGGGTCGGTCAGCCGGAGCGGCGGCAGCGCGGCGCCGGCCGAGGGGTGCTTGCCGAGGCCGGTCAGCGCGCCGCGCCCCAGCGTGAGCAGCAGCGGCATCTCACGCTCCCAGCAGCGACTGCCCGCAGACGCGGACGACCTGGCCGGTCACGCCGCCGGAGCCGGCCGCCGCGAGCCAGGCGACGGTCTCGGCGACGTCCTGCGGACGGCCGCCCTGGCCGAGGGAGTTCATCCGCCGGCCGGCCTCGCGGATGAACAGCGGTATCGCGGCGGTCATCTGCGTCTCGATGAAGCCCGGCGCGACCGCGTTGACGGTGATGCCGCGCTCGCGCACCTCGGGGGCGGCGGCCAGCGCGCGGACGAAGCCGATGATGCCGGCTTTGGAGGCGGCGTAGTTGGTCTGGCCGGCGTTCCCGGCGATGCCCGCGATGGACGCGGTGCCGACGATCCGGCCGTGCGGGCGGACCGCCCCGGCCTTCAGCAGGTGGTCGGTGACGCGCAGCACGGAAGCGAGGTTGACCTCGATCACCGTGTCCCAGCCCTCCGCGGACATGTTGGCGAGCTTGCGGTCGCGGGTGATGCCCGCGTTGTGCACCAGGACGTCCAGGCCGCCGGGCACCGCGGCCGCGATCCGTTCGGCGGCGTCGGGCGCGGTGATGTCCACGGTCAGCGCGGTGCCGCCGATCCGGGCCGCGGTCGCGGCGAGCGCGTCGGCGGCCTGCGGCACGTCCAGGCAGACCACCTGCGCGCCGTCCCGGGCGAGGGTGGCCGCGACCTCGGCGCCGATGCCGCGGGCCGCCCCGGTGACCAGCGCCGTACGGGGCCCGGCCGCGCCCGGTCCGCCGTCCGCCGCGGCGCTGTCCTTACGGCCCACCGGCGGGCCGACCTCGATCACCTGCCCGCTGACGTAGGCCGAGCGGGGCGAGAGCAGGAAGTCCAGCGTGGAGTCCGCGCCGGCACCGGGGGCCAGCCGCACCAGCTGTACGGTCCTGCCCCGGCCGATCTCCTTGCCGAGCGAGCGGACGAAGCCCTCCAGCGCCTGCTGGGCGGCGGCCTGGTGGAGGTCGGCGGCGTCGGGTCGCGCGCCGAGCACCACCACCCGGCCGCAGGGGGCCAGGGTGCGCACCAGGGGGTGCAGGCTCTCGCGGACCGCCCGCAGCCCGGCCGGGTCCGCGATGCCGGTCGCGTCCAGCACCACCGCGGCCGGTGCCGGGTCGCCCGGCGCGGCCGGCGGCGGCGCCTGTCCGGCGGTCAACCGCAGGACGGGACCGTCGAGTTCGGGGGTCCCGGGCGACCAGCGCCGCAGCGCGGTGGGCTGCGGCAGGCCGAGCCGCCGGGTGAGGAAGCGGCCGGGAGCCGTACCGGTGAAGCCGAGATAGCGGTCGGCCATTGGCCTTCTCCTTACTCTGGAGTAAGTTTACCGCCGGTAAGGCTACTGGTGAGTTGTCGCTCCGGCCAAGAGCCCTCAGGAGTTCCGTATGCACACCGTCCGCCGCGTCGCCGTCATCGCCGGCCACCGCATCCCCTTCGCCCGCTCCGACGGCCCCTACGCCACCGCGTCCAACCAGGACATGCTCACCGCCGCGCTCGACGGCCTGGCCGAGCGGACCGGCCTGGCCCGCCCGGGGGCCGACGGCCGGCCGGCGGTGGGGGAGTTCGCGGCCGGGGCCGTGCTCAAGCACGCCCGCGACTTCAACCTCGCCCGCGAGACCGTGCTCGGCTCCGTCCTCGACCCGGCCACCCCCGCCTACGACATCCAGCAGGCGTGCGGCACCGGCCTCCAGGCGGTCTTCGCGGTCGCCGCCAAGATCGCGCTCGGCGTGATCGACTCCGGCATCGCCGGCGGCGCCGACACCACCAGCGACGCACCGCTCGGCGTCAACGACGAACTGCGCCGCACCCTGCTCGCCGCCCGCCGCGCGAAGTCCCTGGGCGGCCGCGCCCGCGCGCTCGCCGGGGTGCGCCCGCGCCACCTCGTGCCCGACATGCCGCGCAACGCCGAGCCGCGCACCGGCCTGTCGATGGGCGAGCACGCCGCGCTCACCGCCGAGGCGTGGGGCATCACCCGCGCCGCGCAGGACGAACTCGCCGCCGCCAGCCACCGCAACCTCGCCGCCGCCTACGACCGCGGGTTCTTCGCGCCGCTGGTCAGCCCCTATCGCGGCCTGGAACGCGACCAGAACCTGCGGCCGGACTCCACCCCCGAGAAGCTCGCCCGGCTGAAGGCGGTCTACGGCGGGCCCGGCGGCACCATGACCGCGGGCAACTCCACACCGCTCACCGACGGCGCCGCGGTGGTGCTGCTCGGCTCGGAGGAGTGGGCCGCCGAGCGCGGCCTGACCCCGCAGGCGTACCTCACCGCGTACGAGACGGCGGCCGTCGACTTCGTCGGCGGCCGGCCCGGCCCCGACGGGCTGCTCATGGCACCCGCCTACGCGGTGCCGCGGATGCTGGAGCGGGCCGGACTGGGCCTGGGCGACTTCGACTTCTACGAGATCCACGAGGCGTTCGCCTCCCAGGTGCTCGCCACGCTCGCGGCATGGGAGGACAAGGCGTTCTGTGCGGAGCGCCTGGGGCGGGCCGAGCCGCTCGGCGCGATCGACCGGGCGCGGCTGAACGTGGCGGGGTCCTCCCTGGCGACCGGGCATCCCTTCGCCGCGACCGGGGCACGGATCGTGGGGACGCTGGCGCGGCTGCTCGCCGAGCGGGGAACACCCGGGCGCGGCCTCGTCTCGATCTGCGCCGCGGGCGGACAGGGCGTCACCGCGATCCTCGAGAGCGCCTAGCAGGCCGCAGCCGGCCGCCCCGGGCCGCGACCGGGCACGGAAGCGCAATCCACCCTCATCGTTCAGGAGCCGTAGATGTCAACTGGAACAGGGCAGCTGGTGGGTCAGGCGGGTCAGGCGCCGCAGGTGGTGATGGAGGCGGGCCGGGCCGTGCAGGTGGCGGTGCCCCCGCTGGTCGCCGTGCCCGAGCGGGGGAGCCTGGCCGACATCCCGTTCACGAACGCGGCCGAGGCGCCGCAGGACGCGGTGCTGGGCAGGGAGGGCGCGGACGGCACCTGGCGGGACGTGAGCGCCGCGGACTTCTGCGCCCAGGTGGTGGACGTCGCCAAGGGCCTGATCGCGGCGGGGCTGAAGCCGGGCGAACGGCTGGCGATCATGGCCCGCACCAGTTACGCGTGGACGCTGCTGGACTTCGCGGGGTGGGCCGCGGGCCTGGTGACCGTACCGATCTACCCGACCTCCTCGGCGTCGCAGACCGCCTGGATACTCGCCGACTCCGGTGCCGCGGCCTGCGCGGTGGAGAACGTGGACCAGTCCCGGCTGGTCACCGGCCGCCGGTCGGAGCTGCCCGAACTGCGCCACCTGTGGCAGCTGGACGCGGGCGCGATCGGGCAACTCAGCACCGACGGCAAGGAGTTGCCGGACGCGCTGGTGACGTCCCGGCGGCAGGCGCTGACCCCGGCGAGCACCGCCACGCTGATCTACACCTCCGGCACCACCGGCCGCCCCAAGGGCTGCGTGCTCACCCACGGCAACTTCTTCGCCGAGGTCGACAACGCGATCGAGCTGCTGCACCCGGTCTTCAAGTCGGTGAGCACCGAGCCCGCCTCCACCCTGCTGTTCCTGCCGCTGTCGCACGTCTTCGGGCGGATGGTCGCCATCGGGTGCCTGCGGGCCCGGGTACGGCTGGGCCACGCGCCGAGCATCGCCACCGAGGACCTGCTCGCCGACCTGGCCGGCTTCCGGCCGACCTTCCTGCTGGCGATCCCGTACGTCCTGGAGAAGGTCTACAACACCGGCCGGGCCACCGCGGAGAAGATGGGCCGGGCCGCCTCCTTCGACCGGGCCGCCACGATCGCTCGGCGCTACGGCCGGGCGCTGATCGCCCGGCAGACCGGCACCGGCCCGGGCCCCTCGCTCGGCCTGCGGATGGCGCACGCGCTGTACGACCCGCTGGTCTACCGCCGGATACGGGCCGCCCTCGGCGGCAAGGTCCGGTACGCGATCTGCGGCGGCTCCCCGCTGGGCGAGCGGCTGTGCGCGTTCTACGCGGGCGCCGGGGTGATGGTCTTCGAGGGCTACGGCCTGACGGAGACCACCGCGGCGGCCACGGTGACGCCGCCGCTGGCACCGCGGCTGGGCACCGTGGGGCACCCGCTGCCGGGCACCGCGGTGCGGATCGCCGACGACGGGGAGGTGCTGCTGCGCGGTGGGCAGGTCTTCACCGGCTACTGGAACGACGCGGGCGGGGTGCCGCACGTGGACGGGTGGTTCCCCACCGGGGACATCGGGGAGCTGGACCCGGACGGATACCTGCGGATCACCGGGCGGAAGAAGGAGATCCTCATCACCGCCGGCGGCAAGAACGTGGCGCCCGCACCACTGGAGGACCGGCTGCGGGCGCATCCGCTGGTCGGCCAGTGCATGGTGGTCGGCGACAACCGGCCGTTCGTGACCGCGCTCATCACGCTGGAGGCGGACGGGCTCGCCCACTGGCAGCGGATGCGGCGCAAGGAGGGCCTGCGGCCCGCCGACCTCGTCACCGACCCCGACCTCCTCGCCGACCTCCAGAAGGCGGTCGACGACGCGAACTCCACGGTCTCCCGGGCCGAGTCGATCCGCGCGTTCCGGGTCCTGCCGGTCGACTTCACCGAGGACAGCGGCCACCTCACGCCGTCGATGAAACTCAAGCGGTCGGCTGTCGCCGCGGACTTCGCCGACACCATCGAAGACCTCTACCGCCGCCCCTAGGGCGGCAAAAAAGAGGCAGGGGCCCCGCACGGAGTGCGGGGCCCCTTGGTACTGCAGGTTCTGGGCGCGATCGCGCCGCTGTCCGTCCGACCTAGTGGAGAACTAGTTCGGGGTGACGTTCTCCGCCTGGGGACCCTTCGGGCCCTGGGTGACGTCGAAGGTCACCGGCTGGTTCTCCTCGAGGGAGCGGAAGCCGGTCGCGTTGATCGCGGAGTAGTGAACGAAGACATCCGGGCCGCCGCCGTCCTGGGCGATGAAGCCGAAGCCCTTTTCAGCGTTGAACCACTTCACGGTTCCGGTAGCCATAAAGCCCTCCTTGGGCCCAAAGGGTTGCCCTGCTCCAGAACCTGCAACTGCGAAGTCTGAAAACTACAAAAGCCCGCGGGTTACATGATCCGCAGGCCTTGTACTGCAAGGAAACCAAACTGCAACTTGCGTCGAGCCTAGCATGGGGGGCCGGGGCGCGGAAGGGTCGCAAGATCCTTCCTGGCGGCTCGCCGGGGCACCCCCGCACAGCGCCGCACGGACCCAGGAGTAGCGTCCGGCATATGGACACAACCGCGCGTGAAAGCGACAGCGACCGGGTCCGCCCCCGGGTCGGCCACATCCAGTTCCTGAACTGCACCCCGCTGTACTGGGGCCTGGCCAGGACCGGTGCGCTGCTGGACCTGGAGCTGACGAAGGACACCCCGGAGAAGCTCAGCGCCCAGCTCGTCGAGGGCGACCTGGACATCGGCCCGATCACCCTCATGGAGTACCTCAAGCACGCCGATCAGCTGGTCGCGCTGCCGGACATCGCGGTGGGCTGCGACGGCCCCGTGATGTCGTGCGTGATCGTCAGCCAGCTCCCGCTGGACCGGCTGGACGGCCAGCGGGTGGCCCTCGGCTCCACCAGCCGCACCTCCGTGCGCCTGGCCGAGCTGCTGCTCAGCGAGCGGTACGGCGTCACGCCGGACTACTTCCGCTGCCCGCCGGACCTCTCGCTGATGATGCAGGAGGCCGACGCCGCGGTGCTGATCGGCGACGCCGCCCTGCGCGCCTCCCTGCACGACGCGCCCCGGCTCGGGCTGACCGTCCACGACCTCGGCACGATGTGGAAGGAGTGGACCGGGCTGCCCTTCGTCTTCGCGGTCTGGGCGGCCCGGCGCGACTACCTCGCGGCGCACCCGGAGGCCGTGCACAGCGTGCACCGCGCGTTCCTCGCCTCCCGCGACCTGTCCCTGGTGGAGGTCGACAAGGTCGCCGAGCAGGCATCGCGCTGGGAGGCGTTCGACCAGGAGCTGCTGAGCAGCTACTTCACCACGCTGGACTTCTCGCTCGGTGCCCCGCAGCAGGCCGGCATCGCCGAGTTCGCCCGCCGCGTCGGCTTCCCGCCCGGCGCCGGCGTGGACCTGCTCCCGCCGGCCTGACCCGCGCCGGCCCCGCAGCACCTCCGCTCCACCCCGCAGCACCCCGCAGCACCCCGGCCCCGTGCCCCCGCGCGGCGGGCCGGGCGCCGTACGGGCGCGGCCGCGCGCCGCCCCGTACGGCACCTGAAAGTGCCACCGGCCGCTGGCGTACGCTGGGCCGGACCGATCTCCCGTCCTCCGAAGGGCCTGCCACGGTGACCTCTCCGACCGACCTCGCAGCCGTCCTCGACCGCGCCGCCGCGGGCGGCAGGATCACCCCGGAGGAAGCGCTCGACATCTACCGCTCCGCCCCGCTGCACGCCCTGGGCGCCGCGGCCGACGCGGTGCGCCGCCGCCGCTTCGCCGGCACCGAGCACATCGCGACGTACATCATCGAGCGCAACATCAACTACACCAACGTCTGCGTCACCGCGTGCAAGTTCTGCGCGTTCTACGCGGCGCCGAAGGACACCGACAAGGGCTGGAGCCGCAGCCTGGACGACATCCTGCGCCGCTGCGCGGAGACCGTCGAACTCGGCGGCACCCAGATCATGTTCCAGGGCGGCCACCACCCGGACTACGGCGTGGAGTACTACGAGGAGCACTTCGCCGCGATCAAGCGGGAGTTCCCGCAGCTGGTGATCCACTCGCTGGGCGCCTCCGAGATCGACCACATGGCGCGGATCTCCGGGGTCAGCGCGGAGGAGGCGATCCGCCGCATCCACGCCGCCGGGCTCGACTCGTTCGCCGGCGCCGGGGCCGAACTGCTGCCGGAGCGGCCGCGCAAGGCGATCGCGCCGCTGAAGGAGTCCGGCGAGCGGTGGCTGGAGATCATGGAGACCGCGCACCGGCTCGGGGTGGAGTCCACCACGACCATGCTGATGGGCACCGGTGAGACCAACGCGGAGCGGATCGAGCACCTGCGGATGATCCGCGACGTGCAGGACCGCACCGGCGGGTTCCGGGCGTTCATCCCGTACACCTACCAGCCGGAGAACAACCACCTGAAGGGCCAGACGCAGGCGACGCTCTTCGAGTACCTGCGGATGATCGCGATCGCGCGGCTCTTCCTCGACAACGTGGCCCACATCCAGGGGTCCTGGCTGACCACCGGCAAGGAGGTCGGCCAGCTCTCGCTGCACTACGGCGCGGACGACCTCGGGTCGGTCATGCTGGAGGAGAACGTGGTCTCCTCGGCCGGCGCGAAGCACCGCTCCAACCGGATGGAGCTGATCCACCTCATCCGCTCCGCCGGGCGGGTGCCCGCGCAGCGCGCGACCACCTACGAGCACCTCGTCGTCCACGACGACCCGGCGAACGACCCGGTCGACGACCACGTGGTCTCGCACCTGTCCTCGACCGCGATCGAGGGCGGCACCGCCCACCCCGAGCTGAAGCTCCTTCCCTCCAACTGACCGGACTGACCGGACTGACCGGAGCCGGCCGCCCGCCGCGGCCCCGCGGGGGTGTGCCGGGCCGTGCGCGGCGCACCCCGTAAGGTGAGTCGCGTGACCCGGGCATCGTTGGAGAAGCAGCCGCAGGACGTCGCCGCGATGTTCGACAAGGTGGCGGCGAAGTACGACCTGACGAACGACGTGCTGTCGCTCGGCCAGACGCGGCTGTGGCGGCGGGCCGTGGCGCAGGCGCTCGACGTGCGGCCGGGCGAGCGGGTGCTCGACCTGGGCGCGGGCACCGCGACGTCGTCGCTGCCGTTCGCCGCGGCCGGCGGCTGGGTCGTCCCCTGCGACTTCTCGCTGGGCATGCTGCGCCAGGGCAAGAGCCGGCACCCCGAACTGCCGCTGACCGCGGGCGACGCGACCCGGCTGCCGTTCGCGGACGGGGTGTTCGACGCGGTCACCATCTCCTTCGCGCTGCGCAACGTGCAGGACGTGGACGCGGCGCTGCGCGAGATGCGCCGGGTGGTCCGGCCCGGCGGGCGGCTGGTGATCTGCGAGTTCAGCCACCCGACGTACCGGCCGCTGCGTACCGCGTACACCGAGTACCTGATGCGCGCGCTGCCCCCGGTGGCGACCAGGGTGAGCAGCAATCCGGACGCCTACGTGTACCTCGCGGAGTCGATCCGCGCCTGGCCCGACCAGCGGGCGCTGGGCGGGCGGTTGAAGGACGCCGGCTGGACGGGCGTGGCCTGGCGGAACCTGACCGGCGGGATCGTGGCGCTGCACCGCGGCACGAACGGGCCGGCGGCGTAACCGCCCGCTGTTCGAACGGAATCCGGTATTCCGGGTGGTTGCGGCCGGTAGGGGCCATATGCTGCCTTGTCTGCGGGGGGAACGCAGCCCCGCCGTTTTCCGGAGTTGCCGATGCCGTTCTGTCCCGCGTGCGGGAACCAGGTCGCCGAGGCGGAAGGCAACCGCTTCTGCCCGCGCTGCGGCCGTGACCTGACCGCGCCGTCCCTTCCCGCGCAGCCCGCCGCGCCGCCGCCACCGGCGGCCGCACCCACGGCCGCGCCTGTGCCCACGCCCACGCACGTCGGGCCGTTGCCGCCGCCCACCGCGCCACCGCCCGCACCGCCGTACGCCGGCGCCGCGGCCCCACCCGGCTACGCGCCCGGCCCCTACCCGCCCCCCGCGCCGGCCGGGCCCTCGCCCGCCGCCGTGTTCGTCCGCCGGGTGTTCACCGGCCGCTGGGAGGGCCCGCTGCTGGTCGCGCTCGGCCCGGCGCTCACCATAGTCGCGGCGGCCCTGGCGATCGCGGGGGTCGCCGGGACCGCCCTGCCCAGCGGCACCGTCGGAATGGCCACCCGCACCCGGGCCGCCCTGGCGGCGCTCGTCCAGGGGCTGGGCGGCAACCTCAGGGCGAACGCGACCTACACCGAGGACTCCGTCTTCGACGACTCGGACGACAGCGGCGACGGTTCGTCCGACGGCAGCAGCGGCGGCGACGAGTTCTCCGACGGCGGCAGCGACGGGTTCGACGACTCCTCCGGCGGCAGTGACGGCTTCGACTACTCCGACGGCGGCAGCGACGGTTACGACGACTCCTCCGGTGGCAGCGACGGGTTCGACTTCTCCGACGGTGGCAGCGACGGTTACGACGACGGCTCCGACGGCTACAGCACGGACGGTTCCGACGGTTACAGCAGCGACGGCTCCGACGGCTCCGACGGCTCCGACGGCTACGACAGCGGCTCCGACGGGTCGGACGGCACCGACGGCAGCGACATCGGCTACACGATGAGCGGCGGCGGCAGCGGCAGCGGCCACTCCCACACGGTGCACGCCTCGCTGTCGGTCCTGCCCTGGTCGGTCACCCTGCTCTGGGTCCTGGTGCTGGTGCTCGGCCTGCGCGCGCTGCGCCGGCGGCAGCAGGCGCAGGCCGCCGCCGCGGGCATACCCGCCGGGCCCGGCTCGGCCCTCACCGCCGAGGCGGCCGCGGCGGCCGTACGGGTCGCGCTGCTGGCCGCCGCCGCGGTGCTCGCCATCGGCTTCTTTGCCGAACCCCGCATCGAGCTGGTGCACTTCACCACCGCGCCGTTCCTCGCCGCGCTGTGGACCTTCGTGCTCAGCCTGGTGACAGCGCTGGTCGTGCTGTGCCGTCCGGCGCTGACCGCGTGGCTGGCCGCGCGGCCGGGCGCCGCCGCCGCGTACCGGGTGCTCGCCACCACCGCGATCGCGCTGCTGGCGACCCTGCTCGTCGCGGGCACCGTGGTCTTCGTGATCGCGGCCGCGCACTACCACGACCTCACCGGCTGGGGCCTGACCGCCGCCGGCCTGCTGCTGGTCAACCTCGGGGTGTCCGGGCTGGGGCTGGGCTGGGGCGCGCCCTTCCGGGTCGGCGCCAGCAGCGGCTCGCAGGCCCGGCACGTCTCCTTCGGCCTGGGCGACCTCGACCACGTGTGGGGCGGCTGGTCGGTGGCCGGCACCGTCGCGGGCGGGCTCGGCTGCGCGCTGCTGATCGGGGTGCTGGCCCTTCGGCGCAACCGGGGCCGGCCCGAACAGTTCGCGGTCGCCGGGCTGTTCACGCTCCTGCTGGTGATCCTCGCCGCCGTCAGCGGCGCGCACACGGGCGGCGACTCCAGCCTGGTGGGCACCGGGGCGCTCACCCACACCAGCGTGGGCACGCAGGTGCCGGAGCTGCTGGGGTTCGGCCTGCTGTGGACGTTCGGCGGGGTGCTGGTCGCGCCGTACGTCTGGCGGGTGTTCGGCGGCCGGGTGCCGAACGCGCCCTACCCGGGTGCCGGCGCGCCCTCGCCGTACGCCCCGGCGCCGCAGGGCGGACCCGGCCAGGGCGGGGCGTACGACGCGCCCGGCGGGACCTTCGGCGCCGCGGTGCCGGCCCAACCCGCCGCGCCCGCCGGGCCGTACGGGCCGCCGCAGCCGCCCGGGCCGCCCGGGCCCGCGGAACCCACCGTGCACGACCTCGGCGTGGTGCAGCCGGACCGGCTGCGCAAGCAGCCGCCGGAGCCGCCCGACCACCGCTGACCGGCACGGACCGGGGCCTGCCCCGAGAGCCGCCGCTCCACGGGGAGCGGCGGCCTCATACACTCGGCATGACGTCCGCTGCCGGCGTCCAGTGCCAGCAACAGCCCCTTGCCGAACCGGGAGAGCCCACGTGACCGACACCGCCCTGTCAGAGCGCAGCGCCGATGTGATCGTCGTCGGCGCCGGGCCCGCCGGTTCGACGACCGCCTACTACCTGGCCAAGTCCGGTCTGGACGTGCTGCTGCTGGAGAAGACGGCCTTCCCGCGGGAGAAGGTCTGCGGCGACGGGCTGACCCCGCGCGCCACCAAGCAGCTGGTGCAGATGGGCATCGACGTCTCCGAGGAGGCGGGCTGGCTGCGCAACAAGGGCCTGCGCATCATCAGCGGCGGCATGCGGCTGGAGATGGACTGGCCGGAACTGGCCGCCTACCCGGACTACGGACTGGTGCGCCGCCGCGACGACTTCGACCAGATGCTCGCCGAGCAGGCGGTGAAGGCCGGCGCGCGGCTGTACGAGCGGTGCAACGTCGGCGCCCCGATCATCGAGGAGCGCACCGGCCGGATCACCGGGGTCACCGCCAAGCTCGGCGAGGAGAAGACCCCGGTCGCCTTCCACGCGCCGCTGGTGGTCGCCGCCGACGGCAACTCCACCCGGCTGTCGCTGGCGATGGGCCTGCACCGGCGCGACGACCGCCCGATGGGCGTCGCGGTGCGGACCTACTTCACCTCGCCCCGGCACGAGGACGACTACCTGGAGTCCTGGCTGGAGCTGTGGGACCGGCGCGGCGCCGCGCCGCGCCAGCTGCCGGGCTACGGCTGGATCTTCGGCCTCGGCGACGGCACCGCCAACGTGGGGCTGGGCATCCTCGACTCCTCGGCGGCTTTCCGCGAGCTGGACTGGCGCGAGGTGCTCAAGGCGTGGGTCGGCTCCATGCCGGAGGACTGGGGGTTCACCCCGGAGAACATGACCGGGCCGATCCGCGGTGCCGCGCTGCCGATGGCCTTCAACCGCCAGCCGCATTACACCCGCGGTCTGCTGCTGGTCGGCGACGCGGGCGGGCTGGTCAATCCGTTCAACGGCGAGGGCATCGCCTATGCGATGGAATCCGGCCAGCTCGCCGCTGACGTGATCACCCAGGCGCACGCCCGGGCCGGCGCCGCGCAGCGCGAACTGGCGCTCGCCGCCTACCCGCGCATCCTGAAGGACACCTACGGCGGCTACTACAACCTCGGCCGCGCCTTCGTGAAGCTCATCGGCAACCCCAAGGTGCTCCAGCTGTGCACCCAGCGCGGCCTGACCCACCCGATGCTGATGCGCTTCTGCCTCAAGCTGCTGGCCAACCTCACCGACCCGACCGGCGGCGACGCGATGGACCGCATCATCAACGGCCTCACCAAGATCACCCCGCGCGCCTGAGGACGAACGCGACAACTGCATACGAATCAGCGGGAGGTGGTCCGCGTCGGCCCGGAAGAGGGCGTGACGGGGCCGCCTCCCGCTGTTCGCGGGGGAGCGGGGGTGCTCAGAGGACGTTGACCGCCCAGTCGGGCTCGTAGTCCGCGAGCTGGTGGATGGCGACCGGCGTGGAGGAGTTGGCCGCGTCGAGGTACTGGCCGTTCCCGATGAAGACGCCGACGTGGTAGGCGCTGCCCTCGCCGCCCCAGAAGATGAGGTCGCCGGGCTGGAGGGCGGAGAGCGAGACGGGCGTGCCGGCGGTCGACTGCTCCTGCGAGGTGCGCGGGATGTCGATGCCGATGGAGGCGAACGCCGCCTGGGTCAGGCCGGAGCAGTCGTACGAGTCGGGGCCGGTGGCGCCGTAGACGTAGGGCTTGCCGAGCTGGGACTTCAGGAAGGCGATCAGTTGGTCGGCCTTGCTGGACGAGGCCGCGGTGGCGGTGGTGTCCGACGTGGTGGCCGCGGTGGTGGCTGCGGTGGTCGAACTCTGCCCGGCGGAGCCGGTCGAGGCCGTGGCGGCGCTCTGTGCGGCGGCCTTGGCGGCGGCTTCGGCCTTGGCGGCCTTCGCCTTCGCGGCGGCGGCGGCCTTGCGCAGCGCGGCCTTGTGGGCCTTGGCCGCGGACTTCGCCGCGTCGGCGGCGGCCTTCTCCTGGTCGGCGGCGAGCGAGGCGGCCAGCGCCTCCCGCTCCAGCGCGGCAACGGCCTGCTGAGCGGAGGCCGTCGTGGAGAACGTCGCACTGCGGGCCTCGAGCCCGGCCCGTGACGGGGCGGCGGCGGTGGTGGTGGTGTGCGTGGACTCGGCCATGGCCGGAGCGGCCGCGCCGCACAGGGCGAACGCGCTGACGACACCGCCGACGAGTCCGGCCCGGCGAACCCACTTCGGGTCGCGGGGCGCCGCGTGCCGTCGGCGGCCGCTATGGGGATGCGTATCGGACACCTGTGTCCGGGTTGTGTTCGGGGACATGCGTCTCTGGCTATCAGGAACGAATGGTTCCGTTCAATAAAGGTGGGATGCGCCACAGTTGACGTGGCCACGGCCCAATTGCCCGATTATCGATCTTGCTTGACGGGGGCTTTGGTCCGTTTTCATGGCTCAGGTTCGTTATGTACTCGTGCACGCGTTCACGCGCGTCATTCCCGGGTTCCACGGGTCACTCGGGCGAGTTGGGTGGCGCTACCACGCTGTCAAGTCCAGGGCCAATTTGCCTGTAAGGGCCATCGTCTGGTAGTGGAATCGACGCTCTGACCAGCGAGAACACCCTCGGATGTAACATCCGGTGATCATTTGGGTGCCATCTGGCGCAACATTGGCGTTCATCCGACCTGATGATCGACTGTCAGGTGGTGGAGATCACAAAGTCGGTGCTGACCCCCGTGTCGCAGATCACAGACCGGGAGGCATAGTATGCAGGCGGCTTGGGCTTGTGAACTGCCTCACATGGCCGCGATCTTCGCGATTCTGTGACGGCGTGCGCCGACCCGGGCACGGTCCGTACATCAGTCACAGTCGACTGGAAGGAGCGGGGGACGGTGAACGCCTACGCGCCCATCCTCGTGCTGGGCGGCCTCGCGGCCGGCTTCGCGATCTTCTCCGTTTTCATGGCCTCGATCATCGGGCCGAAACGGTACAACCGGGCCAAGTTGGAGGCGTACGAGTGCGGCATCGAGCCCACTCCGCAGCCGGCCGGTGGTGGCCGCTTTCCGATCAAGTACTACCTGACGGCGATGCTCTTCATCGTCTTCGACATCGAAATCGTCTTCCTCTATCCCTGGGCGGTCACCTTCGACCGGCTGGGGATGTTCGGGCTCGTCGAGATGCTCCTCTTCGTGCTCACCGTCTTCGTCGCCTACGCCTACGTCTGGCGGCGCGGCGGCCTGGAGTGGGACTAGAGCCCGGCGAGTTCCGGCAACTGACGGCGACCAGGGGACCGAGGAGACCAGGAGCAACCCATGGGTATCGAAGAGAAACTGCCGAGCGGATTCCTGCTGACGACGGTGGAGACGGCGGCGGGCTGGGTGCGTAAGGCGTCGGTCTTCCCGGCCACCTTCGGCCTGGCCTGCTGCGCCATCGAGATGATGACGACCGGCGCCGGGCGGTACGACATGGCCCGGTTCGGCATGGAGGTCTTCCGCGGCTCACCGCGCCAGGCCGACCTGATGATCGTGGCCGGCCGGGTGAGCCAGAAGATGGCGCCGGTGCTGCGCCAGGTCTACGACCAGATGCCGAACCCCAAGTGGGTGATCTCGATGGGCGTGTGCGCCTCCAGCGGCGGCATGTTCAACAACTACGCGATCGTGCAGGGCGTCGACCACGTGGTGCCCGTCGACATCTACCTGCCCGGCTGCCCGCCGCGCCCCGAGATGCTCCTCGACGCGATCCTCAAGCTCCACGAGAAGATCCAGCACGGCAAGCTCGGCGTGAACCGCGAGGCCGCCGCCCGCGAGGCGGAGGAAGCGGCACGCAAGGCGCTCCCGACGATCGAGATGAAGGGGCTGCTGCGATGACGGCCACCCCCAACCCGCCCGAGCTGCCCGAGGAAGCGGGCGAGGGCGCGGTACCCGCGCAGCGGCACGACGCCGGCGAGGTGATCGGCGTCCGCACCGGGATGTTCGGCTCCTCCGGCGGCGGTGACACCAGCGGCTACGGCGGCCTGGTGCGCACCGTGCGGCTGCCCGGCGCCGCCCACCGCCCCTACGGCGACCCCTTCGACGAGATCGCCGACGAACTGGAAGGCGCCCTGGAGGAGCAGGGGCTGCCGCCGGCCGAGGCGATCGAGAAGACCGTCGTCGACCGCGGCGAACTCACCTTCCACATCGCCCGCGAGCACCTGGTCCGGGTCGCCCGCACGCTGCGCGACGACCCCGCGCTCCGCTTCGAGCTGTGCACCGGCGTCAGCGGCGTGCACTACCCCGGCGACACGGGCCGCGAGCTGCACGCGGTGTACCACCTGCGCTCGCTCACCCACGGCCGCCGGCTGCGGATCGAGACCAGCGCGCCCGACGCCGACCCGCACGTCCCCTCGCTGGTCGCGGTCTACCCGACCAACGACTGGCACGAGCGCGAGACCTACGACTTCTTCGGCCTCGTCTTCGACGGCCACCCCGCGCTCACCCGGATCATGATGCCGGACGACTGGCCCGGCCACCCGCAGCGCAAGGACTACCCGCTCGGCGGCATCCCCGTCGAGTACAAGGGCGCCCAGATCCCGGCTCCCGACCAGCGGAGGTCGTACTCATGAGTTACGGATACACCGCCCCGCAACCCGCCGACGAGCGGGAGACCACCGAGGGCCGGGTGTTCACCGTCACCGGCGGGGACTGGGACGAACTCGCCGAGACCGTCGGCAAGGCCGACGACGAGCGGATCATCGTCAACATGGGCCCCCAGCACCCGTCCACCCACGGCGTGCTCCGGCTCATCCTGGAGATCGACGGCGAGACGGTCACCGAAGCCCGCTCCGGCATCGGCTACCTGCACACCGGCATCGAGAAGAACATGGAGTTCCGGACGTGGACCCAGGGGTCCACCTTCGTGACGCGCATGGACTACCTCACGCCGCTGTTCAACGAGACCGCCTACTGCCTCGCGGTGGAGAAGCTGCTCGGCATCACCGACCAGATCCCGGACCGGGCCAGCGTCATCCGGGTGCTGCTGATGGAGCTCAACCGGATCGCCTCCCACCTGGTGTGCATCGCCACCGGCGGCATGGAGCTGGGCGCCACCACCATCATGATCTACGGCTTCCGCGACCGCGAGTACATCCTCGACATCTTCGAGCTGGTCACCGGCCTGCGGATGAACCACGCCTACGTCCGCCCCGGCGGCCTCGCCCAGGACCTGCCGCCCGGCGCGGTGGACCAGATCCGCGAGTTCGTGAAGAAGTTCCGGAAGAACCTGCCGGAGTACGACAAGCTCGCCACCGGCAACCCGATCTTCAAGGGCCGGATGCAGGGCGTCGGCTACCTGGACCTGACCGGCTGCATGGCGCTCGGCGCCACCGGCCCGATCCTGCGCGCCGCCGGCCTGCCGCACGACCTGCGCAAGGCCGAGCCGTACTGCGGCTACGAGAACTACGAGTTCGACGTGCCGACCACCGACACCTGCGACTCCTACGGCCGGTTCCGGGTCCGCCTGGAGGAGATGCACCAGAGCCTGCGGATCGTCGAGCAGTGCCTGGACCGGCTCGCCCCCGGGCCGGTGATGGTCGAGGACAAGAAGATCGCCTGGCCCGCGCAACTCGCGCTCGGCCCGGACGGCATGGGCAACTCCCTGGACCACATCAAGAAGATCATGGGCACCTCCATGGAGGCCCTGATCCACCACTTCAAGCTCGTCACCGAGGGCTTCCGGGTGCCGCCGGGACAGGCGTACTCCTCCGTCGAGTCGGCCAAGGGCGAGCTGGGCGTGCACGCCGTCAGCGACGGCGGCACCCGCCCGTACCGGGTGCACTTCCGCGACCCGTCCTTCACCAACCTGCAGACCATGGCCGCGATGTGCGAGGGCGGCCAGGTCGCCGACGTCATCGTGGCGGTGGCGTCCATCGACCCCGTGATGGGAGGTGTCGACCGATGACCGAGCCCGCACCGGCAACCGGCGCGCAGGCGGTGTCCCTGGGCATCCCCGAGATGCCCGCCCCCGACTACCCGGCCGACGTCCGGGCCCGGCTGGAGCGCGACGCCGCGGAGGTGATCGCCCGCTACCCCGGCTCGCGCAGCGCGCTGCTGCCGCTGCTGCACCTGGTGCAGTCCGAGGAGGGGTACGTCACCCGCACCGGCGTCCGGTTCTGCGCCGAGCAGTTGGGCCTGACCACCGCCGAGGTCACCGCGGTCGCCACCTTCTACACGATGTACCGGCGCAAGCCGTCCGGCGAGTACCAGGTCGGCGTCTGCACCAACACGCTGTGCGCCGTGATGGGCGGCGACGCGATCTTCGAGGAGCTGCAGCGCCACCTCGGCGTCGGCAACGACGAGACCACCGAGGACGGCAAGGTCACCCTCGAGCACATCGAGTGCAACGCGGCCTGCGACTTCGCACCCGTGGTGATGGTCAACTGGGAGTTCTTCGACGACCAGACGCCCGAGTCGGCCAAGCAGCTCGTCGACGACCTGATCGCCGGCCGCGAGGTCCGCCCCACCCGCGGTGCGCCGCTGTGCACCTACCGGCAGACCGCCCGCATCCTGGCCGGCTTCCCCGACGAGCGCGCGGGCGCCGTCGAGGCGACCGGCGGCGCCGGGCCCGCCTCCCTGGCCGGCCTGCGGCTGCACCGCGGCGAGTTGCACGCACCGAAGGTGGTCGGCCAGCGCGAGGCCTCGCCGCGCGACGACGCGGGGACGTACGACACCGCCACCTCGCCGTCGCCGGCGCAGCACCCCAGCTCGCACGACGCACCCGCGCAGACCGCGCAGTCCGACCCGGCGCACCCGTCGGACCCGGTCGCGGACCACGTGGACGACCACGCCACCGAGGAGGAGGGCGAGTGATGACCGTGGAACCGGCCGAGAAGCTGCTCGCGCCCGTACTGTCGGCGTTCTGGGACGACCCGCGGTCGTGGACGCTGGAGACCTACCGGCGGCACGAGGGGTACGAAGCGCTCACCAAGGCGCTCGCGATGGCCCCGGACGACCTGATCGCCTACGTCAAGGACTCCGGCCTGCGCGGCCGCGGCGGCGCGGGCTTCCCCACCGGCATGAAGTGGCAGTTCATCCCGCAGGGCGACGGCAAACCCCACTACCTGGTGGTCAACGCCGACGAGTCCGAGCCCGGGACCTGCAAGGACATCCCGCTGCTCTTCGCCAACCCGCACTCCCTGATCGAGGGCATCGTGATCGCCTGCTACGCGATCCGCTCGCACCACGCCTTCATCTACCTGCGCGGCGAGGTGGTCCCCGTGCTGCGCCGCCTGCACGAGGCGGTCCGCGAGGCGTACGCCGCCGGCTACCTCGGCAAGGACATCAAGGGCACCGGCTTCGACCTCGAACTCACCGTGCACGCCGGGGCCGGCGCGTACATCTGCGGCGAGGAGACCGCGCTGCTGGACTCCCTGGAGGGGCGCCGCGGCCAGCCCCGGCTGCGCCCGCCGTTCCCCGCCGTCGAGGGCCTGTACGCCTGCCCGACCGTGGTGAACAACGTGGAGTCGATCGCCTCGGTGCCCGCGATCATCCAGCGCGGCAAGGAGTGGTTCCGGTCGATGGGCAGCGAGAAGTCCCCGGGCTTCACGCTCTACTCGCTCTCCGGCCACGTCGCCCGCCCCGGCCAGTACGAGGGGCCGCTCGGCATCACGCTGCGCCAGCTCCTCGACATGGGCGGCGGGATGCGGCCCGGCCACCGGCTGAAGTTCTGGACCCCCGGCGGCTCCTCCACCCCGATGTTCACCGACGAGCACCTCGACGTGCCGCTGGACTACGAGGGCGTCGGCGCGGCCGGCTCCATGCTCGGCACCAAGGCGCTCCAGTGCTTCGACGAGACCACCTGCGTGGTGCGGGCCGTCACCCGCTGGACGGAGTTCTACGCCCACGAGTCCTGCGGAAAGTGCACGCCCTGCCGCGAAGGGACGTACTGGCTGGTCCAGTTGCTGCGCGACATCGAGGCCGGCAAGGGCCGGCCGGAAGATCTCGACAAGCTCCAGGACATCGCCGACAACATCAACGGCAAGTCCTTCTGCGCCCTCGGCGACGGCGCCGCCGCCCCGATCTTCTCCTCGCTGAAGTACTTCCGCGCGGAGTACGAGGAGCACATCGAGCGCGGAGGCTGCCCCTTCGACCCGGCCCGCTCCACCGCCTGGGCCGACACGTCCCGTACGGAGGCCCACGCGTGACCATCATGACAAACGCACCCTCCGGGGGGCAGCCGGCGCCGCCCCCCGAGGACCTGGTCTCGGTCACCATCGACGGCATCCCGATCTCGGTGGCCAAGGGCACCCTGGTGATCCGCGCCGCCGAGCAACTCGGCATCGAGATCCCGCGGTTCTGCGACCACCCGCTGCTCGACCCGGCCGGCGCCTGCCGCCAGTGCATCGTGGAGATCGAGGGCCAGCGCAAGCCGGTCGCCTCCTGCACCATCACCTGCACCGACGGCATGGTGATCACCACCCAGCTCACCTCGCCGGTCGCCGAGAAGGCGCAGCGCGGCGTGATGGAGCTGCTGCTGATCAACCACCCGCTGGACTGCCCGGTCTGCGACAAGGGCGGCGAGTGCCCGCTGCAGAACCAGGCGATGTCGGTGGGCGACCCCGACTCCCGCTTCGAGGGCCGCAAGCGCACCTACGACAAGCCCGTGCCGATCTCCGCGCAGGTGCTGCTGGACCGCGAGCGGTGCGTGCTGTGCGCGCGCTGCACCCGCTTCAGCCAGCAGATCGCCGGCGACCCGATGATCGAACTCCTCGAGCGCGGCGCGCTCCAGCAGGTCGGGATCGGCGAGGGCGACCCGTTCGAGTCGTACTTCTCCGGCAACACCATCCAGATCTGCCCGGTCGGCGCGCTCACCTCCGCCGCCTACCGGTTCCGCTCCCGCCCCTTCGACCTGGTCTCCTCGCCGTCGGTGTGCGAGCACTGCGCGGGCGGCTGCGCCACCCGCACCGACCACCGGCGCGGCAAGGTCATGCGGCGGCTGGCCGCCAACGACCCGGAGGTCAACGAGGAGTGGCTGTGCGACAAGGGCCGCTTCGGCTTCCGCTACGCGCAGCGCCCCGAGCGCCTCACCCACCCGCTGGTGCGCGGCGCCGACGGTGAACTCGCCCCCGCCAGCTGGCCGGAGGCGCTGGCCGCGGCCGCCGCGGGGCTGACCGCCGCGCACGGCCGGGCCGCGGTGCTGCCCGGCGGCCGGCTCACCGTCGAGGACGCCTACGCGTACGGCAAGTTCGCCCGGGTGGTGCTGGGCACCAACGACGTGGACTTCCGGGCCCGCCCGCACTCCGAGGAGGAGGCCGACTTCCTCGCCGCCCACGTCGCCGGGCGCGGTGTCGACGTCGGGGGCGACGCCGGGGTGACCAACCTGGCGCTGGAGCAGGCGCCGACGGTGCTGCTGGCCGGGCTCGAGGCCGAGGAGGAGGCGCCCGGCGTCTTCCTGCGGCTGCGCAAGGCGCACCGCAAGAGCAAGCAGCAGACGTTCGCGCTGGCCACCCACGCCTCGCGCGGCCTTGAGAAGGCCGGCGGCGTGCTGCTGCCGGCCGCCCCGGGCACCGAACCGGACTGGCTGGACGCGCTGGCCGGTGGGGTCGGCCTGGACGAGGCCGGCCGGCTGGCCGCCGACGCGCTGCGCGCGCCGGGTTCGGTGATCCTTGTCGGGGAGCGGCTGGCGGCCGTGCCGGGCGGGCTGACCGGGGTGCTGCGGCTGGCCGCGGCGACCGGCGCGCGCACCGCGTGGATTCCGCGCCGGGCCGGGGAGCGCGGCGCGGTCGAGGCGGGGGCGCTGCCCGGGCTGCTGCCCGGCGGGCGCCCGCTCACCGACCCGCGCGGCCGCGACGAGGTCGCCCGGGTGTGGGGCCTGCCGGCCCTGCCGACCGGGTTCGGCCGCGACACCGGGCAGATCCTGGCGGCCGCGGCCGCCGGCGAGGTGGCCGCGCTGGTGGTCGGCGGCGTCGAGGTCGCGGACCTGCCCGACCCGGCGCGGGCCAGGGCCGCGTTCGGCAACGTCGGGTTCCTGGTCAGCCTGGAGCAGCGGCCGAGCGAGGTCACCGAGCGCGCCGACGTGGTGCTGCCGGTCGCCGCGGTCGCCGAGAAGTCCGGCACCTTCCTCAACTGGGAGGGCCGGGTGCGGATGTTCGAGACCGCGATCAAGCCCGACCAGGCCACCACCCGGCACCAGCTCAGCGACGCCCGGGTGCTGACGATGCTCGCCGACGCGCTCGATGTGGCCCTGGGCCTGTCGGACGTGCGGGCCGCCCGCCGCGAGATCGACCGCCTGACCGGGTGGTCCGGGCCCCGCGCGCAGGCGCCCGCCGCCGTGTCGGTGCCGCTGCCCCGGCCCGCGGCCGGGCAGGCGGTGCTCGCCGGGCACCGGCTGCTGCTCGACCAGGGCCGGCTCCAGGACGGCGACGACGCGCTGGCCGCCACCCGGCACGCGGCCGTCGCCCGGCTGTCGGCCGCGACGGCCGAGGAGGTCGGGGTGGCCGACGGCGACATCCTCACCGTGACCGGCCCGGCCGGCAGCGTGGCGCTGCCGCTGGCGGTCACCCCGATGCCGGACCGGGTGGTGTGGGTGCCGCTCAACTCCGCCGGCGGCGGCGTCGCCTCGGACACCGGCGCCGGCCCGGGACAGGTCGTCACGCTCGGCGCGCAGCTCACCGCGGAGGTCCAGTCATGACCGCCCTTGCCCCCGGCGGCGTCCGACTCGCCGCCACCACCACGGAGAACCTCTCCTTCTTCGGCACCGACCCGTGGTGGCTGATCGTCGTCAAGGCGGTGTTCTGCTTCGCCTTCGCGATGCTGACCGTGCTCTTCTCCATCGTGTGGGAGCGCAAGGTCGTCGCCTGGATGCAGCTGCGGATCGGCCCGAACCGGCACGGCCCGTGGGGCATGCTCCAGTCGCTCGCCGACGGCGTGAAGCTGATGCTGAAGGAGGACCTCACCGTCAAGCGCGCGGACAAGGTGGTCTTCGTCCTCGCGCCGATCGTGGCCGCGATCCCCGCGTTCATGTCGTTCGCGGTGATCCCCTTCGGCCCGGCCGACAACGAGGTGTCCGTCTTCGGCCACCGCACCGCGATGCAGCTCACCGACCTGCCGATCGGCATCCTCTACATCCTGGCCACGGCGTCCGTCGGCATCTACGGCATCGTGCTCGCCGGCTGGTCGTCCGGCTCGACCTACCCGCTGCTCGGCGGCCTGCGCGCGTCCGCGCAGATGATCTCCTACGAGATCGCGATGGGCCTGTCCTTCGCGGCGGTCTTCCTCTACTCCGGGTCGATGTCCACCTCGACCATCGTCGAGGCGCAGCACGGCCGCTGGTACATCATCCTGCTGCCGGTGTCGTTCCTGGTGTACATCTGCACGATGATCGGCGAGACCAACCGGGCGCCGTTCGACATGCCGGAGTCCGAGGGCGACCTGGTCGGCGGCTTCAACACCGAGTACAGCTCGATCAAGTTCGCGCTGTTCATGCTCGCCGAGTACGTCAACATGGTGACGGTCTCCGCGGTCGCCACCACCCTCTTCCTCGGCGGCTGGCGGGCCCCCTGGCCGATCAGCACTTTCTGGGCCGGCGCCAACCACGGCTGGTGGCCGCTGCTGTGGTTCGTCATCAAGGTGCAGCTGCTGCTCTTCTTCTTCATCTGGCTGCGCGGCACCCTGCCCCGGGTCCGGTACGACCAGCTGATGAAGCTCGGCTGGAAGGTGCTCATCCCGGTCTCCATGGTCTGGCTGATGCTGGTGGCCGCGGTGAAGGCGATGCGCAACGAGAACTACGACTTCACCAAGATCGTGCTCTACGTCGGCGGCGCGGTCGTGGCGCTGCTGCTGGTCTCGCTCGTGATCGACGTGCTGCGCGAGCGCGAGGAGAAACGCAAGGAGCCCGCGACCGGCGGGGCGCTCGGCCCGCAGCAGCGGTTCGACCCGATGGCGGGCGGCTACCCGGTGCCGCCGCTGCCGGGCCAGCAGGCCGAGCCGGCGCCGCGGCGGCCCAGCCGCGCGCAGGCCCAACTCGTAGGCGCATCCAGTGCGTCCGGCGCGCCCGGTGCGGACGCCGCGCAGACGGAGAACACGGAGGACGGCGATGCCTGAGTTCCTGGACCCGGTCGCGGGCTTCGGCGTGACCTTCAAGGCCATGTTCAAGAAGCGCCTGACCGAGCAGTACCCCGAGTACAAGAAGCCGACCGCGCCGCGGTTCCACGGCCGCCACCAGCTCAACCGGCACCCCGACGGCCTGGAGAAGTGCGTCGGCTGCGAGCTGTGCGCCTGGGCCTGCCCGGCAGACGCGATCTACGTGGAGGGCGCGGACAACACCGACGAGGAGCGCTACTCCCCGGGCGAGCGCTACGGCCGCGTTTACCAGATCAACTACGCCCGCTGCATCCTGTGCGGGCTGTGCATTGAGGCGTGCCCGACCCGCGCGCTGACCATGACCAACGAGTACGAACTCGCCGACCGCACCCGCGAGTCGCTGATCTTCACCAAGGAGCAGCTGCTCGCCGGGCTGGAGGAGGGCATGGTCGAGTCGCCGCACTCGATCTTCCCCGGCATGGACGAGGGCGACTACTACCGCGGCGCGGTCACCGAGGCGGCGCCCGGCACCGTACGGCAGGTCGCCGTCTCCAAGGGCGAGAAGCCCGAGGAGTCGGTGCCCGTCGAGAACCCGTACACCGGTGAGCCGGAGGCGGCCGAGACCGTCGCGCCCGGCGGCACCGCCCCGGCCGGAACGGGGGAGGAAGCATGACCGGCTCGTTGCAGTCGCTGCCGCTGGCCGCGGCCGCCTACCAGACGTCCACCGGCGAGGCCGTGCAGTTCTGGGTGCTGGGGACCGTCGCGGTGCTCGGCGCGCTCGGCACCGTCCTGATGAAGAAGTCCGTGCACAGCGCGCTGTCGCTGGCCGGCACCATGATCGTGCTGGCGGTGTTCTACCTCGCCCAGGGCGCGTACTTCCTCGGCGTGGTGCAGATCGTCGTCTACACCGGCGCGATCATGATGCTCTTCCTCTTCGTCGTCATGCTGGTCGGCATCACCGCCGCGGACTCGCTGAAGGAGACGCTGAAGGGCCAGCGCTGGATGGCCGCGCTGTGCGGCCTCGGCTTCGGCATCCTGCTGATCGCGGGCATCGCCAACGCCTCCTTGGACACCTTCGCCGGCACCGGCGCGGCCAACGCGGTGGACGGCGGCAACGTGCCGGGCCTGGCCCACCTGGTGTTCACCAGGTACGTGTGGGCGTTCGAGATCACCGGCGCGCTGCTGATCACCGCGGCGATCGGCGCGATGGTGCTCACCCACCGCGAGCGGACCGAGGAGCGGCGCACCCAGCGGGAGCTGGCCGAGGCCCGGGTCCGCGAGGGCCGCCAGGTCACCCCGCTGCCGGCGCCGGGCACCTACGCCCGGCACAACGCGGTCGACGTGCCGGCGCTGCTGCCGGACGGCTCGGTCGCCGAACTGTCGGTCAGCTCCACGCTGCGCGACCGCGGCCAGATCCGCGACGTGTCGCGGGACGCCATGCGGCGGCTGGCCGCACTCGACCAGCGCTCCGACGAGTGGCTGGAACGCGCCCCCGAACAGGCCCCGGAACACCCCGAGTTGGCGCAGGACGGCGAGCGGGACACCGAGCCCGCGCAGGAGGGGGCGAAATGAACCCGGTGAACTACCTCTACCTGGCGGCGCTGCTGTTCACCATCGGCGCGGCCGGCGTCCTGATCCGGCGCAACGCGATCGTGGTGTTCATGTGCGTGGAGCTGATGCTGAACGCCTGCAACCTGGCGTTCGTCACCTTCTCCCGGCTGCACGGCAACCTCGACGGGCAGGTCATCGCGTTCTTCACGATGGTCGTCGCGGCCGCCGAGGTCGTGGTCGGCCTGGCGATCATCGTGTCGATCTACCGAACCCGCCACTCGGCCTCGGTCGACGACGCGAACCTGATGAAGCTGTAAGGGGCTGCGAGACGTGGAAACCCTGATCGGACTGCTCGTCGCGGCGCCGCTGCTGGGCGCGGGCATCCTGCTCACCGGCGGCCGCCGGCTCGACCGCGGCGGCCACCTGCTGGGCACCGTGTTCGCGCTGCTGTCCTTCGTGCTCGGCGTGGTGCTCTTCGTCAACATGCTCGGCAAGAGCGCCGACCACCGCGCCCTGCACTCCCACCTGTTCACCTGGGTGCCGGTGGAGGGCTTCCAGGCCCAGGTCGGCTTCCAGCTCGACCAGTTGTCGATGACGTTCGTGCTGCTGATCACCGGTGTGGGCACCCTGATCCACATCTACTCGATCGGCTACATGGAGCACGACGAGCGCCGCCGCCGCTTCTTCGGCTACCTCAACCTCTTCCTCGCGGCGATGCTGCTGCTGGTGCTCGCCGACAACTACCTCCTGCTGTACGCCGGCTGGGAGGGCGTCGGCCTGGCGTCCTACCTGCTGATCGGCTTCTGGCAGCACAAGCCCAGCGCGGCGACCGCGGCGAAGAAGGCGTTCCTGGTCAACCGGGTCGGCGACATGGGGCTGTCCATCGGCATCATGCTGATGTTCACCACGTTCGGCTCGTTCGCCTTCGCCGATGTGCTGCCGGCTGCGGCCGGGGCGTCGGCCACCCAGCACGCCACGGTCACCGGCATCGGCTTCATGCTGCTGCTCGCCGCGTGCGGCAAGTCCGCGCAGGTGCCGCTCCAGTCCTGGCTCGGCGACGCGATGGAGGGCCCGACCCCGGTCTCGGCCCTGATCCACGCCGCGACCATGGTGACCGCAGGCGTCTACCTGATCGTCCGCTCCGGGACGATCTTCAACGCGGCGCCGGACGCGCAGACCGCGGTGGTCACCGTCGGCGCGGTCACGCTGCTCTTCGGTGCGATCGTCGGTTGCGCCAAGGACGACATCAAGAAGGCGCTGGCCGGCTCCACGATGTCGCAGATCGGCTACATGATCATGGCGGCCGGGCTCGGCCCGATCGGCTACGTCTTCGCGATCATGCACCTGGTCACGCACGGCTTCTTCAAGGCGGGGCTGTTCCTCGGCGCCGGCTCGGTGATGCACGGCATGAACGACGAGGTGGACATGCGCCGCTACGGCGGTCTGCGCAGGTACATGCCGATCACCTTCGTCACCTTCGGCCTGGGCTACCTGGCGATCATCGGCTTCCCGGGGCTGTCCGGCTTCTTCTCCAAGGACAAGATCATCGAGGCGGCGTACGCCAAGGGCGGCACCGAGGGCTGGATTCTCGGCAGCGCGGCCCTGCTGGGCGCCGCGGTCACCGCCTTCTACATGACGCGCGTGATGCTGATGACGTTCTTCGGCGAGAAGCGGTGGGTGCCGGACGCCGAAGGGCGGGAGCCCCACCCGCACGAGTCGCCGGCCTCCATGACGGTTCCCATGATCATCCTCGCGTTCGGGTCGGTGTTCGCCGGCGCGGCGTTCAGCATCAACTCCTCGTTCCTGAAGTGGCTGGAGCCGGTCACCGGGCACAGCGAGGGCGACTCGCCGCTGAGCACCGGCACCGTCACCGCCGCCACCATGGTCTGCCTGGTGGTCGGCGTCGGCATCGCCTGGCTGATGTACGGGCGCAGGACCGTGCCCGCGGTCGCGCCGCACGGCAGCCTGGCCACCCGGGCGGCCCGCCGCGACCTGCTCCAGGACGACTTCAACCACGTGGTGCTGGTCCGGGGCGGCGAGCACCTGACCCGCTCGCTGGTCTACCTCGACCACACCCTGGTCGACGGCGCCGTCAACGGTACAGCCGCCTCCGTCGGCGGGCTGTCCGGGCGGCTGCGCCGGCTCCAGAACGGCTACGTCAGGTCGTACGCCGTCTCCATGCTCGGCGGTACCGCGGTGGTGGTCGCCGCGACCCTTCTCATGAGGGCGGTCTGATAGCTCATGTCGTTTCCTCTGCTGACCACCACCGCGGCGCTGCCCGCGGTCGGCGCCGTCGTCACCGCCGCGGTGCCCGCCGCGCGCCGCCTCGCCGCCAAGTACACGGCGCTGGCGTTCTCGCTGGGCACGCTGGTGCTGGCGATCGTCGCGCTGGTGCGGTTCGACCCGCACGGCGACCGCTACCAGCTCACCGAGTCGCACACCTGGGTCAAGAGCTTCGGGCTCCACTACGACCTGGGCGTGGACGGCATCGCGGTCGTCATGGTCGCGCTGACCGCGGTGCTGATCCCGTTCGTGATGCTCGCCGGCTGGCACGACGCCGACCCGCTGGAGGGGCCCGACCCCAACCGGCGCTGGCGGCCCACCCAGGGCTTCTTCGCGCTGATCCTGCTGGTCGAGGCGATGGTGGTGCTCTCCTTCGAGGCCACCGACGTCTTCCTCTTCTACATCTTCTTCGAAGCGATGCTGATCCCGATGTACTTCCTCATCGGCGGCTTCGGCGACCGGGCGCACGCCTCCGGCGAGGAGGAGGCGGCCCGCCAGCGTTCGTACGCGGCGGTGAAGTTCCTGCTGTACAACCTGGTCGGCGGGCTGATCATGCTGGCCGCGGTGATCGGGCTGTACGCCGCGACCGCGGACCAACTGGGCACCGGCACCTTCTCGTTGCAGGAGATCCTCACCGCCCGCGCCGCCGGGCACCTGGACCTGTCCACCACCACCGAGCGCTGGCTCTTCCTCGGCTTCTTCTTCGCCTTCGCGGTGAAGGCGCCGCTGTGGCCGCTGCACACCTGGCTGCCGAACGCGATGGGCGAGTCCACCGCGCCGGTTGCGGTGCTGATCACCGCGGTGGTGGACAAGGTCGGCACGTTCGCGATGCTGCGCTTCTGCCTCCAGCTCTTCCCGGACGCCTCGAAGTGGGCGACCCCGGTGATCCTGGTGCTCGCGGTGATCAGCATCATCTACGGCGCGCTGCTCGCGGTCGGCCAGCGCGACATCAAGCGGCTGATCGCCTACGCGTCGGTGTCGCACTTCGGCTTCATCATCCTGGGCATCTTCGCGATGACCAGCCAGGGCCAGTCCGGCGCCACGCTCTACATGGTCAACCACGGCATCTCCACCGCCGCGTTGATGCTGGTCGCCGGGTTCCTGATCACCCGGCGCGGGTCGCGGTTGATCGACGACTTCGGCGGGGTGCAGAAGGTCGCGCCGGTGCTCGCCGGCACCTTCATGGTCGGCGGCCTGGCCACGCTGTCGCTGCCTGGGCTCGCGCCGTTCGTCAGCGAGTTCCTGGTGCTGGTCGGCACCTTCAGCCGGCACCCGGTGCTCGGCATCGTCGCCACGCTGGGCATCGTGCTCGCCGCGCTGTACGTGCTGGTGCTCTACCAGCGCACCATGACCGGCCCGGTGAAGGCCGGCATCGAGGGCATGGCCGACCTGAAGGCACGTGAACTGCTGGTGGTCGCACCGCTGATCGCGCTGCTGCTCTTCCTCGGCGTGTACCCCAAGCCGGTGGCGGACATCGTCAACCCGTCGGTCCAGCACACGCTCTCCGACGTGCACAAGACCGACCCCAAGCCCGCGCTGGAGGCGAAGAAGTGAGCGCCGCACTGCATACGGGACCCGCCGTCCACACCCTGTGGACGAGCGCCGCGTCCACCACGGACCGCTTCCCCACCCCGCACATCGAGTACGCGCAGCTGTCCCCGGTGCTGATCGTCTTCGGCGTGGCGATGGTGGGGGTGCTCGCCGAGGCGTTCGTGCCCCGCCGGTCCCGCTACACCACCCAGGTGGTGCTGGCCGTGGTCGGCCTGGCCGCCGCGTTCGCCGCCGTGGTGGCACTCGCCGAGAAGGGCTACGGCACCACGAAGGCGCACATCGCGGCGATGGGCGCGGTGGCCGTGGACGGCCCGGCGCTCTTCCTCCAGGGCACCATCCTGCTGGTGTCGCTGGTCGCGGTGTTCACCTTCGCCGAGCGACGACTCGACCCGAAGGCCCACGGCCGGCACGTCGACTCCTTCGCCGCACAGGGCTCCGCGGTGCCCGGCGGCGACCAGGAGAAGGCCGCGGTCCGCGCCGGGTTCACCACCACCGAGGTCTTCCCGCTGCTGCTCTTCGCCGTCGGCGGGATGCTGGTCTTCCCGGCGGCGAACGACCTGCTGACGCTCTTCGTGGCGTTGGAGGTCTTCTCCCTGCCGCTGTACATCCTGTGCGCGCTCGCCCGCCGCAACCGGCTGATGTCGCAGGAGGCCGCGGTCAAGTACTTCCTGCTCGGCGCCTTCTCGTCGGCGTTCCTGCTCTTCGGCATCGCGCTGCTGTACGGCTACGCGGGCACCGTGTCGTACTCCGGGATCTCCTCGGTGGTCGACGGCACCGCGAAGATCACCCCGGCGCTCGCCGACACCACCGGGAACGACGCGCTGCTGCTGATCGGGCTGGCGATGGTCGCGGTCGGGCTGCTGTTCAAGGTCGGCGCGGTGCCGTTCCACATGTGGACGCCGGACGTCTACCAGGGCGCGCCGACCCCGGTCACCGGGTTCATGGCCGCGGCCACCAAGGTCGCCGCGTTCGGCGCGCTGCTGCGGCTGCTGTACGTGGTGCTGCCGGGGATGCGCTGGGACTGGCGGCCGGTGATGTGGGGCGTGGCGATCGCCACGATGGTCATCGGCGCGGTGATCGCGGTCACCCAGACCGATGTGAAGCGGCTGCTGGCCTACTCGTCCGTCGCGCACGCCGGGTTCATCCTGGCCGGTGTGATCGCCACCGACAAGGCGGGCGTGTCGTCGGTGCTGTTCTACCTGGCCGCGTACTCCTTCGTGACCCTCGGCGCGTTCGCGGTGGTCACCCTGGTGCGCGACGCGGGCGGCGAGGCCACCCACCTGTCGCGCTGGGCGGGCCTGGGCCGCCGCTCGCCGCTGGTCGCCGCGGTCTTCGCGGTGTTCCTGCTGGCGTTCGCCGGCATCCCGCTGACCTCCGGGTTCGCGGGGAAGTTCGCGGTCTTCAAGGCCGCGGCGCAGGGCGGGGCGATGCCGCTGGTCATCGTGGGTGTGATCTCCTCGGCGATCGCGGCGTTCTTCTACATCCGGGTGATCGTGCTGATGTTCTTCAGCGAGCCCAAGGCCGACGGCCCCTCCGTCGCCGTGCCCTCCCCGCTCACCTCGACCGCGATCGCCCTCGGCGTCGCCGTCACGGTCGTCCTGGGCCTGGCCCCCCAGTACTTCCTGGACCTCGCCGACAAGGCCGGCGTCTTCGTCCGCTGACCCACCACCCCACCCTTGGTGCGAAGGGGGCCCGGCATCCCGGGCCCCCTTCGCCGTTTCCCCGTACGGGATGTCAACTCAGATGAACGGATGGGGGTTTGTTATTCACATCAGTTGACCGGTGGGCGGGGGGTGGGGAATGCTGAACGCCGTCGCCGGCCACGGCGCGACCGCACTGCCGCTCCTCGGCCGGGCGAAGCGGGCCCGCCTCGGGTGGGGCCCGAACGTGACGGCGGCCGGCCCTCAGCGGGCGGCCTCGACCGAAGGAGAACCCCCGTGTCCCCTCTTGCCGCGAAGGCGAACGACAGCACCGAGCTGGCGGCCGTGCCGCTGCGGACCACCGACGTGCAGCGGCTGGCGAGCACCGAGGTGCAGCCCATCCTGTCCGTCGTACTGGTGACCTGCTCCGTCAGCGTGTCGATCAGCGTCAGCGGCGGCACCCTGCCCGACGCGTAAGGCCCGCCTGCTCGCCCTCCCTCCCACCCCGGCCCGGCGGCGGGAGGGAGGGCGCCCCACGAGCGCCTGCCGACGAACCCGCCAGGAAGGGGAAGACCCGTGTCGAGACTCCAGCGCATACTGCGTGCCGTGGTGGCACCGCCCACGGTGGACCGCGGGACGGCCCTGACCGCGATGGAACGCCTCGGCGCGGTCAACCACCTGGTGGCGAGCCTGGAGTACCTGGCCACCCCCGGCGACCGCCGCCCCGGCGGCCTCAACGACTGGCAGGTCGCCCGCGGGCAGTTCGCGCGCTGGCCGCGCCCGGCCCGCGCCGCGCTCGACGCCGTGGGCCGGCCCGCCGTGACCCGCACCCTGCACGCCGCCCGCGTCGCCGCGGCCGGCGCCCTGCTCCTGCCGCTGCCCCGCCGCGGCCGCCTCGCCGCCGACGCGGTGCTCTGTGCCGCCTCCCTCGCCCTCTACCCGCGCAACCACTACGGCACCGACGGCGCCGACCAGGCCGCGTTCGTCGCCCAGACCGCCGCCGCCATCGCCCGGGCGGCCGAGGAGCGCCGGCCCGCCACGGTCGACGCCTGCCTGTGGTTCGCCGGCCTCCAGTCGGTGCTGTCCTACACCGCGTCCGGCTGGGTCAAGGCGTCCAGCCGGACCTGGCGCAGCGGCCGCGCCCTGCCCGGGGTGCTGCGCACCGTCTCCTACGGCCAGGAGTACGCCTGGCGGCTGGCCCACGACCACCCGCGCGCCGCCAAAGCGGTCTGCACCTGCGTGGTGGCCCTCGAATCGGCCTTCCCCGCGGTCCACCTGGCCCGCGGCCGCCCCGCCGTCCCCCTGGTCGCCGCCGCCGCGGGCTTCCACCTCGCCAACGCCGGCGTGATGGGCCTGGGCCGCTTCCTCACCGGCTTCTGCGCCCTGCACCCGGCGGTGCTCTACGTCACCGGGCCGCGCGAACGCCCCCTGCCCGGCGGGCTGGTGCAGCGCCGCGACGACACCTTCCCGCTCGCCGCGGGCGCCGCCCTGACCGCCGCGCTGACCGCCGGCGCCGTCGTACGCGCCCGCGACCGCCGTACGGTGCTGCGCGGCCGCGGCGACGAGCAGCGGTTCGTCACCACCGCCGGCACCCTCCTCGTCCACCGCCGCGCCACCGCGCTCGGCACGCACCGCCGCAAGAGCACCGCCGCGGCACCGGTCGTGGTGCTCAGCGGGGCGCTGGCCGAGTCGCCCGAGCGCGCGGAGTGGCTGGTGCGGGAACTGGCCGAGCGGTACGAGGTGGTGACCTACCACCGGGCCGGGCAGGCCGGGAGCGGGGCGCGGGAGAGACCCCGGCCGGGCGGCGGGCCGGCGGGCGCCGCGGCGGACCTCGCGGAGCTGGTGGACCACGTCGCGGACGGGCGGCCCGCGGTCCTCGTCGGCCACGGCGTCGGCGGAGCGGTCGCCGCGGCCGCCGCGACCCGCCTGGAGGACCGCCTCGCGGGCCTGGCCCTGGTGGACCCCTACCACCCGGGCGTGCAGGACGCGGAACCGGAGCACCACCGCGAAGTCACCGCGCTGCTCGACCAGATGACCGTCTCCCTGCGGCTGGGCCTGGGCCAGCTGCTGCGCGACCCGGACTGGCTGCGCCTGCTCCCACCGGACGTACGGGGCCTGGCCCGCGCGCACTACCGCGACGCCGCCGGGTGGCGCGCGGCCCGCGACGAGTGGCGGGCGCTGCGCGGCACCGCCGGCGTCCCGGCCGCGGCCGTCCCCACCTGCCTGGTGCTGTGCGAGCCCGGCGGCCCGCCGCCGGAGGACCGGCGGGCCCGCCAGGAGCAGTACCTGCGGCGCGCCCCGCACGCGCAGGTGCACACCGTGGACGCCCCCCGCGAGCATGTGCTCGCCGCCCGCGGCTCCGCCCGGGCCGTCGCCGAACTGGTCGCGGGCTTCACCGCGGGCACCACCGCCGAGCGGGGGAGGGCCGCCGATGTCCCCGCTTAGCGGCCGGCCCGCACCGGGCGGCGCCGACGCGGTCGGCGCGCTGGCGCTCGCGGCGCTCGCCACCTGGTTCGCGGCCACCGTCCTGAGCCAGCACCCGCGCCCGGAGTTCAACCGGCTCGCGGCCCTGGACGGCACCGGCGCCCTCATCCCCAACTGGCGCTTCTTCGCGCCAGAACCGGCCCGCCACGACTTCCACGTCCTGTTCCGGACCGAGGAGGCCGACGGCCGCGCCACCCCCTGGCAGGAGGGCTCCGCGATCACCCCGCGCCGCCCGCTGCACACCGTGTGGTTCCCGAACCGCCGCCGGGAGAAGGCGCTCTACGACCTGTGCCACGAACTCGTCGCCGTCATGCGGCAGTTCGACGGCGACCTCACCCAGGCCCCCGCCTACCGCATGCTGCGCAACTCCGTGGCCCGCACGGTCGCCGAACGGCCCGGACCGCCGCCCCGCGGCTTCCAGTTCGTGGTCGCCCGCCACACCGGCCACGACCCGGCGCACGACCCGGACTACCTGTTCGTCTCGCCGTACATCCCGTTCACCCCAGCCGCACCGTACGCCTGAGCCGGGCCGCCTGAGTCGTACGCCCTGCCCCCGTACGGGCGTCAGGACGTGGTCGCCCAGGCCAGAAGCGCGGAGTGCGGCAGGGACAGCGCACCGTCGGCGGTGCGGAACTGAGCCGCCAACTCGTCGTAGTGGCGCCGTACTTCCGCCACAGCCCCCGGGGGGAGGGAGTGCAGGATCTGGCCGGACGTGGCGATCCCGGCGGCCGGTCCCGACCACCACACCTCGGGGTCGACCACGTGGTCCCAGCTCAGTGTGGTGCAACGCGCCCCGGTCAGCCCGGCTCCCGTCAGCAGCCCGGCCAGGCCCTCCTCGGTACGGGGGAAGTTGTCCTCTTCGGCGATCAGGGGGATGGACGGGGGCCGGGTGGCACCGGCCGCTTCCAGGGCCCGGCCCACCAGCGCCTGCCCCGGCGCGGGCGGCGCGGACCAGATCGTGACCGCGACCCGGCCGCCGGGCCCGGCCACCCGGCGCAGCTCGGCGAGCGCGGCCGCGGGCCGACCCACGTGGTTGACCACGAAGTTCGCCACGACCGCGTCGAACTCGCCGTCGGCGAAGGGGAGTTCGGGCAGCAGCGCGTGCTGGACCCGCGCCTCGGGCACCGCCCGCGCCGCGCGCTCGACCATGCTCGGCTCCGCGTCCACCGCGAAGACCTCCGCGCCCCGGCGCACCGCCAGCGCCGCCGCGGTGCCCGGCCCGGTGCCGACGTCCAGTACCCGCACGCCCGCGCCCACCCCGGCGGCGTCGAGCAGCATGGGCACGGTGTGCGCGCACAGCAGCCCGAAGCTCCGCGCGTACGCCTCCGCCCGTCCGGCCCACGCCTCGCGCTCGAACGCGTCGAAGTCGCCCACCGCACACCTCCGTGCCGTACCCGAATCCGTGCCGTACCCGAACTGTTCGCCCAACGGCTGTAGTCGATCACTCTAGAGGAGAGAAACGACACCTTCCGCCATGTCGGCCGGGCCCCCGATCCGCTTGCCCGATACGTCCAACTCACGCACGTCGCCCCGGTGTTCGCGTCGGTGGACGCGAGCCCCGGGGCGGCTGTGGGCGGGCGGCCGGGATCAGTTCGGCACGGCCAGCAGGAGCGCGAACCGGGCGGCGTCGTCGGTCCACCAGTGGCGGACGGTGAAGCCGCCCGCGTGCAGCTCGGCGGTCAGCGACTCGCGGCGGAACTTGCAGGACAGCTCGGTGCGCAGGTCCTCCCCGGCCGCGAGGTCCACCGACAGGTCGAGGTCGGGGATCTTGACGGTCTGGGCGACCCGTGCGCGCAGGTGCATCTCCATCCGCTCGTCCTCGGCGTTCCAGACGGCGACGTGCTCGAAGGCGTCCGGGTCGAAGTCCGCGCCGAGTTCGCGGTTCAGGACGTGCAGCACGTTCTTGTCGAACTCGGCGGTGACACCGGCCGCGTCGTCGTAGGCACGGATCAGCACCTGCGGGTCCTTCACCAGGTCCGCGCCGAGCAGCAGCATGTCGTCGCTGCTCAGCGAGCGGGTCAGGGTGCGGTAGAAGGCGGCGCGCTGCGGGCCGTCGAAGTTGCCGATGGTGCTGCCGAGGAAGGCGAGCAGCCGCGGCCCCGGCTCGTCGGACAGCGGGATGCCGCCCTCGAAGTCGGCGACGGTGGCGGCGACTTCGAGCCCGGGGTAGTCGGCGCAGATCGCCCGCCCGGCCGCCTCGAGCGCGGACGCGCTGACGTCCAGGGGCGCGTAGCGGCGCAGCGTGCCGCCCGCGGTGAGGGCGTCCAGCAGCAGCCGGGTCTTGCGCGAGGAGCCCGAGCCCAGCTCGATCAGGGTGGCCGCGCGGGTGGCCGCGGCGATCTCCGGGGCCCGGCGGACCAGGATCTCCTGCTCGGCCCGGGTCGGGTAGTACTCGGGCAGTTTCGTGATCTGCTCGAACAGGTCGCTGCCGCGCTTGTCGTAGAACCACTTGGGCGGCAGGGTGCGCGGCGCGGCGGTCAGACCGCCGGCCACGTCGGCGTGCAGGGTGTCGGTGAAGTACCCGGCGGGCAGCCGGTCGTCGAGGGTGAAGCGGCTCTGGTTCTCGTCGCTCATGAGGGTGGTGTCCTTGCGTTCGGGGCGCAGCGCGATGACGCGGACGCCTTCCGTGGTGGCCAGGAGCAGGGAACGGTCGGGGACCTCGCGCCACTCGCCGAGCGCGGCCCCGACCGCGTCGTCGGGTTCTGACGCGACGACCACCGCGCCCGGGCGGACCCGGTACCAGAGCGTGTCGCCCCACGCGCTGGCGGCGATGGTACGGCCGTCGGTGAGCAGGAAGTTGAGCCGCGCGGTCGGCCGGGCGGCGGCGACCTCGCGGACCACGGCGGCCAGCGCGCCGCCCGGCGGCTCGCCCCGGCGCAGCCGGCCGGCGAGCATCGCCCACAGCAGCGCGGAGTCCGACCGCGCCTCCAGGGCGAGCAGTTCGGCCGCGGCGAGCCCGGTGGGCAGCCGGGTCCAGTCCGGTACGGCGCCGTTGTGGCTGAACAGCCAGCGCCCGTCCCGGAAGGGCGCGGCCGCCGCCTCGTCGGGCGCGGTGCCCTCGGTGGCCGAGCGCACCGCGGCCAGCACGGCACCGCTGCGGATCACCCGGGCCAGCTCGGTGAAGTTGGGCTCGGCCCATATCGGCAGCGCGCGGCGGTAGCGGGCGGGCACCGGCACGCCCGCGTCGCCGGGCAGTTCCGCACTGACGCCAACGCCAACGCCAACGCCACCGCCGACGCCCGCACCGTCCGCCGCCGCCGGCGCCTGGGGCGCGTCGGCTGCGTCGGCCGATGTCTCCGCCAGCGGATACCAGCCCACCCCGAAACCGTCGGCGTTCACCGTGCCGTGCCGCTGCCGCCGCGGCTGCCAGGACTGCTCGTACAGGCCCCGCGGCGGCGCCACGAGCAGGTGCGCCAGCGGCAACGGCGGTCCCACGTACGCGAGATGGCGGCACATCAGGCGCTCCCACCGCCCGCCGCCCCCGACGTTCCCGCTGCCCGCGCCGCCCCGGTGCCCGCCTCCGCCTCCGTCAGGTCCCGCGCGGTGCGGAACCCGGCGAAGATCTGCCGGCGGATCGGGTAGTCCCAGTTCCGGAAGGTGCCGCGGCAGGCCACCGGGTCCACCCCGAACGCGCCGCCGCGCAGCACCTTGTACTCCGGCCCGAAGAACAACTCGGAGTACTCCTTGTACGGGAAGGCGGCGAAGCCCGGGTAGGGGGCGAAGTCCGAGGACGTCCACTCCCACACGTCGCCGATCAGCTGGCGGGCCCCGCTGGGCGCCGCGCCCGCGGGGTAGCTGCCCGCGGGCGCCGGCCGCAGGTGCCGCTGCCCGAGGTTGGCGTGCTCCGGCCCCGGGTCGGCGTCGCCCCACGGGTAGCGGCGCGAGCGGCCGGACGCCGGGTCGTGCCGCGCCGCCTTCTCCCACTCCGCCTCGGTCGGCAGCCGCCGGCCGGCCCAGCGGGCGTAGGCGTCGGCCTCGTACCAGCAGACGTGCACCACCGGCTCGTCGGCGGGCACCGCCTCCACATGGCCGAACCTGCGCCGAATCCAGCGGTCCCCGTCGCGGGACCAGAACAGCGGCGCGATGAGCCCGGCGTCCTGCACGTGCCGCCAGCCCGCGGGCGTCCACCAGCGCGGGTCGCGGTAGCCGCCGGCGTCGATGAAGTCGGCGTACCGACCATTGGTGACCGGCACCGTGTCCAGCCAGAAAGGCGCCACCGGCACCTCGTGCGCGGGCAGTTCGTTGTCCAGCGCCCACGGCTCGGTGCTGGTGCCCATGGTGAACGGGCCGCCGGGGACGAGGACCTCACGCGGCAGCGCGGCCGCGTCGGCGGGCGCGGGCGGCGGCGCGGGGGCGTCCAGGACGGCCGGGCCCGAGCGCAGCTGGTGGGTGGCGAGCATCGTCTCGCCGTGCTGCGCCTCGTGCTGGGCGAGCATCCCGAAGACGAAGCCGCCCGCCAGCAGCCGTTCGGGGTGGCCGGGGTCGGTGTCCGCCCCGGCCAGCACGTCCAGGGACTCCTGGCGCACCTCGGCGACGTACGCGCGCGCCTGCGCCGGGCCGAGCAGCGGCAGCGCGGGGCGGTCGGCGCGGGGGTGCCGGAACGCGTCGTAGAGGTGGTCGAGGTCGGGGCGCAGCCCGCCGCGCCGGCCGGCCTCGCGGACCAGCCACAGCTCCTCCTGGTTGCCGATGTGCGCGAGGTCCCACACCAGCGGGGACATCAGCCGGGAGTGCTGGGCGACCAGGTCGTCGTCCGTGACGGAGTCGGTGAGCACGCCGGTGCGGTGCCGGGCGGCCCGCAGCGCGGCCCGGGCCCGGTCGGCGGGGTCAGCCGGGTCACCGGGGTGGCCGGGCCCACCGGGGTGGCCGGGCGGGGCCGTCGGGGCGCCGCCGGCCGAAGCCGCGGGTGCGACGCGGGGGGCCGAAGGTGCCGGAGCGGCTGAAGGGGTCGGCGGGGCCTGGTTCTCGGCAGCGCCGTGGTACGGAGTACGGGGGTCTGTCACGACTAGCCTTCCGGTGGGTCAGGCGCGGCTCAACGCGTCCAACTGGTCGTGGGCCGGACATCGGCCGCGTTCGGGGTAGCGCTCGGCGAAGTCGGAGAGGGCCTGCCGCAGGGCCGGGGAAGCGCCGGCGCGCGACAGCGCGCTCTCGGCGGCGGCGAAACAGGCGCGGGCCGCTCGGGCCAGTTCCGGATCGGCCAGGCCGGTCCGGGCGGCGCGGCGCCAGACGAGATCGGAGGGGAGCAGGTCACCGTCCGTGGCGAACGGTTCGGTGGCGGCGTAGGCGCACTCCGCGGCGACCGGATCGTCCAGGAGGGTTGCCGCGAGCACCGTCGGCACGATCCACTGGTCGCCGTCCTGCGCGTCGGTCATCCGGAGCTCCAGCCAGCCGCGCGGGCGGACCGGGGGGAAGAGAGTGCTGAGGTGGTAGTCGAGGTCGTCGGCGGTGGGCCGCCGCACGCCCGGCGCGCCCCGCACCCACTGGCGGAAGGTGAGCCCATGGGGAGCGGACCAGTCGTCGCGGCGAGCGTGATCCGTGCCGGCGGGGGAGCCCGCCGCAGGGCCGCCGGCCGGGCCCGCACCTGGGCCCGCGGCGGCGACGGCCGCCTGCGCCGCGGGGGCGCCCGCCGGCGCGCCCTCCTGCCGGATGCACAGCACCCGGGCGTCCAGGGCGTACCGGGCCCATGCCGCACGCGGGTCCTCGTCCCGCCCGTCGTGCCGCGGCTGCCGGGTCCGACCGGGGTCCATCAGCGCCCAGTTCGCCTGCCGGGTGGAGACCCAGCCGGTCGGGCGGCCGTCCCGGAAGGGCGAGTTCGCGAAGGCGGCGACCATCACCGGGCCGATCCGGTGGGCCAGCGCCCACCGGCTGCGGTATCCGGTGATGCCCGCGCTGTCGTCGCCGCTGTCCAGGTTGACCTGCAAGGACGCGGTGCGGCGCATCATCGTGCGGCCCCAGGGGCCCTCGCGGTCGAAGAAGCGCTCCATCGCCCGGTAGCGGGGATGGTCCAGGACGCGGGGCGGTTCGCGGTGGGGATCGAGTCCGGAGCCGACGAGCACCAGCCCGGCGCGTTCGACGGCTTCCCGGAGGGCGGCGAGGTCTTCGGCCATCGCCGTGACGCACCCGCTGAGCGAGGGTGCGGGCGGGGAGCTCAGCTCCACCTGGCCACCCGGTTCGCGGGTGAGCCTGCTGCCCCGGGGCAGTGCCCCTGGGGCCTCGACCGGCGCGAGCGCCGCGTCGAGCCGTTCGACGGATATCAGTTCGCGCGGATCGGAGCGGTCCTGGACCAGCCACTCCAGCTCCACGCCGGTCCGTTCGGGCGGTCCGGTCTTGAAGCACACGCCGCGTATGTGGGCTTCCGCCTCCTCCTCGGTGAGGTCTTCACCCAGGTCGGCACGGTAGGGGCCCATCGATCCACCTCCTCAGTTCTTCTGTCGGGTGTTCATCCGAAGCGAGGACATGTCACATGGTGCTGCCGAGAGTGTAGTTCGGCATGGTGCGTGGCGATCCTGCCTCTCCTCCGGAACGGCCGCCCGTTCAAGCATTCGATATCGGCCGAGTATTCCCCTGTTCGCGCACTTCACTCTTTCGAGTGGGTCGTATATGAATAAACCCGGGTGATCAGGATTATACGGGCGGTGATCGTCCGTAGCTCGTCGCAGGGCCATGCCCCGGCGGTGATCAACACCTGACCGGCTACCCTGCCGGTAGGAGCAGTCGCAGGTCCCCGTCCCCGGACGGTCTCGTGCGGCGGTTCCCCGCAGTAGCCGCAGCAAGCCGCCAGCCGCCCCGGGACAGACCCGCCAGATGCCAGACCAGCGACAGGAGTACCCCTCGTGACCGTCGTCGGGCCCTTCGGGCTGAGCGTGTGGGACGAGAACCTCGATGCCGACGTCCAGGCCGGTCTCGCAGCCGTGGAGGAAGGGCTGCTGGAGGCGACCAAGAGCGACGTCCCCTTCATCACCGACACCGCGCGGCACCTGCTGCGGGCCGGCGGCAAGCGCTTCCGGCCACTGCTGGTGATGCTCGGGGCGCAGTTCGGCGACCCGCACGCGCCCGGGGTGGTGCCCGCGGCCGTCGTCGTGGAGCTGACCCACCTCGCCACCCTCTACCACGACGACGTCATGGACGAGGCGGACGTGCGCCGCGGGGTGCCGAGCGCCAACTCCCGCTGGGACAACTCGGTGGCCGTGCTCACCGGCGACTTCCTTTTCTCCCGCGCCTCCCACATCCTCGCGGACCTCGGGCCCGAGGCGGTGCGGGTGCAGGCCGAGGCGTTCGAACGCCTGGTCACCGGGCAGATCATGGAGACCGTCGGCCCGCGTGACGGGCGCGACCCGCTCGACCACTACCTGGACGTCATCGCGGGCAAGACCAGCTCGCTGATGGCCGTCTCCGGGCGGTTCGGGGCGATGATGTCCGGCGCCGACGAGTCGGTGGTCCACGTCCTGACGCAGTACGGCGAGCGGATCGGCGTCGCGTTCCAACTCGCCGACGACGTCCTGGACATCGCCAGCGACAGCCACGAGTCGGGCAAGACGCCCGGCACGGACCTGCGCGAGGGCATCCCGACGCTGCCGGTGCTGCACCTGCGCCGGTGGCGGGCGCAGGGGAGCGGCCCGCAGACCCCGCAGGACCGCCGGCTGAACGAACTCCTCGACGGCGACCTGACGGACGACGCGCTGCACGCCGAGGCGCTGCACCTGCTGCGCGCGCACCCCGCGCTCGAACAGGCCCGCCGCGACACCGTCCGCTACGCCGACGAGGCCCGCGCGGCGCTCGCCCCGCTGCCCGAACTCCCCGCGAAGGCGTCCCTCGCCGCGCTCTGCGACGCCGTCGTCCACCGCGCCGGCTGACCGCTCCCCGGATCTGCGCGGCTCTTCCGGCAGCGACCGCAGGGACCCCAGGGACCCCGGAGTGACCTAAGGGGGTGTCATACCCCAGGGGGACGGGAAGGGCAGCCCGTGGGGGGACTCGGTCGGGGCGCGGCGGGAGGAGAATGGGGCCTGGTAGAGGGTCCGCTGCGAGCAGACCGCCGCTGACGACGGAGGCAGACGCAATGGCACTGACCGAACGGATCGGACGGCCCGAGCCGGAGGAGCCGGAGCAACCGCGGGGCCGCGGCCGGAAGATCGCGCGCTACGCCGTACCCGTGGCGGTGGCGGGAGTGGCGGCCGCGACCATCACGCTGGTCCCGGCGCTCGCCGACGCGGGCACCCCGTCGCTGCCGAAGATCACCGCGCAGCAGCTGCTGACGAAGATCGCGGCCTCGCACACCCGCACCCTGGACGGCACCGTGAAGGTGAGCACCGACCTGGGCCTGCCCGACGCGCTCTCGGGGGGCGCGGCCGACGGCCTGCTGTCGGGCGCGGGCCAGGGCGGCGGCAACGGCGGCAGCGGCAGCGGCTCGTCCGCGGCGCCGCAGACGCAGCTCGTCCAGCTGCTGGCCGGCACCCACCAGTTGCACGTGTCGGTGGACGGCCCGGACCGGCAGAAGGTCTCGGTCATCGAGCCGACCGCCGAGTACAGCGTCATCCACAACGGCACCCAACTGTGGGCGTACGACAGCGCGTCGAACCAGGCGTACCACGCGACGCTGCCCGCGGCGGACGGTGCGGACCGGGCGGGCGGTGCGGACGGCACGGACGGGGCCGCGGGCGTGCCCACCACCCCGCAGGCCGCCGCCGAGCAGGTGCTCGCCGCGGCGCGGGGCACTGCCTCGATCACGGTCGACGGCACCGCCCGGGTGGCCGGCCGCAGCGCCTACGAGCTGGTGGTGACCCCCGAGCACGCCGACCGCACCACGGTCGGCTCCGTGCGCATCGCGGTCGACTCCGGCACCGGGGTGCCGCTGAAGTTCACCCTGCTCCCGAAGGGCGGCGGCAAGGCCGTCTTCGACATCGGCTTCACCAAGGTCGGCTTCGGCCGCCCGGCCGCGAGCACCTTCGCGTTCAGCGCGCCCAAGGGCGCCGAGGTGACCGAGGGCAAGGCGTCCGACGCGTCCGGCGGCTCCGGCTCCGGCGCCCTGTCCGCCCTGGCCGCGCCCACCGTCCTGGGCACCGGCTGGGACTCCATCGCGGTCATCGACACCGGCGGCGCGGGCACGGCAGCCACCAAGGGCTCCGGCGGCCAGGGCGGCGCCGACGCGCAGTCCCTGCTCGACAGTTACGGCACCAAGGTCACCGGCTCCTTCGGCACCGGCACCGTCTTCCACACCCGCCTGGTGAACGTGCTCCTCACCGACAAGGGCACGCTCTACGCCGGCGCGGTCACGCAGTCCGCGCTGACCCAGGCGGCCGCCGACGGCGCGAAGTAGCCGGCCCGTCGCGGGAAGCGCCCGCGCGGCCGCGTGGCCGCAAGGACCCGACGACCGGACGACCGGCGACCCTGACGACCCGAGACCGTGAAGGAGTGCGATGGCGGAGCCGGCCCTGGCGGCGGCGCCCGGCGAGGCCGTGATCGAGACCCGCGGCCTCGCCAAGCGCTACCGCGGCACCCTCGCGGTCGACGGCCTCGACCTGCGGGTGCCGCGCGGCAGCGTCTTCGGCTTCCTCGGCCCGAACGGCTCCGGCAAGACCACCACCATCCGCATGCTGATGGGCCTGGTCGAGCCGACCGCCGGGTCCGCCCGGGTGCTGGGCCACCCGATGCCGCGCGCGGCCCGCACGGTGCTGCCCCGGGTCGGCGCCCTCATCGAGGGCCCGGCGCTGTACGGCTTCCTGTCCGGCCGCGACAACCTGCTGCGCTACGACGCGGCCGACCCGACCGCCGACCCGCGCACCCGGCGGGCCCGGGTCGGCGCGGCCCTGGACCGGGTGGGGTTGGCCGCGGCCGCCCAGAAGCGGGCGCGGCAGTACTCGCTCGGCATGAAGCAGCGCCTTGGCCTGGCCGCGGCCCTGCTCCAGCCGCGGGACCTGCTGGTGCTCGACGAGCCGACGAACGGCCTCGACCCGCAGGGCATGCGGGAGATCCGCACCCTGGTACGGGAGTTGGCAGCCGACGGCACGACCGTCTTCCTCTCCTCGCACCTGCTGGACGAGATCGAGCAGGTCTGCACGCACGCCGCCGTGATGGCCCGCGGCCGGCTGCTCACCCAGGGGCCGGTCGCCGAACTGTCGGCCGGCGGCCGGGGGCGGCTGGCCGTCACCACCCCGGACCCGGCCGACGCGGTCCGGGTGCTGGCCGGGTGCGGGGTGACCGCTCTGACCACCGACGGGCAGCGCGTCACCGGCGAGTTGCCGGCGCCGCCGCCGGACCTCGCCGAGCTGAACGCGGCGCTGGTCACCGGCGGGGTCCGGGTGCGCGGCTTCGGCCTGGAACGCGGCACGCTGGAGGACGCGTTCGTGGCGCTGACCGGGGAGGGCTTCGATGTCGCGGGCTGAGACGGCGGCGGACCGCACCGACGGGGCACCGCAGCGGACCGGCACGGCGCCGGGCCCGGCCGCCGCACGGGCGGCGCGGCTGTGGTGGACGCTCGGGCTGTTCCGCTCCGAGCTGCTGCTCGTCTTCCGGCGCTGGCGGACCCTCGCGCTGTTCGGGGTGCTGGTGGGCGTCCCGGTGCTGGTCGGTGTCGCGGTCCGGATCGAGACCCGCGACGGCGGGACCCTCGGCGGCGGCGCACACGGCGACAACGGACCGGCGTTCATCCAGCAGGTGAGCAACAACGGCCTGTTCCTGGTCTTCACCGCGCTCGCCGCGACCCTGCCGTTCTTCCTGCCGATGGCGGTCGGCGTGGTGGCGGGTGACGCGATCGCGGGCGAGGCGAGCGGCGGCACCCTGCGCTACCTGCTGGTCGCCCCGGCCGGGCGGACCCGCCTGCTGCTGGCCAAGTACGCCTCGGTGCTGGCCTTCTGCCTCGCCGCGACCCTGGTCGTGGCCGGGTCCGGCCTGGTCGTCGGGTGCGTGCTCTTCCCGGTCGGGGATGTGACGACCCTGTCGGGCACCACGATCCCGCTCTCCCAGGGCATGCTGCGGGCCCTGCTGATCGCGGTGCTGGTGGCCGGGTCGCTGGTGGGCGTGGCCGCCGTCGGGCTGTTCGTCTCGACCCTGACCGACAGCGGGATCGGCGCCATGGCGGCCACGGTCGGCGTGCTGATCACCGTGCAGATCGTGGACTCCATCCCGCAGTTGCACGCGGTCCAGCCGTATCTTTTCCCGCACTACTGGCTGAGCTTCGCCGACGTGCTGCGCGACCCCGTGCAGTGGAGCGCGACGGGGAGGAACCTGGGCCTCCAGGCGCTGTACGCGGCCGTGTTCGGGTCGGCCGCGTGGGCGCGGTTCACCTCGCGCGACATCACCGCGTAGTGCTGCCCGCCGCGGCCCGGCCGGGCGCGGCGCCGGCCCCGGCCGCGGCGAGCGCGAGCCGGCCCCGGCGGGCGGTGCGCAGCGCGTCCCAGGTGAGCACCACCAGCGCGGCCCAGACCAGGAAGAACCCGGCCCACCGGTCGGGCGGCATCGTCTCGTGGAAGTGGAGCACCCCGATCAGGAACTGCGAGACCGGGGTGAGGTACTGCATCAGGCCGATGGTGGACAGCGGCAGCCGGGTCGCGGCCATCCCGAAGAAGATCAGCGGTATCGCGGTGACCAGGCCGCAGGCGGCGAGCAGCGAGGCGTGGCCGGGCCCGTGGTGGGTGAAGGTGGAGTCGCCGCTCGCGCCCAGCACGATCAGGTAGCCGAGCGCGGGCAGGAACTGCACGCTCGCCTCGGCGGCGAGCGACTCCAGGCCGCCCATCGCCACCTTCTTCTTGATCAGCCCGTAGCCGCCGAAGGAGAAGGCCAGCGTGAGCGCGATCCACGGCAGCCGCCCGTAACCGACGGTCAGCACCACCACGGACACGCAGCCGATGCCGACGGCCACCCACTGCACCGGCCGCAGCCGCTCGTGCAGCACCAGCACGCCGAGCGCGATGGTGACCAGCGGGTTGATGAAGTAGCCGAGCGCCGCCTCGACCACGTGGCCGGCGTTCACCGCCCAGATGTACACGCCCCAGTTCACGGTGACCGCGCTCGCCGCGGCCGCGACCAGCGCCATCCGCCGCGGCTGGCGGGCCAGTTCGGCGATCCACGCCCAGCGGCGCAGCACCAGCAGGATGACCGCGGCCACCCCGAGCGACCACACCATGCGGTGCGCCAGGATCTCCAGGGCGCCGGCCGGTTCCAGCAGCGGCCAGTAGAGCGGGAAGAGCCCCCACAGCCCGTAGGCCGCGAAGCCGTAGCCCAGTCCCACCCGCTGCTCGCCCATGCGCCCGCCCCTCGTGATGCCGTACGGCTCCTCGACCGTAGCGGCCGCGCCGCGGCCTGTCATGGCCATATCGCACTGTGGTCATGACAGGCCGCAGGGGCGGGTCCGGGTCAGCCGGTCCGGGTCAGCGGGTCCGGGTCAGCCCTTGAGCTCGCGTACGGCGGCGGCCACCGACTCCGGCATCGGCGTGGTCGGGCGGCCGATCAGCCGGGACAGCTCGCCGCTGGTGCCCGCGAGCAGGCCGCGGCCGATGCCGCGGTCCACGTCGACCAGCACCTCGGCCAGGCCCGCGGGCAGGCCCGCGCCCACCAGCACCTCCAGGTACTGCTCGGAGGAGACGTTCTGGTAGCGGATCTCCCGCCCGCTGGCCCGCGAGACCTCCGCCGCGTACTCCGCGAAGCTCCACGCGGTGTCGCCGCTCAGCTCGTACGCCTTGCCCTCGTGGCCCTCGCCGGTGAGCACCACGGCCGCGGCGGCCGCGTAGTCCGCGCGCGCGGCCGAGGCCACCCGGCCCTCGCCCGCGCTGGCGACCACGGCGCCGTGCTCCAGCACCGTGCCCAGGTTCTGCGTGTACACCTCGGTGTACCAGCCGTTGCGCAGGAAGGTGTAGGGCAGCCCGGAGTCGAGGATCAGCCGCTCGGTGAGCTTGTGCTCCTCGGCGAGCGCGATGTCGGCCTCGGGGCCGCCGAGGATGCCCGTGTACGCCAGCAGGCCGACGCCCGCCGCGCGCGCGGCGTCGACGACCGCGGTGTGCTGCGGCAGCCGCCGCCCGACCTCGCTGCCGGACACGAACAGCACCCGCTCGCCCGCCTTGAACGCGCCCTTCAGGCTCTGCGGGTCGTCGTACGTCGCGACGCGCACCTGCACGCCCTGGGCGGCCAGGTCGGCCACCTTGCCCTGGTCCCGGACGACCGCCGCGATGTCCCCCGCCCCCACCCCGCGTGCCAGCAGGTCCGCGACGACGAGTCGGCCCAGGTGGCCGCTTGCCCCGGTGACGACGATGCTCATGCTGTGTGCTCCCGTTCTGCGGTGGTATGCGGATCTCTCCGACCTCTCCGCCACCGTAACGCGAGCGCTAACCGTGGGAAAGTACCCACCTTGGCGTACGGTACATACATGAAGGTAAGTGAGATGGGCACCGTGAAGGGCTGCCCGGAGCGGGCCGTCATGGAACACGTCACCAGCACCTGGGGCGTCCTGGTCCTGCTCGACCTGGCCGACGCGGGCACCCTGCGCTTCAGCGAACTGCGCCGCCGGATCGGCGGGGTGAGCGAGAAGATGCTCACCCAGACCCTGCGCACCCTGGAGCGGGACGGCTTCGTACGCCGCCTGGCCCATCCGGTCATCCCGCCCCACGTCGACTACGACCTGACCCCGCTGGGCGCCCAGGCCGCCGAGATGGTCGGCGCGCTGGCCCGCTGGACCGGCGACAACGTGGCCGCGGTCGCCGCGGCCCAGCAGGCGTACGACGCGGCCCGGTGACGCGCCCGCCCCGCCGCGCCGGGGTGCCGGCGGGACGGGGCGGAGGCAGGACGGTCCGGAGACGGCGGGCCGGTGCGGCGGTCAGCCGGTGACCGTCCAGGTGTCCTTCCCGGCGAGGAGGGCGGCCAGGTCGCCGGGGCCCTGCCGGGTGGTGGCCGCCTTGAGCTGGTCGGCCATGTCGGTGTCGTAGACGGGGCGGGTGGTGTCGCGGAAGACGCCGATCGGGGTGGCGGTGCCCGGGCCGAAGGCGGTGCCGTCGGTGAGCCGGGAGAGGGCGAAGGCGTTGGTGGGGGAGGGGGAGTGGGCGTCGTGCACCAGGACGCTCGCCTCGTTGCCGGCGGTGACGTCCACGATCTCCAGGTCGCCGGTGCGCGCGTCGCGGACCACGCCGCGCGCGCCGTCCGGGCCGAAGCGGACCGGCGCGCCGTGCTCCAGCCGGATCAGGGCGCTCTCGGCGGTGTCCTTGTCCTTGAGGACGTCGAAGGCGCCGTCGTTGAAGATGTTGCAGTTCTGGTAGATCTCCACCAGCGCGGTGCCCTCGTGGGCGGCGGCGGCGCGCAGCACCGACTGGAGGTGCTTGCGGTCGGAGTCGATGGTGCGGGCGACGAAGGAGGCTTCGGCGCCGATCGCCAGCGACAGCGGGTTGAAGGGCGTGTCGAGGGAGCCCATCGGCGTGGACTTGGTGATCTTCCCCGCCTCGGAGGTGGGGGAGTACTGGCCCTTGGTGAGGCCGTAGATCCGGTTGTTGAAGAGCAGGATCTTCAGGTTGACGTTGCGGCGCAGCGCGTGGATGAGGTGGTTGCCGCCGATGGACAGCGCGTCGCCGTCGCCGGTGACCACCCACACGCTCAGGTCGCGGCGGGAGGTGGCCAGCCCGGTGGCGATGGCCGGGGCGCGGCCGTGGATGGAGTGCATCCCGTAGGTGTTCATGTAGTACGGGAAGCGGGAGGAGCAGCCGATGCCGGAGACGAAGACGACGTTCTCCCGGGCCAGGCCGAGCTCCGGCATGAAGGACTGGACGGCGGCGAGGATGGCGTAGTCGCCGCAGCCGGGGCACCAGCGCACTTCCTGGTCGGACTTGAAGTCCTTGGTGCTCTGCGGGCCTGCTGCCTTGGGCACCAGCGACAGCGAGGCGGCGCCGGCGAGCGGGCCGATGCCGGTACCGGTGCCGCCGAGTACGGGGGTCTCAGACATCCGCGTTCTCCTTCGCGATGGCCTGCGCCAACTGCTCGGCCTTGAACGGCAGTCCGGTCACCTGGGTGTAGGAGCGGGCGTCCACCAGGTACGTGGCCCGGATCAGGTGGGCGAGCTGCCCGAGGTTCATCTCCGGCACCAGGACCTTGTCGTAGCGGGCCAGAACCGCGCCGAGGTTGGCCGGGAAGGGGTTGAGGTGGCGCAGGTGGGCCTGCGCCACCCGGCCGCCCTCGCGCCGCAGCCGGCGGACCGCGGCGGTGATCGGCCCGTACGTCGAGCCCCAGCCCAGCACCAGGGTGCGGGCGGTGCCGTCGGGGTCGTCGACCTCCAGCCGCGGCACCTCGATGCCGTCGATCTTCGCCTGGCGGGTGCGGACCATGAAGTCGTGGTTGGCCGGGTCGTAGGAGATGTTGCCGGTGCCGTCCTGCTTCTCGATGCCGCCGATCCGGTGCTCCAGCCCCGGGGTGCCGGGCACCGCCCAGGGCCGGGCGAGGGTCTTCGGGTCGCGCAGGTAGGGCCGGAAGCTCTGCGTGCCGTCGGGGGTGGTGTAATTGGGGCCGGTCGCGAACTCCACCCGCAGGTCCGGCAGTTCGCCGACGTCGGGGATGCGCCAGGGCTCGGAGCCGTTGGCGAGGTACCCGTCGGACAGCAGCATCACCGGGGTGCGGTAGGCCAGCGCGATCCGGGCGGCCTCCAGCGCGGCGTCGAAGCAGTCCGCGGGGGTGGCCGGGGCGACCACCGGCACCGGCGCCTCGCCGTTGCGCCCGTACATCGCCTGGAGCAGGTCGGCCTGCTCGGTCTTGGTAGGCAGCCCGGTGGACGGCCCGCCGCGCTGGATGTCCACCACCAGCAGCGGCAGCTCCAGCGAGACGGCCAGCCCGATGGTCTCGGACTTCAGCGCCACCCCCGGCCCGGAGGTGGTGGTGACCGCCAGCGACCCGCCGAACGCGGCGCCCAGCGCGGCGCCGATCGCGGCGATCTCGTCCTCGGCCTGGAAGGTCCGCACGCCGAAGTTCTTGTGCCGGCTCAGCTCGTGCAGGATGTCCGAGGCCGGGGTGATCGGGTAGGAGCCCAGGAAGAGCGGCAGCCCGCTGCGCTCGGACGAGGCGACCAGGCCGTAGGCGAGCGCGAGGTTCCCGGAGATGTTGCGGTAGGTGCCGGCCGGGAAGGCGCTGGCGGCCGGCTGCACCTCGTACGAGACGGCGAAGTCCTCGGTGGTCTCGCCGAAGTTCCAGCCGGCTCGGAAGGCGGTGACGTTCGCCTCGGCGACGTCCGGCTTCTTCGCGAACTTCTGGCGCAGGAAGGACTCGGTGCCCTCGGTCGGGCGGTGGTACATCCACGACAGCAGGCCGAGCGCGAACATGTTCTTCGCCCGCTCCGCGTCCTTGCGGGCCAGCCCGCTGTCCTTGAGCGCCTCCAGCGTCAGCGTGGTCAGCGGCACCGGGTGCACCGCGTACGCCGCCAGCGAGCCGTCCTCCAGGGGGTTCGCGGCGTACCCGACCTTCGCCATCGCCCGCTTGGTGAACTCGTCGGTGTTGACGATGACCTCCGCGCCCCGCGGCAGGTCGGCGAGGTTCGCCTTCAGCGCGGCCGGGTTCATCGCCACCAGCACGTCCGGCGCGTCGCCCGGGGTGAGGATGTCGTGGTCGGCGAAGTGCAGCTGGAAGGACGAGACCCCGGGCAGGGTGCCCGCGGGGGCCCGGATCTCGGCGGGGAAGTTCGGCAGCGTCGACAGGTCGTTGCCGAAGGACGCGGTCTCGGAGGTGAACCGGTCGCCGGTGAGCTGCATCCCGTCGCCGGAGTCACCGGCGAACCGGATGATCACCCGGTCCAGCCGGCGGGTCTCCTTGCCTGAGGGGGGCGGGCCGCCGGGGCCGCCGGGCTCGGGGAGTCCGGCGGCCTGGGCGAGGGCCCCGAGGGCACCGGCCTCCGCGGCCGGGGAGCCGAGCACGGTCCCCGAGCCCTCGTGCTCCTCGTTGATGGGGCTGCTGACCTGGCTGGTCACTGAACGGACCTCCTTCGCGGCGGCACTGCTCATCACCGGTCATCGTACGTCGGTAAGGCTTCCCTTCCCGGGACGTTCCGGCAACGGGAACCAAGCCCGGAAAACCCTCCGACAACGACCGCCGGCACCCTTGTGAGACAGCGTGTCAGCAACTCACGAGTTGAGATAGGTCAGTACCGCCAGCACCCGGCGGTGATCTCCCTCACTCGGCGCCAGCCCGAGCTTCAGGAAGATGTTGCTGACGTGCTTCTCCACCGCGCCGTCGCTCACCACCAGCTGCTTGGCCACCGCCGAGTTCGTCCGGCCCTCGGCCATCAGCCCCAGCACCTCGCGCTCGCGCGGGGTCAGCCCGGCCAGCACGTCCTGCTTGCGGCTGCGGCCCAGCAGCTGCGCGACCACCTCCGGGTCCAGCGCGGTGCCGCCCTGCGCCACCCGGACCACCGCGTCCACGAACTCGCGGACCTCGGCCACCCGGTCCTTGAGCAGATAGCCCACCCCGCGGCTGCTGCCGGCCAGCAGCTCCGTCGCGTACTGCTCCTCGACGTACTGCGACAGCACCAGCACGCCTACGCCCGGGTGCTCCTTGCGCAATTGCACCGCGGCGCGCACCCCTTCGTCGGTGTGCGTCGGGGGCATCCGCACATCGGCCACCACCACGTCCGGCGGCACGCCCTGCCCGGCCAGCTCGCGCACCGCCTTGATCAGGCCCTCGGCGTCGCCGACCCCCGCGACCACCTCGTGGCCGCGGTCCGTGAGCAGCCGGGTCAGCCCCTCCCTGAGCAGTACCGAATCCTCGGCGATCACGACCCGCACGCGTTCCTCCACCGTCTCCCACTCCCCCCGTCCGGACTGACTCCCCCAGCATCCCAGCATCGGCGGCCCGATGAGGAATACGGTTCGGGGTGGGCAAGGTTGCGCCCGTCGATCAGCGGCGGCCGCCCGTACAGGCGGCGCCCGGGGAGAGGAGAACGTGTGCGCGCGGTCGGTTTCGACGTCATAGGCGGTCCCGAGGTGCTCAAGGCCGTGGAGCTGCCCGCGCCCGTGCCCGGGCCCGGCCAGCTCCTGGTCAAGGTCGCCTACGCCGGCGTCAACCACGACGAGATGCGGCACCGGCGGGGGGACTACGGCGCCCCGCGGCACACGACCGTGCCCGGCTACGAGGTCTCCGGCGAGGTCGCCGCGGTCGGCCCGGGCGTCACCGGCCTCACCGTCGGCGAGCAGGTCGCCGCCTACCTCCCCGACGGCGGCGGCTACGCCGAGTTCGCGCTCGCGCCCGCGGACTTCGCCTTCCCGCTCGACGGGATCTCGCTGCGCGACGGCGGTGGCGCCGGCCTCACGCTCACCGCCGCCTACGGCATCCTCGCCGGCGCCGCCCGGCTCACCGCGGGCGATACCGTGCTGATCCACGCCGCCGCCGGCGGCATCGGCTCGGCCGCCGCCCAGATCGCCCGCGCGCTGGGCGCCGCCGCGGTCTACGGCACCGTCGGCTCCCCGGCCAAGGCCGAGTACGCCAAGCGGTTCGGCTACGACGCGATCCACCCGCGCGACGCGTTCGCCGAGGCGGTCCGCGAGGTCGACGTGGTGCTCGACCCGATCGGCGGGCCCACCCGGCTCGCGTCCCTGCCGCTGCTGGCCCCCTTCGGCCGCCTCGCGCTGTACGGCGAGGCCGCCCGCCACCCGGACCTGTCGCTGCCGCTGCTGCCGCTGTGGCAGCACAACCGCTCACTGACCGGCTACCACATCGCCGACCTCGCCCGCCGCGCGCCGACCGCCGTACGCTCGCACGCCCTGTCCGCGCTGTCGCTGCTGGCCTCGGGCGCGATCCGGCTGGACGTGACCGCGGAACTGCCGCTGGCGCGGGCGGCCGAGGCCCACGAGGCCATGGCGGCCGGCCGCAGCACCGGCAAGGTTCTCCTGCGGGTCGCCTGAGCGCACCGCGGCGAAGCCGCCCCGGAGCCGCCCGGCCCCGCCCGAGGCCCGGTCAGCCCACCCGGCCGGGGTGCGAGCTGGGCAGGGGGTGTTCGTGCTGCCCGTCCGGCCGCGATGTCTGGTTCGGGACCGAGCGGCCGGCCGGCCGAGGCTCGCTTCGCGATCTGCTGGGGATGGTCCGGCGGGGTGCCGACCCGCGACTCGTTCGGCTCCACGCGCCGCCGGCTGCGGGGCCGGCTCGGCGCGCCCGGCCCGGCATGGAAGGCGCCCCGGGCCCTGCTCGCCCCTCCCCGGGGATCGGTCGTGATCTGCCGGGGCCCTGCCCGGGGACCTGCTCGGGCCCTGCCCGGGGATCGGGCGGGCCCTGCTCGGGATCTGCCGGACCCCGCCGGGGGACCTGCTCGGTCCTCGCCAGGGGGCTTGCTCGGGATCGGCCGGGGGACGTGCTCGGGATCGGCCGGGACCTGCCGGGGCGTTGCCCAGGGATCGGGCGGGCCCTGCCCGGGACCTGCTGGAGCTCTGTCCGGGGATCGCTCGGACCCCGCCGGGGGCCCTGCTCGGGATCGGCCCGGACTTGCTCGGGATCGGTCGAGCCCTGCCCGGGATCTGCCGGGGCCCTACCCGGGGACCTGCTCGGGCCCCGCCGGGGGGCCTGCTCGGGCTCCGACGGGGAATCCTCAGGACTGGGCGATCGCGTCCAGCAGGGACATCGCCTCGATGATCGTGCGCCGCTGCTCCTCGGTGCAGCGGGTCTGCAACTCCCGGGCCAGCCACTCCTGGCGCGAGCGGCGGTCGCCCAGGCGCCGCTGCACGCCCTGCTCGGTCAGTGCCAGCAGCTGGCGGCGGCCGTCGTCCGGGTCGGGGCGCCGGGAGACGAGCCCGGCCTCCTCCAGGCCCGCCACGGTCTTCGCCATCGACTGCGGGCGGACCCGTTCCACCGCGGCGAGTTCGCTGACCGAGGCGGCCTCGCCCCTGGCCAGCCGGACCAGCACCGACGACTGGGCCGGAGTCAGACCGTCCCCGCTCACCTCCCGCAGCCGGCGCCGCAGCCGCCCGACGACGACCCGCACCTCCTCGGCCGCCCGCACCGCGGAGCCGCCGACCGCTCCGCCCGCCCCGTCGCCGCTGCCGTCCAAGGCCTTCGCGTCCATGGCCTTACGGTAGGGCCTCGCCGCGGCCCGTCCGCCGCCGCGGTCAGGACCGCCAGGGCAGTTCGGCCGTGATCCGGGTCGGGCCGCCCTGCGGCGAGTCCACCACCAGCACCCCGTCGACGGAGTCCAGCCGCTCGGCCAGCCCGGCCAGGCCCGAGCCGGCGTCCACCGCGGCGCCGCCGCGCCCGTCGTCGGACACGTGCAGCATCAGCCGGTCCTCGGTCTGCCAGACGTCCACGGCGGCGCGGGCGGCGCCGCTGTGCTTGCTGACGTTCTGGAGCAGCTCGGAGACCGTGAAGTAGGCGATGCCCTCGATCGCGGGCACCGGCCGGGCCGGCAGGTCCACGGTGACCGCGACCGGCACGGTGCAGCGCGCCGCGACCGCCGAAAGGGCCGGGCCGAGCCCCCGGTCGGTGAGGATCGCCGGGTGGATGCCGCGGGCGAGGTCGCGCAGCTCCTGGAGCGCCACCTTCACCTCGCCGTGCGCGTCCTCGACCATCGCCGCGCCCACCGCCGGGTCCTGGAGCAGCTTCTCCTTGGCCATCCCCAGGTCCATGGCCAGCGCCACCAGCCGGGCCTGGGCGCCGTCGTGCAGGTCCCGCTCGATCCGGCGCAGGTCGGCGGCCGCGGTGTCCACCACGGCGCCGCGGTCCGACTCCAGCTCACTGACCCGGTCGGCCAGCCGGGACGGGCCGAGCAGCCCGCTGACCAGCATCCGGTCCACGTGCGCCATACCCCGCACCGTCCACGGCAGCGCCAGCACCAGCGCCCCGCCGACGGCCACGCACAGCACCATGTCCGCGGGGGTGTGCAGCCACCAGCCGCCGCCGTGCCCGTCACCGTAGAGCTGGAGGCCGTCCTGGCCGAAGTAGACCGGGAACACCCAGCGCCACAGCGGGTAGGTCAGCAGGCCCCAGCCGTAGGTGAAGAAGCTGATCGACACGGAGAAGGTGAACACCCCCCACGGGAAGTGCAGCAGGCCGTAGATCGCGTGCCGCCAGTTCACGCCGCTGCCCAGCTGGCCGCCCAGCCACGGGAAGAAGCCGCGCCCGCGGGTGCGGACCGGGCCGGGCTCGGCGACGTCGAGCCACAGCAGAGAGCGGGCCCGCGCCCGCTCGGCGTACCCGATCGCGCGGCAGCCGCCCAGCGCCAGCACCAGCACCGGCAGCCCGACGAAGGTGATCAGCAGCCCGGCGCCCAGCGACAGCATCGTCACCGTCCACACGAAGCCGACGACGCCCATCGGCAGGTTCAGCAGCAGGTAGGCCAGCTCCCGCCAGGTACGCGCCTCCACGGGGGCGCGCAGCGCGGTGGGCAGCCGGTGCGCTCGCTCGGCGGGATGGATGCCGTACGCCATGGTCGGGACCGTCCTTTCGGTACTGCTGGTCATACCGACCACCCTGCTCCGGTCCGGCCCGGCCGCCCATGGTGCGGATCGGCGTCTTCGGGGTGGGGATTTCCCTACCCCGGCCGCGGCCCCATCCCCAGACCTGGCCCCGCCCCCGGACCTAGCTCCGGCCCCGGGCCTGGCCGCGGGGCGCCGCGGGGCGGCGGAAGTCCCGGTCCCGCCACGGCAGTTCCGCGGTCACCACGGTCGGCCCGCCCACCGGCGAGGCCACCACGAACAGCCCGTCCACGGAGTCCAGCCGCTCGGTGAGCCCGGCCAGCCCCGACCCGCCGGAGACGTCCGCGCCGCCCTGCCCGTCGTCGCGCACCTGGATCATCAGCCGGTCGTCGGCGCGCCAGACCTCCACCCAGGCGCCGCGGGCCCGGCTGTGCTTGCTGACGTTCTGGAGCAGCTCGGAGACGGTGAAGTAGGCGATGCCCTCGATCGCCTCGGCCGGCCGGGCCGGCAGGTCCACGGTGACCGCGACCGGCACGGTGCAGCGGGTCGCGACCGACGACAGCGCGGCGTCCAGGCCGCGGTCGGTGAGGATCGCCGGGTGGATGCCGCGGGCGAGGTCGCGCAGCTCCTGGAGCGCCACCTTCACCTCGCCGTGCGCCTCGCCGACCATCTTCGCCGCCGCCTCGGGGTCCTCCAGCAGCTTCTCCTTGGCCAGGCCGAGGTCCATGGCCAGGGCCACCAGCCGGGCCTGGGCGCCGTCGTGCAGGTCCCGCTCGATCCGGCGCAGGTCGGCGGCCGCGGTGTCGACGACCACCCCGCGGTCGGACTCCAGCTCCGCGATCCGCCGCTCCAGCTCGTCGGAGGGTTGGAGCAGCCCGCGGGCCAGCGCCCGGTCCACCGTCGACATGCCGCGGGCCAGGAACGGCAACAGCGGCCACAGCACGAACAGCGAGACCAGCGTCACCGTGAACGTGAGGATGCCCCACGGCAGCCGGATCGCCAGGTACAGCGCGTGCCGCCAGGCCACCGGGTCCTTCAGCGACGCCCACAGCCAGGGCAGGAAGCCGCCCATCGTCCGGGTGCGCAGCGGCCGCGGCTCCTCGATCCGCACCCCGAGCAGCGAGCGCGCCCGGGCCCGCTCCAGCCGCCCCAGCACCCGGCAGCCGCCCAGGCCGAAGGCGAGCAGCGGCAACCCGACCACCGTCACGGACAGCCCGGCGCCCAGCGACAGCGTCACCACCACGTAGACGAAGCCGAGCAGCGCCATCGGGAAGTTCAGCAGCAGGTTCGCGATCTCCCGCCACGTCACGGGGTCGAAGGCGAAGCGGGGCGGGGGCAGCGGCTGCGGCGCCGATGGCGCCGACGACGCGGGGGAGGTGTCCATGGGTCCAGCCTGCCGTCCCGCCGGGGGCCCGCGCCATGGGGTGCGCGCTCCGGTGGCCGGTGGGGTTATCCCCCCGGCCCCACCGCCCGCGGGCCGCCATCGGTGGACGGCTTCCTCCGCCGCTGAGGCCAGGGCCTAGACTCCCTCCGTATAAATCGTCTAAAGATCCATCCGGATCGCTGGACATCGCTGGTCAACGAGTGAACGAGGGGCGGACGGACGTGGCCTACTTCCACGGCTACTCGGTCGTCGGTCTGGTCGCGGTCGTCGGCGTGCTGTTCGTGACGGTCTCGTTCACGGCCGGGCGGCTGCTGCGACCGGACGTGCCGACCCGCGAGAAACTGCTCAGCTACGAGTGCGGCGTCGACCCGGTCGGCGAGGACTGGGCGCACACCCAGATCCGCTACTACGTGTACGCGTTCCTCTACGTGATCTTCGCGGTGGACGCGATCTTCCTCTTCCCGTGGGCGACGGTCTTCGCCGCCCACGGCTTCGGCGGTACCACGCTCGTCGAGATGTTCGTCTTCCTCGGCTTCCTCGCGGTCGGGCTGCTCTACGCGTGGAAGAAGGGCGTGCTGGAATGGACGTGACCCTGCCCGACCCGGCGCAGCCGCAGCCGGAACCGGCCGGGACGCTGCTGCCCGAGCCGCGCCGGCTCGGCCCGCTCGCCCGGCTGGCGCCCGAGCCGATGAAGGTCGTGCTCAACTGGGGCCGCCGCTACAGCCTGTGGGTCTTCAACTTCGGCCTGGCCTGCTGCGCGATCGAGTTCATCGCCGCGTCGATGGCCCGGCACGACTTCATCCGGCTCGGGGTGATCCCGTTCGCGCCCGGCCCGCGCCAGGCCGACCTGATGGTGGTCTCCGGCACGGTCACCGACAAGATGGCGCCGGCGGTGAAGCGGCTCTACGAGCAGATGCCCGAACCGAAGTACGTCATCTCCTTCGGCGCCTGCTCCAACTGCGGCGGCCCGTACTGGGACTCGTACTCCGTGACGAAGGGCGTCGACCAGATCATCCCGGTCGACGTCTACGTGCCCGGCTGCCCGCCGCGCCCCGAGGCGCTGCTCCAGGGCATCCTCAAGCTCCAGGAGAAGATCGCCCGCGAGTCGCTCGGCGAGCGGTACGGGCGCCGAGCCGGCCGCGGGCAGCCCTCGACCGCCGCGCTGACCAGCTCACTGGTGGCCCCGCCGCCGGCGGAGGCGGAGGAGCGGTGAGCCACTTCGAGCAGCTTCCCCAGGCCGCGGCCGAGGTCTTCGGCGAGGGCGCGACCGCCGAGGAGTCGTACGACCTGCTGACCGTCGACGTCCCGCCCGCCGGATGGGTGGCGGCGCTGACCGCGGCCCGGGACGTGCTCGGCTGCACCTTCTTCGACTGGCTCAGCGCGGTGGACGAGCCGGGCACCGGCTTCCGGGTCTGCGCCCACCTCGTCCGGCTGGAAGGCGGTCTCGGGCGGCTGCTGGTGCGCACCACGGTGCCCCATGACGCGGCCGAACTGGCGAGCGCCACCGGCGTCTTCGCGGGCGCGGGCTGGCACGAGCGCGAGACGCACGAGATGTTCGGCGTCGCCTTCACCGGGCACCCCGGGATGGCACCGCTGCTGCTGCCCGACGAGTTCGAGGGGCACCCGCTGCGCAAGGACTTCGTGCTGGCCGCGCGGGTGGCCAAGGCGTGGCCGGGCGCGAAGGAGCCGGGCGAGTCGCACGACGGCGGCCCGAAGCGGCGCCAGATGCTGCCGCCCGGGGTGCCGGACCCGAACGACTGGGGCCCGTTGAAGGGCCAGTTGCCGCCCGCGCCGGCGCGTCCGGCGCGCCGCGCGGGAGCGGGCGGCGCCGCGGGGGAGCGGCCGGCCCGCCGGACGCGGACGGCGGGGGAGGGTTCGGCGAGCCAGTCCGGCGCGGCGGGCGGCGCGGCTGGCGGCACGGGGGGCGGCGGTACGGAGCGCCCGGCCCGGACGCCGCGCCCGGCCGGCCCGGACGCGCCCTGGCAGCAGCCGGCCGGGCAGCCGCCCGCGGAGCCCTCGAAACCGGCGGAACCGGAGTCGGCCGAGCCGTCGAAACCTGCCGCGCCGTCGAAACCTGCCGCGCCGTCGAAACCCGCCGAGCCCCCGCGGTCCGAGCCGCCTCAGGCCGACCGGCCGCAGGAGGAGCCGAAACCCGCGCCGCCCGCACGTGACGAACCGCCCACCGGCGAAGGAGAAGGAGGCCGTACCCCGTGAACGACACGCTCCATGTCGTCCTGCGGCTGGTCGCCGTCCTCGTCGCGTTCCTGGTCCTGCCGCTGGCGGTCGGGCAGACCGAGCACAAGGTGATGGCCCACATGCAGGGCCGGCTCGGCCCGATGTACGCCGGCGGCTTCCACGGCTGGGCCCAACTCGTCGCCGACGGCGTGAAGTTCGCGCAGAAGGAGGACGTGGTCCCGGCCGACGCGGACCGCCGGATCTTCCAGCTCGCGCCCGCCGTCGCCCTGCTGCCCTACCTCCTGGTGCTGGTCGTGATCCCCGTCGGGCCGCACGGCTTCGTCGGGGAGGCGGTCGACGCCGGGCTGTTCTTCGTGCTGGCCGTGATGGGCGTCGGCGTCCTCGGCTCGCTGATGGCCGGGTGGGCGTCGGCGAACAAGTTCTCGCTGCTCGGCGGCCTGCGCACGGCCGCCCAGCTGATGGCGTACGAACTGCCGATGCTGCTGGCCGCGGCGTCCGTGGCGATGGCCGCGGGCACCCTGTCGCTGCCGGGGATCGTCGAGTCGTACCACTGGTGGTGGACGCTGTGGCAGCTCATGGGCGGCCTGGTGTTCTTCACCGCCGGACTCGCCGAGCTGCAACGGCCGCCGTTCGACATGCCGGTGGCCGACTCCGAGATCATCTTCGGCGCGTACACCGAGTACACCGGGCTGCGCTTCGCGCTGTTCCTGCTCGCGGAGTACGCCGGGATCGTGGTGCTGTGCGCGCTGACCGCGGTGCTGTTCCTCGGCGGCTGGCACGGGCCCTGGTCCGGCAGCGTCGGCTGGCTGTGGACGCTGCTGAAGACCGGCGTGCTCGCCTTCGTGGTGATCTGGCTGCGGGTGAGCTACCCGCGGCTGCGCGAGGACCAGTTGATGAAGTTCGCCTGGACCGTGCTGATCCCGATTTCCCTCGTCCAGATCGCCCTGACCGGCGTCGTCAAGGTGGTGACCTCGTAAGCCATGCCGATTCCCGGCTCCGGCCTGGCCAAGGGCCTGGCCGTCACCCTGCGCACGATGACGAAGAAGACCGTCACCGCCCGCTACCCCGACGCGCAACCCGAACTCGCCCCGCGCAGCCGCGGTGTGATCGCGCTGTTCGAGGAGAACTGCACGGTGTGCATGCTGTGCGCCCGTGAGTGCCCCGACTGGTGCATCTACATCGACTCGCACAAGGAGACCGCGCCGCCCGCCGCCCCTGGTGGCCGCGAGCGCAGCCGCAACGTGCTGGACCGCTTCGCGATCGACTTCTCGCTGTGCATGTACTGCGGCATCTGCATCGAGGTGTGCCCCTTCGACGCGCTCTTCTGGTCGCCGGAGTTCGAGTACGCCGAGACCGACATCCTCGACCTGACGCACGAGCGCGACAAGTTGCGCGAGTGGATGTGGACGGTGCCGCCTCCGCCGCCGCTCGACCCTGCGGCCGAGGAGCCGAAGGAGGTCGCGGCCGCGCACAAGGCGGCGGAGAAGGCCGCGCAGGCGGCAGCTCAGGCAGCTCAGGCAGCACAGGCTGCTCAGCAGGCCGAGCAGGCCGAGCAGTCGGGGCAGGCCGAGGGTGCCTCGGAGGACGACCGGCCCGGGGAGGGCGAGGCGTGATGCACGGCAGTGTCGCCAGCCACCACGGCTTCCTCTCGCCGACCGGCGTCGAGATCACCTTCCTGCTCGTCGGCCTCGCCACCCTCGGCGCGGCCGTCGTCACCGTCACCACCCGCCAGCTCGTGCACGCGGCCCTGTGGCTGGTGGTCGCGCTCGGCGGGATCGCGGTGGAGTACCTGCTGCTGACCGCCGAGTTCATCGCCTGGGTGCAGGTGCTGATCTACGTCGGCTCGGTGGTGGTCCTGCTGCTGTTCGGCCTGATGCTCACCAGGGCGCCGATCGGCCACTCGCCCGACGCGGACTCCGAGAACCGCTGGGTGGCCCTGGCGGTGGCGGTGGCGGCCGCGGCCACGCTGGTGTGGGTGGTGGTGGACGCCTTCCGCAGCACCTGGATCGACGTGCACCGCACCGCCGGGGTCAGCGCCACCAAGGTCACCGGCAGCAGCCTCTTCCGGTTCTGGGTGCTGCCCTTCGAGGCACTGTCGGTGCTGCTGCTGGCCGCGCTGGTCGGCGCGATCGTGCTGTCCCGGCGCAGGGCGGGCACCGGAGCCGCCGCCCTGCCCGCCGCCGGGTCCGGCGGCCTTTCCGCCCCGAACGGCAAGGACCGCTGATGCACCTCGTCTACCCCGCCGTGCTGGCCGCCCTGCTCTTCTGCGTCGGCCTGTACGGGGTGCTCGCCCGGCGCAACGCGATCCTCGTCCTGATGTCCGTCGAGCTGATGCTCAACGCCGTCAACCTCAACCTGGTCGCCTTCGACACCTGGCTCGGCGACCGCCTGCACTCCGGGCAGGCCCTCACCCTGTTCACCATCACCGTCGCCGCCGCGGAGATCGGGCTCGGGCTGGCGATCGTGCTGCTGGTCTACCGCAACCGCGGCACCTCCGACATCGACCGCCTCGCCGACCTGGCCGACCCCGGACGGCCGCTCGGCGCGCCCGCGCCCCCGGACGCCGCCGACCCGGACGCCGGTCCGGGTGCGGCCGCCGGCCCCGACGAGAAGGCAGAGGCCACCGCGTGACCCTGACCGCCCTTGCCGCGCTCGTCCCCGCACTGCCCTTCCTGGGCGCGGCCGCCGGACTCCTGCTCGGCCGGCGCGCACCCGGCTTCGTCCGGCCGCTGGCGGTGCTGCCCACCGCCGCGGCCTTCGTGCTCGCCGCCGTCGTCGCCGCCCGCCAGGGCACCGGGCAGGCCACCGACGCCGCCCACCGGCTGACCGCGACCGGCTCGGTGCCGATCGACCTCGCGCTGCACCTGGACGGCTTCTCCGTCCTGATCGCGCTGCTCGTCGGCCTGGTCGCTACCTGCGTGCAGGTCTACTCCGTCTCCTACCTGCGGGACGACCCGCGCTACCCGTCCTACGCGGCGCTGGTCTCGCTGTTCACCGCCGCGATGCTGCTCGTCGTCTACTCCGGCGACCTGATGGTGCTGCTGGTCGGCTGGGAGGTCATGGGCATCTGCTCCTACTTCCTGGTCGGCCACTACTGGGAGACCGAGGCGGCCCGCTCCGCGTCGATCAAGGCGTTCCTGGTCACCAAGCTCGGCGACGTCCCGTTCCTGATCGGCGTGTTCGCGCTGGCCGCGGACGCCGGCACCTTCCGGATCAGCGGCATCCTGGCCGCCGCCGCCGACGGGCGCCTGCACCACCCCACGGTGACCGCGCTGCTGCTGCTCGCCGGGGTCGCCGGCAAGTCCGCGCAGTTCCCGCTGCACACCTGGCTGCCCGACGCGATGGCCGGCCCCACCCCGATCTCCGCGCTGATCCACGCCGCGACCATGGTGGCCGCGGGCATCTACCTGGTCGCCAGGCTGCTGCCGGTGTTCACCGCGTCCGCCGCCGCGCTCGCGGTGCTGGCCGCGATGGCCGCGATCACCATGGTCGGCTCCGGCCTGGCCGCGCTCGCCCAGGACGACATCAAACGGGTGCTCGCCTACTCCACCATCGGCCAACTCGGCTACATGGCGGGCGCGCTGGCCGTCGGCGACCGCGACGCCGCCGTCTTCCACCTCCTGTCGCACGCCGCGTTCAAGGCGCTGCTCTTCCTGGGCGCGGGCGTGGTGATCCACGCGGCCGGCACCAACTCGCTGACCGCGATGTCCCGCATGGGCGGGCTGCGCAGGCGGGTGCCCGACGCGATGTGGACCATGGGCCTGGGCCTGGCCGCGCTGGCCGCGCTCCCGCCGCTGTCCGGCTTCTTCTCCAAGGAGTCGGTGCTGCGCGCCGCGGAGCACGCCGCCGGCGGCGACACCGCGCACGTGCCGTCGGCGGTCGGCTGGACGGTGCTGGTGGCCGGGCTGGCCACCGCTGTGCTCACCGGCGCCTACGCCACCCGGCTGTTCCTGCTCGCCTTCCTCGGCAACGGCCCGGCCGTCCCCGACCACGGCCGCCAGCCGCTGCCGATGACCGCGGTGCTGTGGGTGCTGGCCATCCCCACCGTCGCCTTCGGCGGGCTCGCCTACCGCGAACTGCCCGACTGGTTCGGCGGCAGCCCGCTCGGCCCGACCCTGGTCACCGCCCTGCTGGGCACCGGGCTCGCGCTGGTCGGCGTACTGCTCGCCTACGGCGCCTGGCGCGCGGTGGCCGCCAGCCGCCGGGCCGTGCCGATCGGCGCGCTCGCCGCCGAACCGCCGGACACCGCGGGCGCGCTCACCGACCACCTCGACGCGGACTCCGAACCCGCCCTGATCGAGGCCGAGGCCGAAGAACACCACAAGGAGGTCTACGGCGACGTCGCCGCCGCCCGCGACCCCGGCGACCCGGGCCGGCTGCTGCTCGGCCCGCTGCACACCGCCGCCGCGCACGGCTTCCACCTCGACGCCCTGTACACCGCGCTGTTCGTCCGGCCGGTGCTGGCCGCCGCGTCCCTGGTCCGCTTCCTGGACCGGGACGTGGTGGAGACCTGGGTACGCGGCGCCGCGGGCACCCCGAACCTGCTCGGCGCGGCCGTCCGCAAGGCCCAGACCGGAAACGTCCAGACCTACCTCAGCGCGCTGCTGGCCGGTGCGGTCGTCCTCGCCGTCCTCGTCGCCGTCGGAGGCTGAGCCCGAAGTGAACGACACCGCCCTTCAGTACATCCTCGCGGCGATCCTGGTGCTGCCGCTGCTCGGCGCGCTCGGCGCCCTGCTGCCGGCGCCGCCCGGTCTGCGCGGCCGCGGCCCGGACCAGGCGGTGCTGCGGCACGGCGTGACCGTCACCGGCGCGGTGCTGGTCCTCGCGGTGGTGCTCGCCGCCGGCTTCGACCACTCCCACCCGGCCAGGATGCAGGCCACCACCGACCTGGACTGGATTCCCGCGCTGCGCATCCACCTCCACCTCGGGGTGGACGGCATCTCGCTGCCGCTGCTGGTGCTGACCGCGCTGCTGACCTTCCTGTGCGCGCTGTACTCGTACTTCAAGATGCCGGACGGGCCCCGGCCGCGCGCCTTCGTCGCCCTGCTGCTGCTGCTCGAGGGCGGCACGCTGGCCAGCTTCGCGGTGCTCGACCTGATCCTGTTCTTCCTCGCCTTCGAGACCGTGCTGGTCCCGATGTACTTCCTCATCGCGCGCTGGGGCGGCGCGAACCGGGAACGCTCGGCGCTGCGCTTCATCGTGTACACCCTCCTCGGCTCCGTGGTCATGCTGCTCGGCCTGCTCCTCATCGGCGTGAAAGCGGGCACCTTCGACATGGTGGCACTCGCCACTGACAACGGGTCACACCTCAGTCACACCACGCAACTGGTCGCGGTCCTCGCGATCGGCCTCGGCCTGGCCGTGAAGGCCCCGATGTGGCCGCTGCACAGCTGGCTGCCGGACGCGCACACCGCCGCACCCACCGCCGGATCGGTCCTGCTCGCCGGGGTGCTGCTGAAGATGGGCACCTACGGCCTGGTCCGGGTGGTGCTGCCGATCGCGCCCGGCGGGATGCACACCTTCGCCCCGTACCTGGCCGCCTTCGCGGTCGTCGGCATCGTCTACGGCTCGCTCGCCTGCCTCGCGCTGGCCCGGCAGGGCAACGGCGGCGACCTCAAACGGCTCATCGCCTACTCCTCGGTCGGCCACATGGGCTTCGTGCTCCTCGGCATCGCCTCCATGACCCGCACCGGCGTCAACGGCGCCCTGTTCGCCAACGTCGCCCACGGCCTCATCACCGGCCTGCTCTTCTTCCTCGTCGGCGCCCTGAAGGACCGCTACGGCACCAGCGACCTCGACCGGCTCGCGGGCAGCGGCGGCGCCGCCCTCTACGGCCGCGCGCCGCGCCTGGGCGGGCTGCTGGCCTTCGGCGCCGTCGCCTCGCTCGGCCTGCCGGGCCTGGCCGGGTTCTGGGGCGAGATGCTCGCGATGTTCGGCTCCTTCACCCCCGGCGCCGGCCTCAGCCGCCCCGCCTACGTCACCTTCACCGCGATCGCCGCCTTCGGCACCCTGCTCACGGCCGCCTACCTGCTCGTCGTGGTCCGCCGGATCTGCATGGGCGACCGCGACACCGCCCGGGCCGAGCCGGCCCTCGCCGACGTGCAGGGCTACGAGTTCGCCGCCTGGACGCCGCTCGCCGCCCTCACCGTGCTGGCCGGACTGTGGCCCGCGCTGCTGCTCGGCCTCACCGAACCGGCCGTACGCTCCCTGCTCGGAGGAAGCTGATGACCTCCCTCGGCGCGCTGACCGCGTCCGTCGACTGGACCGCGATCGCCCCGGCCGCGATCCCCGCCGCCCTGGCCGTCCTCCTGCTGGTCGCCGACCTCTTCCTGCCGCCGCGGCACAAGCGGCTGCTGGCCTGGGCGACCGTGGCCGGGCTCGCCCTGGCGCTGCTCTCCCTGATCCCGCTGCGGGCCGGGCACCACGCCACGTTCTGCGGCACCGACCCCGCCGCCGGCTGCTCGTACACCGCGGACCGCTTCGCGCTCGTGGTGCAGGTGCTCGTACTCGGCGGGGCGCTGCTCACCGCGCTGCTGTCCGCGCCCGCCGTCGAGGAGGAGCTGCCGGCCGGCGAGTTCTGGTTCCTGCTGCTGGCCTCCGCGGCCGGCGCCACCCTGCTGCCCGCCTCCCGGGACCTGGCCACCCTCGTCGTGGCGCTGGAGGTCACCACGCTGCCGTCGTTCGCCCTGGTCGGGCTGCGCCGCGGCGACCGGCTGAGCAGCGAGGCCGCGCTGAAGTTCTTCCTCACCTCGGTGACCGCCACCGCTGTGTCGCTGCTCGGCGTCAGCTTCCTGTACGCCACCACCGGCACCCTCTACCTCGACCGGATCGGCCGCACCCTCGGCCACGAACCGGCCCAGCTGCACACCCTCGGCAAGGCCGGCGCCGCCCTGACGCTGGTCGGCTTCGCCTTCAAGCTGGCGGTGGCGCCCTTCCACTTCTGGGTGCCCGACACCTACGCCGGCGCGCCGCTGCCGGTCGCCGCCTACCTGTCGGTGGTCGGCAAGGCGGCCGGCTTCTCCGGCCTGATCCTGATCACCACGCTCGCCCTGCACCCGTACGCCGACACCTGGGGCCCGGCGATGGGCGTGCTGGCCGCGCTGACCATGACCGTCGGCAACGTCGGCGCCCTGCGGCAGCGGCCCGGCGCCGAGCGCGGCGCCGTACGCCTGCTCGCCTGGTCCTCGATCGGGCAGGCCGGCTACCTGCTGGTGCCGCTCGCCGCCGAGTCCTCGGGCCACCCCGCCGGCTACCACGTCGGCACCACCGTGGCGTACGCCCTGATGTACGCGGTGGTGAACCTCGGCGCGTTCGCCGTCGCGGCCCTGGTCGGCCGCAGCGCGCCGCACGGGCGGCTGACGGACTACCGCGGCCTGTACGCGGCCCGGCCCGCGGCCGCCCTCGCGCTCGCCTTCTTCCTGCTCTGCCTGGCCGGACTGCCGCCCGGCCTGATCGGCCTGTTCGCGAAGGTGGCGGTCTTCTCCACGGCGGTCGACGCCCAGCACGGCTGGCTCGCGGTGATCATGGCCGTCAACGTGGCGATCGCGCTCGTGTACTACCTGCGGTGGACGGCGCTGCTCTTCGCCTCAGCAGGCGGGACGAAGGCCGCGGCGGCCGCTGCCGAGCTCTCCGCGGACGGCGGGGGCGCGCCGGCGGCCGGTGCGGCCGCCGCACGGACCCCCTTCGCGCTGGGCGCGGCCATCGCGCTTGCCGCCGCGGCGGGCGTGGTGCTGTCCGGCGCGCCGCAGGTCGTGCTGCGCTACGCGGCCGGAGTGCTGCTGTGAGTACCCGCCGCCGACCCGGCCCCGCGGCGGCGAACCGGTCCGCCACGGCCGCGCCGCAGGTGGGGCGGCACGAGGCGCGGACCCGGCCGGTTCCGGCCTCGTTCGCACGGTAGCGCTGCGTACGCACACGGGAACCAACGGCGCCCGACTCGCGTTGACCAGTGCAGGAGGTTTTCCTGAGGGGGAGGTCCCCGCCGCACACCTTGGAGGGCGCACGTGCACCGCCGGCACAACGGGTTGAAGACCGCCGTACTCCTCGGCGGCCTGTCCGCACTCATCCTGGTCATCGGCAGCTTCTTCGGCCGGACCGGGCTCATCGTGGCGCTCGTCATCGCCCTGGGCACGAACGCGTACGCGTACTGGAACAGCGACAAGATGGCGCTGCGGGCCATGCGCGCCCGCCCGGTCAGCGAGTTCGAGGCGCCCGAGATCTACCGGATCGTCCGCGAGCTGTCCACGGCGGCCCGGCAGCCCATGCCGCGGCTGTACATATCGCCCACCGAGGCGCCGAACGCCTTCGCCACCGGCCGCAACCCGCGCAACGCGGCGGTCTGCTGCACGGAGGGCATCCTCCAGATCCTCGACGAGCGGGAGCTGCGCGGCGTGCTCGGCCACGAGCTGAGCCACGTCTACAACCGGGACATCCTGATCTCCTCGGTGGCCGGCGCGCTCGCCTCGGTCATCGTCTTCCTGGCGAACTTCGCCTGGCTGATCCCGGTCGGCCGCTCCGACGACGACGAGGGCCCCGGCATCCTCGGCATGCTCCTGCTGATGATCCTCGGCCCGGTGGCCGCCTCCCTGATCCAGCTGGCCGTCTCCCGCTCCCGGGAGTACGAAGCGGACGCCTCCGGCGCCCGCCTCACCGGTGATCCGCTCGCCCTCGCCTCGGCGCTGCGCAAACTCGACACGGGCACGAAGCAGCGTCCGCTCGCGGCTGAGCCTAGGCTGGAAACGACGAGTCACCTGATGATCGCCAACCCGTTCCGGCCGGGTGACGCCTCCAAGCTGTTCTCGACGCACCCGCCGATGGCCGAGCGCATCGCGCGCCTGGAAGAGATGGCAGGTCGCAACCGATGAAAACGATCCTCAACATAATCTGGCTCATCCTGTGCGGGCTGTGGATGTGCCTGGGCTACTTCCTGGCCGGGCTGCTGCTGTGCATCACCATCATCGGTATCCCGTTCGGTATAGCGGCCTTCCGCATCGGCGTCTACGCCCTGTGGCCCTTCGGCTACACCACCGTCGAACGCCGCGACGCCGGCGCCGGCTCCCTCGTCGGCAACATCCTGTGGCTGATCCTCGCCGGCTGGTGGCTGGCACTCGGCCACATCGTCACCGGGATCGCGCTGTGCGTCACCATCATCGGCATCCCCTTCGGCATCGCGAACTTCAAGCTGATTCCGCTGTCGCTGATGCCGCTGGGCCGGGAGATCGTGCCGACGGACCAGCCGTTCGCCACCCGCTGAGCGGTTCCGGGCCCCGACGGAGAAGGCGCGCGTCACCTGACGCGCGCCTCGCGCTTTTCCGGCCCCTCCCCGCCCCCGCCGGCCGCCCGTACGCTCTACTCCGGCCGTTACCGACCGTACCGAGGAGATCGCGATGACCCTGCAAGTCGGCGACAAGGCACCGGACTTCACCCTCCCCGACCAGAACGGGGCACCGGTGGCGCTCAGCGAGCGGCTGGCGCGCAACACCGTCGTCCTGTACTTCTACCCCAAGGACAACACCCGCGGCTGCACCGCCGAGGCGTGCAGCTTCCGCGACGGCTACGAGAGCTTCACCGACGCCGGCGCCGAGGTGATCGGCGTCAGCTCCGACAGCGTCGCCTCACATGACAAGTTCGCCGGGCGCCACGAACTCCCCTTCACCCTGCTCTCCGACGCAGACCGCGCCGTCCGCAAGCAGTACGGCGCCACCACCCTCGGCGTCGTCCCCGCCCGGATCACCTTCGTCATCGACCAGGCCGGCACCATCCGCCACGCCTTCTCCTCAATGAGCAACGTCGGCGCCCACGTGGACGACGCGCTGGCGGTGGTCAAGCAACTCAAGGGCGACGACGCGGCCCCCGCCGACCCGCCCGCGAGCGACCAGTAACCCGAGTCCGGCAACCCCCGTCCCCGCCTCCTGCCCCCGCCCCCGCTGCAACGCCCGAGGCCGGCGGGCCGCCCCCCAGGGCACCCGCCGGCCTCGTACCGCGTGCTGCTCGTTCCCCCGTCCGCGGGCCCGCGGAGCTCAGCGGTAGTTGACGAACTGGAGCGCGAAGTCCAGGTCCTTGCCCTTGAGCAGGGCCTGCACGGACTGGAGGTCGTCACGGCTCTTGGAGCTGACCCGCAGCTCGTCGCCCTGGACCTGCGCCTTGACGCCCTTCGGGCCCTCGTCACGGATGATCTTCGCGACCTTCTTGGCGTTCTCCTGGGAGATGCCCTCCTCGATCGACGCGAAGATCTTGTACTCCTTGCCGGACAGCTGCGGCTCGCCCGCGTCCAGCGCCTTCAGCGAGATCCCCCGCTTGACCAGCTTGCTCTCGAAGACGTCCAGGATCGCCTTCACGCGCTCCTCGGAGTTCGCCTCCAGCAGGATCTTCTCCCCGGACCACGAGATCGACGCGCCGACATTCTTGAAGTCGTAGCGCTGCGAGATCTCCTTGGCGGCCTGGTTGAGGGCGTTGTCGACCTCCTGCCGCTCGACCTTCGAGACGATGTCGAAACTGGAGTCGGCCATCTTCAGTGGGCTCCTTGACTGTGTTCATCGGTACGTCGGTTCCATCACATCGGCGGCGGCCCGACCGGGCACCGCCACCGGCCCAGCCTAGCCATCCCCGCCGCCGATGCCCTGATCAATCCGGTGGCGAACCACCCCTCTGCATCAGGTATCGTTTACCCCGTCGCCACGACCCCCGGCCCACCAGGCCGGCCCGCGGCGCCATCCCATGGCGGTATGCCCGAGTGGCCAATGGGAGCGGACTGTAAATCCGTCGGCTTAGCCTACCGTGGTTCGAATCCACGTGCCGCCACACCCCGAAGAGGGCCCCCGACCTGCGCTTGCGCTGGCCGGGGGCCCTCTTCGGGTGTCCGGCGCCGATGCTGGCTGTCTCGCTGAGCGCCGCTCCGACCCGGTGTCTACCAGCCTCTCTGGACGAGACGTGGACGGGATTTCCCGGTCGCATCTGCGACAGCGAAGCACAGGAGGGGCACGCTCAGGACGGCAGCCTGCGCTGGGCGAGGCGGGCGGAGATCTTGGCGTTGGCCTCGTCGTCGCCGCCCTTGAGGAACTTGGCGTAGAAGCGGAAGAGGACGGCGACGCTCTGGCCGGCTCGGTGGGCGACGAGCTGAGGCTCGACACCGGAGCTGAGCCAGGTGGAGACGGCTGCGTGGCGCAGGTCGTACGGCCGCTTGGCGAGCTTGGTCTTCAACTCGTCGGGGGAGAGGGTGTCCTCGCGGGCTCGGCGCCAGACCTCGCCGTAGCCGCTCTCCTGGACGATGCCGCCGCGGGCGGTACGGAAGACACGGCCGTCGGGCGCGTAACCGTAGACGGTGATGTGCCAGCGGAGGAGGGCGACGAGTTCTGGGGGGATCGGCACCCAACGGACAGCACTTCGGGGGCGGTGCTTGAGCCCTTTCCGGTCGTGGGCCTCGCCCGAGTCCGTCCACGGTCGACCAGCGCGCGGTCGGCTTTCGTGCAGTCGGACCATGCCCCAGCCGCGACGCGGAAGCTTCAGGTCGGGCCGGCTGAGGCCGACGATCTCGCCGGGGCGTGCGGCGCCGTAGTAGATGCAGCCGAAGAACGCCTTGAGGTGACGGCCGCGCGCTCCCTGATCGGCCACCGACGCGAGCAGCGACTCGGCGAGTTCCGGGTTCGGCACGCACTCCGGATCGAGTTCCTCCTCGATCCGCTCGGGCGGCTTCCACTGAAGTGCTGGGAGAGGGTTCTCGGTGAGGAGATCCGCTTCCACCGCGAAAGCGAGGGCCTGGTGGAAGACGGCCCGCTTGCGGTGGATGACGGACGCCGCGGACGTCTTGCCGTCGAGACGTTTCGCGCACGCGTTGAGGGCCTTGCGCACGGTTGCTGCTTCTGCGAGGGCGGAGATCGGAAGGGACTTCTTGGCGAACCATGCCAACGCCTGCTTGATGTCCTCCGGCGGATCGATGGTCCAGCGGTTCTTGTTGAACGCCCAGCTGTAGAGCGCCCGCCTCGCAAGCCTGGCGTCGGGCATTCCCTTCGTGTCCTTGACGAGCACGGCGGCAACCGTGGCCATGGTGTCCGCGTACCCGGTGCGCGTCTTCGCCGGAGCGTGGTCCCACTTGAGGTCCACGTAGTTCCGGGCGTGCTGGTAGAAGGAAATGTCCTTCTGCTTCCGGACCTTGGACTTGGGCATCCCGGTCTCGACGTCGAACGGCTCACCGGCCCGCGCGGCGGTGATGAGTTCCGCCCTCCTGCTCTCCGCCAGCCCGGACGTCAGGAAGGACTCGGAGTGCGGCCGAATGCCGACCTGCCAACGGAGCTGGTAGGGCTTGCGGTACGGGCGCTTGCGGATGGCCCACACCCGAACGGTGTAACTCCACTCGGTCACGCCTCCTCCATCTCACGGAGGAACGAGTCGAGTTCGCTGCGGCGTACGCGCAGGTGACCGTTCGGCAGACGGTGAACCTTCGGGCCCAGACCGCGATTGCGCCAGCGGTACCAGGACGCACGGGTAATCCCGAGTTCGTCCAGGACCGCGGACAGCGGCAGTAACTCGTCCTTGGGCGGGCGGTGGTGGCGCCGGTAGTGGGTGGTCACGTCACACCACCTCGGTCCCAGACTTGATGAAGGGGAAGCGGCTCGTTCGGATGATGGTGTCGACGCGGGGGAAGACGGCGTAGATGCGGATGGTGGTCCCACCGATGGCGGTCACGCATTCCAGGAATTCCCTGCTGTCGAAGGCGCGGTGCGTGGCGGAGTCGGCGGGGAGGTTGAGGGTTTCGCGCCAGGTCTCCCAGGCGCCGGGGCTGTCGAGCTGGATGTCGACCTGGTCCGGGAGCAGGTTGTGGGAGACGACGTATGCGCCGGGGAGGTGGGGGTGGAGCTCGGTGAGGTGGAGCAGGGCGCGTAAGGCGTCCGCTTGCGCCGCGAGGGGCGGTTGCGGGCCGGGGGCGTAGGGCATGCTGGGGGCACCTCCTGTGCCGTGTTGGCGGGGCGGGAGGCCGGAGCAGCGGGCGTCCTTGGCCGGTTGGCCGCTGCTCCGGGTCGAGTCAGGTGTCGTCGGTGGTGGGGTGGGACGGGGCGACGGTGGTGGTGGCGACGAGGGAGACGGTGCCGTCGGGGTCGCCCTCGAAGACGGTTTCCATCCAGTCCCAGGTGTGTTCGCCGTTGAGCAGGGTGTAGCCGAGGGCGGCGAGGGCGTTGGTGCGGGCGCGGAGGGTGGGGATGCCGTCGGCGAGGGGGAAGGGGACGGTGGGCCAGCGGGCTTCGTCGGGCAGCGCGACGAAGACCTGCCATTCGGTGCCGTCGTAGGACTGGATCATGTGGGCGCGGATGGCGCGGGTGTGGGGCATGTGCTCCGTTCGTCGGGGGCGTGGGCGGGTGGCGCGGGGGTCAGCTCGCGCGGAGGAAGCCGTGGGTGTCGGCGTAGTGGATGAGGTGGTGGAGGGCTCGCTCGGCGTGCTGGCCGTAGGCGTGGGCGGCGTCGGCGAGGGTGGTCGACAACCCCGTTTCCTCGGTGGCCTCTTCGGTGTCCTGGGCCTGCTCGCACGCGATGAGCTGGTTGCGGAGGGCAGTGAGGTCGCGGGCGCCGGCCTGCGTGGTGAGGGAGTTGCTGAGGTCGGGGAGGTCGTCGGCGGCCAGGGGGTAGTTGCCGTGGCGGTCGCGGGGGAGTTCGGCGTGGTGGGGGCGCTCGGCGCGCAGGACGGCGGCGATGGCGTTGGCGGTGCCGTGGGCGTAGCCGAGGGCGGCGTTCTCGTACAGGTCGCGGGTGTGGTGTTCGAGGACCATGTACAGGTCGCTGAGCTGCCACAGGGCCTCGTCGTGGGGACGCACGGGCTCGGAGGTGCCGGAGATGGTAAGCAGGCCGGGGACCGGGATGATCCGGGCGGGGTCGGCGGTGCGGGCGGTGTGGCGGGCGTGCTGGTGGGCGGCGCGCAGTTCCTCGGTGGCGGCGGCGAGGGCGCGCACACTGTCGAGGAGGCTGAGGTGCCATTCCGGGGTGGTCTCGGGCATCGGTTTCCTCCGTCGGGCGATCCGTCGGGCCGGGCTGTCCGGTCCTCGGAGCGGCTCCAACGCCCCTCGCTGGGACGAGAGTTGGAGCCGTACCGGGGGCCGTCAGTCCAGCGGTCCGGCCGGGGCCGGCGCGAGCCCGGCGCGTTCGAGGAGCTGGTGGAGGTCCCCGCCGACGGCGGCGAGGCGGTGCTCGACGGCCTGCCAGGACTCGGCGTCGATGGACATCAACGCGGTGATCGCGGTGGGCCCCTGACCGAGTTCGAGGGCGGTGAGGGCGTCGCGGAGGTCCCCGACGGCCATCAGGGAGAGCTTGGGCGCGGGGTTCTGGACGCACATGGTGAACTCCCTTGGGGTCATGTGTGGTTGCCGGGTATGGCGTCGCGGAGGGCGGACATGATCTGGTCGATGGACGGGGCGGCGCTGCTGCGGGCGAGGTAGAAGCCGAAGAGCAGGGCGACGATCGCGGCGCCGGCGCCGAGGGCGCGGTAGCGGATGAGCAGGGCCACGAGCGCGCCGAAGAGGACGAGCGCGGAGATGCTGAAAGCCATCTGGGTGCCTTTCTCAGGAGCGAGCGGAGGCGGTCAGCGGGTGCCCTCGCGGTGGAGCCGCGTGGCGACGTTGTAGAGGTGGCGGCCGACCCGGACGCGCTGTCCGTAGCCGCGGCAGCGGCGGCACTCCCGGCCCCGGACGATCCGCCCGCGCCGGTTCTGCCGGACCTTGAACCCGAACCCGCCGCACCTGCGGCAGACCCCGAGCGGGCTCGCGGCGCAGAGGGCGGCGTAGCAGGCGACGGCGATCACGACGAGGGTTATAGCGGCGGTGAGTGAGGGCATGGGAAACCCCTTCCAGGGCGGAATCAGGGCGTGCGGAGAGTGGGCCGCTAGGAGCTAGTGGACAGGTCAGATGCGGTGTGGGGCGCTAGCGGGGGTGCTAGACCTAGCGGGCTGGGGCGCTAGAGTCACCGCGACATCGGCCGGGACGGCGTCACCGTCCGTGATTGTCACTGGGGCGGTGGACGATGGCCGTATGAGTTTCGACCTTGGCGTCCTTGCGATGGACGAGCACGTGGACGGGGCCTCGGCAGCGGCGATGTACCAGCGCTGCCAGGCGGGCGCTCATCCGGAAGGCGATCCGGATGAGCGAGTGATCGCCTTCTATGAGTCGTTGCGAGCGCGATTCCCCGACCAGGCGGACAGCGTCGATTCGCCGTGGATGGAGCGGCCGTTGGACATCGGCATCGATCACGTGATGCTCACGATGAGCTATTCGGACCGGAGTACGCCCGCACTCAGGGCTGTCGAAGAACTTGCCGCTCTGCACTCCTTGGTCATTTGGGACCCGCAGTCGAGCGACGTCTACCTGCCGGAAGCTGAGACCACCACTCCCTGAATTAAGCGGCGGTACTGGTCCCGCCTCGCTCGGCGAGGGCCTTGAGGACGTCGTCGCGCCGCAGTCCGCGGCGGTTGGCGCCCTTGCCGTCCGCGGTCCCCCACACCTGCACGGTGCGGATGCCGTATGGCTTGACGGCGGCGGCCAGTTGCTCCGGCGTCCACTGGCCGTAGACCTCGGGGCGGAGTTCAGCGAGTCGGGTAACGATGTCCTCGCTCCATGCTTTGGCCTTGCCAGGCGGGAGCGCGGAGACAAGGTCGGTCAGCAGGTCGTACGCGGCCGCGCTCGTCGGGGCGTCCTCGCCGAGCGCGTGTCCGCTGAGCCGTCCCGCCTGCTTCCGTAGCTCGTAGACGCGCAACGCCAGCGCATCGGCGCTGGGGGAGTTCAGCTTGACGCACCGGACGATGCGGGCATCGGCTCCCTCGCCGACGAACCATGCGATGCCCTTGTCGTCCCAGGCAAGGGTGTTGGCGCGGACGCCGCGCTTGTAGGAGCCGGTGCCGAGGACCATGTCGTTCTCGATCTGACCCATCACCTTGAGGCACCACCGCACGGTGGCGTTCGCGGAGATCCCGGTCGGCAGCGACTTGGAGTCGGGCCGCTGGGTGGCGAGCAGAAGCGTGATGCCGAGGGCCGGGCCGCGCTTGACGAGGTCGGTGCAGTGCTCTTCGAACTCGGCGCCGTGTTGCGGGTGTTCGAACCACTTCTGGCACTCGTCCACGCCGACGATGATCGGGTGCAGGCCGAGCGACTTGCGGTCCGCGAGAGGCGAGGTGACCTTCGACTCTGGGCACAGGTCTTTCGGCAGTTCGCGGATGACGCGAGCCCGTCGCCTCAACTCCGCGCGCAGGTCCCGGAGATCGGCGAGCGCGTAGGCGATGTCGTCCTCTTCCTCGCCGGCCCGGTAGCGGTGGGCGACGCGGGCGAGGGGCGAGAGGTCGCCGGTGCCCTTGAGGTCGTAGGCGTGGATCTCGGCGCGCAGGTCCATGCAGGTGATCAGCAGGACCAGGCGCAGGAGGAACGTCTTGCCCATCCGGGGGACGGCCCCGATGATCCCGGAGACGTACATCAGCGTCTGCGAGACCCATCGTCCGCGCTGGTCGGTGGCGAACGGCTGCGGCTTGAACAGGTCGACTGAACCGGCAGCCAGGAGAGGCCATTTGGGTTGGCGGGTCTTGGACATGTCCTGGTCGCCGACCCACAGGCGCAGCCGTCCGGTGTGCTCGTCGGGAACTGCCTCCGGCCATACGCACCCGAGCGGGCGCCGCAGCCCGCTCGCCAGCTTCTCCCGACGGTCGAGGACATCGGTCACGGTGACGCCGTAAGGGAGATCACCCTCGGCGAGCCATCCGGGGCCGTCGCGGGTGATGGGTGCGGTGAAGGCGAATCCCGGATTCCCCTTGGCCTGGGCCTGGTTGATCGCGGGAATGCCGAGTGCGCCGAGCGCGCGCAGCACGATGTCGCTGGTGAGCTTGGTCGCTCTCGGGATGTCCACAGCCCGGTGGATGACCGGCGCGTCTTCGGGTTGCCCGAATCTGCCGAGGGCGAGGGTGAGCAGCGCCCCGCTCGCAGCGAGCACCCACGCAGGGGCGAGTACGTACAACGCGAGAGCGGTCGCCGTCCCGAAGACGGCGGCGAGGATGCCGACGACCGTACGCCACCGCACCCGCCGGTCCCGCTGCCGTGACAGCTTGAGGTACTCCTCGATGTCTTCACGCGTGGCCGCGGCCTGTCGCAGCGGGCCGCCTTCCGCGTCGGCCACCCACCGCAGCGAGCCGCCGACGAAACGTGCGGTGCCACGTGGGGCTTGAAGGGAGAGGCGGACGGCGTACCAGGGCAGGCGGACCGCGTGATACGCGCTGACATGGCCGACGTATCCGCCCAACCACCGTGCAGCGCTACGGAGATCTCGCCGTGAGCGCGCCCACGTCGGCACGATCGGGCGGCGCTTCGCGCCAGGGATGCGATCGGTGAGGCCATGACGGGGGCGGTTGTCGGGCTGGTCGACCAGGGGCACGGCGTCGGGCGGCGGTAAGGACTTCTCCACGGGTGTGTCGTCGGGTCGGGCATGTTCCACTGGCGGTTCCTTCCTGCGCGGAGGGGACGCCGGGGTCCGGCCCTACCCGCCAAAGCAGCGGCCGGGCCCCGGTGATGGGGTGGCGCGAACCGAGTGGCGTCAACGCGGCGTGTTCACCGGACGCGGTCCGCGTTCACGGTCGAGCCGTACGAACACGCTGTGGACGTAGCTCGGGGCGCGGGTGGCGCGGCGGGCGGTCTCGCGGACGGTGAGGCCGTCGGTCCAGCCGCGTTCGATGGCTGCCAGCGCCTCGGAAGTGCCGAGCTTGGCGGGCGAACGTTCGGGAGAGCACGTCTCTCCTGAAGCCGTGCTCCCCGCGTGGTGTTCAGTGAACGGCGGCAGCGGGAAGCGGCGAGCGTTCGCCGTCGCCCGTGTCATCTGCGCGCGCACGTGGTGAGCTAGCGCGGACGCCGTCGGGTCCGGTCGCGCCGCCCACGGAGACGGCAGCGCGATCGTCGCGAGGTCGACCGCGTGACGGCGGGCCGCGAGCTGGTCGAGCAGCTTGTCGCGCTGATCGGCGTCGGTGCCGACGGACGCCTTGGCCACAGCTACGGACAGCTGGCGCGCGATCCGCCGACCGCGCCGCTTTCCTCGCCGCGCTGGGCTGATCTCGGCGAGCCGAGCGGCCAGTGCCACTGCTCGTACGGTGGCGCGGTCGCGGGTGATCTGGGCGGCGTCGCGATGCCGCTCGGCGACCCCGAGTCGGGAGAGCAGACGTTCCCGCAGCTCCCTCATCAGCAGGGCGCCGAAGCCGTTGGACGACGCGTCCGGTGCGCGGTGCCGTAGCTCGATGCCCATCGCGAGGTGCCACAGCAGTGCCGCCAGCACCGGACCGACGAAGGCGCGTACGGTGCCGCCGATCGGGCCGGACTCGGCGTACGCGGGGATGATCTGCACTCCCGTGATAACCCAGACGAGCACGCCGGGGACTCCGGGAGCTGCGCTCGGTCCGTTCAGGTTCTGCCGGGCCAGCAACGCGGTCGCGAACAGGGCGAGTTCGGCCGCACCGAACATGGCGGCGCGCTCGGCGGCTCCCGCTATGTCGAGGTAGTCGGCGGCGAACCGCCATGAGGTGTCGGCGCTGTACGCCGTGCAGCCGGCCGCCGCGAGGGCGGCGACGCGCACCGCCGTTGTGCCGCGCCGCAGTTGCCGGACGAGGAGCCAGGCGGCCCAGGCCGCCAGCGCGATCAGGGCGAACGTGGCGGCCGGGCTACGGGTGAGGCTCGCGAAGGCGTTCACGCCGCCTCCCGTACCGGGGCCGCGGTGCCGCGTAGCAGTTCGGCGCCGCCGAGCCGTAGGGCGTACCAGGCGTCCTGCAAGGTAAGGTCGTCGCGGTTGCCCTCGTCCAGCAGCTCGGCGAGTACGTCGCGGGCCACCGCCAGGCGAGCGGCCCGTTCGTCCGCAGCCTCGTGCACGCCGGGCGGACCGCGGAACAGCTCCCGGAAGCATCCCGGGAGTTCTCCTAACTCCAAGTCGTCGCCGCTCTCGCAGCGACGGGTGAACGTACGCATGGAAGCTCCTGCTCATGTACGGAGACGGGGCGCCGCTGAGCGGCTCAGATCCGGAACCTCCGGGGCGACACCAACCGCGCCGACCAGCGGACGGCCGTGGTGACGGCGCTGAAGCCGCCGACGCCGGCGAGGAAGGTCAGCAGCCAGTCGGCGCCGACCTCACGCGCGGAGTGGCCGGCGACGAAGGCGAAGAGCACGGCAAGGGCGTATCCGGTGGCGCGGGCCGCGTTCCGGCGAGGCGTGGCCCGAACCGCCGCACGGGCGACGAGGTCGAGGTCGCCCGGATCGGCGAGGTGCAGTTCGGACGCGACCTGGAAGGCGACGAGGGGGCCGTCGGGGTGGCTGGCGAGGCCGGCCACCGTGCCAAGGGCCTGGTCGGTGCGGTCGCGGACCACGTCGCCGACTGCGAGATGCATCGGGTCCCTCCTTTGAGGTGGTGGGGACCGCTCATCACGGACGAGCGGTCATGACCCCCGGCGCGGCCGCCGACCGCTGAGGCGGGGCAGCGGACGTGCCGGGATCAAAAGCACTCGTTCGTTCAGGCGCTCTGTGGAGTTTTCAAGCAACGGGCGTTGCCTTAGGGACCGTTTCGCGGGCCCTCCGGACGCTCCGAGCACAGCAACTCATCAAGAGATCCTGTCCTCAGGTCCTCTTTAGGAGTTCGTGAGTGACTGTGACACGTGACTCCTTAAGTCGTCAAGACCTCTTGAGGAGTTGTATGCTGGCGCGGGCCGATGATCAGGACGGTGAGCCGCATGGCGAAGGCATACGAACGGATCGCAGACGATCTACGTGACCGCATCCGTGCAGGTGAGCTGGGGGCCGGTGACCGCTTGCCCTCCGAGACGGTGCTCGTGGAGGAGTACAACAAGAGCCTGCCGACCGTTCGCCAGGCGCTCGGGCTCCTCCAGGCCGAGGGCCTGATCGAGAAGCAGCACGGCCGCGGCAACTTCGTCCGGCAGCCTCGTACCCCGATCTTCCGCTCGAACCTGCGTCATCAGTGGGAGAAGGACCGGGCGCGCGAGCCGGAGCAGCAGCGGAAGAAGACCGGGTCGACCGAGCACGACACCGGGCTCGAAGTGAACGATCTCGTCTTCTACGCCGTGTACGACGAGGTCGAGGCCGACGAGGAACTCGCCGCGATCTTCGGCGTCCCAGTCGGCACCACGATGGTGGAGCGGACGTACCGCACCCGGTATGAGGCGGAGGACTACCCCTTCAACCTCGTCGTCTCCTACCTAGTGCGCGACATGGTCGCCGTGAACCCGGAACTCCTGGACGCGACCAACGAGCCCTGGCCCGGCGGCACGCAGAACCAGCTCTTCACCATCGGCATCGAACTCGACCGCATCGAGGAGCGGGTATCGGCCCGCCCGCCGACGGCCGAAGAGTCCGAGGAACTCGGCCTGCCGCCCGGCACCGCCCTCATCGTGCTGGGCAAGACCTCGTATGACACCGACGGCCGCGTGGTCGAGCACTCCTACGTCCGGCTGCCGGGCGACCGCACGGAGATGACCTTCGTCACCAATCTGGGAAGGTGGTGACCGCCGTGGCGGATCGCCGGATCGACGTCATCACCGCAGTCCACGCCCCATCGGCGCCGTACCTCGCGGACGCCTACAAGTCGCTGTGCGCCCAGGAGTTGCCCGACGGCTGGGAATGGCGCTGGATCATCCAGGAGGACGGCCGCGGCGACGCCGTACGACCCCACGTCCCGGACGACCCGCGCGTCACCTTCCACCAGGGCCGACCCGGCGGCCCGGGCGTCGCCCGCACCATGGCCCTTGCGTACGCCTCCGGGCCATACGTGAAAGTCCTCGACGCCGACGACCAGTTGACCCCGGGCGCCCTCGCGCGCGACCTGGCCCTCCTGGAAGACGACCCCGAACTCGGCTGGGCCACCTCCCGCGTCCTGGACCTTCTCCCCGACGGCTCCACCGCCGGCTTCGACGGTGACCCGGACGACGGCCCTATCTCCCCCGGCGCCGTAGTCGACTACTGGAAGGCCAACGGCTCTCGCGCCCAGGTCCATCCGGCAACCCTCTTCGTCCGCCGCGACCTGCTCCTCGCTCTGGGCGGTTGGATGGCTCTTCCCGCCTCCGAGGACACGGGCTTGTTGCTGGCCCTCAACACCGTGAGCCGCGGCTACTTCACCCGGGAGTACGGCCTCCTCTACCGCAAGTGGCCCGGCCAGGCCACGGCCCAACCGAGCCACATGGAGGAGGCTGAGCGCGAAGCCCGTATGGCGGTGGTGGCGGCCCGTGCCGAGGCGTTGGCAGATACCGGTTGGCGCCTGGCCGCGGCCGATTGAGTCAGAACATGCCTGCATGCCCGGGGAGCACCTTGTCGTGAACAGCGGGTTTACTCACTTCCCAAGGTTTGCCTATATCGGAAATCTCTGGCCCGCGGGATTCCGTGGATAGTGCATATATTCGTCGATTGGCTGACGCTATGGAGTCCGCAGAACGCTACGGCCGGGCATGGGCTTCGTAAGCGGCTGCGCAGTGGTTCGCCGAAAGCGCGCGACTACCGCCTCATGTCCGTCTCGGCCTGAGTGGACTACTTGGCCAGAATTTCGGGAAATTGTCCGCTCATTGCGATTTCTGGATCAAGAGCTGCATTTCTTGCTGCATGAGCGTCATGGTTGCGATCTTGTCGGGATCGCCGGGGCTGTATGTTTTGACGTAGATGAACATGTCGCCCCATGAGGCTGCTATTTGAGTTACTGTTTTGTTGTACTTGCTTTTCTCTGGCGACATCGTCCCCTCCCCGGCTACGGCTGGGTCGGGGAATGCGACATTAGGGCTTTTCTCCCACTTAAAGGCGGAGGCTACGCTCTGATACTCGTAACGAGCCTGTCCGCTGGTTGAGAACCTTGCGAGCCAGATGTCGGACTCGAATCCGTCGGGAGCCATCCAGCCTCGGCAGTATGCCGATATGAATCCATGGTTGGCGAGGAAGGTCCGTTCGTAGGACTGGTAGTCCTTCTGGTAGACATGTTTGACGAAACCGGCTACGTCCATGTAGCCAGTATTCTTGGCAGGGTAGTGCATTGCGCCGGTGGGATACGGGAGAACCGCGTCGGCCAGTGTAACTGCTCTGCGGGTCGTCTTTTTTCTTTGTGTATCCGCCTCGGCTGATGATTTTTTCTGCCCGGATGGGCGTGTCTGTGCAGCCCCTCCAGTGAAGAGTGCGAGTATCCCGATGAGGAGTAGCACGGATATGATGCGCTGGCGCTGATGGGGCACGCACGACTCCATCGTTATGAGGGTGTTCTCATTAGGGCTGCGGTATCGCTGATGAGGCTAGGCCGCCTCGGTCACTTTTGGAGATTTCCGTAGGAAGCGTCGTCGGGCCGCGTTCCATTAGCTGGTTGCTGCTGAGGCTACGGGTTGACCGGGACCTCGTAGACGACTTCGCAGAGGTTGGCCGGGACCACGATGTCCGCGGTCTCGACGGGGCGGCCGTCTTCCGCGTAGTACGTGCGCTGGATGTGCGTGGCCAGGGTGCCCTTTTGGACGCCGAGCAACGCGGCTTCCTCCGCGGTCACGACGCGCGGTGAGGGCTGCTCGACGGCCCTGGTGACGGTCACGCCGATCTGGGCCATGCGGCGGACGACGCCGGTGCCGGCGTGGGGGCCGCCCTCGGGGAGGACGACGAGGGTGCCCGCCGTGAGGGCGTAGGGCTCCCAACTGGTGGAGATCTGCGCGGGCTTGCCGTCGGCGAGGAACTCGTAGGCGGTGCGGACGCACAAGTCGCCCTCGGCGATGCCGAGTCGGGCCGCGATGTCGGCGGGAGCGGGGATCTTGGCGTCGGTACGGCTCTCCCAGGTGCCGCGCTTGCCGAGGGCCGCCATGTCGGACTGGAAAGGCGAACCGCCCGCCTGCTCGCGGTAGACGGAGCGGACGATGCGGAGCCGTTGGCGGGGCTCGGCCACGTACGTGCCGGAGCCGGCGCGGCCTTCGAGCGTGCCCAGGGAGATCAGCAGCTCTTGGGCGCGGCGGATGACGTTGTCGCCGACGCCGTACGCGGTGGCCAGGTCGGCGCGCGACGGCAGGCGGTCGCCGGGGGCCCACTCCTGGTCGGCGATGCGCTCGCGGAGGGCGTCCGCGATCCGGAGATACGGCGGCTGATCAGGCATGTGGACAATCTAGTCCACTAGCTCTAATCTAGTGAACTAGCTTCACTGAGAGTGCCTGTTTGGCAACGGAGGACCGTTCTGTGCCCCCATCCGAAGCTCGCATCGTCGACATCTGCACGCGCCTGACGGCCGTAGGTCTGAGGCCCGAGCGGACGGACGACGGTGACGGCGCGCGGATCGAAGCGCTGGTTCCGGCCGACTTCCCCATGGGGAGCTGGCCGGAGCTTCTGGCGGTCCTCGAAACGGCCGACCGGTTCGGCTTTGCCGACAGCACCTCGCGCGGACGCCAGTTGGGGGCGGTCGTGCGGACAGCCCCCGGCCCGGCGCGTCACGCGTCACCGGGAACACCCTGAACCGTAGGAGCTGAACCGATGCCCGAACTCTTCCTCCGGGCTGCCGTGTGGATCGCGCGACAGCTCTTCCCGCCCGCTGGACGGCACCGTCAAATGCCGCTGCTGAGCCAGCAGTTGCGCACGACTCCGTTGCCCCCTGCCGTCCTTGCGGCGCAGCTCGTTCCGCGCTGGAGCGTCATCCGCGCCGAGGAGACCGCGATCGTCCGTCCGTACGTGCTCGCCGCGGAGCGACGACGCGGCAGCCGCCGCGGACCCGGACTCGCGGCGACGCTGTGACCGCGCGCTACCAGGTCGTCGCCGACGACCTGCGCCGGCTGATTGCTGCGGGCGAGTACGCCGTGGGGGACCGGCTGCCGCCGGAGACTCGGCTCGCCGCGCGGTACCAGGTCAGTACGCCGACACTCCGTGACGCGCTCGACGTGTTGCAGGCCGAGGGCCTAATCGCGAAGTTCCAGGGCCGCGGCAACTTCGTGTGCCGGCCGGCGGAGCGGATCACGTATCCCGGCGGTACCGAGGGTCTTCACGTCGTCGTCAGCGTCGTCGAACGGGCCGCGTCCGGTGAACTTGCCGCCCACCTCGGCGAATCGCCGGGTGCCCCGATCACCGAGTACGTGTGCCTCAGCCATCGGGAGGACGGGCCGCAGGTGCTCGCGCACGTCCACGTGCCGCATGCGGTGTCCGGCAGTCGGGTGCTCCCCGCGGGGATCTCGCCGTGGGGCGACGACATCCTCGGCGGGCTCATGGACGTGTCGGCGGACGGCAGTTCGGAGGTGAACAGCTACGACCAGGTCACCGCCCGGTTCCCCACCGGTGCGGAAGCACAGTCGTTGCGCATCACCGCCCGTACGCCGGTGCTCGCGATCCATCGGACGGTCACGGCGGGCGGCGGTCGGACGGTCGCCTGTGCCCACGTCGTCCTGCCCGGCATTTGGGGTGAAGCCGCCTTCTCGGGAGACCCGAGGGGCATTGCCGCGGCCGACGGAAAAGGCTCGGCGCGGTGATGCGGCTCCTGCCGTGGCAGGGCGCCGACGGCAAGCCCTGTTACCTCGACACGGACGCGAGCGGCTCGTCGTTCCTCTCCCGGCTCGCGGACAACGTGGAGGCCGTGCAACTCGGCCTGGGCCGAGACCTGTTGGCGAACGTACGGAAGTACACGACCGAACAGGCCCCGCCCGAGAGCGACTTGCGTGTCATGGTCGCGCACCTCTGCATGGCTCTCGCGGACGCGTTGCGCGTCGCGGAGAGCCGTGGCGGGCGACTCCCGGTGCCTGACGTGGACGAGGAGGCGAGCGAGACCGTACGGCTCCGCCAGGTCGTCCAGTCCTTCAACGAGCGCGCGATCGGGCGGTGGGACGCCACCTGATCCCCGCTTCACCCGAGCTGCGGTCCCTCCTCGACGCCGCAACGCTCCCACCGACGAAAGGAAATCGAGCCGATGACTGTCGGCACTACGAATGCGGGGTCATGCGTGGCCGACCGGAAGCGCGAATGGACGATCACCACCACCAGCGGCGTCACCGTGTCCGGGTACCTGCCCCGCTGGGCGCAGGAAGACCCCAGCGAGGTGGACGTGCCGCCGGAGGAACTGGCCGCGCGGCTGGCCGACATCACCCACCACGTGGACTTCCCCGGACAGATGCTGGATTCGTACTCGCCGGGCAACCCCACCAGCCATGACGCGCCGTTGGAGATCCTGCGCAGCAGCATCGACTGCAACCCCTACGCCACCGGCAGCGACCCTCGGTGCCCCGTGGTCAACATCCGGATCGCGGGCGAGTTCTGGCTGACCGACCTCGGCCCGAAGGAAGTGGCCGGCCTCGTGGCGAAGCTGCGCACCCTGGCCGACCGCCTCGACCGGGACATCATCCCCACCCTGGACAACGCCCGCTCCGACTGGACCAACCGGCCCATGACCTCCACCGGTGGCCGCTCATGACCACTCCCGACACGTCGACCCCCGCCACTACCGGTGCCGCACCGGTCGGCAGCAGCGTGCTGGCGGCGAGCGGACTCGTCCTCGCCCCCGGCGGCGTGACCGCCCGCGCCCTGTACGCCGCCCACCTCGCCGCGCTGCGCAAGCGCGCCGGCCTCTCGCTCCAGGGGCTTGCCGACCAGTGCCACTACGAGCAGTCCTATCTCCACCGCCTCGAAGGCGGAGGGCGCATCGGCACCCTCACCGTCGCCGAGACCCTGGACCACTTCTACGACACCGACGGCCTGCTCGTCGCGCTGTGGCAACTGGCGAAGCGAGAGCTCAAACGGCTCGCGGTCGGAGGCATGGAAGCCCTGGAAACGGCCGCGACCAGCATCCAGGAATTCGCCCTGGCCACCATCCCCGACCTGCTCCAGACCCCCGCCTACGCCGGCGAGCACCTCGCCAACTCCGGCCCCCACCGGCCGGAAGCACTCAGCGCCCACATCGAAACGCTGCGACGACGTCAAGCCCGCCTCACCGACACCGCATCCCGGCCCGTCCGCTACCGCGCCGTCCTCGACGAAGCCGTCCTGCACCGAGCCGCTCGCAACGCCCCCACCTGGACCAACCAACTCGACCACCTCATCACCGCAGCCCACGACCCCGCCATCACCCTCCACATCCTCCCCGCACACACCGGCCCTCACCTCCTCGCCGGTCCGGTCCACCTGCTGTCCTTCCACGTCGGCCGCGACCTGGCTGCCGCGAACAGCGCGCTCACCAGCCACGTCACCGACGACCCCGACGACGTCGACCACCTCCGCCAGACCTACGACGCCCTCCGCGACACCGCCCTCAACCCCGCCCAGACCATCGAACACCTCCACACCCTCCGCACCACCGCACCCTGACCGATCAACTCCACAGCCCCACCCAGGAGTCCACGCCCATGAACCCCACCATCGCCGCCCCCGACCACCCCACCGACCCACGTCCACCCGAACCCGTCCCCGAGCCGACCACGCCGGAGCAGGAGAGCACGCCGCACACCTGGACCATCACCACCACCGAGGGCATCAACCTCACCGGCTACCAGCCCGACTGGTCCATGGACAACCCCAGCCGCACCGGCATACCTCTCGACCAGGCCATGCGCCGCCTACGGAGCTACTCGCACTTCGCCATGCTCCCCGCCGAGCCCATCGCCCCCCTCGCCGACGCCGCCCTCGGCGGGCCCGGCCACTGGTACGTCGTCGTCCAGATCGAGTGCTACCCCTACTCCGAGCAGCTCCAACAGCGCATCCCCACCGCCAACTTCGCCATCATCGAGGAATACGAGGTCGGCAACCTCGCCCCCGCCGACCTCCACCGCATCGCCGACCAACTCCGCGCCCAGGCAGCGCTTTTCGAGACCACGGTCCTCCCTGCCCTCATCACCGCCCGCGAGGACTGGGCCACCCACCACCCCACGACCTCCGTCAGCGACCAGAGCAAGGCCGACATCCCGTGATCCGCCACTGGAAGATCGCCTTCATAGCCGGCTGGACCGGCATCGCGCTGATCGCCGGCCTGGCCCTCGGATGTGGACTCGTCCTCGGCCTGGCCATCGCCAGCCAGCCCGCCCCCTGAGAAGACTCCGCTCCGGGCGTCGCAATGCGCCCCGGTCCGCCCCTCCCACCCCTTCGGGACACGGTCGAGGAGACGCCCGGAGCGGACACCCGAAAGCACGGGCCGACTCCACGCCACATACACCCCGCCGCGAACCCACCCGTGGCCGCCCTGCCTGCCCTCACCGGCCCAACACCCGAGGTCAGCCGCAACGCAGGACGACATCGCTGACCGCTGCCGCCCTGATTCACGGCATCCCTCAGGGAAGGGTCTCCGCGTCGACGCGGGAGAAGATGAGGTCGCTCTCGCCTGTGACTGGACCCCGCCAGCGGATCGGTACGACGGAGGCGCCGCGCAGCGCTGTCGGGTAGGTGGCGGCGGCGTACTCGTTGGCGAGCCGGTAGACGTGGAAGCCGGCGCCGCGCATCGTGTCGAGCAACTCCTCTACGGAGTCGCCGAGTTGTTCCATGCGCTCGGGGGTGACCTCGACGGTGACCTCGGCGTCGGGACGTAGGCGTTCGAGCATGGGGGCCATGCCCCGTACGACGCTGCCCTCGGCCCCTTCGACGTCGATCTTGACGACGCGGGCGCGGGTGATCTCGTCGTCGGTGAGGACGTCCGGGAGCGGGTGGGCGTCCATGTCGAAGACGGACTCGGTCGGGCCGTCCCAGGGAACGATGCTGTTGGCGCCCATGTTCGCCGAGCTGGCGAGGATGAACGTCAGCGTCTGGTCCTTGTCGGAGACGGCGGTGTGCATGGCGCGGATGTTCGTGCAGCCGTTGAGGCGCGCGTTCTGCTCGACCCGGTCCAGGAAGGGGCGCGACGCCTCTATGGCGACGACGTGCCCGCTGGGCCCGACGAGTTGCGAGGCGAGCACGCTGAAGTAGCCGATGTTCGCGCCGACGTCGATGTACGTGTCCCCCGGGCCCAGACGGTTGCGGAGCCAGTGCGTCATGCGCGGTTCCCACGTGCCGAACAGGTACAGGTAGCGCTGGATCAGGTCCTGGGTGTCGACGGCGAAGCGCGCGCCGCTCTCGGTCTCGGTGACGCGTCGGCGCGGGGTGTCCCGCAGGTGCGGGTTCAGCCAGCGGCCGGCCAGCGGGCCCTTGCCGAGGGTGCCGGGGGCGTTGCGCACGTACCAGCGGCCCAGGGTGACCAGGGCCTCCGTGGTGGGGTTGCTCATCCGTACGCTCCTCCGCGCGCCGCCAGACCACCCACCCTACGGGCGCCCCCGCGCCACCACCCACAGCGTTCGCGGTCCCGATGCCCCGGAACCACCCCCTTGCAGCCGCCCGCCCTCCTAAAATCCTCAAGACGTCTTGATGACTCGGGGACCGGGGGTGGGTTTGAGCACGTCCGAGCAGTTGCTGACCATCGCCGCGGTGCTCCTGGGCGCCCTCACCACGTACGTCACCAACTACTGGACCGAGCGCCAGCGCATCCGCCGCGAGTTGCTCACCCGGTGGGACACGAAGAAGCTCGAAGCGTACGAGAACTACGTCGACCGGGTCCGCGCCGCGATCTACCTCGCCGTCGAGCTGTACGAGCACCGCGAGGGCATCCGCCTCAGCGACGACCCGGAAGCGCGCCAGCGGGCGGAGTTGTCGGAGGCCACTCACCTCCGCGGCCGGGCCTTCGAGCGCATCATGCTCCTGGCCGGCGACGAGGTCGTGGAAGCCGCCCACGCGCTGAACGCGGCCACCCTGGAAGTCGACTGGCAGGCCACCGGCAAGACCCCGGGCACCCTGGACGACTGGCGCACCCGCAACCGCGCGGTCTTCGCGGCGATCAACGCTTTTCACGAAGCGGCTCGAGTCGACCTGGGCGTCTCGGGTTCTTTGGTTGGGGAGCCGCATCCAGAGCGGGACCTCCTGCTGCCGCCAGTAAGGCCGCAAGGAGAGGGATAGATTCCCGAGATTCCGACCGCAGCTGCTCATTGTATGCTATTTGGCTTCCCACAATAAAATCGTCTCAAAAAAATGGGGTGTCGGCGAGCGGTGGCAAGTGATCAAAGTTTCCATTTCCCTCCGATTTCAAACGGGATGGATTTTCTCAACAGTGCAGTTGGTCAGCTGGTGGATGGCGAGGAGGATCATTCTCTCAAGTATGCCGTCCTGCACCTTCAGGCAGCCGTGGAAATTCTTTTCAAAGTCCGGCTTGTAGATGAACACTGGTCGCTGGTGTTTAAGAATCCCGGTGCGGCGGATCGAGAATCTTATGAGCGCGGAGATTTTGAGAGTTGCGGCACGGATGCGACTATTGAACGATTGCAAAAAATCGTCGGCGTGGATGTTCCCGAGAAAGCGCGAAGTCGTCTCAAGAAGTTGGCTCGCTATAGGAATCAATTGCAGCACTACGGTGCGAACCGTGAGTCGGCCCATGCGGTTAAGGCTGTGGCGGCCGAGGTTCTGGATTTTCTGTTGGTGTTCCTAGAAGATTGGCTGGGGCCGAGTCCTGAGAGCGAGGAATTTGATAAATACCACGAGATTCTTGAGGATGTTCGAGAAAATCTGACGTCCATAGAGGTGCTGGTAGCCCTGCGTTTGAAGCGGATCGAAAGGGAGCTTGAGGTGGTTGGTATTGAGCGCGTTACGGGGTGCCTCTCCTGTGGATGTTGGACTCTGGTATTTGACGCTCTAGAGTTTGCAACGTGCCGGTTCTGTCAGCGTACATGGATGAACTTGTCTCTTCTTCCTCGCGGCGAAAGCTTTCCGCGACGGGTAGAGGACGCGCTCTCGCATTGTACTGAGTGCGGCGAGCCGACGTTCCTTCTCGAAATGGAGGAGGATGGTCTCTATAATTCGCGGGGTCGCAGCGCTGAATATGAAGAGCCTGTCAAGATGCGTCGATTTGAGGTATGCGTGAAATGCTGGGAGATGATCTTTGATTCTGGGCATAGGACCCCGCTTCATCGAGGTGCCAAAAGATCATCTGATTGAGATGATGTGGAGTGGTGTCCGATGTTCTGGCCGACGCGCGAAACTCGAATGATCAGGACGAGGAATGGACGGCTGCTCGGTCAAGGGGCGGACGTAGCGGAGATGGCCTGGTCAAGGCGTCAACACCCGGCGTGGGCAAGCCAACTGTAAATCCGTCGGCTTAGCCTACCGTGGTTCGAATCCACGTGCCGCCACACCCCGAAGAGGGCCCCCGACCTGCATCTGCGCGGGTCGGGGGCCCTCTTTGCGCGTGTGGGGCGGGTCGGTCGGTTATGCGGGCTCGCTGGGGTTGTCCACAGGGGTGTGGATAACGGGGGCGGGGGCGCGGATGAGGGTTTTGCCGGTGGTGCGGCCGTGGAGCATCGCGAGGAAGGCGGTCACGATGTGGTCGAAGCCGGTGACGACGGTCTCGTCGGGGGTGAGGCGGCCGGACCGGAGGTGGGGGACCGCGAAGTCGTACAGCTCCTGCTGGAGTTCGAGGTGGTGGGTGACGAGGAAGCCCTCCATCCGCAGGCTCTTCTCCACCAGGTCGGCGTGGTTGAAGCGGGGCGGCGGCGCGTCGGGGGCGTTGTACTGGCTGATCGTGCCGACCCGCGCGATCCGGCCGAACGGGCGCAGCGCGCCGATCGCGGCGGCGAGCTGCGGGCCGCCGACGTTGTCGACGAAGACGTCGAAGCCGTCGGGGGCCGCGGTGGCGAGCAGTTCGGAGGCGGGGCCGTCGTGGTAGTCGAAGGCCGCGTCGTAGCCGACCTCCCGCGTGAGGTACGCGGCCTTGTCCGCCGAGCCCGTGCTGCCCACGAGGCGTCCGGCGCCCAGCAGCCGGGCGAACCGTCCGGCGGCCGTGCCGACGCCGCCCGCGGCTGCGGAGACGAACAGGTCGTCGCCGGGCCGGAGCCGGGTGATCCGGGTCAGGGCCACGTAGGCGGTCAGACCGGTGCCGCCGAGGATGCCCAGGTAGGCGCTCAGCGGCACCCCGTCGTAGCGGGGCAGGCGCCGGACCTGCCCCGGCGCGACAACCGCGTGCGTACGCCAGCCCTGCCGGTGGAACACGACCTCGCCCTCGGCCAGTTGCGGCGTGCGCGAGGCGACGACCCGTCCGAGGGCGCGGCCTTCCAGGGGCGCGCCGAGCGCGAAACCGCCGGGCCCGCCGTCCATCATCTCGCGGTGGTACGGGTCGACGGACCAGTAGAGGTTCTCCACCAGCGCGGTGCCGGCGGCGGGGGAGGGGAGCGCGGACTCGACGAAGGCGAAGTGCTCGGGGCCGGGGAAGGCGTGCGGGCGGGCGGTCTGGTGCACGGTGAGCGCGGTGTCGTCCATGGCCGGACCGTACGGCGGGAATGGGGCCGGCCGGCAGCGGGTTGGGCTCATGTGACGGGCGGTTCCATGAGCACTATTCATACGTCGAGGTGAGCGCCGGTGGCCCGGACGGCCGACTCCGATCTCGCGCCGCACGAACTGCGCGTGCTGGTCGCGGTCGCGGACGGCGCGGGCTTCTCGGCCGCGGCCGCGGCGCTCGGGCTGACCCAGTCCGCGGTGTCCCACTCGGTGCGCGGCAGCGAACGCAAGGTCGGCGCGGTGCTGTTCGTACGGGGCCGGACCGGCGCCCGCCCGACCCCCGCCGGTGAGCGGGCCGTCGCGCACGCCCGCCGCATCCTGCGGATGCTGGACGTGCTGGCCGCCGAGGCGCGCGGCGCCGCCTCGCCGGACCCGGCGCGGGGGGAGCTGCGGGTCGCGGCGTTCCGCAGCGCGGCCCTGCACCTGCTGCCCGCGGCCCTGAGGCGGCTGCGCGACCGGCACCCCGGGATCGAGCCGCGGGTGCGGATCGTCCGCGAGGTGGGCCGCGGCGCGGCGGGCGAAGTCGCCGACGGGAAGGCCGATCTGGCCGTCGCGACGCTGGGCGGCAGCGCGCCGCTGCCCTCCGGCCTCGTCGTCGGCGGGCTGTTCGAGGAGCCGTACGTCCTGGTGCACCCGCCCGGTCACCGGGCCGCTCCAGGTGCGCTGCCGCTGGTCGACTGGGCCGAGAACTGCGGGTCGTACACCCGCTCCTGGTGGGCCACGCAGGACTGGATACCGCCGGCGACGGTCGAGGCCGAGGACGACGGAGCGGTCCTGGCGCTGGTCGGCGCCGGCCACGGCATGGCGATCATGCCCGCGCTCTCCCTGACCGCCGCCCCGGCCGCGCTGCGCACCACCGACCTCGGCCCGGACCGCCCCACCCGCCGCGTCGGCTACGTCACCACACCCGAGCTGGCCGCCACGACCGCGATCCGCGCACTCATCCGCGAGCTGCGGGCCGACCTTCCGCACGGGACCCTGCCGGCGCGGGGTTGACCGCGGGAACGGCAGCGCCGCGGACGGTGAGCCCGGCCGGAGCGCGAGCATCGGCACCGGCCATACCGGGACGGCATCGCTGGCGCGCGGTCAGACCCCGGGGATGCCGTCCTGCTCGACCTCGAAGCGCCCAGGGCGGCGGACCGCCCTGTCACCGCCCAGCTTGCGCCGGCAGTTCTCGCCGAGCCCCCACGCCCTGCTCTCCGCGTCGGACAGCGGCTGCCCGCACATCCCGCACCGCACCACCCGCCGCCCCGCGGCGAGTTCCTCGTCCGTGGCCAGCCCGGGCAGCGGCGCGTCACCCTTCATGCCCCCAGTGTGCGCCACCGCGACGGGCCGCCCCCGCGCCGGAAGCGCGCCCCGCCGTTCCCGCACCGGAAGCGCGCGCCCCCGCCCCGGAAGCGCGGCCCCGCCTCACACCGGAGTGCCGCCACCGGTGGCGACGGTGTGGCGGACCTTGGTGACCGCCTTCTGGTAGAGGCTGCTGGCCAGTTGGGGCGAGGTGTCGGAGATCTGGAAGAACATGTAGCCGACGAGGACCTGCCCGACGCGCCCGAAGGCGAGGTAGCCGTTGACGGGTACGCCGCTGAGCTGCCCGTCCATCCGGGTCGCGGTGGTCTGCGCGCCGGAGGCGGTGACCAGGTGCGTCGGCGTCAGCCTGAGGGCGAGCTTGGTGCCGTCGGAGGTGAGGGTGAGGTCGCGGCAGGAGGTGAGCGCGGCCTTCTCCTGGGCGTACACGCCCGCGACCCGGCCCGCGGACCCGGTGGTCAGCTGCTCGCTGAGCAGCGGTCCGGACTGCCCGCCGGTGAAGTCCGCCTCCTGGGTGCCCGGGCCCGGCGCGGCCCGGAGCACCTTCACCAGCGCGGCGCAGCCGGAGACCCCGTCGCCGCCGACCCCGCCCCCCGCGGCCGACTGCGCACCGGTCATACCGGTGTCCGACGGGCTCAGCAGCGCCGACTTCAGTACGGCCGGGCCGGGCGTCGCCGCCGCCGCGGTACCGGTCAGCGCGGTACCCCCGGCGACGGCGAGCGCGGTGGCCGCCGCGGCCGTACCGACCAGGCGGGCCCTGCGCTCCGTGTACCGGCGACACGTCCTCAGCATGGCGGCTCCCTAGGGCTCGGCTCCGGTCCGCATCTCCCGGCCAGTGTGCGCCGGGCCCCGCCGCGCCGCATTGTCAGCGGCCGCACCTCACCCCAGAGAGTGACCGTGTGCAGCCGCCCGCTCGCGCACAGGTCGGTACGAGCCCGCCCGCGGGCCAGGACGCGTACGAGCCCGCCGGCAGGTCAGGATGCGTACGAGCCCGCCCGCGGGTCAGGACGAGGACGTGTCCTGCGCCGCCTTCTGGACGTACGCGTCGGTGTACGTCTTCGCCAGGTCGATCGTGTGGCCCTTGACGGCCGGGTCGACCGCGTCCAGCACCCGCAGCACGGTCTGCGGCGCGTCCGCCGGCATCTGGCCGGTGGGGTTGTACATGCCCATCTCGTTCGCCAGCGCCTGGATGTACTGGTCCTTGCCGCTGCCGGAGTAGAAGTCCGCCGGGACCTGCGCGGTGATCTGCGCGGCCGAGTGCGACTCCATCCACTGGAGCGTCTGGTAGATCGCGTTGACCATCTTCTGCGTGGTCGCCTTGTGGCTGTTCGCCCACGCCGTCTGCACGGTCAGCGCGGTCCCGGGGTACGGCCCGCCGAGCGCGGCCTTGGTGCCGGCGAGCGTGCGCATGTCGGCCACGATCGTGCCGAGGTGCTTCTTCAGCAGCGTGGAGATCGTCGGTTCGGTGGTGACGCCGGCGTCGACCCGGTCGTGCTGGAAGGCCGCGACGAAGGTGGGGCCGGCGGCCACGGCCACCAGGTGGGTCTGGGCGAGCGGGATGTTGTTGTGGATCGCCAGGTAGGAGCCGATGGTGGAGCTGGCCGAACCGAGCGAGGTCACCCCGACGGTCTTGCCGCGCAGGTCCGCCGGGGACTTCAGCGACGACTCGTTCGCCCGGGTCATCTCGACCATGCCGGGCGCCTGGAGCAGCTGCACGACCGCCTCGGTGCTCTTGCCCTTGGCCTGGAGGTCGAGGTTGTGGTCGAAGAAGCCGATCATGCCCTGGACGTCGCCCTTGAGGAGCGCGTCGGAGACCTGCGGGGTGCCCTGGAGGTTGTCGATCTTCACATCCAGGCCCTGCTTGGTGAAGAAGCCCATCCGCTGCGCCAGGATGAGCGGCAGGTAACTCTGGTTCGCCTGGTTCGACAGCGCGATCGTCACCTTCGTCGCGGAGCCGTCACCGGCCGCGCCGGAGCTGCCGGACGAGCTGTCCGAGCAGGCCGTCAGCCCCGTAGCCAGGAACGTCGTCGCGGCTGTGAGAACGATCTTCTTGTGCCACATGAGCCTTGCCTTCTCCTCGGGAGCGGGCGCGCCACCGGCCGTCTTCGGCCGTGCCGCGGTCCGCCGGTCAATGCGGGGCGGGCGTTCGTCGGGAGGTGCCGCACGGGGGCCGCCGGGGTCACGCGCCGGCGTCGGACCGCTGCGGGCGCGGCTGCCACCGCAGCAGGCGCCGCTCCAGCAGCGTGATCAGGCCCTCCGCGGCCAGCGCGTACGCGGCGGTGATGACCAGCCCCGCGTACACGCCGTCGGGGTCGAAGTTGGCCTGCGCCTGGAAGATGAGCAGCCCGAGGCCCTGCTGCGCGCCGAGCAGCTCCCCGACGATCGAGCCGGTGACGGCGAAGCCGAACGCCACGTGCAGGCTGGTGGTGATCCAGCTCAGCGCGGAGGGGATGACGACGTGCAGCGTCACCTGGGCGTTCCCGGCGCCGAGGATGCGGGCGTTGGCGATCAGGTTGCGGTCCACCTCGCGGGCGCCCTGGAAGGCGTTGAAGAACACGCCGAAGAAGACCAGCACCGCCGACAGCGTCACCTTGGAGCTGATGCCGAGGCCGAACCAGATCGCGAACACCGACCCGAACAGGATGCGCGGGATGGAGTTCAGCGTCTTGATGAAGGGGGAGAAGACGTCGGCGAGGAAGCGCAGCCGGCCCAGCAGGATGCCGAGGACGACACCGCCCAGCACACCGATGCCGAAGCCCATCAGCGTCTCTTCGAGCGTCACCCACACCTGGTCCCACAAGGAGCCCTGCGAGGTGCCGTGGCGCACCCAGTCCCACAACTTCGAGCAGATGCCGGAGGGTTCGCCGAAGTAGAAGCGGTCGATGGTCCCCGACGACGCGAGCACCTGCCACAGGCCGACGAACAGCACGAGGAGGGCGGCCCTGGTGAGGTTGACCAGCACCCGGCGCCGTATCCGCGCCCGCCGTACGGCCTGCCCGCGCAGCTCCTTGGCCGACGGGGACTTGGCCAACGGGTTCATGCCGCGGTCCCGGGCGTCGCGGTCGCCGTACGGCGGTGGGCGACCTGCACCTCGTCCCGCAGGGACTCCCAGATCCGCTCGTGGAGCCGGACGAACTCCGGGGTGTGCCGGATCTCCCGCGGGTTCCGGGGCCGCGGCAGGTCGATCGGGAAGGTCTCCTTGACGGTGGCGGGGCCCGCGGTCATGACGACGACCGTGTCGGCGAGCGAGATCGCCTCCTCCAGGTCGTGGGTCACGAACACCACCGACGGCCGGGTCAGGTCCCACAGGGCGAGCAGCTCGTCGGACATGATCTGGCGGGTCTGCACGTCCAGCCCGGCGAACGGCTCGTCCATGAGCAGCACCCGCGGCTGGTTGATCATCGTCTGCGCGAGGGCGACCCGCTTGCGCATGCCGCCGGAGAGTTGGTGCGGGTGGTAGCGCTCGAACCCCGCCAGGCCCACCCGGCGTATCCAGTCGGCGGCCAGCGCGTGCGCGTCCTTCCGCGACGCGCCGCGGAAGCGCGGTCCTGCGGCCACGTTGCCCAGCACGGTCTTCCAGGGGAACACCGCGTCGGTCTGGAAGACGAAGCCCACGTCCCGGGCCGTGCCGTCGACCGGCCGGCCGTCGAGCAGCACCTCGCCGGTGTCCGGCCGGGCCATGCCGCTGATCAGCGAGAGCGTGGTGGACTTCCCGCAGCCGGTCGGCCCGACCACCGCGGTGAACTCGCCGGCCGCCACCGAGAAATCGACGTCGTGCAGGACATCGTGATTGCCGCCCTGGGGCGTGCTGAAGGATTTCGTCACATTGCGCATCACGATTGGAGGCGTCTTGGGAGGCGTCGTCGGTTGCGGCGATGTGACCGACCCATTGGGTTCACGCGGGGTTTCGCTCGTCACGCCGGTGAGGCTGCCAGAACCCGGCGCGGGAGAACAACCTTGCCCATCCGGAGTGCACTGACTTAAGCGCGGAAGCGGCCGGAAAACCGTCGCCGCGCCGTGTCGCCACCTCTCCCGTGTCCGGAGAAAAACGCCGATGTTCGGCTTCTGCGGATTGTTGGAGGCGGTTAGACGTGATGCGTTCTTCGGGGGTAACTTCTGGTTGGTGACATTCCGTTATCCCGACATACCCGTCGAAATCGCGCTTCCGGATCGGTTGGCGCTGCGCATGCTCGTCCGTACTTTCCGGCCGGAGTTGATGGACCGGCTGGTGGACCGGGCCGAGCGGCGGGAGCGGCGCCGACGGCTACTGCCCGCGCAATTGATGATGTATTTCGCCCTCGCCATGTGGCTCTTCGGGACTTCCTCGTACGAGGAGGTGCTCGCCAAACTGACCGGCGGGCTGCCCGAGTTGTTCGACGACGTCGGCAACGTGGCCACCGCCGCCGCCATCGCCCGGGCCCGGATGCGGCTTGGCGTCGAACCGCTCAAGGGGCTGTGCGCGCACGTCGCGGCGTCCGCCGCGCAGCCGGGCGCCGAGCGGGTGTTCGTCCTGGAGAGCGTCGCCATGGAGGCGCCGGACACCCCCGCGAACCGGGGGGCGTACGAGGCGTTCGGCGCCGCGTACGGGGAGGGCGCCGCGGGCCGCCAGGTGGTCGAGCGAACGGCGCGGGGGCGCGCGCTCGACGTCTGGCTGGTCTCCCTCACCGAGTGCCGGCTGCGCCTGTCCGCGGCCGCGGCCGTCGCCGCCGGCCCGCAGGCGGGCATCGACAGCATCGTCGCCGACTGGCAGCACGACCTCCTCGGCGCGGGGGCGCTGGTGGTCGGCGAGCAGGACGCGGTGCCGCTGGCGATGTGGGACGTGCTGGCCGCGGCCGGCGCCCAGCAGATCTGGCGGGTGGGCGGCCGCGGCGGGGCCGGCCGGGTGCTGCCGGTGCTGCGCGAACTGCCCGACGGCTCCTACCTGTCGGTCCTGCCGCAGGACGGCGGCACAGGCGGCACGGGCGCCACAGACGGCGTGGGAGCCCCGGAAGGCACAGGCGGCCAGGTCGGCCAGAGCGCCGAAGGCGCGGCCGGGCGGCTCGTCCGGGTGGTGCCGTGCCGGTCGGCCGCGGAAACGGCGGTGCTGGTCACCTCGTTCCTCGACGAAGCGGTGACCGCGGCGGAGATCGCCGCCCGCCATCGAAATGTGGCGGAGATGTGCAGAAGCGGTGTCGGTGCCTTTGTGGCGCAGCTCGCCGGTATGCGGGTGGCGCTGCGCTCGAAAAGCCCGGAACTTGTTCAGCAGGAAATATATGCGATGCTCTGCATGTATCACGTCGTGGGCCATCTGATGACCCCGGCATATTCAGCGGACGGTATTGCGGCCGAGGCGGGCGATGCGGTCCTGTGACCGGGCCGATCGCCTTAAGTCAGTAGCGGAACCCTTTGCTCCGGTGGGCTTGCGTGTGCTGAAATGTGGTTCCCCGACCGGTGCGCGGGAGCGGGCGGAAGTACGGCGGCAATGTCTTTGCAGCCGGAAAGCGCGTGCGACGTGGTGTACCTGAGCCGACTGGTGTGCGCCCGGATCGGGCACTCGTTGTGGTGGACCGAATAACCGGGCGTCGCCGCGTCATGCCTGCGACGTTATCGAGGGTTGAGGGTTGGCAAATGGCAGACCAGGGGTCCCGCGAAGCCGGAAATCCGCCGACGGGCGGGGACCGCTTGGAGCGTCACCGTGTGGTGGTGCTGTGACCGCGGCACGCAGGTCCCGTTCGGCTCGCGCACCCCGGCGCGGCGCCGCCGTACCCGGCAGGGTCCTCGCCCTGCTGCGCGTCAAGCACCTGGGCGACTGGCGGCTGCGGAGCCGCATGCTGCTCCTGGTGCTGGTCCCGCTGGTCGCGATCATCCCGCTGGTCGGCGTACGCGTCGTCTCCGAGGTCGGCAACCTGCACTCCGCGGCCCGCGTCCAGGGCCAGGCGCAGCTCGCCCGCCAGATATCCACCCTGGTCAGCGCCCTGGACGACGAACGCGACCGCACCGAGGTCGCGCTGCGCGGCCCGGGCGCGGCGAAGGACCAGGACCTGGCGGCGGCGCAGAAGGCGACCGACGTCCAGGTACGGGAGTTCGGCGCGAGCCTGCGCGGTCACCAGGACAGCGTCGACGCCCTGCCGGCCGCGGTACGGCAGCTCGGCGCGCGCGGCGAGGCACGGCTCGGCGATCTGAGCCCGCTGCGAGCCTCCGCACGCGGCCTCGCCGCCGGCGCCGGCACCCCGACCTTCAGCGCGTACAGCACGATCATCGACGACCTGCTGGACTTCAGCGAGCAACTCGCCGCCGTCACCTCCGACCACGCCCTCGGCAGCCTGGTCGCCACGCTCGCCTCGATCGAGCAGATCGAGCAGCAGACGTCCAGCGAGCGCGGCTACCTCGTCGACGTGCTGGACAGCGGCGACTTCACGCTGGAGCAGAAGGAGGACATCGAGCAGGCGCAGTTCGAGACGGCCGCCGAGTCCCTTGCCAACAACGCCCCGACCTCGCTGCTGAACCTCTACCAGTCCACGGTCAGCGGCGACAAGGTCGGCGCCGCCGACGGCACCGTCCAGGAGGTCTCCACCGCCGCGCAGGAGGACATCCCCCTGGCGGACCTCGGCATCGGCAAGGCCACCGCGTTCCGGCAGCTCACCGACAAGCTCGACGCGGTGCGGACCGTGGAGCGCCAGGCCGTCGCGGACATGAACCGGCGCGCCTCCGATCTGCTGTCCGCGGTGCGCACCCAGCTCTACGAGAACATCGCGATCATCGTCGTGGTGGTCGCGCTGTCCTTCCTCGGCGCCCTGGTGCTCGCCCGCTCCGTGGTGCGGCCGCTGCGCCGGCTGCGCGCCTCCGCGCTGGACGTCGCCGACCACCGGCTGCCCGCCGCCGTCCGCCGGCTGCGCGACCTGGCGCCCTCGGACACCGACGAACCGGTGCGGGTCGAGCCGATCGAGGTGCGGACCGAGGACGAGGTCGGCCAGGTCGCGCGCGCCTTCGACCGCGTCCACGTCGAGGCGGTCCGGCTCGCCACCGAGCAGGCGCGGATGCGCAGCAACGTCAACGCGATCTTCACCAACCTCTCCCGCCGCAGCGAGAGCCTGGTGCTGCGGCAGCTCCAGCTCATCGACGACCTGGAGAACAGCGAGCAGAACCCGAGCCAGCTGGCGAGCCTGTTCCAGCTCGACCACCTCGCGACCCGGATGCGCCGCAACAACGAGAACCTGCTGGTGCTGGCCGGTGAGGAGCAGGGCCGCCGCTGGCACGAGCCGGTGTCGCTGATCGACCTGGTCCGCGCCGCCACCGCCGAGGTCGAGCAGTACGAACGCGTGGTGCTCTACGAGCTGCCGGACGTCGCGGTGGCCGGCCACGCCGCGACCGACGTCGTCCACCTGCTCGCCGAACTCATCGAGAACGCCACCTCGTTCTCCGGCCCCGAGACCCAGGTGCTGGTCGGCGCGAAGTTCCTCACCTCCGGCGACGTCGTCCTGGACGTCGCGGACGCGGGCATCGGCATACGCCCGGAGGAACTGGACCGGATCAACCGCCGGCTCGCCGAGCCGCCCCTGCTCGACGTGGCGACCTCCCGCCGGATGGGCCTGTTCGTCGTCGGGCGGCTGGCCGCCAAGTACGGCATCCAGGTACGGCTGACCAGCTCCGGCCGGACTGGCCTCAACGCCCTCATCCGGGTGCCGCCCGCCCTGCTGGTCTCCCCGGACCAGGGGGGCGCCGACGCGGCACCGGCGTTCGGCCGGCCGGCGCCGCAGCCCGGCAGGCAGGACGACCCCCGCGAACCCGTCGGCGCGTACCGCTCCGCAGCGGCGGCGGCGGGGCCGGTCGGCGGTTCGGGCTTCGGCCCGGACTTCGGCCCGGGGCCGATGACGGCGCCGGGTACGGGCCAGGGCCGGCCCCGCGGCGCAAGCGACCCGCACTACGACCAGGCACCCGCCGGACGCCACTCCGGCCCGCCCGACGGCGGCTTCCCCTGGTTCAACGACCCGGAGCCGGCCCCCGGGCAGCCCGGCCACGCGTTCTCCTGGTTCGCCCAGCAACTCGACGAGCACCCGCCGCCGCCGGACCCGCCCCACCCCGCGCAGCCGCAGGCACACCCCCACCCGCAGCCGCCGGCCGCGCCCCAGCCCCTGCCCCCGCGGGACGCCCACCAGGCACCCTCCTGGGCACGCCCCGACCGCGCCCCGCACGCCGCTCCGAGCGGGCCGGGCGGGCCGGGCGACCCGGGCCGCCCGCCGAGCGCGGGCCCGACCGCCCAGGGCCTGCCCCGGCGCGTGCCGTTCGGCAACCTCGCCCCCGGCACGGCCGCCGACCCCCGCCCCGCACCCGGGAGCCCGGCCCCCCACCTCCCGGCTCCCCACGTCCCGGCCGCGCCCCGCCAGGCCGACCTGATGCGGGAGCGGCTGTCGAGCTTCCGCCAGGGCGTCCGGCGCGGCAAGGACGGGACGGAACGCGGCGGCGGACCGGGCCGGTCACCGGGCGGAACGGGTCCGGTATGAGCCGGACGCCCGCCCCTCCGCCCGCGGCCGAGCCGCACGACGCCCCCAGCAGCATAGGAAGCAGCCCCAGCCATGAGCGATCCGAGCACCGAAGTACGCAACCTGAACTGGCTCATCGCCAACTTCGTCAAGCAGGTGCCGGGAGTCGCCCACGCCGTGGTCGTCTCCTCGGACGGCGTCCAGCTCCTCGCCTCGGCCTCCATGCCCAAGGACCGCGGCGACCAACTCGCCGCGATGGCCTCGGGCCTGGCCAGCCTCACGCAGGGCGCGGCCCAGCTCTTCGACGCCGGCGCGGTCACCCAGACCGTGGTGGACATGCTGAACGGCTTCCTCTTCCTCACGTCGATCAGCGACGGCTCGATCCTGGCGGTGCTCGCCGCGCCCACCTGCGACATGAAGGTCGTCGGTTACGAGATGACGCTGCTGGTCGAACGGGCCGGCGACGTGCTCACCCCCGACGTGCGCCGGGAGTTGCAGAGCGCGCTGGCCGGCTGAGGCCCCGCGCGGCCCGCCGGCCGACCCACCCCCGGAAGGACGTGTGCTCGTGAGCGAGGACCGCAGGCGCAACTCGTCGCCCTTCGTACGGCCCTACGCCGTCACCCGCGGGCGTACGGCGGCCCGGACCGACTTCGCGCTGGAGGCGCTGGTCGGCACCACCGCGCACGCCTGGGAGAGGGGGGTACGGCTCTTCCCCGAGCAGCAGGCGATCTGCCGGCTGTGCGTGAACCTGACGTCGGTGGCCGAGATCTCCGCGCTGCTGAACATCCCGCTCGGCGTCACCCGTGTGCTCGTCGGCGACCTGGCCGAGGGCGGCTTCGTCATCGTCCAGCAGCCGGGCTACGCGGGCGGCCGGCCGGACGTCACCCTGCTGGAACGGGTGCTCACGGGGCTGCGCGGCCTGTGAACCGCCGCCCGGCGGCAACCGGGTGAGCGCCCGCCCGTCCCCCCCGACCCGCGTCCCCCCACAACCCACGGAAGTGCCATGACCGACCAGCCCGGCCTCGCGGTGTCCTTCGGCGCCGCGGCACAGGACTACGACCGCTACCGCATGGGCCCGCCCGCGCAGGCGCTGGACTGGCTGCTGCCCGCCGGCCGCCCCGACGTGCTCGACCTGGGCGCCGGCACCGGCCTGCTGACCCGTCAACTCGCCGACCGCGCCGGGCGGGTGGTCGCGGTCGAACCCGACGCCCGGATGCGCGAGGTGCTGGCCGGGAACTGCCCGGGCGCGGACGTCCTCGACGGGACCGGCGAGCACATCCCGCTGCCCGCCGCCCACGTCGACGCCGTCACCGTCTCCGCGGCCTGGCACTGGATGGACCCGGCCGCCGCGCTCCCGGAGATCGCCCGGGTGCTCAGGCCGGGCGGCACCTTCGGCATCCTCTACACCCGGCGCGACCGGCGGGTGCCCTGGCTCGACGCCCTCGACGGGTACGTCCATGACGAGATGGGCACCGACGACCGGATCGGGGACCTCATCACGCGGATGAACAGCGGACCCTGGCTGCCCGCCGGCGCGCCCTTCACCGAGCCGCGCACCCGCACCGTCACCTGGACCGCCGAGGCGACCACCGAGGAGGTCGCCGCCATGTTCGCCACCTACAGCAGGTTCATCGCGCTGCCCGCCGACCGCAGACGCGAACTCACCGCCCGGATCGAGGCGAAGGTCCGCGCTACCGCGGAGTTCGGGGACGGCCGCGTCCGCCTGCCCATGGCCTGCTACCTCTGGCGCGCGCGGCGCGCCGGCTGACCCGGCCCGGCCAGGGGCCCTCGACGCCTCGGGCCGGGCCCGGCACCTCACACGCGCCAGGCGAGGCGGGGACCTACGAAGCCGCCGCCCGCACCGCCGACGCCACCGGGTCGCGCCCCGCGACCAGTTCCAGCGTCAGCCCGGCCGTCTCCGGCGCCGTCAGCAACTCCGCCAGCACCGCCGCCACGTCGTCCCGCGGCACCGAACCCCGCCCGGTCGAAGGCGCGAGGTGCACCTTCCCCGTGCCACTGTCGTTCGTCAGGGCACCCGGGCGCAGGATCGTCCATGCCAGCGCGTCCCGCGCCCGCACCGCGTCGTCCGCCTCGCCCTTCGCCCGCAGATACGCCGTGAAGACCGGGTCCCGCCCCTCCGCCGCCGCGTCCGCGCCCATCGACGAGACCACCAGGAAGCGCCGTACCCCGGCCCGTTCGGCCGCGTCCGCGAGCAGCACCGCCGCGCCCCGGTCCACGGTCTGCTTGCGCGCAGCCCCCGAACCGGCGCCCGCGCCCGCCGCGAACACCGCCGCGTCGGCGCCCGCCAGCACCTCCGCCACCTGCTCCACCGTCGCCGACTCCAGGTCCAGCACGACCGGTTCGGCACCCGCCGCCCGCAGGTCGTCCGCCTGGGCGGGGTCGCGGATCAGCCCCACCGCGCTGTCCCCGCGCCCGCTCAGCAGCTTCTCCAGCCGCAGCGCGATCTGTCCGTGTCCACCAGCGATCACCGTACGCATGCCCCGACGCTACGCCTGGCGGTGCGCCTGGCGCGGGAGGTCGAAGGCCGCGTCGCCCGCCGAGTCGCAGTACTCGCGCACCGCGCTGGTCCGCGAGACCACCCGGCCGCGGTGGATCACGATCCGGCTGTAGGCCAGCGAGAGCACCCCGGCCAGGCTCTCCCCGCGCACCGCGAGCAACTCCGCCGGGAAACCCGCCTCGACGCGCACCTCCGGCAGCCCGAGCACCGCCCGCGCCTCCGCGCTGACCAGGTCGTAGGCGAGCAGGGGAGCGCACTCGCCGTGCGAGGCCAGCAGGAACGCCGCCTCCAACGGGTCGCCGCGGCCGACCGGGTTGGCCAGGTCGCACAGCGCGCCGCTGCCCGCGGTCACCCGCACCCCGGCCGCGCGCAGCGCGCGTACCGCGGTCAGCGGCGCCAGCGGGCGGACGGCGGCGGCCGCGTAGGCCGCGGGGGTGGCCGGCGCGGGCGAGCCGCGGTCCAGCGCGCCGCAGCCGCCCTGGGGGAGCGCGACCACCGAGACGCCCGCCGCGGCCAGCCGGTCCGCGGTGCGCGCGACCCCGTCCGGGCCCTGCACGGCCAGCCGGTGGCAGGGGCCGAGGGTGACCCCGGGCCGCAGCCCGCCGGCCATCGCGGCGAGCCGGGCCATCCGCGCCGGGTCGTCGGCTGCGGTGTGCAGGTCCACCGGCAGCCCGAACTCGGCGGCCAGCGTGAGCACCGCCTCGATGTAGCCGCTCGGGTCCGGATCGAGGTCGGGGCAGCCGCCCACCGCCGAGGCGCCCATCTTCAGCGCGTCCCGCAGCATCGCCAGGCCGTCCGCGCCCGCCGCCCCGGTCAGCACCCGCGGCACGGCCACCGCCTGCACCTCCAGCAGCCCGCGCAGCGACTGCCGCGCCTGGAGCACCGCCTCCAGCGAGCGCAGCCCGCGTACGTCGCCGACACGTACGTGGCTGCGCACCGCGGTGGCGCCGTGGCCGAGTTGGAGGAGCGCGGCCTCGGTGGCGCGGCGCTGCACGTCCTCGGTGTCGCCCGCGGGCGGGCCGCCGGCGGTGAGCGCGAAGTCCAGGTGCGCGTGCGGTTCGGCGGGAGCGGGCAGCAGGAGGTAGCCGCGCAGGTCGATCCGGGTACCGCGATCGGCACGGTCGGTCCGGCCGGCCCGCTCGCGGTCGACCGGGCCCGCGGTCCGTTCGCCACCGCCACCGCCACCGCCACCGCCACCGCCCCCGCGGTCCGCGGGCAGCGCGAGGCTTCCCGCGGTGCCCACCGCCTCGATCCGCGCGCCGCTCAACCGGACGTCGACGGCCCGGCCGTCGGTGAGGCGGGCGCCGCACAGCAGCAGGGTGGCGGTCTCCGCGGTGGTGCCGCGAGAGCTGTCGGTCATCGCGCTCCTCCGGTACGGGCTCTACGGACGGTGGGAGGCAGGATCACGGGACAGGAACGGGATCACGGGACAGGAAGCAGGAGAAGCACGGCGCCCGGAGGCGGACGGCCACCCGTGGTTCACCAGGGGCGCGCACGGTGGATGGCCAGAAGCGGGACGTACGGCGCGATCACGCGGTTCAGAGCCTAGGGCGCCCGGTGCCGAGGTCCCGGGAGGAGCGCATTAGTCGTACCGGCAGGGGTCGCGGTGGGGTCGTGGCGGACCCGCGGCGCCCTTGGGTACGGGCCGGCCCACGCGGCGCCGACAGGCCCCGGGGGAGCCGCGGTTCGGGTGTCCGCCAGGTCCGATGTGCCCCGCCGGATACGGATTTCACGTATCGCTGCGGAGCGTGTAATGTCTTCCTCGCTCGCCCCAATAGCTCAGTCGGTAGAGCGTCTCCATGGTAAGGAGAAGGTCTACGGTTCGATTCCGTATTGGGGCTCTGATGGATCGGTCCCCCGTCGCCACGACGGGGGTCAGTCCGTCGAGGCGGCGTAGCTCAGTCGGTAGAGCAAGCGGCTCATAATCGCTGTGTCACCGGTTCAAGTCCGGTCGCCGCTACTCTCCGTAGCCGATTGCGGGTTCGGTCCCTCGATCGGCTACTCTTTCTGTGTTCATCACACCCGTTCGTCAAGGAGCACTCACGTGGCCGCCACCGACGTCCGCCCTAAGATCACGCTGGCCTGCGTGGAGTGCAAGGAGCGGAACTACATCACCAAGAAGAACCGGCGCAACGACCCGGACCGTCTTGAGATGAAGAAGCACTGCCCCCGCTGCAACGCGCACACCGCGCACCGCGAGACCCGCTGACGCTGTCGGCGGCCCCGCGTGCCGCCCGGCCGGGACCGTACCCGACGCAACGCCGGAGCCCCAGGGTTCCGGCGCACTGCGGCGCCGTGTCCCGCGTCGGCAGCTGACCGGACTGTGCCGGCACCGTCCGGCTGAAGCCCTACCGTGAGGCCGCTCCCGTACCCCGGGGGCGGCCTCATCGCATGTCCGAGCCGCGCGGTCCGCGCCGGCCCGCCCGCACCCGGAGGTTCACGATGGCCCTCGACCCGTCCTTCGTCGGGCGGAGCTATCCGCCCGGCAGCGCCTACGAGGTCGGCCGGGAGAAGATCCGCGAGTTCGCCGAGGCGATCGGCGACCCGAACCCGGTGTACGTCGACGCCGACGCGGCCAAGGCGCTCGGGTACCCCGACGTGATCGCGCCGCCGACCTTCCCCTTCGCGATCAGCTACAAGGCGGCCGGCCTGGTGATCCAGGACCCCGAACTGGGCCTCGACTACAGCCGGGTGGTCCACGGCGACCAGCGCTTCACCTACACCCGCCCGGTGCGGGCCGGCGACCGCCTCACGGTCACCTCCACGATCGACTCGATCAAGTCCCTCGCGGGCAACGAGGTGCTGGAGATCCGCGGGGAGATCCACGACGAGTCCGGCGAGCACGTGGTCACCGCGCTGACCAAGCTGGTGGCCCGCCCGATCGAGGCGGCCGACGCGGGTGACGCGAAGAGCCCCGCCGGTGACGCAAAGGCCGCTGCCGGCGCCGCGAGCAGCAACGACACGAGCGGGGACGGCCGATGACCGCGGCAATCGCGTACGACGACGTCGAGGTCGGCACCGAGCTGCCCGCACAGGAGTTCCCGGTCGACCGGGCCACCCTCGTGCAGTACGCCGGCGCCTCGGGCGACTTCAACCCGATCCACTGGAACGAGCGGTTCGCCCGCGAGGTCGGCCTGCCCGACGTCATCGCGCACGGCATGTTCACGATGGCGGTCGCCATCCGCGTGGTCACCGACTGGACGGTGGACCCCGCAGCCGTCGAGGAGTACGGCGTCCGCTTCACCCGGCCCGTCGTGGTGCCCGACGACGGCGTCGGCGCCACCGTGCACGTCTCCGCGAAGGTCGCCGCCAAGCTCGACGACCACCGCGTGCGGGTGGACCTCCTCGCCACCAGCCAGGGCCAGAAGGTGCTGGGCATGTCCCGCGCCGTCGTCAGGCTCGCCTGAGTCCGGGTCCGGGTCCGAGTCCGCCGCGAGTCTCCTGTTCCCCCTTTCGACGGGGCGCGGGGGCCCTCGTGCCGACCGCTCGCCGCCCCGGGCTGCCCCCGGCTGCCCGCCCGGCCCGGCGGGCAGCCAGTCGGCACCGCTGCGGCGGAGACGGTCCAGCCCTCCCGCTTGACCACGTAAGTAATTGACCACTAACTTGACGCCATGGCAAGGATGAGCGCCGAGGAGCGACGCGCCAGCGTCATCACCGTGGCCATGAGCGAGTTCGCCCAGGGCGGCTACAACGGCACGTCCACGGAGGCGATCGCCCGGCGCGTGGGCGTCTCCCAGCCGTACCTGTTCCGCCTCTTCCCCAACAAGCAGGCCATGTTCGTCGCGGCCTGCGAACGCAGCCTCGTCGAGGCCCGCGCGGTCTTCGCCCGGGCCGTCGAGGGCGTGCCCGTCGAGGAGCGCCTGGAAGCGATGGCGTCGGCCTACCAGCGGCTGCTGCGGGAGGAACCGGAGAAGCTGCTGCTCCAGATGCAGATGTACGCGGCGGTCGCGGCCGCCGAGGCCGGCGGGGACCACGAGTTCGGCGCCCCGCTCCGGGTCGCGTGGCAGGAGATGTGGGACGAGGCCCGCGCCGCACTGGGCACGGACGTCGACGAGACGACGGAGTTCTTCGCGTACGGGATGCTGATCAACACCCTGGTCTCCATGGGCTTTCCGGCGTCCCACCGGAGTTGGGAGGGCTTCCATGCGGCCGCCTGCCCCGAGTGACCCGGGGCCGACCCGGCCCGGTGGTCCGCCCCGAGCGGCCTCTTTTTTTTGGGGTCGAAACTTAGTGACTGATAACTCACCGAGGTGCCGGCCAGCACCACGAACCAGCAGGGGGTAGTACCGATGAGTACCGAACAGCGGCCACCACGGGACCGGATACCGGCGCCGGCGACGGCGTTCGAGGGGAAGCGGAAGGGACCGGGCGTGGGCTGGGCCCTGGTCATCACGAGCGTGGCGGGTTTCATGGCGGCCCTGGACAACCTGGTGGTCACGACCGCGCTGCCGTCCATCCGCGAGAGCCTGGGCGGCGCCCTGTCGGACCTGGAGTGGACGGTCAGCGCCTACACCCTCACCTTCGCGGTGCTGCTGATGTTCGGCGCGGCGCTCGGTGACCGCTTCGGCCGCCGCCGGCTCTTCCTCGTGGGCATCAGCGTCTTCACCGCCGCGTCGGCCGCGGCCGCGCTCTCCTCCGGCATCGGCGAGCTGATCGCCGCGCGGGCCCTGCAGGGCGTCGGCGGCGCGATCATGATGCCGCTCACCCTGACCCTGCTGACCGCGGCGGTGCCCAAGGAGAAGCGGGGCATGGCGTACGGGATCTGGGGCGCGGCCAACGGCCTCGCGGTCGCCTGCGGCCCACTGATCGGCGGCAGCCTCACCCAGCACATCTCGTGGCACTGGATCTTCTGGCTCAACGTGCCGATCGGCCTGGCGCTGCTGCCGTTGGCCCGGCTGAAGCTGCGCGAGTCCTCCGCGCCCGACGCCCGGCTGGACTTCCGCGGCACCGCCCTGATCAGCCTCGGCCTGTTCGGCGTCGTCTACGCCCTGGTCAGTGCGACCGACCACGGCTGGAGCAGCGTCCGGGTGCTGTCCGGACTGATCGGCGGCGGCGTTCTGGTGGCGGCGTTCGTCCGGCACGGCTTCACCGCCGCGCGCCCCATGGTGCCGATGCGGATGTTCGCCAACCGGGGCTTCGCGGCGACCAACGCGACCAGCATGCTGATGTTCGTCGGCATGTTCGGCTCGGTCTTCCTGCTCAGCCAGTACCTGCAGACCGTGGCCGGCTACAGCCCCACCGAGGCGGGGCTGCGGATGCTGCCCTGGACCGGTATGCCGATGATCGTGTCGCCGGTCGCCGGCTACCTGTCCGACCGTATCGGCGGCCGGCTCGTGGTCGCCGCCGGGCTGGGCTGCCAGGCCGTCGGGCTCGGCTGGTACGCGGCGCTGATCTCCACCGACCTGTCCTACACCGCGCAGCTGCCCGCGCTGATCATCAGCGGGGTCGGCATGGCGCTGTTCTTCGCCCCGGCCACCAACTTGCTGATGGGCTCGGTGCCGGAGTCGCAGCAGGGCATCGCCTCGGGCACGAACAACGCGTTGCGCGAGGTCGGCGGGGCGCTGGGCATCGCGCTGCTCGGCACCATCTTCTCCTCGCACGGCGGATACCAGTCCCCGGCCGCCTTCGTGGACGGCCTCACCCCGGCGCTGTGGGTGGGCGCGTCGGTCCTGGTGGTCGGGATGGTCGCGGCGCTGTGCAACCCGACGCGGCGCGCCCAGGCCGCGCGGCAGGAGGCGGTGGCGGGGCAGCCGCGGGCGGCCGACGGCGCGCTGGAGACCAGTGCGCGGTAGCGCCCGGGACGGTGGTCCGCCGGGCCGGCGCGTTCCCCGGCCCCCTCGCGGGCGCGGGGAACGTAGGCTTTCCGCGTGGATGTGACCGAGAACGCCGAACTTGCGCCGCTGACCACCTTCCGGCTGGGAGGCCCGGCCCGGCGGCTGGTGACCGCCCGCACCGACGCGGACGTGGTCGCCGCGGTGCGCGCGGCGGACACGCGCGGCGAGCCGGTGCTGCTGGTCGGCGGCGGCAGCAACCTGGTGATCGCCGACGAGGGCTTCGACGGCACCGCCGTCCGCATCGCCACCGGCGGGGTCGCGCTGCACGGCAGGACACTGGAGCTGGCGGCCGGCGAGGTCTGGTCCGACGCGGTGGCCCGCACCGTCGAGGCGGGGCTGGCCGGGGTCGAGTGCCTGGCCGGCATCCCCGGCTCGGCCGGCGCCACCCCGATCCAGAACGTCGGGGCGTACGGCCAGGAGGTGTCCGCCACGGTCAGCGAGGTGGTCGCCTACGACCGCGGTCGCGACGAGGTCGTCACCCTGCCGAACGCCGAGTGCGGCTTCGCCTACCGCCACAGCCGGTTCAAGGCCGAACCCGACCGGCACGTGGTGCTGCGGGTGCGGTTCGAGCTGGAGGACGCGGGCGGGCTGTCGGCGCCCCTGAAGTACCCCGAGACGGCCCGGGCACTCGGTGTCGAGGCCGGCGACCGGGTGCCGCTCGCCGAGGCCCGTACGGCGGTGCTCGCGCTGCGCGCCGGCAAGGGCATGGTGCTGGACGCCGCGGACCACGACACCTGGTCCGCCGGGTCGTTCTTCACCAACCCGGTGCTCAGCGCCGCCGAGCACGCGCGGTTCCTGGTCCGGGTGAAGGAGCACCTCGGCCCGGAGGTCATCCCGCCCGCCTACCCGGCCGACACCGACCACGTGAAGACCTCCGCGGCCTGGCTGATCGACAAGGCCGGCTTCCCCAAGGGCTACGGTTCCGGGCCCGCCCGCATCTCCACGAAGCACACCCTCGCCCTGACCAACCGCGGCACCGCCACCACCGCCGACCTCCTCGCCCTCGCCCGCGAGGTCCGCGACGGCGTCCACGCCGCCTTCGGCGTCACCCTCGTCAACGAACCGGTCTTCGTGGGCACGGCCCTGTAGCTAGGGCGCCGCCCAGGCGGTGATGTCGGCGAGGAGGCGGTCGCGGACCTCCTTGGGGGCGCGGGAGGCGCGGACGGACTGCCGGGCCAGCTCCGCCAGTTCGAGGTCGGAGAACCCGTGGGCGTCCCGCGCGATCTCGTACTGGGCGGCCAGCCGCGCGCCGAACAGCAGCGGGTCGTCGGCGCCGAGCGCCATCGGCACCCCGGCGTCCCACAGCGTCCGCAGCGGCACGTCCTCGGGTTTGTCGTAGACGCCGAGCGCGACGTTCGACGCCGGGCAGACCTCGCAGGTGACCTCGGAGTCCGCCAGGCGCCGCAGCAGGTAGGGGTCCTCGGCAGCGCGCACCCCGTGCCCGACCCGCTGGGCGTGCAGGTCGTCCAGGCAGTCGCGGACGCTCGACGGCCCGGCCAGCTCCCCGCCGTGCGGGGCCGCGAGCAGCCCGCCCTCGCGGGCGATCGCGAACGCCCGGTCGAAGTCCCGCGCCAGCCCGCGCCGTTCGTCGTTGGACAGCCCGAAGCCGATCACCCCCTGGTCGGCGTACCGGACCGCGAGCCGGGCCAGGGTACGGGCGTCCAGCGGGTGCTTCATCCGGTTCGCGGCCACGATCACGGCCATGCCCACGCCGGTGTCGCGCGAGGCGCTGCGCACCGCGTCGAGGATGATCTCCAGCGTGGGAATCAGCCCGCCCAGCCGGGGCGCGTACGAGGTCGGGTCGACCTGGATCTCCAGCCAGCCGGAGCCGTCGGCGGCGTCCTCCTCGGCGGCCTCCCGGACCAGCCGCTGGATGTCCTCGGGGGTGCGCAGGCACGAGCGGGCGATGTCGTAGAGCCGCTGGAAGCGGAACCAGCCGCGCTCGTCGGTGGCACGCAGTTTCGGGGGCTCACCCGAGGTCAGCGCCTCGGGCAGCCGCACCCCGTGCCTGTCGGCCAGTTCCAGCAGAGTCGCGGGCCGCATGGACCCGGTGAAGTGCAGATGCAGATGTGCTTTGGGCAGCTCGCGGATCTCGCGCGCCGTCGTCCCTACCTCGCGTGCCATCTATAGATCCTGCTACAGGTCGGCCCCCGCCCGGTACCACTTTCACCGAACGGGGGCTTGCCCGAAAGGGCGATCGGCCGTACAAGGCGGCCGGAGCGTCCTAGGCGGTGGCCTCCGCGAGCAGCTTCTGGAGCCGCGAGACGCCCTCGACCAGGTCCTCGTCGCCCAGCGCGTAGCTCAGCCGCAGGTAGCCGGGTGTGCCGAACGCCTCACCGGGCACCACCGCGACCTCGGCCTCGTCGAGGATGAGCGCGGCCAGCTCGACCGAGGTCTGCGGGCGCTGGCCGCGGATCTCCCTGCCCAGCAGCGCCTTCACCGACGGGTAGACGTAGAACGCGCCCTCGGGGACCGGGCAGACCACGCCGTCGATCTCGTTGAGCATGCGGACGATCGTCTGCCGGCGGCGGTCGAAGGCGGCGCGCATCTCCGCGACCGCGGACAGGTCGCCGCTGACCGCGGCGAGCGCGGCCGCCTGCGCCACGTTGTTGACGTTGGAGGTGGCGTGCGACTGGAGGTTGGTGGCCGCCTTGACGATGTCCTTGGGGCCGATGATCCACCCGACCCGCCAGCCGGTCATCGCGTAGGTCTTCGCGACGCCGTTGACCACCAGGCACTTGTCGCGCAGCTCGGGCACGACCGCGGGCAGCGAGGTGAAGGCCGCGTCGCCGTAGACCAGGTGCTCGTAGATCTCGTCGGTGAGCACCCACAGGCCGTGCTCGACCGCCCAGCGGCCGATCGCCTCGGTCTCGGCCGGGCCGTAGACCGCGCCGGTCGGGTTGGACGGGGAGACGAAGAGCACCACCTTGGTGCGCTCGGTGCGGGCCGCCTCCAGCTGCTCGACCGACACCCGGTAGCCGGTGGTCTCGTCGGCGACGACCTCGACCGGCACGCCGCCGGCGAGCCGGATCGACTCCGGGTAGGTGGTCCAGTACGGCGCGGGCACGATGACCTCGTCGCCCGGGTCGAGGACCGCGGCGAACGCCTCGTAGATCGCCTGCTTCCCGCCGTTGGTGACCAGGACCTGCGAGGCGTCCACCTCGTAGCCGGAGTCGCGGAGCGTCTTGGCGGCGATGGCGGCCTTCAGCTCGGGCAGGCCGCCGGCCGGCGTGTAGCGGTGGAACTTCGGGTTCCGGCAGGCTTCCACGGCCGCGTCGACGATGTAGTCGGGGGTGGGGAAGTCGGGCTCGCCGGCACCGAAGCCGATCACCGGGCGCCCGGCCGCCTTGAGGGCCTTGGCCTTGGCGTCCACGGCCAGCGTCGCGGACTCGGAGATCGCCCCGATACGGGCCGATACCCGCCGGTCGGTAGCAGACTGTGCGGAGGGAGTGGCTGCGCTCATGGGTGCATCGTCCCATTCCCCGGGCGGCCCCGGCACCCGAGTTCACCGGGCCGGTTTTGATCTTTCGCGTGCAAGGCGTTCGACGGGGCGGCCCGGACCACGTACACTCATCGGTCGTGGCCCTCCTGTCGTACCGTTGCGGTACGTTGGGGGTGTCTACGTAGGGTCGTAGCTCAATTGGCAGAGCACTGGTCTCCAAAACCAGGGGTTGTGGGTTCGAGTCCCTCCGACCCTGCTCCACACGTCCGACGGTGGGCGTGGGCGCAGGTAGCAGACAGAAGCACTCGCCGTACCGCGCGACGGGCGCGGCATGGCCACGACCCGGAGTCAGGTGAGGACGAGTGACTGAGATCACGGACTCCGTTGAGGTCCCTGCTGAGGACGACAAGGAGACCGGCAAGAAGCCCCGCCGCGGTGGTAAGCGCGGCAAGAAGGGCCCGCTCGGTCGTCTCGCGCTCTTCTACCGTCAGATCGTCGCCGAACTGCGCAAGGTCGTCTGGCCGAGCCGCAATGACCTGTCGACGTACACCACTGTGGTGATTGTGTTCGTTGTCGTCGTCATCGCGTTCGTCAGCGTGGTTGACTACGGTTTCGAGAAGCTTGTCTCGTACGTCTTCGGATGAGCCTTCGCTCGAACCCGCGGCCCGCGCCGGTGTGCTCGGCGGCGAGCCGTATGTCCCACCCTTTGAGAAGTCAGGAAGAGCAGTCACGTGTCTGACCCCAACGCGCACGATGCCGACGTCACCGACGAGTCCGCGGCGGACGAGGAGTCCGCGCTCGACATCGTCGACGCTGCTGACGGCGACATCGACGAGGCCGAGGCTGCGGACCTGGCCGAGGGGGAGCCGGCGGAGCAGGAAGCCGTGCACACCGAGGACGCCGACGGCGCCGACAGCGCCGACGACGTAGCGGACACCGACGAGGCCGCGGACGAGGAAGCCGCTGACGACGAGGCGGCGGACGAGACCGCGGGCGACGAGGACGCCGACGAGGCCGATGAGGCCGAGGCCCCGGCCGCCGAGCCGGTCGACGCGGTCGCCGCGTTCCGCGAGGAGCTGCGCACCCTGCCCGGCGAGTGGTACGTCATCCACACCTACGCCGGCTACGAGAACCGCGTGAAGTCCAACCTGGAGCAGCGCGCCGTCTCGCTCAACGTCGAGGAGTACATCTACCAGGCCGAAGTGCCCCAGGAAGAAGTAGTCCAGATCAAGAACGGCGACCGGAAGACCATCCGGCAGAACAAGCTCCCGGGCTATGTGCTGGTCCGCATGGACCTCACCAACGAGTCCTGGGGCGTCGTCCGCAACACCCCGGGTGTCACCGGCTTCGTCGGCAACGCCTACGACCCCTACCCGCTGACGCTGGACGAGATCGTCAAGATGCTCGCCCCCGAGGTGGAGGCCGCGGCCGAGGCCGCCGCGATCGCCGAGGGCACGGCCCAGCCGCGCAAGGTCGAGGTCCAGGTGCTCGACTTCGAGGTCGGCGACTCGGTCACCGTCACCGACGGCCCCTTCGCCACCCTCCAGGCGACGATCAACGAGATCAACCCGGACTCCAAGAAGGTCAAGGGCCTGGTGGAGATCTTCGGCCGCGAGACCCCGGTCGAGCTGAGCTTCGACCAGATCCAGAAGAACTAGGTTCCACGGGGACGCGGTTCCCCGGCTTCCCAAGAAGCCCCCGGTCGGCGGTTCTCCCGTCGGCCGGGGGCTCTTGCGTGTGCTGGGGGTGCGGGTCAGGACGCGTCGGTCGTCAGGACCGGCAGGTAGCCCTTGGAGTGGCCGGTGGCGGTGGGGTGGTAGGACTCCCAGGTCGGGCTGATGACCAGGGAGTGCAGGTAGTCGTCGCCGGAGCACAGCTCGTGGCCGCTGAACGTGGTGCGCACGTCGCCGAAGGTGAAGCCGTGCGCGGAGGCGCGGGCCGAGATGACCGAGTCGATCAGGTCGGCGGCCTCGTTGAGCTTGTTGTGCTTGGTCGAACTGAGGCCGAGGCAGAGCGTGTTGAGCTTGTACAGGTGCGGGTAGTCCAGCACGACGACCTTCGCTGAGGGCGCCTTGGAGTGGACCGCGTTGTACACCGCGTCCAGCCGGGCCGGAAGGGTGTTCGTGATGTACGACTCGGCGGTGTTGACCCGGCTGACGCAGGTGTCGTCGGAGCCGGTGACGCAGGTGGTGATCACGTCGGAGAAGCCCGCGTCGTCGCCGCCGACGGTGAGGCTCACCAGGCCGGTGGACGAGTTCAGCGCGCTGAGCTGGTTGTTGATCACGTCCGTGGTCACCGCGCCGGAGCACGCGGCGAACGTGAACGAGGAGGGGCTGTGCGCGCTGGCCCACAGGGCCGGGTACGCGCTGTTGCTGCGGTGGCAGTCACCGCTGGAACTGATGTAGTTGCCGGCCCCGTTGCCGGCTGCGTACGAGTCGCCCAGCGCGACGTACGCCGGCCCGGCGGCTTGTGCCGGAGCCGCCAGCAACATCGCTGTCACCAGGGCGAACCCCGTGGCGGCAAGAGCGGTAAGGGACTTTGTGAGTCTCACGAAACCTCCAAGGGCGGGATCGCTGCGTCACCTTGGTACCGCGCGGTAGCTTCCCTTGGGAAGTGTCCATGCCAAGAATTCTCCACGCGTAGACCTGAGTGTCAGTCAGTGGTACCCAGGAATCAGGTGTGTTGGACAGCGACACGTGAGACACCCCGGGGCGCACTGGTGTGCCGAGGGGTTGTGCGGGGGTGAACGGCCGCCCGGCCACGGCGTGGAGCCGTCGTTCAGCCGCAACGGGTGAGTTCCAGGACGAGTTGGGAGGCCAGGAACCAGGGCGCCGCCTCCCGGTCGCCGTACGGCATGTACGTGTCCGCGGAGTTGACCAGGCCGCGGGTGGGGGAGGGCGTGACGAACCCGCCGAACACGCCCCAGACGCGGGGCTTGCGGGAGTGCACGAAGAGCGGTGCCGCGAGGTGCGGGCAGTGCCGTACGGCAACCTTGGCGCAGGGGTGGCAGACCGGCGGCTTCGTGGTCAACGTCCCCTCCAGATCCTCCGTTTCGCCTCCACCCGGCATCAGGAAGAGCCAGCCCTTGGCGCTGCGGTCGGCCGGCTTCCCGCACACCTGGCACAACTTGCAGAGTGCGGCGACGCGTTGGCGGTGGGAGCTCATGGCCCGGTAGTCGGGCCGCCCGACCCCCACCGCCTCGCCCATCCGGGCCCACAGCACCCCGTGCCCGTCCCGGTCCGCCGCCACCTCGTCCTCGACGGTTCCTTCGCGGAGTGCGGACTGTCCGTTAAACGCTCGGGGCTCCCGCGTCGAGCTCGTAGACTCGGTACACGGCGAGGCAGACTCATGGCGGCACCGACCGGACCCACTGTTCGGCGCATGCAACTCGGCTCGGAGCTCCGCAGGTTGCGCGAGAAGGCGGGGTTCACCCTCGCGGAGGCGGTCAGTGAGCTGGACCTCTCCATCACCAAGCTCTACCGGGTGGAGAACGGCCTGACGGCCCTCAAGTCCACCACCGAGCTACGGGTTCTCCTGGAGCGGTACGGAGTCGAGAGCCAGGAGGACATCGACTTCCTCGCGGAGATCCACCGGGACTCCCTCAACCGCGGTTGGTGGTCGCAGTACCGCAGCGTGATGCCGTCCGGCATGGCGATGTACGTCGGTCTGGAGACGGGCGCCCGCGCGATCCGTGCGTGGCAGCCGAACGTCGTGTTCTCGCTTCTCCAGACCGAGCGCTACGTCCGCGAGATGCTCCGGGTCGCGAAGCCCGTTGAGGAGCACACCACGGAGTTCGTCGAGCGCAACATCCAGCTGCGTATGGAGCGGAAGGAACGCCTCACGGGCAGGGAAGGTCCGCTGGAACTGTGGTGCATCCTCGATGAGGCTGCGCTCCGGCGGACGATCGGCGGCCCGGATGTCATGCGGGAGCAGTACGAAGAGATCATCCGGTTGACGAAGCTCGATAATGTGACCGTCCAGATCCTGCCGCTGGATATCGCTACGTACCGCTCCAGCACGAACTTCACCTTGCCGGAGCTGGAGGCGCCGAAGCTCACGGTCGTCCAGTCCGACATGCCCGACAGCTCCAATGTCAGCGACAAGGACACCACCATCTGGGCGTTCAACCGCAAGTTCGACGCCCTCAGCGCGGGCGCACTCGCCCCCGGCGAGACGCCGACGTCGCCGATCTGACCCCCACCGGGCAGGTGGCCGTGCGGGACTCGAAGGACAAGGCCGGCCCGGCGCTGGTGTTCCCGGCGGACTCGTTCGCCCAATTCGTGGTGGCTGTGCGCGGGGGCCGTTTCGACGGGTGAGCCGGCCGTGTGCTGTCAGAGGGCGCGGTAGACATCGCGTCGGTTGCCGACCTTGACGACCAGGATGAGGAGTTCACCGTCCTCGACCCGGTAGGCGACGCGGTAGGCGCCGACGCGGAGCCGATAGAGGTCGGACGGGCCTATGAGCTTCTTGACGTCCGCGTCTTCGCGGTAAGGATCGTCACCGAGCGCGGTGAGCGCGGTGAGGATGCGCATCGCGGCGGGCCGATCGATGGCACGGAGCTGGCGTTGCGCCGCGGGGAGGAAACGGAATGCGTACTTCACGCCGCGCCGTCAGCCCGTTCGGCGAACAGGTCGGCCAGCAACTCGGCCATGGTCACCGTGGGGCCTCCCTCGGCGAGGGCCGCTTCCGCCTCCCGGGCCAGCAGCAGGTCGGCGGCCTCCTCCAGGGCGTTGAGGTCCGCGATCGGTACCAGGGCCGCCACGGGCTCGCCGTTCCGGGTGATGACGGTCGGCGTGCCCTCTTCGGCGTGGTGGATGCGATCCGCGAGATGCGCGCGCGCTTCCCGTACGGTCACGGTGTTCTCGGTCATGGCACCAGTGTACGCAGATATGTGTACACAGTCACCTCCGAGGATGAACGGTGGCCGCCTGATCCATGGCGAACCTCTCGCGGGCGGCTGCCGTGACCGGGGTGAAGAGGTTGACGAGAGTGCCGTCGGGGTCGCGGAGCAGCAGGGAGCGGTTGCCCCAGGGCATCGTGGTGGGCTCGTTGACGAAGTCCGAACCGGCGAGGTCGCGGTAGGCGGCGTCCACGTCGGGCACGAGGAACTCGATGATCGCGCTGTGGTTGGCGGCGGGCCGGGCGGAGCCGGGTGCGAAGAGGGGGACCGTGCGGGTGCTGCCGATCGCCAGGGTCGCCCCCGGGGTGCGGAGCTCCGCGAAGTCCTCGGTGGCCCAGTCGGCCCGTACGCCGGTCACGCGCTCGTAGAAGCCGACGAGGCGGGCCACGTCGTCGGTGATGATGCGGGTCGAGGCGAACTCCATGGGGTGCTCCGTACGTCGTCGGGTGCTGTTCTCTCCACCGCACGTTAGGACGGATACCGGGCAGAACCCGCCCGGTATCCGAGGCAGAATCGCAGGTATGTCCCGCCCCACCGCCCGCGTGCTCACCCTGCTGGAACTCCTCCAGTCCGGCGGCACCCGCACCGTCGCCGAACTCGCCGACCGGCTCGGCGTGGACGAGCGCACGGTGCGGCGGTACGCCGACCACCTCCTCGACCTCGACGTGCCGGTCGAGTCGGTCCGCGGCCGCTACGGCGGCTACCGGCTCGCCCCCGGCTACCGCCTGCCCCCGCTGATGCTCAGCGACGACGAGGCCCTCGCCGTGCTCCTCGGCCTGGTCGCGGGCCGGCGCCTCGGCCTGGCCACGGAAGCGGCCACCGCCGGCGAGACCGCGGCGGCCAAGATCCGCCGGGTGCTGCCCGCGCGGCTGCGCGCCCGGCTCGACACCGTGCTGGACACCCTCGCCCTCACCGCCCCGGGCGGCGCGGAACCCGCCGCGCCGGACAGCGCCGTGCTGCTCACGCTCGCCGACGCGGTGCGCCACCACCGCCCGGTCGCCTTCCGCCACACCGCCGCCGGCGGCCGCGCCACCGTACGGACGCTGCACCCGTACGGCCTGGTCGTCCACTCCGGCCGCTGGTACGTCACGGGCGCGCTGGTGCCCGGCGGCGAGGACCGTACGTTCCGGCTCGACCGCGTCGCGGAGGCGCGCACCCTGCCGGGCTCGTTCTCCCCGCCCGCCGGCGTCGACCCGGCCGAGCGCGTGCTGACCGGGTTCGCCACCGCGCGTTACCGGTACGAGGTGGTGCTGCGGATCGCCGGTAGCGTGGAGGAGGTCCGCACCCGCCTGCCGGCGTCCGTCGCGGTCGTGACGAACCCCCCGGCCGCCCGGGACGGAGAGCCCACCGACCCGGACGACCCCGCCGGCTGGCTCCGGGTGGAACTGCACGTGGAGCGCCTGGACTGGCTGCCCGGCGTCCTGGCCGCGCTCGACCTGCCGTTCGCCGTCGAGCGCCCCGCCGAGCTCCGCGACCTGGTCGCCGCCCTCGCCGGCCGCCTGCACCGGTCGGCGCTGCGCGACCCGTGGTGACCTCGCGATTTCAGGGCGCGGCCCCGTACCCGTTATCGTGGTGCGGTATGCCTGCTCGCAGGCATGAACACTCTCAACAAGACCCGGAGAGAGCAATGCCTCCCAAGAAGAAGAAGGTCACGGGGCTGATCAAGCTCCAGATCAACGCCGGTGCGGCCAACCCGGCGCCGCCGGTCGGCCCCGCGCTGGGCCAGCACGGCGTGAACATCATGGAGTTCTGCAAGGCCTACAACGCGGCCACCGAGTCGCAGCGCGGCATGGTGATCCCGGTGGAGATCACGGTCTACGAGGACCGTACCTTCACGTTCATCACCAAGACCCCGCCGGCCGCGAAGCTCATCCTGAAGGCCGCGGGCGTGGACAAGGGCTCCGGCGAGCCCCACGTCAAGAAGGTCGCCTCGCTCAGCCGTGAGCAGGTGCGGGAGATCGCCACCACGAAGCTCCCCGACCTGAACGCGAACGACCTGGACGCCGCGGAGAAGATCATCGCGGGTACCGCCCGTTCCATGGGCATCACGGTCCAGGGCTGAACCGCCGACCTGGCCACACCCGGCAGTGAGTGGAAGGGCCTGCTCGGCTCGGACCACGACTCCAAGACAACGTAGGAGCAGCAAGTGAGCAAGCGCAGCAAGTCTCTCCGCGCTGCGGACGCCAAGATCGACCGGGAGCGCGTGTACGCGCCCCTGGAGGCCGTCCGTCTCGCGAAGGAGACCGCGACCACCAAGTTCGACTCGACCGTCGAGGTCGCCTTCCGCCTGGGTGTCGACCCGCGCAAGGCCGACCAGATGGTCCGCGGCACCGTGAACCTTCCGCACGGCACCGGCAAGACCGCCCGGGTCCTGGTCTTCGCGACCGGTGACCGTGCTGCGGCCGCGGAAGCCGCGGGAGCCGACATCGTCGGCTCCGACGAACTGATCGACGAGGTGTCGAAGGGCCGGCTCGACTTCGACGCCGTCGTCGCCACCCCGGACCTGATGGGCAAGGTCGGCCGGCTGGGCCGCGTGCTCGGCCCGCGCGGTCTGATGCCGAACCCGAAGACCGGCACGGTCACCCCGGACGTGGCGAAGGCGGTCACGGACATCAAGGGCGGCAAGATCGAGTTCCGCGTCGACAAGCACTCGAACCTGCACTTCATCATCGGCAAGGTCTCCTTCGACGAGACCAAGCTGGTGGAGAACTACGCGGCGGCGCTGGACGAGGTCCTGCGGCTCAAGCCGTCCGCGGCCAAGGGCCGTTACATCAAGAAGGCCGCCGTCTCCACCACGATGGGCCCGGGCATCCCGCTCGACTCCAACCGCACCCGCAACCTCCTCACCGAGGAGGACCCCGCCGCCCTCTGACGGCGGTGCGGCCGGCAGTACGACGGCACGACAGCACCACGGCGCCCCGCTCCCCCCGGCACCCCCGGGCGGTCGCGGGGCGCCCGCTTTTCCCGTGCCGGGGCCCGGGAAAACCTTCCTTTCGGGAAGGATTTGCCCTCCGGGCCTCGGGTCCCGTACTCTCAACGCGAAGCCAAAGACCGCAGGTTGTCGCCGTGCCCGGGAACGGGTGGGGCGGCCGAAGGATTCCGCTCGGTGCGGACGGCCCGCGTAGGTGATCGGATGAAGATCTCCGGGAGTGCTGACGCCCTCTCGTCGAGTTCCGCCCCGTGCGCCTGCGCCCGGGGCGTTTGTGTTGCTCGCGCCAGTCACGTCCCCTTCGTCAACCGGGCGGTCCGCAATCACCCGGAAGGAGGCCGAGACTCATGGCGAGGCCCGACAAGTCTGCCGCGGTTGCCGAGTTGACGGACAAGTTCCGCAGCTCGAACGCCGCAGTGCTGACCGAGTACCGCGGTCTCACCGTGGCGCAGCTCAAGACGCTGCGCCGTTCGCTCGGTGAGAACGCCACGTACGCCGTGGTGAAGAACACGCTGACCAAGATCGCGGCCAACGAGGCCGGGATCAACACGCTCGACGACCTGTTCGCGGGTCCGTCGGCCGTCGCCTTCGTGACCGGTGACCCGGTCGAGGCGGCGAAGGGTCTGCGCGACTTCGCCAAGGACAACCCCGCTCTCGTCATCAAGGGCGGTGTCCTTGACGGCAAGGCGCTGTCCGCCGACGAGATCAAGAAGCTTGCGGACCTCGAGTCCCGCGAGGTTCTGCTCGCCAAGCTGGCGGGTGCCATGAAGGCCAAGCAGTCCCAGGCTGCCGCGCTCTTCCAGGCGCTCCCGTCGAAGTTCGTCCGCACCGCGGAGGCGCTTCGGGCCAAGAAGGCCGAGGCCGAGGCAGAGCAGGGCGGTGCCGAGTAACTCGGCTCGCACATTGACCGCCGCCTGACCCGGCGGGGCGCCCGGTACCCGTACCGGTCGCCCGCGGAGCGGGAGCGGTCGCCGCGGGCCCGACGTACGCCCGCCGACATGTACACCACGGCACCAGCCGAATGAATGGAAGGACGCCAATCATGGCGAAGCTGACCCAGGACGAACTGCTCGCCCAGTTCGAGAGCCTGACCCTCATCGAGCTCTCCGAGTTCGTGAAGGCGTTCGAGGAGAAGTTCGACGTCACCGCCGCCGCTCCGGTCGCGGTCGCCGCCGCCGGCGGTGCCGCGGGCACCCCGGCCGAGGCCGTCGAGGAGAAGGATGAGTTCGACGTCATCCTCACCGGCGCCGGTGACAAGAAGATCCAGGTCATCAAGGTCGTGCGTGAGCTGACCTCGCTGGGCCTGAAGGAGGCCAAGGACCTCGTGGACGGCGCCCCGAAGCCCGTCCTGGAGAAGGCCACCAAGGAAGCCGCGGACAAGGCGAAGGAGTCCCTCGAGGGCGCCGGCGCTTCGGTCGAGGTCAAGTAACACCTCGCTCCGCAGCTGCTCCACCCGCCGTAGGGCGGCCACCCGAACGGGTGGCCGCCCTCGGTCGTTTTCGATCTCCGCGAGGCTTGGGCCTTGACGGATGGCACGCGGCGCGCAATTCTCAGGACGCGCCGCCACCCGCGGTCGCCCGGTCCGGTGCCCGCCGGCCCCACACTTCGTCAGGGGCCGGATGCATGGATCGCCGGCGAAGCGGGAATGGATGCGTTGGTGGTCGGGTGGACCCGCTTGCGGTGGTCCGCGCGGCAGGCAGGACATGATGGATGACGGACGCGGGACCCGGGCTCCGAGGGCCGGGCGGACGCGGCCGTGAGACGGGCGGAGGGGGCGACGATTCGGTACTCCGAATCTCAGCCTGGACATCAGTGGGCCAAGTGGCTACACTGACCCTTTGCGCTGCCTGTTAGCTGCTGCCTGGCCCGTCACCAGGGGTATGCCCGTGTCCGAGCACTCGTGAGGAAGCCTGTCATCAGGGCTTTTCTCTTCAGCTCGGGTTCGGTCCGGTACGCGCGTAGTGAGTCCGAGCCCTCGGAAGGACCCCCTCTTGGCCGCCTCGCGCAACGCCTCGACCACCCATTCGAACAACGGCGCAAGCACCGCCCCGCTGCGCATCTCTTTCGCGAAGATCCGTGAACCGCTCGAAGTTCCGAACCTCCTCGCGCTCCAGACCGAGAGCTTTGACTGGCTGCTCGGCAACGCGGCATGGAAGGCCCGGGTCGAGGCGGCCCTGGACAGTGGGCAGGACGTCCCCAGGAAGTCCGGTCTGGAGGAGATCTTCGAGGAGATCTCCCCGATCGAGGACTTCTCCGGGTCGATGTCCCTCACGTTCCGTGACCACCGCTTCGAGCCGCCGAAGAACTCGCTCGACGAGTGCAAGGAGCGCGACTTCACCTACGGCGCCCCGCTCTTCGTCACCGCCGAGTTCACCAACAACGAGACCGGCGAGATCAAGTCCCAGACCGTCTTCATGGGCGACTTCCCCCTGATGACGAGCAAGGGCACCTTCTGCATCAACGGCACCGAGCGTGTCGTCGTCTCGCAGCTGGTCCGCTCGCCGGGTGTGTACTTCGACAGCTCCATCGACAAGACGTCCGACAAGGACATCTTCTCCGCCAAGATCATCCCGTCCCGGGGTGCCTGGCTGGAGATGGAGATCGACAAGCGCGACATGGTCGGGGTGCGCATCGACCGCAAGCGCAAGCAGTCGGTGACCGTGCTGCTCAAGGCGCTCGGCTGGACCACCGAGCAGATCCTCGAGGAGTTCGGCGAGTACGAGTCGATGCGCGCCACCCTGGAGAAGGACCACACCCAGGGCCAGGACGACGCGCTGCTGGACATCTACCGCAAGCTGCGCCCGGGCGAGCCGCCGACGAAGGAGGCCGCCCAGACCCTGCTGGAGAACCTCTACTTCAACCCGAAGCGCTACGACCTGGCCAAGGTCGGCCGCTACAAGGTGAACAAGAAGCTCGGCAGCGACGCGCCGCTGGACGCCGGCGTGCTCACCACCGAGGACATCCTCGCCACCATCAAGTACCTGGTGAAGCTGCACGCGGGCGAGACCGAGACCGTGGGCGACTCCGGCCGGTCGATCATCGTCGAGACCGACGACATCGACCACTTCGGCAACCGCCGCATCCGCAACGTCGGCGAGCTGATCCAGAACCAGGTCCGTACCGGCCTGGCCCGTATGGAGCGCGTGGTCCGGGAGCGGATGACCACCCAGGACGTCGAGGCGATCACGCCGCAGACCCTGATCAACATCCGGCCGGTCGTCGCCTCCATCAAGGAGTTCTTCGGCACCAGCCAGCTCTCCCAGTTCATGGACCAGACGAACCCGCTGTCGGGCCTGACGCACAAGCGCCGGCTCAACGCGCTCGGCCCCGGCGGCCTGTCCCGTGAGCGGGCCGGCTTCGAGGTCCGCGACGTGCACCCGTCGCACTACGGCCGGATGTGCCCGATCGAGACCCCCGAAGGCCCGAACATCGGCCTGATCGGCTCGCTCGCCTCCTACGGCCGGGTCAACGCGTTCGGCTTCATCGAGACGCCGTACCGCAAGGTCACCGACGGCCAGGTCACCGACCACGTCGACTACCTGACCGCCGACGAGGAGGACCGCTTCGTCATCGCGCAGGCCAACGCGCCGCTCACCGACGAGCTGCGGTTCGCCGAGTCCCGCGTGCTGGTCCGCCGCCGTGGCGGCGAGATCGACTACATCCCCGGCGACGACGTCGACTACATGGACGTCTCGCCGCGCCAGATGGTGTCGGTCGCGACCGCGATGATCCCGTTCCTGGAGCACGACGACGCCAACCGCGCCCTGATGGGCGCGAACATGATGCGCCAGGCCGTGCCGCTGATCAAGGCCGAGGCGCCGCTGGTCGGCACCGGCATGGAGTACCGCTGCGCGGTCGACGCCGGCGACGTGATCAAGGCCGAGAAGGACGGCGTGGTCCAGGAGGTCTCCGCCGACTACGTCACGGTCACCAACGACGACGGCACCTACACCACCTACCGGGTCGCCAAGTTCTCCCGCTCCAACCAGGGCACCTCCTTCAACCAGAAGGTCGTCGTGGACGAGGGCGCCCGCGTGGTGGCCGGCCAGGTGCTCGCCGACGGACCGTCCACGGACGAGGGCGAGATGGCCCTCGGCAAGAACCTGCTGGTCGCGTTCATGCCGTGGGAAGGCCACAACTACGAGGACGCGATCATCCTGTCGCAGCGCCTCGTGCAGGACGACGTCCTGTCCTCGATCCACATCGAGGAGCACGAGGTCGACGCCCGCGACACCAAGCTGGGCCCGGAGGAGATCACCCGGGACATCCCGAACGTCTCCGAGGAGGTCCTCGCCGACCTCGACGAGCGCGGCATCATCCGGATCGGCGCCGACGTGGTCGCCGGCGACATCCTGGTCGGCAAGGTCACCCCCAAGGGCGAGACCGAGCTGACCCCGGAGGAGCGGCTGCTGCGCGCGATCTTCGGCGAGAAGGCCCGCGAGGTCCGCGACACCTCCCTGAAGGTGCCGCACGGCGAGGTCGGCAAGGTCATCGGCGTGCGCGTCTTCGACCGCGAGGAGGGCGACGAGCTGCCGCCCGGCGTCAACCAGCTGGTGCGGGTCTACGTCGCCCAGAAGCGCAAGATCACCGACGGCGACAAGCTCGCCGGCCGGCACGGCAACAAGGGCGTCATCTCCAAGATCCTGCCGGTCGAGGACATGCCGTTCACCGAGGACGGCACCCCGGTCGACATCATCCTCAACCCGCTCGGCGTCCCGTCCCGGATGAACCCCGGCCAGGTACTGGAGATCCACCTCGGCTGGCTCGCCAAGCAGGGCTGGGACGTCTCCGGCATCGCCGAGGAGTGGGCCCAGCGGCTGGACGGCATCGGCGCCGGCCGGGTCGAGCCGGGCACCAACGTGGCCACGCCGGTCTTCGACGGCGCCCGCGAGGACGAGATCGTCGGTCTCTTCGAGGCCACGATCCCCAACCGCGACGGCGACCGGATGGTGCGGCCCTCCGGCAAGGCGCGGCTGTTCGACGGCCGCTCCGGCGAGCCGTTCCCGGAGCCGATCTCCATCGGCTACATGTACATCCTCAAGCTGCACCACCTGGTGGACGACAAGCTGCACGCCCGCTCCACCGGCCCGTACTCGATGATCACCCAGCAGCCGCTGGGTGGTAAGGCGCAGTTCGGCGGGCAGCGGTTCGGCGAGATGGAGGTGTGGGCGCTGGAGGCGTACGGCGCCGCCTACGCGCTCCAGGAGCTGCTGACCATCAAGTCCGACGACGTGCTCGGCCGCGTGAAGGTCTACGAGGCCATCGTCAAGGGCGAGAACATCCCCGAGCCCGGCATCCCCGAGTCCTTCAAGGTGCTCATCAAGGAGATGCAGTCGCTCTGCCTCAACGTGGAGGTGCTGTCCAAGGACGGCATGTCCATCGAGATGCGGGACACCGACGAGGACGTGTTCCGTGCGGCGGAGGAGCTCGGCATCGACCTGTCCCGGCGCGAGCCGAGCAGCGTCGAAGAGGTCTGACGGGCCGGCCCGTCCGGTCTCCCACCGGACGGGCTCTCCCGCGACCCGTTCAGACCATTTGAGAATCAACCCTGAGAGGGATTGACGACACAGTGCTCGACGTCAACTTCTTCGACGAGCTGCGGATCGGCCTGGCCACCGCGGACGACATCCGGACCTGGTCGCACGGCGAGGTCAAGAAGCCCGAGACCATCAACTACCGCACCCTCAAGCCGGAAAAGGACGGGCTCTTCTGCGAGAAGATCTTCGGCCCCACCCGGGACTGGGAGTGCTACTGCGGCAAGTACAAGCGTGTCCGCTTCAAGGGCATCATCTGCGAGCGCTGCGGCGTCGAGGTCACCCGCGCCAAGGTGCGGCGTGAGCGGATGGGCCACATCGAGCTGGCCGCGCCGGTCACCCACATCTGGTACTTCAAGGGCGTGCCCTCGCGCCTGGGGTACCTGCTCGACCTCGCCCCGAAGGACCTGGAGAAGGTCATCTACTTCGCGGCGTACATGATCACCTGGGTGGACGACGAGCGCCGCACCCGCGACCTGCCCTCCCTGGAGGCCCAGGTCTCCGTGGAGCGCCAGCAGGTCGAGCAGCGCCGCGACGCCGATGTCGAGGCCCGGCAGAAGAAGCTGGAGGCCGACCTCGGCGAGCTGGAGAACGAGGGCGCCAAGGCCGACGTCCGCCGCAAGGTGCGCGAGGGCGCCGAGCGCGAGATGAAGCAGCTGCGCGACCGCGCCCAGCGCGAGCTGGACCGGCTCGACGAGGTGTGGGCCCGCTTCAAGAACCTCAAGGTCCAGGACCTGGAGGGCGACGAGCTGCTCTACCGCGAGCTGCGCGACCGCTTCGGCACGTACTTCCAGGGCTCGATGGGTGCCGCGGCGCTGCAGAAGCGCCTGGAGTCCTTCGACCTGGAGGAGGAGGCCGAGCGCCTCCGCGAGATCATCCGCACCGGCAAGGGCCAGAAGAAGACCCGCGCCCTGAAGCGGCTCAAGGTGGTCTCCGCGTTCCTCCAGACCACCAACAAGCCCGGCGGCATGGTGCTGGACTGCGTCCCGGTGATCCCGCCGGACCTGCGTCCGATGGTCCAGCTCGACGGTGGCCGCTTCGCCACCTCCGACCTGAACGACCTGTACCGCCGGGTGATCAACCGCAACAACCGCCTGAAGCGCCTGCTCGACCTCGGTGCGCCCGAGATCATCGTGAACAACGAGAAGCGGATGCTCCAGGAGGCCGTCGACGCGCTCTTCGACAACGGCCGCCGCGGCCGCCCGGTGACGGGCCCCGGCAACCGTCCGCTGAAGTCGCTCTCCGACATGCTCAAGGGCAAGCAGGGCCGGTTCCGCCAGAACCTGCTCGGCAAGCGCGTGGACTACTCCGCCCGCTCGGTGATCGTCGTCGGCCCGCAGCTCAAGCTGCACCAGTGCGGCCTGCCCAAGGCCATGGCGCTGGAGCTCTTCAAGCCGTTCGTGATGAAGCGCCTGGTGGACCTCAACCACGCGCAGAACATCAAGTCGGCCAAGCGCATGGTCGAGCGCGGCCGCACGGTCGTGTACGACGTGCTGGAAGAGGTCATCGCCGAGCACCCGGTGCTGCTCAACCGCGCGCCGACCCTGCACCGGCTGGGCATCCAGGCGTTCGAGCCGCAGCTCGTCGAGGGCAAGGCCATCCAGATCCACCCGCTGGTCTGCACCGCGTTCAACGCGGACTTCGACGGCGACCAGATGGCCGTGCACCTGCCGCTGTCCGCGGAGGCGCAGGCCGAGGCCCGCATCCTGATGCTGTCCTCGAACAACATCCTCAAGCCCGCCGACGGCCGCCCGGTCACCATGCCGACCCAGGACATGGTGCTCGGCCTGTTCTTCCTGACCACGGACTCCGAGGAGCGCGAGGTCATCGGCGAGGGCCGGGCGTTCGGCGCGACCGCCGAGGCGATCATGGCCTTCGACGCGCGCGAGCTGTCCATGCAGGCCAAGGTGGACATCCGCTTCCCGGTGGGCACCGTCCCGCCGCGCGGCTGGACCCCGCCGGAGCCGGTGGAGGGCGAGGAGCCGTACCAGGTCGGTGACAGCTTCCGGCTGCGCACCACCCTGGGCCGGGCGCTCTTCAACGAGCTGCTGCCCGAGGACTACCCGTTCGTGGACTACGCGGTCGGCAAGAAGCAGCTCTCCGAGATCGTCAACGACCTCGCCGAGCGGTACCCGAAGGTGATCGTGGCGGCGACGCTCGACAACCTGAAGGCGGCCGGCTTCCACTGGGCGACCCGTTCGGGCGTCACCGTGGCCGTCACCGACATCGTGGTGCCCGAGGCGAAGAAGGGCCTGATCGCCTCCTACGAGGCGCTCGACGAGAAGGTCCAGAAGCAGTACGAGCGCGGCCTGATCACCAAGCAGGAGCGCTCGGACGAGCTGATCAACATCTGGACCAAGGCGACCAACGAGGTCGCCCAGGCGATGAACGCCAACTTCCCGAAGACCAACCCGATCTTCATGATGGTCGACTCGGGTGCCCGCGGAAACATGATGCAGATGCGTCAGATCGCGGGTATGCGCGGCCTGGTGTCGAACGCCAAGAACGAGACGATCCCGCGTCCGATCAAGGCGTCCTTCCGCGAGGGCCTGTCCGTGCTGGAGTACTTCATCTCCACCCACGGTGCCCGTAAGGGTCTGGCCGACACCGCGCTGCGCACCGCCGACTCGGGTTACCTGACCCGTCGTCTGGTGGACGTCTCGCAGGACGTGATCATCCGCGAGGAGGACTGCGGCACCGACCGCGGTCTGAAGCTGCGGATCGCCGAGCGCGCCGAGGACGGCTCGCTGCGCAAGGCCGAGGACGTCGAGACCAGCGTGTACGCGCGGATGCTCGCCGAGGACGTCGTGGTGGACGGCAAGGTCATCGCCCCCGCCAACGTCGACCTGGGCGACGTCCTCATCGACCAGCTGCTGCGGCACGGCGTCGAGGAGGTCAAGACCCGCTCGATCCTCACCTGCGAGTCGGCGGTGGGCACCTGCGCCTACTGCTACGGGCGTTCGCTGGCCACCGGCAAGCTGGTGGACATCGGCGAGGCGGTCGGCATCATCGCCGCCCAGTCGATCGGTGAGCCCGGCACCCAGCTGACGATGCGTACCTTCCACACCGGTGGTGTGGCCGGTGACGACATCACGCAGGGTCTGCCGCGTGTGGTCGAGCTCTTCGAGGCGCGCGTGCCCAAGGGTGTCGCGCCGATCTCCGAGGCGGCCGGCCGGGTCCGGATCGAGGAGACCGAGAAGACCAAGAAGATCATCGTCACCCCGGACGACGGTGCCGACGAGATCGCCTACCCGATCTCCAAGCGCGTCAAGCTCCAGGTCGGCGAGGGCGACCACGTCGAGGTGGGCCAGAAGCTCACCTACGGCGCGACCAACCCGCACGACGTGCTGCGCATCCTCGGCCAGCGCCAGGTCCAGATCCACCTGGTGCAGGAAGTGCAGAAGGTCTACAACTCGCAGGGCGTGTCGATCCACGACAAGCACATCGAGATCATCATCCGGCAGATGCTGCGCCGGGTGACGATCATCGAGTCCGGCGACGCGGAGCTGCTGCCGGGCGAGCTGGTCGAGCGCGGCCGGTTCGAGACCGAGAACCGCCGCGTGGTCTCCGAGGGCGGTCACCCGGCCTCGGGCCGCCCGCAGCTGATGGGTATCACCAAGGCCTCGCTGGCCACCGAGTCCTGGCTGTCGGCCGCCTCCTTCCAGGAGACGACCCGGGTGCTGACGGACGCGGCGATCCACGCGAAGTCGGACTCGCTGCTGGGCCTGAAGGAGAACGTCATCATCGGCAAGCTCATCCCGGCCGGTACGGGCCTGTCCCGCTACCGCAACATCCGGGTGGAGCCGACCGAGGAGGCCAAGGCCGCGATGTACTCGGCCGTCGGCTACGACGACATCGACTACAGCCCGTTCGGCACCGGCTCCGGCCAGGCGGTGCCGCTGGAGGACTACGACTACGGCCCGTACAACGGCTGAGGCGTGGGCCTGACGGCCTGAGCAGTCATGGAGGGCGGCCGCCCCGGGGTTCCGGGGCGGCCGCCCTTTCGCGTGCGTGCCCGGGGTCGCCCGCCAGGCCCCCTTCGGGGCCGAGATAGTTGCGTGATACCGTTATCTCCAGTTGTCATCATCTGATGACATCACTGGGTGACATCGCCTGGTGACATCCGAACCCGGGGAGAGCGGCGGCACCGTGTCCAGCAGCGCACACATAACAGGCGGGGCCACCGGCCCCGGGGCCCTACCGAGCGGGCTGCGGCTGCGGCTGCTCGGGCCGACCCTGATCATCGTCGGCTCGCTGATGTCGGTCGTCTCCAGCCTGGGCGCCCCGCTGATCCCCACCATCGCCGACGCCGACGGGGTCTCGCTGAGCACCGCGGAGTGGCTGCTGACCATCACGCTGATGACCGGCGCCCTCGCCACCCCGCTGATGGGCCGGCTCTCCGACGGGCCCCGGCAGCGCGACGTGATCCTCGCCGCGCTCGGCTCGGTGGTCGCCGGCTGCGTGGTCGCCGCCCTGTCCAACGGCTTCGCGATGCTGATCGTCGGGCGTGGCCTGCAAGGGGTCGGCCTCGGACTGCTGCCGGTGGCGATGGCCGTCGCCCGGCGCAACCTCACCCCCGAGAAGTCGCGGCAGGCGATCGCCACGCTCTCGGTGACCGCCGCGATCGGCGCCGGCCTCGGCTACCCGGTCACCGCGCTGATCGCCGAGACCTTCGACTACCGGGGCGCGTACTGGTTCGGCGCGATCACCGTCGGCGCCGCCTTCCTGCTCGCCGCGTTCGTGCTGCCCGGCCGGGCGGACGTCCCCTCGCGGCGGTTCGACACGGTGGGCGCGACCCTGATCAGCCTGGTCGTCGTCGGGCTCTCGGTGGCGCTCAGCGAAGCCGGCGGCTGGGGGTGGACCTCGGCCCGCACCCTGGGCATCTTCGCCGCCAGCCTGGTGCTGCTCGCGGCCTGGATTCCGTACGAGCTGCGCACCACCGACCCGCTGATCGACCTGCGCCAGGTGAAGAACCGCTCGGTGCTCACCGCCGACACCGGCGGCTTCCTGATCAGCGTGGCGATGTACCTGCTGCTGCCGGTGGTGGTCGAGTTCGTCCAGGTCCCGACGGACCGGGGCTACGGCTTCGGCGCCTCGCTCGTCGTCTCCGGCCTGGTGCTGATGCCCTACGCGGCGGCGAACTTCGTGGCCAGCCGCTTCCTCGGGATCTACGAACGGCGGTTCGGCACCCGCAGCATGATCCCGCTGGGCTCGCTGATCTTCGCCTTCGGCACCGGCTTCTTCGCGCTGGAGCACTCCCACCTGTGGGAGGCGTTCGTGGTCACCGGGATCGCCGGCTTCGGGATGGGCTTCACCTACGCGGCGATGCCCGGCTTCATCGTGCGCGCGGTGCCGGCCAGTGAGACCGGCAGCGCGACTGGCTTCTACCAGGTGCTGCGCAGCATCGGCCTGACGCTGGGCAGCGCGCTGTCGGCCGCGGTGCTGATGGCGCACACCCCGGCGGGCAGCGCCCTGCCGAAGGTGTCCGGCTTCGAGACGGCACTGCTCTTCGCGTCGGCGCTGGCCGTGGCCACGGCCGTGATCAGCTTCGTGCTGCCCGGGCTGGGCGGCGGCAGCCGGGTGCGGGCGAAGGCCGAGGAGGCCGCGGCGGTCGTCCCTATGATGGAGGAGGAGGCCGAACTCGCCGGCTCCGGCTTCATGACCGTCGACGACCGGGCTTCGGACACCCGCTGAGGAGGACCACGGTGGGCGTCGCGCAGACGGGGCCCGGGCGCCCCCGCGATGCGGCCGCCAGCAGGCAGGCACTGCTGCGGGCCGCCCAGGAGCTGTTCGGGCAGAAGGGCTTCGAGCGGACCACGATCCGGGAGATCGGCGAACGCGCGGGCGTGGACGCCGCGTTGATCGCCCGCTACTTCGGCAACAAGGCGGAGCTGTATGTCGCCGCGGTGGTCGCCGAGGACGCCGCGGTCAGCGGGCCGGCCGAGTTCAGCGGGCTGGCGCAGATCGCGGAGACCCTGGTCCGGCGGTCCGACGAGCGCGGGCCCGGGCCCATCATGCAGGCCCTGATCCGGTCCGACACTTCGCCGGAGATCCGGGTGGCCGCCCGCGACCGCCTCGCCCGCCGCGTCGTGGAGCCCCTGGCCGAGGACATCGCCGGCCAGCACCTCGACCGGCCCCGGCTGCGCGCGGAGATCGCGGTCTCCGCGCTCTACGGCATCACCCTCAGCCGCTCGCTCGGCTGGTTCGAGGACATCCGGTCCGTCCCCCGCGCCGAACTGGCTGCCCTGGTCACCGAGGTCCTCACCCACCTCACCGCGACGCCGCCCGGCACCGACGGCGAACAGGCGTAGCCGCGCCGCTGTGTCACAACTTCTCGACACCGCACGGCAGTCGCGGCTGATCGGCGCCTGCCGGGGCATGCATCAACGCATGCTGGCGAGCGACGGGGACCGTGAGCGCGCGGTGGACATCCTCAAGGAGGCGTACACCCAGGGCCGGTTGCGGCCCGAGGAGTACGACGAGCGGGTCGGCCGGGCCTACCAGGCCCGCACCTACGACGACCTCGACCGGATCACCGCGGACATCCCCCACCCCGCCGCGCCGCCCTACCCGCTGCCGCCCTTCCCCCCGGCGCCCCCGCCCCCAGCCCCGGCCCCGGTCTTCGTCCCCGCGGTCCGGCGCACCAACACCGCGGCCACCGCCTCCCTCGTCTGCGGCGTCCTGGCCGCCTTCACCCTGGGCGCCACCGCGATCCCGGCGGTCATCTGCGGGCACGTCGCCAAGACCCAGATCCGCCGCACCGGCGAGTCCGGCGACGGCCAGGCCACCGCCGGCCTGGTCCTCGGCTACGCCTGCCTCGCCGTCATCACCGCCTTCATCGCCCTGGTCGCCGCCTTCATCGCCACCGCCCCGGGCCCCTGAGGCCCCTCGACACATCGGACCGCACCGGGAGCGCCGGGCCGCCGCCCCCCTCCTGCGGCTGCCCGGCGCCGTTCATCGGGCCTGCTCCAGGTAAGGCCGCAGGTGGTGGAGCCGGGTGTGGTAGTCCGGGTGAGAGGAAAGCAGCTTGCCGGGCAGGCCGCCGTGCGCCGTCGCGGCCGTAGTGCCGTGCGCTGTCAGCGCGAGACCCGCGGTGCGGGGGTCGGCCCACTGCTGCGACTGCATGACGTGCAGGACCTGGGCGAGCATCGGCGCGAAGCCCAGGGCGGCCGCGTGCCGGTCCGCCCGCAGCTCGGCTCGGCGACTGACGGCGGCCAGCAGGTACGGCGCAGCCAGGAGCGGTACGACGACGAACCAGTACGCGAGCGCGAGCGCTGCCACCGCACCGACCACCGCGATCAGCAGGAGGAAGGTGAGACAACTGCTGAACCGTCGGCAGAAGCGGGTCACGGCGCGGACCACGGCCCACGCCAGCCGTCCGGGGGCCGCGTACCAGGAGCCGAGCAGGGACGACCAGGCGTGACCGTCGGTGTGATGGCCGAGTTCGTGCGCCAGCACAGCGGCGAGCTGGTCCTCGGGCAGGGTGAGCGCGAAGCGCGTGATTCCGACGATGTGGCCCGCTGCCGAAAGGGCGTTGAGGTCGTCGCTGTCCTCGACCCAGAGCCGGTAGGCGCGCCCTTCCACACCGGCCCGCGCGGTCACCTTCCGCCACTGCGGCTCCAGGCGGGCCGACTCCCACGGGGTCGGGTAGCGCAGTCGCAGCAGGTAGCGGGCGATGAAGTCCTCGGATGGCGGGTGGAAGGCGAAAGCCCCCGAGGCGAGCCAGGCCACCACGACGACCCAGCCCTCGTGGGGGAGCACCGCCTGCGCGAGACCGGCGACGAGAACCAGGCTGACCACGAAGCTCGGCAGGTAGAACACCAACTGGCCGATCGCGGTGGCGTCCAGCCCGCGCTGCCGTTTGGCGATGTGCACCCGGCCCGGCGCATCGCCCGTCATCCGTTGCCGTGGAAACGGTGCCGAGTCCTGCGCAGGAGGGGGAGGAGGTGCGGTCTTGGTGGGGCCCGGCGCGGGGCGCGGCGGTCCGCCGCCGGGGTAGTCCGGCGGTACCGATCGGGAGGAGGTGGGGTATCGCGGTGGTGCCGGCTCCGCGGCGGTGGGGTACTGCGGCGGGACCTTGGCCGGGCCGCGGCTGTCGGCCGGGCCCTCGCCGGCAGCGTCGGACGGGGTGGTCATGCGGTTATGCCTTCCGGTGGGGCGTCGTGGGCGTCGTCAGCTCAGGAGCAGGGCGCTGGGTAGCAGTACCGCGCCCGCGGCGTAGGCGATCAGCCCTACGCGTATCCAGGCGTGCTTGGTGCCGACGATGCGGCTCGTGGCGGAGAGCGCGTCGATCAGACCCGCGTTCGGGGCGGCGTCGGTGTCCGCCAGCGCGCGGGCCAGCACGTCCTGGGCGACGGCACGCCGGATGTCGTCGAAGTAGGTCAGTGGGCGGCCGAGGGTCCAGAAGGCCCTGCCGTACCGGGGGGCGATCGCAAGGAGAAGGGACAGCAGACAGCCGCCGAGCGAGGCGACACCGGCCCACCACACGCATTGGGCCGCGGTCGGGAGACGTTCCGGCGTCCAGCCGTGTGCGGCGAGCAGCGCGCCGACCAGACCCGCCGTCATGCTCAACGCACCGAGCAGCACAGACGCCTTGTTGTCAGCGTGCGCGATCTCCGCGCGCAGCTCCGCGAGTAATCGGTGGCCGGCGACGGACGCGGTCACGGCTCGTCCGTCTTCGGCGGGGTCGGACCGTCGGGCGGTTCGTCCTGGGACCCGGCCCACGGCAGGGTGCCCGGTGCGGGAGAAACCCAGGTGGCGCCCGGCAGGTTGCGGGTGAACATGTCCTCGAAGAACTTGAGCGACTGCTTGGTCACGCCCTCACGTTGGTACTCCTCCAGACTCGGGCCTTTCAGAACCTCCATGGCGACCTGAGCCTGGCTCTGGATGAGGGCGATCTGGTCCTTGCGCAGGTTCTCCATCACCAGGCGGGAGTCCTCCGGGTGCTGGGCGAGGTGGAACGCCCAGGACGCCACACCCTCCTGTTCGAGGTAGTACTGGTAGTACTTGATCTTCTCGGCTTCCAGGCTCTGGCGTTCGATCTCGCCGCGTGCCTTGAGCATCGCCAGGTCGTGTTCCTGCTCGGCCTGAGCCGTCATGCGGTCCGCCTGGAGCCGGTCCTCACGCATGGCGAGCGCGTGCGAGACGCTGAGCTGCTCGTCGGCGTAGCGCTTCTGCCGAAGGCCACGCTGGTGCTCCAGGGCTTCGTCGTCCACGTGCAGGCGCAGGACCGAGTGCACCCGCAGTCCGGTCTCGCCGCCGAGCGGTCCCGCTGTCTCGACCGCGCGCCGCACAGCTTCCTCCGCGGCCGAGGCGCGGTCCACCGCGAACAGCCGGGTGTGCGGGCGGGCGAGTTCCTCGACCCGGCGGGTCAGCAGTGCCGGCACATCGCGTTCGCCACTGGAGACGAACAGGTCAGGACGGACGACCTGCCAGCTCAGCTCGGCTTCCGCCGTGAAGTGAAAGGCGTCGTTGTCGCTCGGCAGGCGCAGCGACGTCGCGCAGCGGTGAACACCGATGTCGACCTCGTACACGGCGGAGTACCGCTTCGTCGCCAGGTCCGAGCGGCTCGGCCGACGCGGCGGCATGAAGACGTCGTAGCCGCCCTTGCTGGTGGTGAACACCAGGGCGTCGTCGATCCGGGTGTACAGCTTGCGGTACTCGAAGCGCGCGAGCTGGCGCACCCGCAGCACGGGGTCGGGCACGTCGCTGTGCCGGTCGGCGCCCTGGTCCCAGTCCGGCGGGCGGGAGAAGTCCGCCATGGTCGTCACTCCAATTGGTCGCGGGGTGGATGGGGAGGTGCTGCGCTCTTTCCGCACGCGTGGATCGTGGTGCGGACATCTCGTGCGGATGAGCCGGCCTACAGTGCGGCGAGCAGCCGGCCGGCCGCCTGCGGCGGCTGTTCGCCGGGCGAGGACGGCAGGGTGCGCAGCAGATGGCTGAGACGTTTGCGGTCGTCGGCGGTCACCGCGATCGACGGCAGCAGGCACAGGAGGGCGGACTCGACGGTGGGGTCGGTGTCCGCCTGCCGCACCCACCGGCGAAGCGCCTGCAAGGCGCCCCCGGTGTGTTCCAGGTCGCCGAGAACCGCTCGCCACAGCGCCGCCAGGTGCCGGTCGTCCGCGGTACCGCTCGACGCTGCCGCTGCGGCGTGCCAGCGCAGCAGCAACAGGTTGTCGTCCGTGTGCTCGCAGGCCAGGACGAACGCACGGAGCACCACACGTCGGACCGGCGGCTTGTCGTGGACCAGGCCGGCCAGATCGGACAGTACCTGGCTGCGGGCCTCGGCGGCGGGCCCCGTGAGCAGCAGCGCCATGGACTCGGCGATCGGGCCGGCGGCCTCGTCATCGCCCTCGGCCCGGGCGGCGTCGCTCAGTGCTTCCACCGCTGCTTCCGGCATCTCCGCGCCGACGAGCCCGTATGCCCGGATCGCCGTCCAGCGCAGCCACTTGTCCGGCTGCGACGGATCGCACCAGGCGCGCAGGATGCTGGGGATGTTCGGAGCGCCCAATCCATGTGCAAGTGCAAGCGTGTTGGCGGCGACCAGGCAGCGGCGGTACCGCTTGGCACCGGCCCAGCCCTGTACGACGAGCGCCATGGCCGAGGGCAGGTCGGCGTATGTCAGCACCGCCGCGGTCGCCGCCGCACGGGTGCGGACCAGCGGCCGGCCGTCGTCGGCGAGTCGACGCAGCCAGCGGATCAGCGCGGGCCGGGCCGAGGGATAGCCGGTCCACACCTCGCGCAGCATGACCAGAGCGGCCAGCGGCTCACAGAAGCGGGCCTTGTACTGGCGGACCTCGCCCCACTCGGTGTACTCGACCTCCTCGTACCCCTGCGCGCGGGCCAGTTGCAGCCGCTTGTCGATGGAGGTGCCGAAGACCGGGATCACCGGTCGGACCGCGGGGTGCTCGGTCTGCTGGAGGGCGGCGTACAGCTCGTCGCTCAGCTCGGCGGCCAGGGCGTACGGGGCCTCGTTGAAGGCGGCGAGGGCGATCAGGAACGCCTTGTCCCGCAGCGGCGTCTCCTCGTCGCCGAACCACTCCTGTACCTGGTCGGTCACGGCCGCAGCCTGGAACGAGCCGAGCTTCTGCTCGGTCAACTCGCCCCGGGCGTAGGCCGCCAGCGCCTCCGCGAACCTCGCGGCCTCGCGAAGCTGGTGGTGGGCGTGGGCGACGAACTCCCGGACCGGCGCCATCCCGAGCAGCAACCGCTCGCGCTGAGCGTCACCGACCCGTCGGGCCAGATGGGACCGCAGGACGGCATCGGGCGCCGGCGGCTTCCACTCCGTGGGCCGTACGCCGGACAGCGACGCGGCCAGACCCACGGTGACGACGAGGTAGGCGTTCTCCTCCGTCAGCTTCTCCCGCAGGCCCAGGAGGTCGATGTCCCGCAGCGGATGGTCCCGGTCGGTGATCAGGTCGCAGATCAGGTAGCCGCGGGCGCCTGCGCCGAGTTCGTCCTTCAGCGCCGTGGGGCGGGTTTTCGGGTCGAGTTCGCGCACCGGAGCCGCGCCCAACGTGTGCAGCAACATGAGCGCGGCGCTGCGGCGGCCGGTGTAGGGAGCGCCGGACAGCACCAGCACACGGTCTTCGCGCAACCGGGCCAGGGCGGTGTCGACACGGTCGGCGTCCGCGACGAAGACCTCGGCCAGCTCGGCCAGTTCGGCGGGCGGGAGCAGCCCCGAGGTGTGGGTGGCGGACCCGTACCGGAAGTGGTTCTCCACCTTGCTGCCCATGATCAGGTCGCCGTGCACCCGGCCGCCGGACATTCCGATCTGGTCGCCCGCGGTCAGTCCTCCGCCGAACGCGCTCGGGGCGTGGAAGTACAGCTCGCGGCGGGCGACCCAGGGGTCCTGGGGGAGGTCGTCCTCGATCTCCTGTTGTTCCTCGCCGGCTTCCTGCCCGTCGGCCGAAGCGTCCTCCGCCTGCTGCTCCTCGGTCTGGTCCTGCCGACCGTCCGGGTCGCTCATCGGTGATCACCTTCCGGGTCCCGCCGGATGCCGCCCATGATCACGTCGCCGGTGACCTGGCCACCGCTCACCCCGATCTGGTCGCCCGCGACCTGACTGCCGCCAAAGGTCTGGGAGCCGCCGTTGAAGGTGAACTGGACGCTTCGGCCGGCAGCGTCCTGCGGGCGTGCCGTGCCCTGCGCAGGCGCCGGCACCGGCTCGGTCGAAGGCGTGGGACCCTCCGCCGCGCCGCCGGCGTCGACCGGTGCGCTGTGACGGCTCCCGGGCATGTCGGGCACCGGTCCGTGCAGCCAGGCGGTCAGCCGGTCCTCCTTCACCGCCACGGCGACCCGGTGGAACTCCTCCTTGTCCAGACCGCGGTGGCCGTGCCGGACCACGCCCTCGTAGACGGACGTCGACACGCACAACACGCAGTCGGCTGACTCCCGCTGCTGGAGCGCCGCGCGCAGTACGTCGGCGTCGAGCAGCCGGCACGCCTGGTTGAGGTCGTGTCCGACAAGGCCGCCGACCGTGCTGCCCTGCGGGTCGTGCGCGACCTCACCGGCCGCCAGGACGACGCGCAGCCGCATCTGGGTGCTGCTGGCGGCGAAGCGGTTGTACGCGTGAAGCGCGTCCGGCGTGGTCGTCAGCAGCGCGCGGAGCAACCGGGCTTTCGAGACGTCGCCGCTGATGAGGATGATCAGCCCGTCGCCGCGGTCCTCGCGGTACTGCTGGGTGCGCTCCACACCGGCCGCGGCGAGGCTGTCCTCCACGACGGTGTCGAGACCCCGCCGTAGGAACGCCTGCTCCACGTCGTCGCGCCGGCTGAAGCGCTCGATGTCGAAGAGCAGGATGGTGCGGTTCACTGGTTCCGTCATGGCCGCCTCTCAAGGACTCATCCGTGCCGCCTGACTCTCCCGCACCGCACTGACAATCGGGAGGGCCGCTGGCACAGACGGTCTGTGACCGAATGCACACAACGGGGTGCCGCTGCGCGGCAGTCCCGACCGCTACTCGCCGCGCCCGATCCGGCGCAGCTGCTCCGGCCGCACGATGACCAGGCTGCGACGGCTGGTACGGACGATGTCCCGTTCGCGAAGTTCCTTCAGCAGCCGCGCGACTGCTTCCCGCGAGGCCCCCACCGACCCGGCCAGGTCGTGCTGGCTCAGCCCGGTGGTGAGCCGCAGTCCCTCGGGCACCTGCGTGCCGTGGGTACGGGCCAGTTCCAGCAGGAGGATGGCCAGCCGTTCCCGTACGCCGAGCGCGCCGAACTCCACCCGTCGGCGGTCGCTGGCCCGGGTGCGGTCAGCCGTGAGCCCCAGGAGTTTCAGCGCGGTGGCAGGAGAGGAGGCCAACTGGGCCAGAAACCGTTCGCGTTCGATGGCCACGGCCTTGACCGCCTCCAACGCGGTCACCGTCGCCGAGCGCGGCCGCCCGCTGACCGCGGACGCCTCCCCGACGATGTCGCCCGGGCCGCGGAGCGCGAGCAGTGCCTCGTATCCGTTGACCGCGGAGTGCGTGACCTTGGTCCAGCCGCTGAGGATCAGCAGGACATGCGCGGGAGGCTCGTCCTGGTAGACGAGGGTCGCTCGTGGCGGGTAGACCAGCGGACGGCCGAGGGCGAGCAAGGCGACCCGGTCGTCGTGTTCCAGACGCGCGAGGAAGGGAATCCGGTCGTCCAGCGTGTTCGGCGGTTCGGGCCGGCCGGGCGGGCCGCTTCGATCGGTGGCACCAGTGACCGTCATGAGCGAAGCTCCCCCTCGATTCGCTGCGGTACGAGGCCGCATCACCTTAGTGCAGCGGCCCGCCGAGGGGGCCGGAACGGCCGCGCCGACCATGCGGTGCCAGCCACCCGTCCACGGGTCAAGGGGCCCGGCGCATTTGTTTTGACCGTAGCCGATGCGGTAGGTACGCTCTCATCTGTGCCTGGGGTGTGCCCGGGTCCTTGTGCGTGCCGTGTGACCGGACGAGGACATCGAGGCCGCGGCGCCCGACCATACGCGCTTTCCGATCTTCTGGACGCGGATGCGTGTGGGGTCCGCGACACACCCGACCGCGTGGGTCGGGTCCCAGGTTAGATTTATCGAGATCGGCACACAGAAACCGGAGAAACGGTGCCTACGATCCAGCAGCTGGTCCGAAAGGGCCGGCAGGACAAGGTCGAGAAGAACAAGACGCCCGCGCTGAAGGGTTCGCCCCAGCGCCGCGGCGTCTGCACGCGTGTCTACACGACCACCCCGAAGAAGCCGAACTCGGCCCTCCGTAAGGTCGCGCGTGTCCGTCTGACCAGCGGTATCGAGGTCACTGCCTACATCCCGGGCGAGGGCCACAACCTTCAGGAGCACTCCATCGTGCTCGTGCGCGGCGGCCGTGTGAAGGACCTGCCGGGTGTTCGCTACAAGATCATCCGCGGTTCGCTCGACACGCAGGGCGTGAAGAACCGTAAGCAGGCCCGCAGCCGCTACGGCGCCAAGAAGGAGAAGTAAGCATGCCTCGTAAGGGCCCCGCCCCGAAGCGCCCGGTCATCATCGACCCGGTTTACGGCTCCCCGCTGGTGACCTCGCTGGTCAACAAGATCCTCCTGCACGGCAAGCGCTCCACCGCCGAGCGCATCGTCTACGGCGCCCTGGAGGGCCTGCGCGAGAAGGCCGGCGCCGACCCGGTGATCACCCTCAAGCGCGCGCTGGAGAACATCAAGCCGACCCTCGAGGTCAAGTCCCGCCGCGTCGGCGGTGCGACCTACCAGGTGCCGGTCGAGGTCCGTCCGGGCCGCCAGAACACCCTGGCGCTGCGCTGGCTGGTCGGGTACTCCCGCGCCCGTCGCGAGAAGACCATGACCGAGCGGCTGATGAACGAGATCCTCGACGCCAGCAACGGCCTGGGCGCCTCCGTGAAGCGCCGCGAGGACACGCACAAGATGGCCGAGTCCAACAAGGCCTTCGCGCACTACCGCTGGTAGTCACCACCCCCATCGAGACCGAGAGAAGACTGAGCCACATGGCCACCACTTCGCTTGACCTGGCCAAGGTCCGCAACATCGGGATCATGGCCCACATCGACGCGGGCAAGACGACGACCACCGAGCGGATTCTGTTCTACACCGGTGTCTCCTACAAGATCGGTGAAGTCCACGACGGCGCTGCCACCATGGACTGGATGGAGCAGGAGCAGGAGCGCGGCATCACCATCACGTCGGCCGCGACGACCTGTCACTGGCCGCTCGACAACGTCGACCACACCATCAACATCATCGACACCCCCGGTCACGTCGACTTCACCGTCGAGGTGGAGCGTTCGCTCCGCGTCCTCGACGGCGCCGTGACCGTGTTCGACGGTGTCGCCGGTGTGGAGCCGCAGTCCGAGACGGTCTGGCGCCAGGCCGACCGCTACGGCGTGCCCCGTATCTGCTTCGTCAACAAGCTGGACCGCACCGGCGCGGAGTTCCACCGCTGCGTCGACATGATCGTGGACCGCCTCGGTGCGGTGCCGCTGGTCATGCAGCTGCCGATCGGTGCCGAGGCCGACTTCAAGGGCGTGGTCGACCTCGTCCAGATGAAGGCCCTGGTCTGGTCGCTCGAAGCGACCAAGGGCGAGATGTACGACACCGTCGACATCCCGGACACCCACGTCGAGGCGGCCGAGGAGTGGCGCGGCAAGCTGCTCGAGGCCGTCGCCGAGCACGACGACGAGATGATGGAGCTCTTCCTGGAGGGCCAGGAGCCCACCCAGGAGCAGCTGATCGCGGCCATCCGCCGGATCACGCTCGCCTCCAAGGGCGGCGCCGGCTCGGTCACCGTCACCCCCGTGTTCTGCGGCACCGCGTTCAAGAACAAGGGCGTGCAGCCCCTGCTCGACGCGGTCGTGCGCTACCTCCCGTCGCCGCTGGACGTCGAGGCCATCGAGGGCCACGCCGTCGGCAACGCGGACGAGGTCATCAAGCGCAAGCCGTCGGACGACGAGCCGTTCTCCGGTCTCGCGTTCAAGATCATGAGCGACCCGCACCTGGGCAAGCTCACCTTCGTCCGGATCTACTCCGGTCGCCTGGAGTCGGGTTCGGCCGTGCTGAACTCCGTGAAGGGCAAGAAGGAGCGCATCGGCAAGATCTACCGCATGCACGCGAACAAGCGTGAGGAGATCGAGTCGGTGGGCGCCGGCGACATCATCGCCGTGATGGGGCTCAAGCAGACCACCACCGGTGAGACGCTGTGCGACGACAAGAACCCGGTGATCCTGGAGTCGATGGACTTCCCGGCGCCGGTGATCGAGGTCGCGATCGAGCCCAAGTCCAAGGGCGACCAGGAGAAGCTGGGTGTCGCCATCCAGCGCCTCTCGGAGGAGGACCCCTCCTTCCAGGTCCACTCGGACGAGGAGACCGGCCAGACCATCATCGGCGGCATGGGCGAACTGCACCTCGAGGTGCTGGTCGACCGGATGCGGCGCGAGTTCCGGGTCGAGGCCAACGTCGGCAAGCCGCAGGTCGCGTACCGCGAGACCATCCGCAAGACGGTCGAGCGCATCGACTACACCCACAAGAAGCAGACCGGTGGCACCGGTCAGTTCGCCAAGGTGCAGATCATGCTGGAGCCGCTGGAAGGCGGCGACGCGACCTACGAGTTCGTCAACAAGGTCACCGGTGGCCGCATCCCCCGTGAGTACATCCCCTCGGTGGACGCGGGCGCGCAGGAGGCCATGAAGTTCGGCATCCTGGCCGGCTACGAGATGGTGGGCGTCCGCGTCACCCTGATCGACGGCGGCTACCACGAGGTCGACTCCTCCGAGCTGGCGTTCAAGATCGCCGGTTCGCAGGCGTTCAAGGAGGGTGCCCGCAAGGCGAGCCCCGTGCTCCTCGAACCGATGATGGCCGTCGAGGTCACCACGCCCGAGGACTACATGGGCGACGTCATCGGCGACCTCAACTCCCGCCGTGGCCAGATCCAGGCCATGGAGGAGCGTCACAGCGCCCGGGTCGTCAAGGGCCTGGTCCCGCTGTCGGAGATGTTCGGCTACGTCGGTGACCTGCGGTCCAAGACCTCGGGCCGGGCCAGCTACTCCATGCAGTTCGACTCCTACGCCGAGGTTCCGCGGAACGTCGCAGAGGAGATCATCGCGAAGGCCAAGGGCGAGTAGTACCCCCCGGTACCTCGTCTAGGCTTGACAGCAGGCTTTCGGGGCGTTTCCGGCACAACGGGCCGGAAACGCCCCCGGGTCGGCATTCCAGCAAAGATCACCTGGCGCCGATGAAGCAAGGCGTACAGATCCACTCCCAGGAGGACCCCAGTGGCGAAGGCGAAGTTCGAGCGGACTAAGCCGCACGTCAACATCGGCACCATCGGTCACATCGACCACGGTAAGACCACCCTTACCGCGGCGATCACCAAGGTGCTGCACGACGCGTACCCGGAACTGAACGAGGCCTCGGCCTTCGACCAGATCGACAAGGCTCCTGAGGAGCGCCAGCGCGGTATCACCATCTCCATCGCGCACGTCGAGTACCAGACCGAGTCGCGTCACTACGCGCACGTCGACTGCCCCGGTCACGCGGACTACATCAAGAACATGATCACCGGTGCCGCGCAGATGGACGGCGCGATCCTGGTGGTCGCCGCGACCGACGGCCCGATGCCGCAGACCAAGGAGCACGTGCTCCTGGCCCGCCAGGTCGGCGTGCCGTACATCGTGGTGGCCCTGAACAAGGCCGACATGGTGGACGACGAGGAGATCCTGGAGCTCGTCGAGCTCGAGGTGCGCGAGCTGCTCTCCGAGTACGAGTTCCCGGGCGACGACCTGCCGGTCGTGCGGGTGTCCGCGCTCAAGGCCCTCGAGGGCGACAAGGAGTGGGGCGAGAAGCTGCTCGGCCTGATGAAGGCCGTGGACGAGTCGATCCCCACCCCCGAGCGCGACGTCGACAAGCCGTTCCTGATGCCGATCGAGGACGTCTTCACGATCACCGGTCGTGGCACCGTCGTCACCGGCCGTATCGAGCGTGGTGTCCTGAAGGTCAACGAGACCGTTGACATCATCGGCATCAAGCAGGAGAAGACCTCCACCACGGTCACCGGCATCGAGATGTTCCGCAAGCTGCTCGACGAGGGCCAGGCCGGTGAGAACGTCGGTCTGCTGCTCCGCGGCATCAAGCGCGAGGACGTCGAGCGCGGCCAGGTCATCATCAAGCCGGGTTCGGTCACCCCGCACACCGAGTTCGAGGCGCAGGCGTACATCCTGTCCAAGGACGAGGGCGGCCGCCACACGCCGTTCTTCAACAACTACCGCCCGCAGTTCTACTTCCGTACCACGGACGTGACCGGCGTGGTGACCCTCCCCGAGGGCACCGAGATGGTCATGCCGGGCGACAACACCTCCATGACGGTCTCGCTGATCCAGCCGGTCGCCATGGAGGAGGGCCTGAAGTTCGCCATCCGTGAGGGTGGTCGTACGGTGGGCGCCGGCCAGGTCACCAAGATCAACAAGTAAGCCCTGCGGGCTCGTTGAGCCGTAGGTAGGTGCCCCACTCCGCTTGGAGTGGGGCACCTTTTGCGTGGGGCGGGTCAGCCGGTGGCGTCCTCACCGCGCTGTTTCAGCGCAGGAGCCGGTCGGCGGAGCGGGCTGCCGCGTAGCCGAGGGCGGCGGTCAGAAGGGCCGTGGCGGCGGCGACGCCGGCCGGGGCCGCGGTGGACAGGGTGACGGCCAGCACGGTCACCGCGACCAGCGGCCCGGCCGCGTACCAGGCGAGGTAGATCAGGGGGCCGGGGGAGCCGACGGGGGAGCCGCCCCCCAGGAACATCAACTGCGTGCGGGCCGGCCCGCGGCAGGCGCCGTAGAGCGCGGCCGCGGTGAACGGGAAGGCGCACAGCGGCAGGTAGAGCAGGGCGACCGGCGCGCCCCGCAGAGCGAAGGGGACCGCGGCCAGCAGCCCGAGGACGGCGCCGCCGAGCGCCGGCACGGTGCCGTGCTGGAGCATCAGGCTGCGCAGCCGGTACGGCGACCAGGCCGCGCGCCGCAGGTCGTCGGTCTCGACCCGGGCGGACTCCGCGAGCGCGCCCACCGCGAGGTAGCCGCAGACCAGGCCGATCACCAGGCCCACCGGGCGCCGCTCACCGCCCAGGTCGGCGCCGAGCCCGGCGGCGGCCGCCGCGGCCGCCGTCCACAGCACCGCGCGCCCCACCCTCCCGGGGGCGCGCAGCAGCGTCAGGGCGTCGCGCCAGGCGACCGCCAGGTAGCGCGCCGCCCGGCCGCGCGGCGGCGGCAGTCGGACCGTACGGGTGGCGTCGCCGCCGGCGGCGGAGAGCAACGCGAGCTTCGCGGCGCGCAGTTCGAGCGACCAGGCCACCGAGGCGACGGTGGTGGCGGTCGCGGACCTCGCGCGCAACTGCGCGGTCGGTACGGCCGCGGCCTCGCGGTGCGCGCCCGCCACGGCCGCGGCGGTGGCGGCGAGCAGCAGGGCGGCCGCGGCCGGCCAGCCGGGCGCGGCGCCGCCGCAGGCGCGGACCACCGGCTGCGCGGCCCAGCCCCAGGGGCCCGACCACAGCTCCACCCACTCCAGCGGCCGGCACCGGTGCCCGGCCCCGGCCAGCGCGGTCTGCGCGGCCAGCGCGGCGAGCAGCGCGGCGGCCGGCGCGGTCCAGCGCCGTACGTCCCGGGCGCGCTCCGGGCGGCGCTCCACCGCCATGCCGACGGCCGTCGCGAGCAGCGGCAGGCACAGCGCGGCGGGCAGCACCGCAAGCAGCGCGCTGCCGAGCGGTGCCTGCCCGGTCACGCGCAGCGCGACCGCGCCGGCCAGCCCGCCGAGCACGCCGGGCAGCAGCGCCAGGCCCGCGGACAGCCGGAACCAGGGCCGCAGCACCGCCGCCCGCCGGACCGGCTGCGCCAGCAGCCAGCCCACCGCCGGACCGGGCAGCACCACGGGCCCGCGCCACAGCGCGTCCCGCGCGGCGACCAGGAACAGCAGCAGGCCGAGCCCGGTGAACAGCGCGGGCAGGCCGCGGGTCAGCCCGGCGCCGAAGCCGCCGTAGTCCGCGCCTTCGCTGAGGCCGTGCAGGAAGTGGTAGGCCAGCCCGCTGCCGTAGCCGGCCACGGCCAGCAGCACCGAGTACAGCAGCACGGCCAGGTCCCGGCCCTGCTGCCGCCGGTGCGCCTTGCGCTTGGCGCGCAGCCACGCCAGTGTCTCCGCGGTCCGGTCGTCGTCGGCCTCGCTCCAGCCGCCGGAGGCGGTCTCCTCGGCCGGATCGGCGGTGTCGGCGGTGTCGGCGGTGCCGGCGGGGCCCGCCGCGCTTTCAGGACCGTGGGGCTGCGCGGCCGCGGGCAGGGCGGTCATGCGGACGTGCCCAGGTGGGGGAGGACCTCGGCGGGCGGGCCCTGCGCGGCCACCTGGCCGTCCTCCAGGGCGACCAGGTGGTCGGCGACGGCCGCGGCCAACTCGGGCTGGTGGGTGGCGAGCAGGACCGCCACGCCGCTCTCCTTCTCGGCGACCAGCAGCTCCGCCAGGCGGCGGCGGGCGCCCGGGTCCAGCCGCTGCTCGGGCTCGTCGAGGACCAGCAGGTCCCGCGGCCGGACCAGGGCGGCGGCCAGCAGCAGGGACTGCATCTGCCCGGAGGACAGCGCGCCCGGCAGCGCGTCGGCGTGGTCGGCGAGCCGGCGGTCGGCCAGCACCTGGTCGATCCAGCCGGCCGCGTCGTCGACGGCGTGCGCGACGGTCACCAGCTCCAGGTGCTCGCGCACGGTCAGGTCCGGGTAGCAGGCCACGGTGTCGCCGACCACGGCGACCCGGGCGCGCACCTCCGGGTCGTCCTCGCTGATCGGCCGCCCGGCGAACAGGGCCTGGCCGGTGCTGGGGGTGTCGCGGCCGGACGCGATCCGCAGCAGCGTCGACTTGCCGGAGCCGTTGTGCCCGAACAGCGCGGTGCACGTCCCGGCGGCCACGTCCAGGTCCAGCGGCCACAGGGCCCGCCGCTGCCCGTAGCTGCGGCCGACCTTCCGCAGCCGCAGCAGCGCACCCGAACCGTGGGCCTTCACCGCCATCACGTGCCTCCCTGCACTAGGTGGGTCCCCGTGACCCTAGTACGGCCGGCAGCGCAGGCGGCGGGGCGTGTCGGGTTGGCGACCGCCCGCCCCGGTGCGGAGCGCAGGACCCGACGCACGCCGCACGTCGCCGGACCTTTCCCACCCTCACGGTTTGGCCCGGACCCACTTCTGGTTGGAGGTGCCGGCGCAGTCCGCCAGCTGCAGCTTGGTCCCGTTGCCGGTTCCCTGGTTGACCGCGGCCACGCACTTGTTGGCGAGGATGCTCACCAGATCGCCGCCCGCGGTGGTGTTGAGGGTCCACACCTGGGCCGGGCCGCCGTTGCAGTTGGCCAGTTGGACCGTGGTGCCCGCGGCCGTGTCCGCGTTGGCAACGTCCATGCACAGTCCCAGCGAGTGGATGGTGCCGCGGTAGTCGGACGACCCGTCCAGGACGAAGGTCCACTGCTGCCAGGCGGCGCCGCTGCAGTCCCACAGCTCCAGCGGCTTGCCGTCCTTGCCCCCCGGCGCGACGCCGTCGGTCACCGTGATGCACCGGTGGGAGCCCCGGCCGACCAGCTCGACGGCCGAACTCCCGGTGGCGGGCGGCGTCGTGTGCGTGGTGCCGCCCCCGCCTCCGCCGCTGCTTCCACCGTGGGTGGCGCCGTGGGTGGCGCCGCCTCCACGGGTCGCGGTGTCCTGCGGTGTGGTGGGCACCGCCGCACTCGGGGTGGTGGTGGCCGGCTGTGGCTGCACAGGTGCGGAACCCGGGCTGGGGAGCACGCTCGCGGTGCTCTGCTGGACGAGTGGCGTGGCCCGGCTGCTGAGGGCGGGCGCATGGGTGAACCAGAGCGCGACGCCGGCGATGATGAGCCCCAGGCAGATGGTGAGGACGGTCAGGAGCCAGCGGGGCAGGACGCCGCGCTGGACGTAGGAGCCGTCCACGTTCAGCGGGCTGACCCCCGAGCGGGACACCGACAGCCGGTACGGCCGGTTCTGCTTGGGGCCGATCCAGATGATCTGGCGGGGCTTCAACGTGGCGGCGAGGAAAGCCGCTCGGCCCGGCTCGATACGGACGTTGGACGGGACGATCTCGTAGCCGAGTTGGTCGCCGTTGTCCTCGCCGGTCACGACGGCGGTGAGGGCGGTGTTGCCGAGGTTGTCGACCGCCAGCCTGGGCCGTCCCCGGAAGCGCCCCTTGACGGTGTGCGGGACGAGCTCGGCGCGCACCTCGACGAACGGCGTCACCGTGATGTTGCCCTCCGGGACGGTGGTCGCCTCGGGCTGCTCGGACGGGGTGATCTGGACGGCGTAGGGGTGCGGCCCGGCGGTGGCGTCGGGGGTACGGGGCGGCGCGACGGTGAGCTCGACCGTGCCCGTGGTACCCGGGTAGAGCCGGAGGGTGGCTGGTTCGGCGGTGATGTAGGGCGCGAGGTCACCGACGACGGTGAAGCGGTACTCGTCGACGACGTCGCCGGTGTTGCGGATGCGGAGGCGTACGGCCACAGTGCTGCCCGCGTCGACGGTCGTGGACGCGGGCTCCAGGGAACTCCATAGGCTCACCTTGGAAAGTTACAGGGGCGGGCGGGTGCCGGGGCAGAGCGCCAACGGGCCACCTTCCGCGCCCCGCAGCGCCTGCCGCGCCGTCCTCGGCCATCGCGACATGTCCGGACTCGCCCCGCCAGGGTTTGGGTGTCCCGGACCACGGGGTAAGCTACCCGGCTCGATTGGCGTCCGGTGCGTCCGGTATGGCAGACTACCCAAGTTGCTCGGTCGAGCGCCGATGCTGCGCGCCTCCCGTCGGGGGGACCGGAAGCGAGTCCCACAGTACTCGTCGTCCATATCTGCCCTCCGGGCAGCGCTGGGGCGGACGTACGGGAATCTTCCGGGAAGCGTCAGTGCGGCTCCGGCCAGGCATCCGGTGGGTGGTATCTCCCACGCACATCCCTGGCGCAGGGCCTGTTCCGCATGCGGAAAGCCATGTGCGAGAGAAGCGACACGCCCGACCGCGTGGGTCGGACAAGCGGATGCCAGAGCGTAAACAGAGACAAGGACTACGGAGTAGCCATGGCGGGACAGAAGATCCGCATCCGGCTCAAGGCCTACGACCACGAGGTCATCGACTCCTCGGCGAAGAAGATCGTCGAGACGGTGACCCGTACTGGTGCGCAGGTCGCGGGCCCGGTGCCGCTGCCCACTGAGAAGAACGTGTACTGCGTCATCAAGTCGCCGCACAAGTACAAGGACTCGCGCGAGCACTTCGAGATGCGCACGCACAAGCGCCTGATCGACATCCTCGACCCGACGCCCAAGACCGTTGACTCGTTGATGCGCCTGGACCTGCCGGCCGGCGTCGACATCGAGATCAAGCTCTGAGAGGCGCGGAGAAGATGACCAAGCAGATCAAGGGCATCCTGGGCGAGAAGCTCGGCATGACCCAGGTCTGGGACGAGAACAACCGTGTCGTCCCGGTGACCGTGGTCAAGGCCGGCCCGAACGTCGTGACCCAGGTGCGTACCAACGACGCCGACGGCTACGAGTCGGTCCAGCTCGCCTTCGGCGAGATCGACCCGCGCAAGGTGAACAAGCCCCTCAAGGGCCACTTCGCCAAGGCCGACGTCACCCCGCGCCGCCACCTCGTGGAGCTGCGCACCGCCGACGCCGCCGAGTACACCCTGGGCCAGGAGATCACCGCCGAGGTGTTCGAGGCCGGTGTCAAGGTCGACGTGACCGGCAAGAGCAAGGGCAAGGGCTTCGCCGGTGTCATGAAGCGCCACAACTTCAAGGGCCTCGGCGCCGGCCACGGTGTCCAGCGCAAGCACCGCTCGCCCGGCTCCATCGGCGGCTGCGCCACCCCGGGCCGCGTGTTCAAGGGTCTGCGCATGGCGGGCCGCATGGGCAACGAGCGGGTCACCACCCAGAACCTGACCGTCCACGCCGTTGACGCGGAGAAGGGCCTGCTGCTCATCAAGGGCGCGGTTCCCGGTCCGAACGGCGGCCTCGTCCTGGTCCGCAGCGCGGCCAAGGGGGCCTGAAGGATATGAGCACCAGCATCGACATCCTGTCGCCCGCGGGCGACACCACCGGGACCGTAGAGCTCCCGGCCGAGATCTTCGACGCCAAGGTCAGCATCCCGCTGATCCACCAGGTCGTCGTCGCGCAGCTGGCCGCTGCCCGCCAGGGCACGCACAAGGTCAAGACGCGTGGCGAGGTCCGCGGTGGTGGCAAGAAGCCGTACCGCCAGAAGGGCACCGGCCGCGCCCGCCAGGGCTCGACCCGCGCGCCGCAGTTCGCCGGCGGTGGCGTCGTGCACGGCCCCGTGCCGCGCGACTACTCGCAGCGCACGCCCAAGAAGATGATCAAGGCCGCCCTGCGTGGCGCCCTGACCGACCGCGCCCGGCACAGCCGCATCCACGTGGTGAGCGACCTGGTCGAGGGCAGCACGCCGTCGACGAAGGCCGCGAAGACGCTGCTGGGCAAGATCAGCGAGCGCAAGAACGTGCTGCTCGTCGTCGAGCGGTCCGACGAGGCCGGGTGGCTGTCCGCCCGCAACCTCCCCCAGGTGCACATCCTGGAGGCGGGCCAGCTCAACACGTACGACGTGCTCGTCTCCGACGACGTGGTCTTCACCAAGGCCGCCTTCGACCGCTTCATCGGTAACGGCGCCGCCGAGACCGAAGGGAGCGACGCCTGATGGCCGAGCAGACCGCACAGACCGAGGCCGCCGACCAGGTGCCGGCCGCCGAGATCACCAGCAAGACCTTCTCGGACCCGCGCGACCTGCTGATCAAGCCGGTCGTCTCCGAGAAGAGCTACGCGCTGCTGGACGACAACAAGTACACCTTCGTCGTCGACCCGCGCGCCAACAAGACCCAGATCAAGCAGGCCGTCGAGACGGTCTTCCAGGTCAAGGTCACCGGGGTCAACACGATCAACCGGCAGGGCAAGCGCAAGCGCACCCGCACCGGTTTCGGCAAGCGCGCGAACACCAAGCGCGCCATCGTGACCCTTGCCGAGGGCGACCGCATCGACATCTTCGGCGGCCCGGTCTCCTGACGGAGATCGGATCGAGTCGAAGTCCGGAATATTCCGAGGACTAAGAATGGGTATCCGCAAGTACAAGCCGACGACCCCGGGCCGTCGTGGCTCCAGCGTCGCCGACTTCGTCGAGATCACGCGGTCCACGCCGGAGAAGTCGCTGGTCCGCCCGCTGCACAGCAAGGGCGGCCGTAACAACGCCGGTCGAGTGACCGTTCGTCACCAGGGCGGTGGCCACAAGCGCGCCTACCGGGTGATCGACTTCCGCCGGCACGACAAGGACGGCGTGCCCGCGAAGGTCGCGCACATCGAGTACGACCCCAACCGCACCGCGCGCATCGCGCTGCTGCACTACGCGGACGGCGAGAAGCGCTACATCCTCGCCCCCGCCCGCCTGCAGCAGGGCGACCGGATCGAGAACGGCCCCGCGGCCGACATCAAGCCGGGCAACAACCTGCCGCTGCGCAACATCCCGGTCGGTACCACGATCCACGCGATCGAGCTGCGGCCCGGTGGCGGCGCCAAGATCTCCCGCTCCGCGGGCGCCTCGGTGCAGCTGCTGGCGAAGGAAGGCAACATGGCCACCCTTCGCATGCCGTCCGGCGAGGTCCGGATGGTCGACGTCCGCTGCCGCGCCACCATCGGTGAGGTCGGCAACGCCGAGCAGTCGAACATCAACTGGGGCAAGGCCGGCCGCATGCGGTGGAAGGGCGTCCGCCCGACCGTCCGCGGTGTCGCCATGAACCCGGTGGACCACCCGCACGGTGGTGGTGAGGGCAAGACCTCCGGTGGTCGCCACCCGGTCTCCCCCTGGGGTCAGAAGGAGGGTCGTACTCGTTCTCCCAAGAAGGCGAGCAACAAGTACATCGTCCGCCGCCGCAAGACGAACAAGAAGCGCTAGGAGCGGGTTTAGATGCCGCGGAGTCTCAAGAAGGGGCCCTTCGTCGACGACCACCTGATCAAGAAGGTGGATGTCCAGAACGAAGCCGGCACCAAGAACGTCATCAAGACCTGGTCCCGCCGCTCGATGATCGTCCCGGCCATGCTGGGCCACACGATCGCGGTGCACGACGGCCGTAAGCACGTCCCGGTGTTTGTCACTGAGTCGATGGTCGGCCACAAGCTCGGCGAGTTCGCGCCGACCCGTACCTTCCGCGGTCACGAGAAGGACGACCGCAAGGCGCGGCGTCGCTGATCCAGCGGCGAGAAGCGACCGACCATGACAGACACTGAAGGGACAACCATGGAAGCCAGGGCCCAGGCGCGGTACATCCGCGTCACGCCCATGAAGGCCCGCCGCGTGGTGGACCTCATCCGTGGCATGAACGCCACGGAGGCTCAGGCGGTCCTGCGTTTCACGCCGCAGGCCGCGAGCGAGCCGGTGGGCAAGGTGCTGGACAGCGCCATCGCCAACGCCGCGCACAACTACGACCACACGGACGCCGAGTCGCTGTACATCAGCGAGGCGTACGTGGACGAGGGTCCGACCCTGAAGCGGTTCCGGCCGCGCGCCCAGGGCCGCGCCTACCGCATCCGCAAGCGGACGAGTCACATCACCGTGGTCGTTGCCAGCAAGGAAGGGACCCGGTAATGGGCCAGAAGGTTAACCCTTACGGGTTCCGGCTCGGCGTCACCACGGACTTCAAGTCCCGGTGGTACGCCGACAAGCTCTACAAGGACTACGTCAAGGAAGACGTCGCCATCCGCCGGATGATGACGCAGGGCATGGAGCGGGCCGGCATCTCCAAGGTGGAGATCGAGCGCACCCGCGACCGCGTCCGCGTCGACATCCACACCGCCCGGCCGGGCATCGTCATCGGCCGCCGCGGCGCGGAGGCCGACCGTATCCGCGGCGACCTGGAGAAGCTGACCGGCAAGCAGGTCCAGCTCAACATCCTCGAGGTGAAGAACCCCGAGATGGACGCGCAGCTCGTGGCCCAGGCGGTCGCCGAGCAGCTGTCCTCCCGGGTCTCCTTCCGCCGTGCCATGCGCAAGAGCATGCAGGGCACGCTGAAGGCCGGCGCCAAGGGCATCAAGATTCAGTGCGGCGGCCGCCTCGGCGGCGCCGAGATGTCCCGCTCCGAGTTCTACCGCGAGGGCCGGGTGCCCCTGCACACCCTGCGGGCGAACGTGGACTACGGCTTCTTCGAGGCCAAGACCACCTTCGGCCGGATCGGTGTGAAGGTGTGGATCTACAAGGGCGACGTGAAGAACATCGCCGAGGTCCGCGCCGAGAACGCCGCTGCCCGCGCCGGCAACCGCCCGGCCCGCGGCGGCGGCAACGAGCGTCCGCAGCGCCGCGGTGGCGAGCGCGGCGGCCGTGGCCGTCGTCCCCAGACGGACGGAGCCCCGACGGCCGCCAAGGCCGAGGCGCCCGCTCCCGTCGACGCGGCCCCGGCTGCTGAGACCCCCGGAACGGAAGGCTAAGTACCATGCTGATCCCCCGTAGGGTCAAGCACCGCAAGCAGCACCACCCCACCCGGCGCGGTATGGCCAAGGGCGGCACGGAGCTGGCGTTCGGCGAGTACGGCCTGCAGGCCATCACGCCCGCCTACGTGACCAACCGGCAGATCGAGTCCGCTCGTATCTCCATCACCCGGCACATCAAGCGTGGCGGCAAGGTCTGGATCAACATCTACCCGGACCGCCCGCTGACGAAGAAGCCGGCTGAGACCCGCATGGGTTCCGGTAAGGGTTCGCCGGAGTGGTGGATCGCGAACGTCAAGCCCGGTCGGGTGATGTTCGAGCTGTCCTTCCCGAATGAGAAGGTTGCGCGCGAGGCGCTGACCCGCGCCGCGCACAAGCTTCCGATGAAGTGCCGCATCGTGCGGCGCGAGGCAGGTGAGTCGTGATGGCGGCCGGTACCAAGGCGACCGAGCTGCGCCAGCTTGGCGACGAGGACCTCGTCGGCAAGCTGCGTGAGGCCAAGGAGGAGCTGTTCAACCTCCGCTTCCAGGCGGCCACCGGACAGCTTGAGAACAACTCCCGGCTCAAGACCGTCCGCAAGGACATCGCCCGGATCTACACCCTCATGCGTGAGCGTGAGCTCGGCATCGAGACGGTGGAGAGCGCCTGATGAGCGAGAAGAATGTGACTGAAACCAACGCGCGCGGCTTCCGCAAGACCCGTGAGGGCCTCGTGGTCAGCGACAAGATGGACAAGACCGTAGTGGTCGCGGTCGAGGACCGCGTGAAGCACGCGCTCTACGGCAAGGTCATTCGCCGCACCAACAAGCTCAAGGCCCACGACGAGCAGAACGCCGCCGGCATCGGCGACCGCGTGCTGCTGATGGAGACCCGCCCGCAGTCCGCGACCAAGCGGTGGCGTGTGGTGGAGATCCTCGAGAAGGCCAAGTAGCCCAGTAATTCCTGCGGGGAGTCCCTCGCAGGACGGTTCCGCCAGGCTCGGCGGGTGCCGCCCGGGTCACCCCGTGCGGCACCCGCCGGGAACCGGCAGACAAACAGGAGATAGACGTGATCCAGCAGGAGTCGCGGCTTCGTGTCGCCGACAACACTGGTGCCAAGGAGATCCTTTGCATCCGTGTTCTCGGTGGTTCGGGTCGCCGCTACGCGGGCATCGGTGACGTCATCGTCGCCACCGTCAAGGACGCGATCCCCGGTGGCAACGTGAAGAAGGGCGAGGTCGTCAAGGCTGTCGTCGTGCGCACCGTCAAGGAGCGCCGCCGTGCCGACGGCTCGTACATCCGCTTCGACGAGAACGCGGCGGTCATCCTCAAGAACGACGGTGACCCGCGCGGCACCCGCATCTTCGGCCCGGTCGGCCGTGAGCTGCGCGAGAAGAGGTTCATGAAGATCGTCTCGCTCGCGCCGGAGGTGCTGTAACCGATGAAGATCAAGAAGGGCGACCTGGTTCAGGTCATCACCGGCAAGGACAAGGGCAAGCAGGGCAAGGTCATCGTGGCCTACCCCCGCGAGGACCGGGTCCTGGTCGAGGGTGTCAACCGGGTCAAGAAGCACACCAAGGCCGGCCAGACCGACCGCGGTTCGAAGACCGGCGGGATCATCACCACCGAGGCGCCGATCCACGTCAGCAACGTGCAGCTGGTCGTGGAGAAGGACGGCAAGAAGGTCGTGACCCGCGTCGGCTACCGCTTCGACGACGAGGGCACCAAGATCCGCGTTGCCAAGCGGACCGGTGAGGACATCTGAGATGACTACTGCAACTTCAGGTGCCGCTGCCACCAGCACCGCTCCGCGCCTCAAGGCGCGCTACCGCGCCGAGATCGCGGGCAAGCTGCACGAGCAGTTCGGCTACGAGAACGTCATGCAGATCCCCGGTCTGACCAAGATCGTGGTCAACATGGGTGTGGGCGACGCCGCCCGCGACTCCAAGCTGATCGAGGGCGCCATCCGCGACCTCGCCACGATCACCGGTCAGAAGCCGCAGGTCACCAAGGCCCGTAAGTCCATCGCGCAGTTCAAGCTGCGTGAGGGTCAGCCGATCGGTGCGCACGTCACGCTGCGCGGTGACCGGATGTGGGAGTTCCTGGACCGCCTGCTGTCGCTGGCGCTGCCGCGTATCCGCGACTTCCGCGGCCTGTCGCCGAAGCAGTTCGACGGCCGGGGCAACTACACCTTCGGTCTCACGGAGCAGGTCATGTTCCACGAGATCGACCAGGACAAGATCGACCGGGTCCGGGGCATGGACATCACCGTGGTCACCACGGCGACCAACGACGACGAGGGTCGTGCCCTCCTTCGTCACCTCGGCTTCCCGTTCAAGGAGAACTGACCGTGGCGAAGAAGGCTCTGATCGCTAAGTCGGCTCGCAAGCCCAAGTTCGCTGTGCGCGCGTACAACCGCTGCCAGCGCTGTGGCCGGCCGCACTCCGTCTACCGCAAGTTCGGCCTGTGCCGCGTGTGCCTCCGTGAGATGGCGCACCGTGGCGAGCTGCCGGGCGTGACCAAGAGCTCCTGGTAGTCCCCTTCCGGACACCAGGACCCGATCCACTACGCCGTAGGTCCCCGCTCCACACCCGCTCCCGGCTCCGGCCGGGGGAAAGGGACGGAGCAGACAGGAAACCCCGGCGAGAGAGGCCCAGGGCCAACTCATGACCATGACCGACCCCATCGCAGACATGCTGACCCGTCTGCGCAACGCGAACTCGGCGTACCACGACGAGGTTGCGATGCCGTTCAGCAAGATCAAGTCGCACATCGCGGAGATCCTCCAGCAGGAGGGCTACATCACCGGCTGGAAGGTCGAGGAGGCCGAGGTCGGCAAGAACCTCATCCTCGAGCTGAAGTTCGGCCCGAACCGCGAGCGCTCGATCGCCGGCATCAAGCGGATCAGCAAGCCGGGTCTTCGGGTCTACGCAAAGTCCACCAACCTGCCTCGGGTGCTGGGCGGCCTCGGCGTGGCGATCATCTCCACGTCGCACGGACTGCTCACCGGCCAGCAGGCGCAGAAGAAGGGCGTGGGTGGGGAAGTCCTCGCCTACGTCTGGTAACCGGGAAAGAGAGGTAGAGCAATGTCGCGCATCGGCAAGCTGCCCATCTCGGTTCCCGCCGGAGTGGACGTCACCATCGATGGCCGCACGGTCGCGGTGAAGGGCCCCAAGGGCTCGCTCACCCACACCGTCGCCGCGCCGATCGAGATCGCAAAGGGCGAGGACGGCGTGCTGCTGGTCACCCGCCCCAACGACGAGCGTGTCTCGAAGGCCCTGCACGGCCTGTCCCGCACGCTGGTGGCGAACATGATCACCGGCGTGACCGCGGGCTACAGCAAGTCCCTTGAGATCAGCGGCGTCGGGTACCGCGTCCAGGCGAAGGGCTCCAACCTGGAGTTCTCGCTCGGCTACAGCCACCCGATCCTCGTCGAGGCCCCCGAGGGCATCTCCTTCAAGGTCGAGTCCCCGGTGAAGTTCTCCGTCGAGGGCATCGACAAGCAGAAGGTCGGCGAAGTGGCCGCCAACATCCGCAAGTTGCGGAAGCCTGACCCGTACAAGGCGAAGGGCGTCAAGTACGCCGGCGAGGTCATCCGCCGCAAGGTCGGAAAGGCTGGTAAGTAGCCATGGCATACGGTGTGAAGATCGCCAAGGGCAAGGCGTACAAGGGTGCGGCGCTCAAGCGGCGCCACATCCGGGTGCGCAAGCGCGTCAACGGTACGTCCGAGCGCCCGCGCCTGGTGGTGACGCGGTCCAACCGCGGCATCGTGGCGCAGGTCATCGACGACCTCGCGGGCCACACGCTCGCGTCGGCGTCGACCCTGGACGCGTCCATCCGCGGCGGCGAGGGCGACAAGAGCGCCAAGGCGAAGCAGGTCGGCCAGCTCGTGGCCGAGCGTGCGAAGGCCAAGGGCGTCGAAGCTGTCGTCTTCGACCGTGGCGGCAACCAGTACGCTGGGCGGATCGCCGCCCTGGCGGACGCCGCCCGCGAAGCCGGCCTGAAGTTCTGAGCCCGGTTCCGTTAGCTAGCGGAGAAACGCTAAAAGGATCGAGAGGTAATTCCAATGGCTGGACCCCAGCGCCGCGGAAGCGGTGCCGGTGGCGGCGAGCGACGGGACCGTAAGGACCGGCGGGACGGCGGCCAGCAGGCCGAGAAGACCGCCTATGTCGAGCGGGTCGTCGCGATCAACCGCGTCGCCAAGGTTGTGAAGGGTGGTCGTCGCTTCAGCTTCACCGCGCTGGTCGTGGTGGGCGACGGTGACGGCACCGTCGGTGTCGGCTACGGCAAGGCCAAGGAGGTGCCGGCCGCCATCGCCAAGGGTGTGGAGGAGGCCAAGAAGCACTTCTTCAAGGTCCCCCGTATCCAGGGCACCATCCCGCACCCGATCCAGGGTGAGAAGGCCGCGGGCGTCGTCCTGCTCAAGCCGGCTTCCCCCGGTACCGGTGTGATCGCCGGTGGCCCGGTGCGTGCCGTGCTGGAGTGCGCGGGCATCCACGACGTGCTGTCCAAGAGCCTCGGCTCGGACAACGCGATCAACATCGTGCACGCCACGGTGGCCGCGCTCCAGGGCCTTCAGCGGCCCGAGGAGATCGCCGCCCGCCGCGGTCTGCCGATCGAGGACGTCGCGCCGGCCGCGCTGCTGCGCGCCCGGGCCGGGGTTGGTGTGTGATGGCGCGCCTGAAGGTCACGCAGACCAAGTCCTACATCGGCAGCAAGCAGAACCACCGTGACACCCTGCGTTCGCTCGGGCTCAAGCGCCTGCACGACGTCGTGGTCAAGGAGGACCGCCCGGAGATCCGCGGCATGGTCCACACCGTCCGCCACCTCGTCACGGTCGAGGAGGTCGACTGATCATGGGTGACAACCCGATCAAGGTGCACAACCTCCGTCCGGCTCCGGGCGCCAAGACCGCCAAGACCCGCGTGGGTCGTGGTGAGGCGTCCAAGGGCAAGACGGCCGGTCGCGGCACCAAGGGCACCAAGGCCCGCTACCAGGTTCCGGAGCGCTTCGAGGGCGGGCAGATGCCCCTCCACATGCGGCTCCCGAAGCTCAAGGGCTTCAAGAACCCGTTCCGTACCGAGTACCAGGTGGTCAACCTGGACAAGCTCGCGGCCCTCTACCCCGAGGGTGGCGAGGTCACCGTTGCCGACCTGGTCGCCAAGGGTGCGGTGCGGAAGAACCAGCTCGTCAAGGTGCTCGGCACCGGCGACGTCTCCGTGGCCCTGCAGGTGACCGTGGACGCGGTCTCCGGCTCCGCCAAGGAGAAGATCACCGCCGCCGGCGGCACCGTCACCGAGCTCGTCTGAGCCGGATGTGCAACCCGACCGGGGACGCCCAGTACCTCAGGGCGTCCCCGGTCGTTCATTTCTGTGAATTTTCCCTGGCCGATGGGTCATTCCTACCGGGGGCACGTCGCCGGTAAGGTGGCCGAGCCCCTATCCGTCAGAAATCTCACCAGAGACCGTCCTTCCGCCGTGGCGCGGGGGGTGCAGGAGGCACCGTGCTCACCGCGTTCGCCCGGGCGTTCAGGACGCCCGACCTGCGCAAGAAGCTGCTCTTCACGCTCGCCATCATCGTGGTGTACCGGCTGGGCGCGCATGTGCCGGTGCCGGGGATCGACTTCGGCGTGGTCAACGACTGCGTGAAGCAGACGAAGGGCAACAACAGCCTCTTCGGCCTGGTCAACATGTTCAGTGGCGGAGCGCTGCTCCAGCTCACCATCTTCGCGCTGGGGATCATGCCGTACATCACGGCGAGCATCATCCTGCAGCTGCTGACCGTGGTGATCCCGCGGCTGGAAGCCCTGAAGAAGGAGGGGCAGGCCGGAACCACCAAGATCACCCAGTACACCCGGTACCTGACGGTCGCGCTCGCGATCCTCCAGGGCACCGGCCTGGTGGCGACCGCCCGCTCCGGCAACCTCTTCTCGACCTGCACCCAGGGCAACGACATCGTCCCGAACCAGTCGATCTTCACCACCGTCACCATGGTCACGTGCATGACCGCGGGCACCGTGATGATCATGTGGCTGGGCGAGCTGATCACCGACCGCGGTATCGGCAACGGCATGTCGATCCTGATGTTCGTCTCGATCGCGGCCGGCTTCCCCGGCTCGCTGTGGGGCATCAAGGTCTCCGGCACCATCGCCGGCGGCTGGGTCGAGTTCATCTCGGTGATCCTGATCGGCCTGGTCATGGTCGGCCTGGTGGTCTTCGTCGAGCAGGCGCAGCGCCGCATCCCGGTGCAGTACGCCAAGCGCATGATCGGCCGCCGGTCCTACGGCGGCACCTCCACGTACATCCCGCTCAAGGTGAACCAGGCCGGTGTGATCCCGGTCATCTTCGCCTCGTCGCTGCTCTACATCCCGGCGCTGGTGGTGCAGTTCTCCGGGTCGACGGCCGGCTGGGCGCAGTGGATCAGCCGCAACTTCACCAAGGGCGACCACCCGGCGTACATGGCCGCGTACTTCCTGCTGATCGTCTTCTTCGCCTTCTTCTACGTCGCCATCTCCTTCAACCCCGAAGAAGTGGCCGACAATATGAAGAAGTATGGTGGGTTCATCCCGGGTATCCGGGCCGGTCGCCCCACCGCTGAATACCTGAGTTACGTGCTCAACCGCATCACGTGGCCCGGCTCGCTGTACCTGGGTCTGATCGCCCTCGTTCCGACGGTCGCCATCGCGATCTTCAACGGGAGCAACGGCAACTTCCCTCTGGGTGGCACCAGCATCCTCATCATCGTCGGTGTGGGTCTGGAGACCGTGAAGCAGATCGAAAGCCAGCTCCAGCAGCGTAACTACGAAGGGTTCCTCCGCTGATGCGTATCGTCCTGGTCGGGCCCCCCGGCGCAGGCAAGGGGACGCAGGCCGCGTTCCTCGCCAAGAACCTCTCGATCCCGCACATCTCCACGGGCGACCTGTTCCGCGCCAACATCAGTCAGGGCACCGACCTGGGCAAGCAGGCGAAGGCGTACATGGACGCCGGCGACCTGGTGCCCGACGAGGTCACGATCGGCATGGCCGAGGACCGGCTGGAGCAGCCGGACGCGACCGGCGGGTTCCTGCTGGACGGCTTCCCGCGCAACGAGCAGCAGGCGCGGGCGCTGGACGCCTACCTGGCGCGGCACGAGATCGCGCTGGACGGCGTGCTGGACCTGGAGGTCCCGGAGGACGAGGTGGTCAAGCGGATCGCCGGCCGCCGGATCTGCCGCAACAACGGCGCGCACGTCTTCCACGTCGAGTACAAGCAGCCGAAGGCCGAGGGGGTCTGCGACGAGTGCGGCGGCGAGCTGTACCGGCGTGACGACGACGCCCCGGACAAGGTGCGCAACCGGCTGGAGATCTACCACCGCGAGACCGAGCCGATCATCGACTACTACAAGAAGCAGGGTCTGGTGGTCACCATCTCGGCGCTCGGCGCGGTGTCCGAGGTGACCGCGCGTGCCATGACGGCGCTCGGCGCGGAGGCCGGCGAGCCGACCGCGTAAGCCCGGTAGCCCGCCCCGCGCCGGCCCCCGCCGGTGCATGTGCATGCCACGGCCGTGGTGCCCCCAGGGGCGCCACGGCCGTATGGTTGTGGGTGACCCGCGCCCGGGCCCGACCCTGGATCGGCGGACGCACGGCAGCGGTGCGCAGCAGTGGTGCACGGCAGTGATGCAAGGCAGTACGGACCCAAGGCAGCAAGGAAGGCGTCGGCCGCGATGGTGGAGCTGAAGACCGCGGAGCAGATCGCGAAGATGCGGGAGGCCGGTCTGGTCGTCGCGGCGATCCACGAGGCGACCCGGGCGGCGGCGGTGCCCGGCGCCACCACCAAGGACCTGGACGAGGTCGCCGCGAAGGTGCTCGCCGACCACGGGGCGAAGCCCAACTTCCTCGGCTACGGCGGCTTTCCGGGCAACATCTGCACGTCGGTGAACGACGTGGTGGTGCACGGCATCCCCGACGCGGTGACGGTGCTCAAGGACGGCGACATCCTCGCGGTGGACGCGGGCGCGATCGTGGACGGCTGGCACGGCGACGCGGCCTTCACCTGCCTGGTGGGCACCGGGCACGCCCCGGAGCTGGCCGAGCTGAGCCGGGTCACCGAGGAGTCCATGTGGGCGGGCATCGCCGCCTTCCGCAAGGGCAACCGGCTGGACGACATCTCGCAGGCGGTCGAGTCGTACATCCGCCGCCAGCCGCGGCCTTCGTCGGGCAAGTACGGCATCGTGGAGGGGTACGGCGGGCACGGCATCGGCAGCCAGATGCACATGGACCCGCACGTGCTCAACTACGTCACCAAGAAGCGCGGCCGCGGCATGCGGCTGGTGCCGGGGCTGTGCCTGGCGATCGAGCCGATGGTGACGCTCGGCACCCCGCACACCCATGTGCTGGAGGACGAGTGGACCGTCAAGTCCGACGACGGTTCCTGGTCGGCGCACTGGGAGCACAGCATCGCGCTGACCGAGCAGGGCCCGCTGGTGCTCACCGCCCCTGACGGCGGCCGGGCGAAGCTCGCCGAGTACGGCGTGACGGCCGCCCCCGACCCGCTCGCGTAGCGCCCCGCGGGGCCGCGAGCCGGTGCCGCGGCGGAGCCGCCGGCCCACCGGCGTAACGATCACGCTGCGTGGGCATACTTCTGGATTCGTCTTTCGTCGGCCGTTGCCGTAGACTCATATGTCGGCCCCGCGTGTCTTCCGGCATGTCCGGAGCCGACCCCGGTAGCCGATCCCGAAAGCAGGACATGGCCAAAAAGCAAGGCGCCATCGAGATCGAGGGCACCGTGATCGAGTCTCTGCCGAACGCGATGTTCAAGGTGGAGCTCCAGAACGGTCACAAGGTCCTCGCGCACATCAGCGGCAAGATGCGGATGCACTACATCCGTATCCTCCCGGATGACCGGGTCGTGGTGGAGTTGTCTCCCTACGACCTGACGCGCGGACGGATCGTCTACCGATACAAGTAACCCGCTTGTAGATCTCAGCACACGACCCGGAGAACCTCAGTCCCATGAAGGTCAAGCCGAGCGTCAAGAAGATCTGCGACAAGTGCAAGGTGATCCGCCGCCACGGCCGGGTCATGGTCATCTGCGACAACCTGCGCCACAAGCAGCGCCAGGGCTGACGCCCAGCCGACCACCCCTGCACCAGCAGAACTTCGCGCGACGCAGCACGCGTACATACGCAGTTCCCATCCCCGTCCCGGACGGGGATGACACCCCCGGAGGAGGCCGGGGACCTGTTCGTACCTGGTACGGCGGACAGGAACCGGAACTGCGGAAGACCTCCGAGAACACCAGGAGCCAAGCACATGGCACGCCTTTCAGGCGTTGACCTCCCGCGTGAGAAGCGCGTCGAGATCGCCCTCACCTACGTCTTCGGCATCGGGCGCTCGCGCGCCCAGGAGATCCTGAAGAGCACCGGTGTGAACCCCGACACCCGCGTCCGCGACCTTGCCGAGGAAGACCTCGTCAAGATCGGCAAGTGGGTCGACGACAACTACACGACCGAGGGTGACCTCCGCCGTGAGATCCAGGCCGACATCCGCCGCAAGGTCGAGATCGGCTGCTACCAGGGTCTGCGCCACCGTCGCGGCCTCCCGGTCCACGGCCAGCGCACTCACACCAACGCCCGTACCCGCAAGGGTCCGCGTCGCGCCATCGCCGGTAAGAAGAAGCCGGGCAAGAAGTAGTCCGACAGCCAGACCCCATCAGCGGTCTTCGCTGTAGGACCGATCACCTCCACCGGGAGTATTGACACATGCCTCCTAAGGGCCGTCAGGGCGCAGCCAAGAAGGTGCGCCGCAAGGAAAAGAAGAACGTCGCTCACGGGCACGCCCACATCAAGAGCACGTTCAACAACACCATCGTCTCGATCACCGACCCCGCCGGGAACGTGATCTCCTGGGCCTCCGCCGGTCACGTCGGCTTCAAGGGCTCGCGCAAGTCCACCCCCTTCGCCGCGCAGATGGCCGCCGAGTCGGCCGCCCGCCGCGCGCAGGAGCACGGCATGCGCAAGGTGGACGTCTTCGTCAAGGGTCCCGGCTCCGGCCGTGAGACCGCGATCCGCTCGCTCCAGGCCACCGGCCTGGAGGTGGGTTCGATCCAGGACGTCACCCCGACCCCGCACAACGGCTGCCGCCCGCCGAAGCGCCGCCGCGTCTGACCAGCTGAAACAGGAGAACTAGACAATGGCGCGTTACACCGGGGCCGACTGCAAGCGTTGCCGTCGGGAGAAGCAGAAGCTCTTCCTCAAGGGAGCTAAGTGCGAGAGCGCGAAGTGCCCGATCGAGATCCGTCCTTACCCCCCGGGTGAGCACGGACGCGGGCGCACCAAGGACAGCGAGTACCTCCTCCAGCTTCGTGAGAAGCAGAAGTGCGCGCGTATCTACGGTGTCCTCGAGAAGCAGTTCGTGAACTACTACAAGGAAGCGAACCAGAAGACCGGCAAGACCGGTGAGAACCTTCTGCGCATCCTCGAGACCCGCCTCGACAACGTGGTGTACCGGGCCGGCTTCGCCAAGTCCCGCGACCACGCCCGTCAGCTGGTCCGGCACGGACACATCACCGTCAACGGCCGCAAGACCGACATCCCGTCGGCCCGCGTGTCCGTCAACGACATCGTCGAGGTCCGCGAGCGGTCCCGTAACCTGACCCCGTTCGCGGTGGCGCAGGGCGAGGCCGGCGACCGGACGGTGCCCGCGTGGCTGGAGGCGAACGCCGGCAAGCTGCGGATTCTGGTGCACAGCCTGCCCGAGCGCCAGGTGATCGACACCCAGGTGCAGGAGCAGCTCATCGTCGAGCTCTACTCGAAGTAGTAGTCGGGTAGGAGTTCGCAGGTCACGGGCGGTGCGGCCGCCGTCGTACGACGGTTTCGCCGCGCCGCCCGTACCCTCGTAGTACAGGGGGCGTCAAATAGCGGGCGCCCACGACTGAAGGACCGAACACATGCTGATCGCTCAGCGTCCCTCGTTGACCGAAGAGGTCGTCGACGAGTTCCGCTCCCGGTTCGTGATCGAGCCGCTGGAGCCGGGCTTCGGCTACACCCTCGGCAACTCCCTGCGCCGTACGCTCCTGTCGTCGATCCCGGGTGCGGCTGTCACCTCGATCCGGATCGACGGGGTCCTGCACGAGTTCGCCACCGTGCCGGGCGTCAAGGAAGACGTCATCGACCTCATCCTCAACATCAAGCAGCTCGTCGTCTCCTCGGAGCACGACGAGCCGGTCGTGATGTACCTGCGCAAGCAGGGCCCGGGTGTGGTCACCGCCGCCGACATCGCGCCGCCGGCCGGTGTCGAGGTGCACAACCCCGACCTGGTGCTGGCCACGCTCAACGCCAAGGGCAAGCTGGAGATGGAGCTGACCGTCGAGCGCGGTCGCGGCTACGTCTCCGCGGTCCAGAACAAGCAGCAGGGCCAGGAGATCGGCCGCATCCCGGTCGACTCCATCTACAGCCCGGTGCTCAAGGTCACCTACAAGGTCGAGGCGACCCGTGTCGAGCAGCGCACCGACTTCGACAAGCTGATCGTCGACGTCGAGACCAAGCAGGCCATGCGGCCGCGTGACGCCATGGCGTCGGCCGGCAAGACCCTGGTCGAGCTGTTCGGCCTGGCCCGCGAGCTGAACGTCGACGCCGAGGGCATCGACATGGGCCCGTCCCCGACGGACGCCGCCCTGGCCGCGGACCTGGCGCTGCCGATCGAGGAGCTGGAACTCACCGTCCGCTCCTACAACTGCCTCAAGCGCGAGGGCATCCACTCGGTGGGCGAGCTGGTGGCCCGCTCCGAGGCGGACCTGCTCGACATCCGCAACTTCGGTGCGAAGTCGATCGACGAGGTCAAGGCGAAGCTCGCCGGGATGGGCCTGGCCCTCAAGGACAGCCCGCCCGGATTCGACCCGACCGCCGCCGCCGACGCCTTCGGCGCCGACGACGACGTGGACGCGGGCTTCGTGGAGACCGAGCAGTACTAGCCCCTGCGGGGCACGCGCCCTTGGTGCTTGCCCCTCGGGGCAGAACGGAACCTCCCGGGGCGGCAGCCCCGGGAATTCCGGGGCTCGGCCCCGGGACACACGAGCCGGCAGCCGCCGGTTCGCACTGACATCGGTACCTGACACGGCCGGTGCAGCGTAGAAGGAGAAGGACCATGCCCCAGCCCGCTAAGGGAGCCCGTCTGGGCGGGAGCGCCGCGCACGAGAAGCTGCTGCTCGCGAACCTCGCGAAGTCGCTCTTCGAGCACGGCCGGATCACCACCACCGAGGCCAAGGCGCGCCGGCTGCGCCCGGTCGCGGAGCGGCTGATCACGAAGGCGAAGAAGGGCGACATCCACAACCGTCGCCAGGTGCTGCAGCAGATCACCGACAAGGGCGTCGTGCACACGCTCTTCACGGAGATCGCGCCGCGGTACGAGAACCGCCCGGGTGGCTACACCCGCATCACCAAGGTCGGTCCCCGTCGCGGCGACAACGCCCCGATGGCGGTCATCGAGCTGGTCGAGGCCCTGACCGTGCAGCAGAACGCGGTCGGCGAGGCCGAGGCCGCCACCAAGCGCTCCGCGAAGGACCGCGCCGGTGACGAGGCCCTGGCCGAGGCCAAGAAGGACGACGCCCCGGTCGAGGACGCCGCTCCGGCGGACGCCGAGCCCGAGGACGCCGCTCCGGCGGACGAGGAGTCCAAGGACGCCTGAGCGTCCTGACGGTTCCGGAACACAGCCAGCGGGCCCGCCCCCTCCGGGGTGCGGGCCCGTTCTGCTCAGGTCGGCAGGTGGTCGGTGAAGATCCCGATGAGTATCCGGCCACCGAGGCGCTGATCAGGCAGTGAGAAGTGCACCCGGTTGTGGGTGGGGTGCTGCTTGACGTGCCATTCGCATCGATACACCTCCCCCTCGTGCTCGACGTCCCGCTCCCTCATGGCCGCTTCGTTCGCGTGTGTCTTCGGGCTCTCCGGTGAGAGCGTGATGCCGTGCCCGCCGAGCGCCGCCTGAACCTGTCTGGGGATGCCCGCGCCGGTCGCCAGCGCCGCGGCGAAATGGTCGTTCGTCACGGACAGCGCCTTGACCACCCACGGGAGCAGGTCCCGGTAGTGGCCCTGGAACTTGGAGAAGGAGAGCGACGAGGCGAGCACGAGCGCGGGGAAGGCCCGTCCGGCCAGCATCCCGAAGTCGGCTTCGCCGATGTCCTCGCGGTCGAAGAGCGCACGCCAGAAGCTGGGGATGCCGCTGCTGTTCGTGACGAAGAAGACGGTCGAGGCACCGCTGTCCGACGTCACCGGTTGCCAGCCGGAGACGGCCTCCTTCGTGGGCAGCAGCAGGCAGGCGGTCGTGGTGCCCTGGAGTGAGCGGCGGAGCGCGTGCCCGGCCGCCGAGGGCCACGGGTGCGCGGTACCCGCCACGCTGACACCGTCAGGTGTTGCGGCCGCCTCGTCGTCGTCCCAGAGGCGGCACCGGTCCATCAGCCGACTCAAGCGCCGTTTGGCGTCGGGGGAGACGCTTTCGGGTCCGCTGTCCCGCTGGTAGAGAAACGCGTGCAGGGGCTCGTGGTCCCGGCACTCCTGCTCGACCCAGGAGGCCCAGGCAGCCACCTCGTGCTCGGCCTGGAGGTCTTCCAGCATGTCGCTGAAGTCGTCGAGAAGGTCGGTAAGGGCCGCACCGGAGCGGCCCCGGAAATCGAGGCTTCCGTGGTCGACGACAAGCCGGTACGGCTCACCCGCGGCGCCGGGCACGGGCGAGCCTTCCCAGGTCGTCCTCGATCTGGTCGAAGAATCCGGGCGGCCACTGGGAGAGGTCTCCCCGGCCGCCGAGCTCGATCGACGTGATCCCCCGGTGGTCGAAGAACTGCACGATGGTGTCCGCCGGCGGAAGCAGCCCTTCCACAGCGGACGCCAGCCGGACGCCGTTCAGGACGTGGTCACTGTGGGTCTCGACGATCACCTGCACCCCGCTGCCGGCGACGCGCGCGAGGAAGGCCCCGAGCCGCGACTGCCCGGCGGGGTGCAGATGCGCCTCCGGGTTCTCCACGATCAGCACGTCACCGGGGGAGGTCATGAGCCCGGCCACGATGACGGGAAGGGCGTAGGACACGCCGAACCCGGTATTGGCCGGACGGATGGCGTCGCCGTTCTCGCCCTGCACCCGCAGGGCGCTGGCAGCCATCCCCGCGGCCCAGTGCGCTTCGAGCCGCAGCGGGCGGATGATGTGGGACGCCCATGCCTCCGTCTGGGCGCGCAGCAGGTTGACGTCGGTGTGGGGGAAGGTCAGCTCTTCCCGCACGTTGAGCGCCTTGCGCGTGATGCGCAGCTCGCGGAGGGCCAGGACCTGGGCCGTGTGTTCCCCACGGACTCCGACACCGAGGTCGTCCGGCGGCTCCCCGGAGACGGCCAGCACGTCTCGGGGGCCGAGCCGCTCCGCGCCGAGGTAGGTGAAGCCGAAGCCCGGACGGACCAGCTGCGGCGAGGGCTCCTGCGGGCTCTCCACGACGTTGAGGTGCAGCGCGCGCCCGTCTGGCACGCCGAACCGGTAGGTCCAGGACTCCTCGTCGCTCCGGCCGGACACGCAGATGTCGGCAGTGGTCGCGTCGGGGTGGAGCAGTTCGTGGGCCTCGCCGAGGGCGAGCCCGTAGGGACCGTTGAGACGGACCGCGCCGTCGGCGCCGACGGCGGCTTGGCGCGCCAGGAGAAGGCTCTGCAGCACCGTGCTCTTCCCCGCGCCGTTGAAGCCGGTCAGCACGGTGAGGGGCCGTAGCTCGAGAGTGGTGTCCACGAAGCACTTGAAGCGCTCGATGCGCAGCGACCTGATCACAGACCTGCCGCCGCATCCTTCGCTGCCGCCTCGAAGCGGAAGGTCACGCGTCTGCGGTCACCCGTCGACGAGGTGATCGCGTCGAGATAGTCGAAGTCGTCCGTCATCCGCTGACGTGCACTTGCGACGATCGTTTCCCTGCGACGTTCGAGGTCGTCGGACGAGTACCGGGCCAGCGCGATCGACCAGGTCTCGACCAGCGCCCGGTTGATCGGACTGCGCGATGTCTGCCCGAGGGGCCACTTGCGGAAGGCGTGCTCACCGAAGACGAGACGGGCGTTGCGCATGGCTGTCCGGAAGGCGGCGTACATCTCCTCGACCTTGGTGTCGGGTACGTGGCCGGGGGCGTCGAGCAGCGCCGTCGTGGTCTCCAGAAAGGCGTCCATCGCGGGGTGCAGTCCGTACTCCTCCACGCCTCGCAGCCAGAACGCGGCGAAGCGCAGAGCGACTTCCCGGTCGTTCATCCGGATGTGGCCGGCCAGGTGCGTCGCGGCGTCGAACTCCGGCATCGCGGTCATCGTCTTCAGGATCTGGCGGCTGCGGTTCCTGCTCATGCAGTGCCGGATCTCCTGGGCGTTCAGCGGAGTGCCACCGGTGTTGATCCGCTTGAAGATGTCGTACATGACGCCGGACGGGGTGGTGGGGTCGATCACGTTCACCGTGAGCTGCGCGTTGTTGATGCGCCGCTGCCACTGGACAGGCAGGTCGGTGAAACTCTTCCCGTTCTCCGCCTCCAGGTACTCCAGCCCCCTGAGCGTGAAGGACGACGGATTCCCGCGTACGAAGTCGTGCAACGTGGACAGGCGCTGGAGCCCGTCGACGACCCGGAACCCGCCGCTGCTGTCTTCCGCGAAGTAGAAGGCGGGCAGGGGGATGTTGAGGAGGAGCGACTCGATCAACCGGGACTTCTGCTCGGTCTTCCAGACCTTCCCGCGCTGGAAGTCGGGTGCCAGTTCGATCGACTCCTCGTCGATCTGGTCCAGGATGTTGCGCAGGGAGAACTGGTTGGTGGTGACCCGGATCTGCGAGGGGTCCCACGGCTTGGCGATGGAGATTCCGGACTCCTGGTCGCCGTCCTGCTCGACCTCGACGCCGGTCGCGGTGCCTTCGAAAACGTCCTCGACCACGTCCGGTGCCTGCTGCGGAGTCTCCGTCGTCATGGCGCCGATCCTATCGGCGCCGCTCGCGGCGGAGCCGCGGTGCGGTCCGGCGGGAAGCAGTGAGAGGCTGCACGGATGAGCGAGTTTGATGACCGGCCGGCGGATGGGCTGGTGCGGGTGCGGTTGGACCTGGGGTACGACGGGGCGGACTTCTCCGGGTGGGCGAAGCAGCGCAGCCGGCGGACGGTGCAGGGGGAGTTGGAGTCCGCGATCGCGACGGTGCTGCGGCTGCCGGAGCCGGTCGAGCTGACGGTGGCGGGGCGGACCGACGCGGGGGTGCACGCGCGGGGGCAGGTGGCGCACGTGGACCTGCCCGCGGAGGTGTGGGAGCTGGAGAGCGGGAAGCTGCGGCGCCGACTGGCCGGACGGCTGCCGTGGGACGTACGGGTGTGGGGGGTGGCGCAGGCGCCGCCCGGTTTCGACGCCCGGTTCTCGGCGGTGTGGCGCCGGTACGCCTACCGGATCGGCGACCACCCGGGCGGGGTGGACCCGCTGCTGCGCGGCCATGTGCTGTGGCACGACCGGCCGGTGGACGTGGAGCTGATGAACGAGGCCGCGCGCCTGATGCTCGGGGAGCACGACTTCGCCGCCTACTGCAAGAAGCGGGAGGGCGCGACGACCATCCGCACCCTGCTGGACCTGTCGTGGGAGCGCAGCGCCGACGGGCTGGCGGTGGCGACCGTACGGGCCGACGCGTTCTGCCACAACATGGTGCGGGCGCTGGTCGGCGCGATGATCCTGGTCGGCGACGGGCACCGGCCGGTCGGCTTCCCCGCGGAGGTGCTGGCCGGGCGGGAGCGGCACTCGGCGGTCAACGTGGTGCGGCCGCACGGGCTGACGCTGGAGGAGGTCGGCTACCCGGCGGACGAACTGTTGGCCGCGCGCAGCCGGGAGGCCCGCAACATGCGGACGCTGCCCGGCTGCCGGTAAGGACCGCTCTCCTGGGAGGGCGGCCCTTACCCGCCGCCTTACTGGCTGTTCGCCTGGGCCTGGGCCGCGTCCCGGCCGCGCTGGACGATCCGCTGGAAGGCGAAGTCCGAGGCGTCGTTGGCGGCCTGGGCGCCGGTGGTGTTGGACGCGGTGAGGGTCTTGCCGTTCTTGAAGCCGGAGATCGCGAAGTAGGCGTAGCGGCCGACCGAGTTCGACGTCATCTGGCAGGCCACGGCGTGGCAGAAGTCGGCGATGCCGCCGCCGTTGAGCGGCCGGACGTACTGGGCGACGCTGTGCACCTTGGTGGCGTGCGCCTTGTCGGCGAAGACCGCGACGCCGACGGTGACGGCGATGGCGCCGTTGGTGTAGGTGGCGCGCAGCATCTTGGTGCAGCCGTTGGCGGCGAGCGAGCCGGAGAGCTGGCCGCCGGCGGCTGCCGCGCACGAGGAGGTGCTGGCGATGTTGGTCTTGGTGTAGGTGCGTCCGGCCAGTACGAACGTCTTGCCCGGGAAGAGCGACGCCGCGCTGAGGGGCGCCTTGTCCTTCGCCGCGGAGGAGATGAAGTCCAGCGGGTTCTCCGGCGAGGGCGGGGCGACGGAGGAGAAGGACGGCTCGGGCGGCAGCGACTGCCGGCCGGTGCTGCCCGTCGACCCGCTCGGGTCGGCGATCGGGTGGTCGGAGTGGTGGCCGGACACCACCACGGCCGTGGCCACGCCGCCCGCTATCACCGCGACGGCCACGGCCCCGCCGACCAGCATCATCACCTTGCGGCGGCGCTGGGCGCCGCTGGCCTGCTCCTCGGCGAGCGCGCTCCAGTCAGGGGTCCCGGGTGCGTCGGCGCCCGCCGCGGGCCCGTTCGCCGGGGGAGCCGCGGGGCCCGCGCCCGGGCCGCCGGTCTGCTGCGGCCGGGGGAAGCCGTAGCCGCCCTGGGCGGCGCCGGGAGCGGCGCCGGGCTGCTGCTGTTGCGGGAAGCCGTAGCCGCCCTGCTGCGGGGTGCCGGGGGCGGCAGGGCCCTGGCCGGCCGCGGGCGCCTGCGGCTGGGACTGCGGCTGGGGCTGCGCGGGCTGCTGTTGCGGGAAGCCGTAGCCGCCTCCTTGCGGCCCCGGTGCGGCCGGTCCGCCCTGGGCCGCGGCGGGCGCGGCGGGCCCGGCAGGCCCGGCGCCCTGGAAGCCCTGGCCGCCTTGGCCCCCCGGGCCGGTCTGGCCCCCGGAGCCGGGCGCACCGGCCGCACCGGCGGCACCGGGCGCACCCGGCCGGAAGCTGTACGGGCTCTCGGGGGCGCCGCCCCCGGCCGCGGGCGGCTGCGCGCCCTGCGCGCCCTGCTCCTGCGGGGACCGCTCCTGCTGCGGCGGCCCGGCGAAGCCGCGCCGGGGGTCTGACGTGCGGGAGGGAATGACGCGTCCCTCCAGGACCTCGCGGGGGCCGTCGGAGGCTTGGTTACGGGGTTCCTGCGGGGGCTGCTGCCCCGGCCCTTCACTCATGTGGCGCATCATATGGCCGCAGCGGCCCCGGAAAAGGACTTGGGGCGGGTCCACAGGGACAGGGAGAATCCGGACCATGGGTCACGTCGAAGCCGCGCACATCGAGTACTACCTCCCGGACGGACGGGCGCTGCTCGGCGACGTCTCGTTCCGGGTCGGGGAGGGCGCCGCGGTGGCCCTGGTGGGGCCGAACGGAGCGGGCAAGACCACACTGCTGCGGCTGATCTCCGGAGAGCTGAAACCGCACGGTGGCGGTGTCACCGTCAGCGGCGGCCTCGGCGTGATGCGCCAGTTCGTGGGCAGCGTCCGCGACGACCGCACCGTGCGCGACCTGCTGGTGTCGGTGGCGCACCCCCGTATCCAGGCCGCGGCCAAGGCCGTCGACGCCGCCGAGCTGGCGATCATGGCGCAGGACGACGAGCCGGCGCAGATGGCGTACGCCACGGCGCTGAGCGAGTGGGCCGAGGCGCGCGGCTATGAGGCGGAGACGCTGTGGGACATGTGCACCATGGCCGCGCTCGGGGTGCCGTACGACCGGGCGCAGTGGCGCGAGGTGAAGACGCTCTCGGGCGGCGAGCAGAAGCGGCTGGTGCTGGAGGCGCTGCTGCGCGGCCCGGACGAGGTGCTGCTGCTGGACGAGCCGGACAACTACCTGGACGTGCCGGGCAAGCGCTGGCTGGAGGAGCAGATCGCGCTGACCCGCAAGACGGTGCTGTTCGTCAGCCACGACCGCGAGCTGCTGTCGCGCACCGCGGAGAAGATCGTCAGTGTGGAGACCGGTCCGGCCGGGTCCACCGCGTGGGTGCACGGCGGCGGGTTCGACACCTTCCACGAGGCCCGCAAGGAGCGCTTCGCTCGGTTCGAGGAGCTGCGCCGCCGCTGGGACGAGGAGCACGCCAAGCTCAGGGCGATGGTGCTGCGGCTGCGGCAGCAGGCGGCCAACAGCCCGGACATGGCCTCGCGCTACCACGCGGCGCAGACCCGGCTGCGGCGGTTCGAGGAGGCGGGGGCGCCCCAGGAGCCGCCGCGCGAGCAGGACATCCGGATGCGGTTGCAGGGCGGCCGGACCGGGGTGCGGGCGGTCACCTGCGAGCAGCTCGAACTGACCGGCCTGATGCGGCCGTTCGACCTGGAGGTGTTCTACGGCGAGCGGGTCGCGGTGCTGGGGTCCAACGGTTCGGGCAAGTCGCACTTCCTGCGGCTGCTGGCCGGGGACTCCTCGGTCGCGCACAGCGGGACGTACAAGCTGGGCGCCCGGGTGGTGCCCGGGCACTTCGCGCAGACCCACGCCCACCCCGAGCTGGCCGGCCGCACCCTGGTGGACATCCTGTGGGCCGAGCACTCCCGCGACCGGGGCCGGGCGATGTCGGTGCTGCGGCGGTACGAACTGGAGCGGCAGGGCGACCAGACCTTCGACAAGCTCTCCGGCGGGCAGCAGGCCCGCTTCCAGATCCTGCTGATGGAACTCCAGGGCACCACCGCGCTGCTGCTGGACGAGCCGACGGACAACCTCGACCTGGAGAGCGCGGAGGCCCTCCAGGACGGTCTGGAGGCCTACGACGGCACGGTCCTCGCGGTCACCCACGACCGCTGGTTCGCCCGCAGCTTCGACCGCTACCTCGTCTTCGGCTCCGACGGCCTGGTCCGCGAGACCCCGGCCCCCGTGTGGGACGAGCGCCGTGTCGAAAGGCCCCGCTGACCGTCGGCCGGCCCGGGCCGCGAGGTCCCGCAACCGGCGGGACGGCCGGCCCCGGGGGGTCCGTCCGCGCCCCCGGAGGGACGCGTTTTGACCCGGCAGGGACCACCCGGGTATTCTGCGATGTCGTTATGCGTATTGGCTTGCTCTATCTCACGTGAGAGGCCCTTACGCCGGTCCACCGGGCCGATGACCAGCGGTAGGCCCATGGGTTGCGTCCCCTTGTGCCACCAGGGCTGTCGTGATCGCCGGGTGGCCTTGTCAGGACCAACTCACCGAAGATAGCGAAGGCTAACGACCGTGCGTACGTACAGCCCCAAGCCCGGCGACGTTCAGCGCCAGTGGCATGTCATCGACGCGCAGGACGTCGTCCTGGGTCGCCTGGCCACCCAGGCCGCGACCCTCCTGCGGGGCAAGCACAAGCCCATCTACGCGCCCCACGTCGACACCGGTGACTTCGTCATCATCATCAACGCCGACAAGGTGCACCTGTCCGGGAACAAGAAGACCCAGAAGATGGCCTACCGCCACTCCGGGTACCCCGGCGGTCTGCGCTCCGTGCGCTACGACGAGCTGCTGGCCAAGAGCCCGGAGAAGGCCGTCGAGAAGGCCGTCAAGGGCATGCTCCCCAAGAACACCCTGGGCCGCCAGATGCTCACCAAGCTGAAGGTCTACTCGGGCGACCAGCACCCGCACGCTGCGCAGCAGCCGGTGCCGTTCGAGATCACCCAGGTCGCGCAGTAGTCCCGGCCACCTGCTACCAGAAAGAACCTGAGGAGAATCGTGGCTGAGACCACCGCCGAGACCCCCGTCGAGGGCGAAGAGTCCTACGACGAGATCACGACCTTCGAGTCCGAGGCCGTCGAGGGTGAGTACACCTCCGAGTCCCTGGCCTCCCGCTTCGGCGACCCGCAGCCGGCCGCCGGCACCGGCCGCCGCAAGCGCTCCATCGCCCGCGTCCGGATCATCCCCGGCAGCGGCAAGTGGAAGATCAACGGCCGCACCCTCGAGGGCTACTTCCCCAACAAGGTGCACCAGCAGGAAGTCAACGAGCCGTTCAAGGTGCTGGAGCTCGACGGCCGTTACGACGTCGTCGCCCGCATCTCCGGCGGCGGCATCTCCGGCCAGGCCGGTGCGCTGCGCCTGGGTGTCGCCCGTGCGCTCAACGAGGCGGACGTCGACAACAACCGCGGCCCGCTCAAGAAGGCCGGCTTCCTCACCCGTGACGACCGCGCGGTCGAGCGGAAGAAGGCCGGTCTGAAGAAGGCGCGCAAGGCGCCGCAGTTCAGCAAGCGCTAGTCGTCCCGGCGGGGGAGCCGGGCGGTCCGCCCCCACCCCCCCGCTCGACGCGCGACGCAACGCCCCGGAGGCACATCGGTGCCTCCGGGGCGTTCGCATGATGAGCTAGGGGCGTATATGTGTGCTTGTACGACCCGGCAGGTTCGTGGCACACGCAAGCAGAGCCGCCGCATCGCATCGGAGGAAACACTGTGGGACGACTCTTCGGCACCGACGGGGTGCGGGGCATCGCCAACGTCGACCTGACCGCGGAGCTGGCGCTCGGCCTGTCGGTCGCGGCGGCACACGTACTGGCCGAAGCGGGCAGCTTCGCCGGGCACCGGCCGGTGGCCGTGGTCGGGCGCGATCCACGGGCCTCGGGCGAGTTTTTGGAGGCCGCCGTGGTGGCGGGCCTGGCCAGCGCGGGCGTGGACGTCCTGCGCGTCGGTGTGCTGCCCACTCCCGCGGTGGCGTATCTCACCGGCGCGCTGGGCGCCGACCTCGGCGTGATGCTCTCCGCCAGCCACAACGCGATGCCGGACAACGGCGTCAAGTTCCTCGCCCGCGGCGGCCACAAGCTCGACGACGAGCTGGAGGACCGGATCGAGGCGGTCTACGAGGAGCACCGCACCGGCGCCCCCTGGGTGCGCCCGACCGGCGCCGGCGTCGGCCGGGTCCGGGACTACGACGAGGGCTTCGACCGGTACGTCGCCCACCTCGTCGCGGTGCTGCCCAACCGGCTCGACGGCCTGAAGATCGTCCTCGACGAGGCGCACGGCGCCGCCTCCCGGGTGTCGCCCGAGGCGTTCTCCCGGGCCGGCGCCGAGGTCGTCACCATCGGCGCCCAGCCCGACGGCCTCAACATCAACGACGGCTGCGGCTCCACCCACCTGGACCTGCTCAAGGCCGCCGTGGTCGAGCACGGCGCGGACCTGGGCATCGCGCACGACGGCGACGCCGACCGCTGCCTGGCCGTGGACGCCTCCGGCGAGGAGATCGACGGCGACCAGATCCTCGCGGTGCTGGCGCTGGCGCTGCGCGAGCAGGGCGCGCTGCGGGAGAACACCGTCGTCGCCACGGTCATGTCCAACCTCGGCTTCAAGCTGGCGATGGAGCGCGAGGGCATCAACCTGGTGCAGACCGCGGTCGGCGACCGCTACGTCCTGGAGTCGATGAAGGAGCACGGCTACGCGCTCGGCGGCGAGCAGTCCGGGCACGTCATCGTGCTGGACCACGCCACCACCGGGGACGGCACCCTGACCGGGCTGCTGCTGGCCGCCCGGGTCGCGGCCACCGGCCGGCCGCTCGCGGACCTGGCCGGCGTCATGCGGCGGCTGCCGCAGGTGCTGGTCAACGTGCCCGACGTGGACAAGGAGCGGATGCCGCGCACCCCCGAACTGGCGGTGGCCGTCAGCCAGGCCGAGGCCGAACTCGGCGCCACCGGCCGGGTGCTGCTGCGCCCCTCGGGCACCGAGCCGCTGGTGAGAGTGATGGTCGAGGCCGCCGACATCGACCACGCGCGCACGGTGGCCGGGCGGCTGGCCGACCTGGTCAAGGCGACGCTGGGCTGAGGACGGCGGGCGCGGCGCGGCGGCCGTACGGGCCCCGCGCCGCGCCCGGCGCCTTCGTACCGGGCGGCCGGCCCTCAGAGCTTGCGCAGCCGCAGCCGCAGCACCTTGTGCCCTGCGCCCTTGCGCAGCACCAGCGTGGCGCGGCCGCGGGTGGGCAGCACGTTCTCCTCCAGGTTGGGCAGGTTGACCGTCCGCCAGACCATGCGGGCGTAGGCCAGCGCCTCGTCCTCGGGCACCTGGGTGTACTTGCGGAAGTAGGAGTCCGGGTCCTGGAAGGCGGTGTCGCGCAGCTTGCGGAACCGGCCGAGGTACCACTGCTCGATGTCCTCGGTGCGCGCGTCGACGTACACGCTGAAGTCGAAGTGGTCGGCGAGGCCGATCCGGGTGCGGCCGTCCGTGCCGGGCAGCGCGGGCTGGAGGACGTTGAGCCCCTCGACGATCAGGATGTCCGGGCGGCGCACGGTCAGCCGCTCGCCGGGCACGATGTCGTAGCTGAGGTGCGAGTAGACCGGCGCGGTCACCTCGGGGCGGCCTGACTTCACGTCGGCGACGAAGCGGACCAGCGCACGGCGGTCGTAGGACTCGGGGAAGCCCTTGCGGGCCATCAGCCCGCGCCGCTCCAACTCGGCGTTGGGCAGCAGGAACCCGTCGGTGGTGACCAGTTCGACCTTCGGGTGCTCCGGCCAGCGGGCGAGCAGTTCGCGCAGCACCCGGGCGGTGGTGGACTTGCCGACCGCGACGCTGCCGGCGACGCCGATCACGAACGGCGTGCCGGGCTGGGCGCCGGCCCGGCCCGCGGCCGACCCGAGGAAGGTGTTGAGCGCGCCGCGCAGCCCGCTGTGCGCGGCGATGTACAGGTTCAGCAGGCGGGACAACGGCAGGTAGACGTCCTCGACCTCCTCCAGGTCGACGACGTCGCCGAGCCCGCGCAGCCGCTCCACCTCCTCGGCGGTGAGCGGCAGCGGGGTGCGGTCGCGCAGGGCGCTCCACTGGGCGCGGGTCAGGTCGACGTAGGGACTCGTGGCGGCGGCGGGCGGCGGCGTGGTCGGCACCGGAACATTGTCCAGCGCGCGCCGGGCGCCTCTAAGCTGACCCCCATGGACGCCCACCCACCGCAGGACGAGCACACCGCTGCGACGGCGGGCGCGGCATGATCGTCGGGGTCGGCATCGACGTCGCCGAGATCGAGCGCTTCGAGGCGGCCCTCGCGCGCACCCCGTCGATGGCCGCGCGCCTGTTCACCCCCGCCGAGCTGCTGCTGCCCTCCGGCGCGCCCCGCGGCTCCGCCTCCCTGGCGGCCCGCTTCGCGGCGAAGGAGGCCCTGGCCAAGGCGCTCGGCGCCCCCGCCGGCCTCCAGTGGCTCGACGCCGAGATCACCACGTCGCCCACCGGACAGCCCCACCTCGCCGTCCAGGGCACCGTCGCCGCCCGCGCCGCGGCCCTCGGCGTCCGCAGCTGGCACGTCTCCCTCTCCCACGACGCCGGCATCGCCTCCGCGGTGGTCATCGCCGAGAGCTGAGGTCAGCGGCGCGCGTTCGCGGGGCTGCGGAGCAGGTGCGCGGCCTCGCCCAGCGATTCGTACGCGTCCAGCGGGCGGAGCACCACCGGGTCGTGGCCGCGGCCCGGGGTGGCGTGGCGAGGAGTTGGACGGGTCCGTAGGCTCGGGTGGGGCGCCGAGGGGAAGGTTGCTGATGAGGTACGGGCACAGTGTGGAGAGCGTGCGGCGGGCCGAGGCGGCGCTGATGGCGCGGGTGCCGGAGGGCGCGCTGATGCAGCGGGCGGCCGCCGGGCTGGCCGGCGCGGGCGCGGACCTGCTCGGGCGGGTGTACGGCGCGCGGCTGGCGGTGCTGGTCGGCAGCGGCGCCAACGGCGGGGACGCGCTCTTCGCGGCGGCCCGGCTGCTGCGCCGGGGCGCGGCGGCGACGGCGGTGCTGCTGACCCCGGAACGGGCGTACGCCGAGGGCCTGTCGGCGTTCCGGTCGGCCGGCGGCCGGGTGGCCGCCGCAGAGGAGGGCGCGCGGGTCGTCGCGCGCGCGGACCTGGTGCTGGACGGCGTCACCGGCATCGGCGGCCGGGGCGGGCTGCGCCCGCAGGCGGCCGAACTGGCGGCGGCCGCGGCGGACGGTCCGGCCGCGGTGCTCGCCGTGGACCTGCCCAGCGGGGTGGACGCCGACACCGGCGAGGTGCACGGCCCGGCGGTCCGCGCGGACGCGACCGTCACGTTCGGCACGTACAAGCCCGCGCTGCTGATCGACCCGGCGGCGCAGTACGCGGGGGCGCTGCGGCTGGTGGACATCGGCCTCGGCGGCGACCTCGGGGCGCCCGAACTCGAAGCGCTCCAGCACGCCGACGCCGCGGCGCTGCTGCCGCGGCCGACCGGGGAGAGCGACAAGTACCGGCGGGGCGTGGTCGGGGTGGCCGCCGGCTCCGAGCGGTACCCGGGCGCGGCGGTGCTCGCGGTGTCCGGGGCGCTGCGCGGCGGCGCCGGCGCGGTGCGGTATGCCGGGCCCGGCGGCACCGCGGTGCTGGCCCGGCACCCCGAGACGCTGGTCTCACCCGGTTCGCCGCGCTCCGCGGGGCGGGTGCAGGCGTGGGTGGTCGGGCCCGGGCTCGGCGACACCTCGGACGCGCGCACCGCCGTGGACGACGCGCTGGCCTCGGACGTGCCGATCCTCGTGGACGCCGACGGGCTGCGCCTGCTCACCCCCGAGGCGGTCAAGCGGCGTACGGCGGCCACCGTGCTGACCCCGCACGCCGGTGAGGCGGCCGCGCTGCTCGGATGGGCCCGCGAGGACGTCGAGGGGCGCCGGCTGCACGCCGTACGGGAGTTGGCCGCGCGCTTCGGGGCGACCGTGCTCCTCAAGGGCTCCACGACCCTCGTCGCCGACCCCGACCCGGTCCGCCCGGTCCGCGTCAACCCCACCGGCACCGCCTGGCTCGCCACCGCCGGCAGCGGCGACGTCCTCTCCGGCCTCACCGGCTCCCTCCTCGCCGCCGGCCTCGCCCCCCAGGATGCCGCCTCCCTCGGCGCCTACCTCCACGGCCTCTCCGCCCGCCTCACCCCCACCCCCCTCACCGCCCTCGACCTCGCCGACTCCCTCCCCTCCGCCTGGCACAACCTCCTCCCCTGAGCATCACGGCAAACTGCCCAGAGGGTGCCCTTCGGTGCCGCGGCAACCTCCGGCGAACCGTAGCGGCGGAGGGTGCCGTTCGGGGGCGCGGGGAACTGCGCGCCCAGCCGGCCACCGGCGAGCTGTCGGCGACGATCGCGCAGCCGTAGCGCCGGGTTGCCGCCCTGGCGGGGCGGAGGGTGCCCTTCGGGGGCGCGGGGAACTGCGCGCTCAGCCGACCAGCGGCGAGCTGTCGGCGACGATCGCGCAGCCGTAGCGGCGGGTTGCCGCCCTGGCGGGCGGAGGGTGCCCTTCGGGGGCGCGGGGAACTGCGCGCCCAGCCGGCCACCGGCGAGCTGTCGGCGACGTCCGGGAAACCGTAGCGGCGGGTTGCCGTACTCCACAGACATCGGGCAGCCGGCGACGGCCGGAAAACCGCAGCGGCGGGTCGCCGCCCCCCGCCCGGCCACAAACCCTCGCACCGACCAGGTCCAGGCCCCCGAGCCCGCAGCCTGCGACACTTACAGACGAAACCGAACCGACCCGAACCCGCCCCCGCAAAAAGCCCCCTGCAAGGACCCGCAAGGACCTGCCACCATGCCCACCCCCTCGCCCCTCCCCCCCGCGCTGCGCGCCACCGCCCTGATCGACCTCGCCGCGCTCCGCTCGAACGTCGCGGCCCTGCGCGCGCACGCGCCCACCGCCGCGTTCATGGCGGTGGTGAAGGCCGACGCGTACGGCCACGGCATGGTGGCGTGCGCGCGCGCCGCACAGCAGGCGGGCGCGCAGTGGCTGGGCGCGGCCACCCCGCAGGAAGCGCTGGCCCTGCGCGCGGCCGGCCTCACCGGCCGCGTCCTGTGCTGGCTGTGGACCCCCGGCGGGCCCTGGCAGGAGTGCGTCGAGGCCGACATCGACGTGACGGTCAGCGCCCGTTGGGCCCTGGACGAGGTGGTCGCCGCGGCCCGCGCGGCCCAGCGCACCGCCCGCGTCCAGCTGAAGATCGACACCGGGCTGGGCCGCAACGGCGCGCAACCCGCGGACTGGCCGGACCTGACCCGCGCCGCCCGCGCCGCGGAGCGCGAGGGCACCATCCGCGTCACCGGGGTGTGGTCGCACTTCTCCTGCGCCGACGAACCCGACCACCCCTCGATCGCCCGCGAACTCGCCGCGTTCCGCACCGCGCTGGCCCAGGCCGCGGATGCCGGGCTCGACCCGGAGGTGCGGCACCTGGCGAACTCGCCCGGCACCCTCACCCTCCCCGAGGCCCACTTCGACCTGGTGCGGCCCGGCGTCGCGATGTACGGGATCTCCCCGGTGCCCCAGCTCGGCGCCCCCGCGGACTTCGGGCTGCGCCCGGTGATGACGCTGGCCGCCCGGCTCGCCTCGGTCAAGCGCGTCCCCGGCGGGCACGGCGTCAGCTACGGCCACCGCTACGTCACCCCGGGTGAGACCACGCTTGCGCTGGTGCCCCTGGGGTATGCAGACGGTGTGCCGCGACACGCGTCGGGCACCGGCCCGGTGCTGGTGGCCGGCAAATGGCGCACGGTGGCGGGACGGGTGGCGATGGACCAGTTCGTGGTGGACCTCGGCGGTGACAGCGCGGCGCCGGGCGACGAGGCGGTGCTCTTCGGCCCGGGCGACGCGGGCGAGCCGACCGCCGAGGACTGGGCGCGCGCCTGCGGCACCATCGCCTACGAGATCGTCACCCGGATCGGCGCCCGGGTGCCGCGGCTGTACGTCGGTGAGCCGGCATGAGCACCTGCGCCCCCGTCCGCGCCCGCGCCCGCGTCCTCGTCCCCGCCGCGCCGGTGCGCGGCCGCCCGCGGGGACCGTACGGCCGGAGCGGCTGACCGATGGCGGAGGGAGCGGGGATGAAGTGGGAGCGGGCCGGGCTGGTCGGTGCCGCGATCGGCGTGGTGGCGGCGGGCGCGGCCGCGGGCGTGGCGATCGAGCGGGCCACCGTGGGCCGCGGGGTGCGCCGCCGCGCACAGCTCGCCCTCGACGCCGCCGGCCCGTACGGCAGCCTGCGCGGCACCCCCGGCATCGCCGTAGCCGAGGACGGCACCGAGCTGTACTACGAGGTCGACGAGGCGCCGCCCGCGCCGCGGTCCGAGACCGAGCCGGAGCCGGTGCGCCCGCCGCGGGCCGCCAGGCGCGGCTGGCTGCGCGGGCGCGGCGCGGACCCGGGGCCGGAGGCGGGCAAGGGTGCCGGTGCGGCCGGGCCGCGGCCGCCGCTCACCGTGGTCTTCTCCCACGGCTACTGCCTCAGCCAGGACTCCTGGCACTTCCAGCGGGCGCTGCTGCGCGGCGTGGTGCGCTCGGTCTACTGGGACCAGCGCAGCCACGGCCGCAGCGAGCGCGGCCGGGACCAGCTCGCGGGGGAGCCCGCCACCATCGACCAGTTGGGCCGCGACCTGAAGGCGGTGCTGGACGCGGTGGCGCCGGAGGGCCCGGTGGTGCTGGTCGGGCACTCCATGGGCGGCATGACGGTGATGGCCTTCGCCGACCAGTACCCGCGGTACGTCCGCGAGCGCGTCGCCGGGGTCGCGCTGATCTCCACCGCGTCGGGCAAGCTCGCCGCGGACACGCTCGGGCTGCCCGCGGTCGGGGCGCGGGCGTTCCGCGCGGTCGCGCCCGGGCTGCTGCGGGTGATGGGCCGGCAGGCGGAGCTGGTGGAGCGCGGCCGGCGGGCCACCGCCGAGCTGTTCGGGGGCGTCATCAAGCGCTACAGCTTCGGTTCGAAGGACGTCGACCCGGCCGTGGCCCGGTTCGCCGAGCGGCTGATCGAGGCCACCCCGATCGACGTGGTGGCCGAGTTCTACCCGGCGTTCACCGCACACGAGAAGAGCGAGGCGCTGGCCGCGTTCGACGGTCTGCCCGCGCTGGTGCTGGCCGGGAGCGCGGACCTGCTGCTGCCGAGCGCACACAGCGCGGAGATGGCGGCGCAGCTGCCCGCCGCCGAGCTGGTGGTGGTGCCCGGCGCCGGCCACCTGGTGCTGTTCGAGCGGCCCGAGCTGGTCGGGCCGGCGCTGGCGGCACTGGTCGCCCGGGCCGCGGAGGGCGCGCGCGTGCCCGTACCGCCGCGGCTGCGCGAGCTGACGGCCGCGCTCGACGCGTAGCATTCGCCACCATGGGCAATCCGCACGACCCTTATCCCGCGGGCGCGGGCACCGCCGAGGACGCGCACGCGGTCCGGATCACCGTACACACCGCGGAAGACATGCGTGAGCTGGGCAGACGGCTCGCCGCGCTGCTGCTTCCCGGCGACCTGGTGCTGCTCACCGGCGAGCTGGGCGCGGGCAAAACCACGCTCACCCGGGGGCTGGGCGAGGCGCTCGGCGTGCGCGGGGCGGTGACCTCGCCGACGTTCGTCATCGCCCGGGTGCACCCCTCGCTCACCGGCGGTCCCGCGCTGGTCCACGTGGACGCCTACCGGCTGGGCGGCGGGCTGGACGAGATGGAGGACCTGGACCTCGACGTCTCGCTGCCGGAGTCCGTGGTGGTGGTGGAGTGGGGCGAGGGCAAGGTCGAGGACCTGTCCGACGCGCGGCTCCAGGTGGTGATCGGCCGCACGCTCGGCGAGGAGCGCGGCCGCGCGAAGGGCGGCGCACACGGCACGGAGGGAGCCGCGGCCGGAGCGGATGCCGGGCCCGGCGCGGAGCCGGCGGAGGGCGACGACACCCGTGAGGTGACCGTGATCGGGATCGGGCCGCGCTGGGCCGGTCAGGACCTGGCGCCGCTGCTCCTCTGAGCGGCCCGAGCGGGCCGGAGGTTCGCGCCGACACTCTGTCGGGAAGATGTTGCGCGGGAGCGGGTGGCCGTGGTGTGCTGGTAGCGGCCGCCCTCTTAGGGTTGCCTAACTTCTCTCCCCGGGGAGGCGCGCATGACGTCCCACGGCGACGCCGCCGCACAGGCTCCGGCACCGACGGCGCCAGCGGAGCCCGTGGTGCCCGCAGGACCCGAAACGCCCATGGCGCGCGAAACACCCGCAGCGCCCGACACAGCCGACGCGCCCGCCGGGCCGGTGGAACCCGGTGCCGCCGGGGCCGGCCCCGAGCCCGCCTGCGCGGTGCCCTCGGTGCGGGACCTCCTCGTGGCCTGCGCGGCCGCCCGTACGGTCTCCACCCCGCCCTCCTGCGACGAGGACGAGGAGCGGCGCGCCGCCCCGGAGCACCCGGAGCGCCGTACGGCGTAAGGGCCGCCCTCCATGCGGCCGGGGATTACGGCACCACGGCCACGAGGGAGCCCGTGGGCGCGTGCTGCCAGAGCACGGCCGCGTCGTCGGGCGCCTCGCGGATCACGGCGCCGGAGGCCCCCGCGCTCGCGGTGGGCGCGAATCCGACGTTCACTCCATCGGTGGATGCGAAGAGCACGACCTGCCCGCGCTCGCGGGCGAAGACGCGGTGCGTGCCGCGCGCCGGGGCGATCTGGCCCGCGCGCACTTCGTAGGTACGCAGCACCCCGCCCCGCTCGTCGACCAGCCACACCCGGTGCCGGCCGAGGCTGTAGACGACCCGGGCGCCGTGCCCGCCGGCGGAGGGGAGCGCGGTCGGCGCGGCGGACGCGGGGGAGCCGGACGCCGTGGCCGGCGGGGCGGGCGTGCCGCTCGCGCCCCCGTGCGCGCCGCCCGCGGGGTGGCGGGGCGGCGCGTCCACCGCGGCCGCCGTGAGCACCCCCACCACCGCGATCGCCGTCGCGAGGAACCCGGCCACCGCGACCCCCGAACCGATCCGCACCACGGCCGCCGTCCTCCCGCCGGGTCGGCCCACCGCCGCACCGGCTGTCATATATGCCGAATAAGGCTTTTGTCTGAATTGAACGTAGCAGTCAGGCCGGCTGCGCCCCTGGCGCCCCGCCGCGCCGCCCGCGCGCCGTAGGCTTGGGGCGTGCTGCTGCTTGCCTTCGACACCGCCACACCCGCCGTGACCGCCGCCCTGCACGACGGGGAGCAGGTGCTCGCCGAGTCCACCGTGATCGACGCGCGCCGGCACGGCGAACTGCTGGTGCCCGCCGTCGACCGGGTGCTGGCCGCCGCCGGCCGCGCCCTCGCCGACGTCACCGGCGTCGTGGTCGGCACCGGCCCCGGCCCGTACACCGGGCTGCGGGTGGGCCTGGTCACCGCCGCGTCCTTCGGCGACGCGCTCGGCGTGCCCGTGCACGGCGTCTGCACGCTCGACGGGCTGGCCTGGGCGGCCGGCGAGGCCGGGCTCGACGGCCCGTTCGCGGTGGCCACCGACGCCCGCCGCAAGGAGGTCTACTGGGCGCGCTACGACGGCCCGCTGCACCGCGCCGGCGAGCCCGCCGTGGACCGCCCGGCCGACATCGCCGCCGCGGTCGCCGGCCTGCCCGCGGTCGGCGCGGGCGCCGCGCTCTACCCGGAGGTCTTCACCGACCACCGGCCCGACCCGGCGCACCAGTCGGCCGGCGCGCTCGCGGCGCTCGCCGCCCACCGGCTGGCCGCGGGCGAGGAGTTCGGGCCCGCCCGGCCGCTGTACCTGCGCCGCCCCGACGCCCAGGTGCCGGCCGGCTACAAGGCGGTCCTGCCGAAGTGACCGAGCACACCGGCGCGGCCCCCGCGGGCGGCGCCACCCTGCGGGCCATGCGCTGGTGGGACCTGGACGCCGTGACCGCCCTCGAACAGGACCTCTTCCCCGAGGACGCCTGGTCGCGCGGCATGTTCTGGTCCGAACTCGCCGACGCCCGGCACCCGGCCGCCACCCGCACCTACCTCGTCGCCGAGCAGCAGGACGGGCCCGCCCCGCGGATCGTCGGCTACGCCGGCTTCGCGGCCGTCGCCGGCACCGGCGACGTGCAGACCATCGCCACCGCCCGCGACCAGTGGGGCAGCGGCCTCGGCGGCCGCCTGCTCACCGAACTGCTGCGCGCGGCGACCGCCGCCGAGTGCCACGAGGTCCTGCTGGAGGTGCGGGTGGACAACCCCCGCGCCCAGCGCCTCTACCAGCGCTTCGGCTTCGAGCCCATCGGCGTGCGCCGCGGCTACTACCAGCCCGGCAACGTGGACGCGCTCGTGATGCGGCTGTCCGACCCGGCGCGCACCTTCGCCGTTGACCTTGAGGAACCGAGGATCTGAGGAAGTAATGGCAGACGAACCCCTGGTCCTGGGGATCGAGACCTCCTGCGACGAGACCGGCGTCGGCGTCGTCCGCGGTCACACCCTGCTCGCCGACGCCGTCGCCTCCAGCGTCGACGAGCACGCCCGGTACGGCGGCGTGGTGCCCGAAGTCGCCAGCCGCGCGCACCTGGAGGCGATGGTCCCGACCGTCCAGCGCGCCCTGAAGGAGGCCGGGGTCAGCGCCCGCGACCTGGACGGCATCGCCGTCACCGCGGGCCCGGGCCTGGCCGGTGCGCTGCTGGTCGGCGTCTCGGCCGCCAAGGCGTACGCGTACGCGCTCGGCAAGCCGCTGTACGGCGTCAACCACCTCGCCTCGCACATCTGCGTCGACCAGCTCGAACACGGCGCGCTGCCCGAGCCGACGATGGCGCTGCTGGTCTCCGGCGGCCACTCCTCGCTGCTGCTGGCCCCCGACATCACCAGCGACGTCCGCCCGCTCGGCGCGACCATCGACGACGCGGCCGGTGAGGCGTTCGACAAGGTCGCCCGGGTGCTCGGGCTGGGCTTCCCCGGCGGCCCGGTGATCGACCGCTACGCCCGCGACGGCGACCCGCGGGCGATCGCCTTCCCGCGCGGCCTGACCGGCGGCCGCGACCCGCGCTACGACTTCTCCTTCTCCGGCCTGAAGACCGCCGTCGCCCGCTGGGTCGAGGCCCGCCGCCGGGACGGCCAGGACGTGCCGGTCGCCGACGTGGCGGCGTCCTTCCAGGAGGCCGTGGTCGACGTGCTGACCCGCAAGGCCGTCCGCGCCTGCAAGGACAACGGCGTCGACCACCTGATGATCGGCGGGGGAGTGGCGGCCAACTCCCGGCTGCGCGCGCTCGCCCAGCAGCGCTGCGAGGACGCGGGCATCCGGCTGCGGGTGCCCCGCCCCGGGCTGTGCACGGACAACGGCGCGATGGTCGCCGCGCTCGGCGCCGAGATGGTCGCCCGCGGCCGCTCGGCCTCCACGCTCGACCTGCCCGCGGACTCCTCGCTGCCGGTCACCGAGATCTCGGTGCCCGGCCACACCCACGGCCCCGATCACGGCCCCGATCACGGCCACACCCACAGCCACGCCCATGACCACGACCATGTGCACGAGTTGAGCAAGGACAACCTGTACGGATGACCGTCACGCTGATGTGGGAGGCGGCCGCGGCCGACGAGCGCGGCGCCGAACTCCTTGACTGGGCGCGGCAGCAGGAGCTGGCCGGGCAGCCCCAGCGGGTGGAGTACCTGACCGCGCCCGGCGACCGGGTGCTCGTCATCAGCTGGTGGGACGCGCCCTACGGCGCCGAGCTGCCCGAACTGCCGGACCCGCCGCCGGAACTGGTCCGCCGCCAGGTGCACCGCTGGCGGTTCGTGTCGGTCGCGGTCAGGCCCTGAGCCGCCCGTCCCACGCCGCCGGCGCGCCGATCAGCATCGCCGGCTCGCCCGCCACCCGGGTCAGGAACACCGTCGCCTCGTGCGGCCCCTGCGGCCGCACCCGGCGCCGTACCTCCTCCGGCTCCATGGCGAACCCGCGCTTCTTCACCGTCAGCCGCCCCACCTCACGTTCGCGCAGCAGCGCCTTGAGCCGCTTGAGGCCGAAGGGCAGCGCGTCCCGGATCTCGTACGCGGCCGCGTACGGCGTCGGGTGCGGGTCGTCGCCGGTGACGTAGGCGATGGTCGGGTCGATGAGCCCGCCGCCCACCTCGCTCGCGACCAGGGCGACCAGGTGCGCGCGGATGACCGCGCCGTCCGGCTCGTACAGGTACCGCCCCACCGGCCGCACCGGCGGGGCCGGCGGCGGGCCGGGCGCGGTCAGCTCCGCCCCGCCCGGCAGCAGCGTGGCGCGTACGGTGCCGGGCCCGGTGCCGAACCACAGCGCCGCCTCCTTCACCTCGCCCCGGTCCGAGACCCACTCCGCCTCCGCGTCGGCGGGCACCGCCTCGTGCGGCACCCCGGGCGCCACCTTCACCGCCGCGTACGGCACCGTGCGGGCCGCGGCCAGCGCCCAGGACAGCGGCGGGGAGTACGCCTCCGGGTCGAAGGTGCGGCCCCGCCCCGAACGGCGCGCCGGGTCCACGAACACCGCGTCGCAGCCGGCGGTGTCCACGTCCGCCACGTCCGCGCAGCGCACCTCGATCCGGTCGGCCAGGCCCAGCGCCCGCGCGTTGGCCCGGGCGACCGCGCAGGTGAGCGGGTCCCGGTCGACCGCGAGCACCTCGATGCCCGCGCGGGCCAGCGCGACCGCGTCGCCGCCGATGCCGCCGCACAGGTCGGCCAGCCGCCGCACGCCCAACGCGCGGAAGCGGGCGGCCCGGTGGGCGGCGACGGCGGCGCGGGTGGCCTGCTCGACGCCGTTGGGCGTGAAGTACATCCGCGCGGCGTCATCGGCGGCGAACTTCGCGGCGGCGCGCTGCCGCAGCCGGGCCTGCCCGAGCGCCGCGGAGACCAGCTCCGGCGGGTGGGTGCGCCGCAGCCGGGTGGCCGCGGCCAGCTCGTCGGCCGGGTCGTGGTCGCGCAACTCGCGCAGCAGTTCCTGCCCTTCGGGTGCGAGCAGGGCATCGAGGTCCTCGGGTGTCACCCGCCCCATTGTGCGCGCTGCCGCGGCGGCCCCGGCGCGCGGGCGCCGCCGGTCGCCGACCCCCTTCGGGGCATCCGTTGGCACTCCGCTTGACCGAGTGCTAAGTGCGTCCTAGTCTCGGTTCTGGCACTCGGCACCGCTGAGTGCCAGAACTCAGCGACGGGCAGGTCCGGCACCCGCGACGACGGGCCTACCAGGTCGCCGACCCAGACAGACACTCCCGTGAGCCCTTTGAAGGGGGAGGTCGGATCGTGACGACCGCCAGCACCAAGGTTGCCATCAAGCCGCTCGAGGACCGCATCGTGGTCCAGCCGCTCGATGCCGAGCAGACCACGGCCTCGGGCCTGGTCATCCCGGACACCGCCAAGGAGAAGCCCCAGGAGGGCGTCGTCCTGGCCGTGGGCCCGGGCCGCTTCGAGGACGGCAACCGCCTGCCGCTCGACGTCGCCGTCGGCGACGTCGTGCTCTACAGCAAGTACGGCGGCACCGAGGTGAAGTACAACGGCGAGGAGTACCTCGTCCTCTCGGCGCGCGACGTTCTCGCGATCATCGAGAAGTAGTCTTCCGGCCCACCACAGCCGTGATCCCGCCCCGGGACTCCGCGCCCTCTTCCGGCCGGGGCCGGGGCGGTTTCGTTGACCGTCCTCACTGACTGACGACGACATACGAGTAGATGAGGTAGTTCGCAGGCATGGCCAAGATCCTGAAGTTCGACGAGGACGCCCGTCGCGCCCTTGAGCGCGGCGTCAACAAGCTCGCCGACACCGTGAAGGTGACCATCGGCCCCAAGGGCCGCAACGTCGTCATCGACAAGAAGTTCGGCGCCCCGACCATCACCAACGACGGCGTGACCATCGCCCGCGAGGTGGAGATCGAGGACCCGTACGAGAACCTGGGCGCCCAGCTCGTCAAGGAGGTGGCGACCAAGACCAACGACATCGCGGGTGACGGCACCACCACCGCGACCGTGCTCGCGCAGGCGCTGGTCCGCGAGGGCCTGCGCAACGTCGCCGCCGGCGCCTCCCCCGCCGCCCTGAAGAAGGGCATCGACGCGGCCGTCAAGGCGGTCTCGGACGACCTGATCGCCACCGCCCGCGCGATCGAGGGCAAGGAGGACATCGCCGCCGTCGCCGCGCTGTCCGCGCAGGACAAGCAGGTCGGCGACCTGATCGCCGAGGCGATGGACAAGGTCGGCAAGGACGGCGTCATCACCGTCGAGGAGTCCAACACCTTCGGTCTGGAGCTGGACTTCACCGAGGGCATGGCGTTCGACAAGGGCTACCTGTCGCCGTACTTCGTCACCGACCAGGAGCGGATGGAGGCCGTCCTCGACGACCCGTACATCCTCATCCACCAGGGCAAGATCTCCTCGATCCAGGACCTGCTGCCGCTGCTGGAGAAGGTCATCCAGGCCAACTCCAGCAAGCCGCTGCTGATCATCGCCGAGGACGTCGAGGGCGAGGCCCTGTCGACCCTGGTGGTCAACAAGATCCGCGGCACCTTCAACGCGGTCGCGGTCAAGGCGCCGGGCTTCGGCGACCGCCGCAAGGCCATGCTGGGCGACATCGCCACGCTGACCGGCGCCACCGTCATCGCCGAGGAGGTCGGCCTCAAGCTCGACCAGGCCGGTCTTGACCTGCTGGGCTCCGCCCGCCGGGTCACCGTCACCAAGGACGAGACCACCATCGTCGACGGTGCCGGCGACAAGGCCGAGATCGAGGGCCGGGTCGGCCAGATCAAGGCCGAGATCGCCACCACCGACTCCGACTGGGACCGCGAGAAGCTCCAGGAGCGTCTGGCGAAGCTGGCCGGCGGCGTCTGCGTGATCAAGGTCGGCGCGGCCACCGAGGTCGAGCTGAAGGAGAAGAAGCACCGCCTGGAGGACGCGATCTCCGCGACCCGCGCGGCCGTCGAGGAGGGCATCGTCTCCGGCGGTGGCTCCGCGCTCGTGCACGCGGTCAAGGTGCTCGGCGACAACCTCGGCAAGTCCGGTGACGAGGCGACCGGTGTCGCCGTCGTGCGCCGCGCCGCCGTCGAGCCGCTGCGCTGGATCGCCGAGAACGCCGGCCTGGAGGGCTACGTCATCACCTCCAAGGTCGCCGAGCTCGACAAGGGCCACGGCTTCAACGCCGCCACCGGCGAGTACGGCGACCTGGTCAAGGCCGGCGTCATCGACCCGGTGAAGGTCACCCGCTCCGCGCTGGAGAACGCGGCGTCCATCGCCTCCCTGCTGCTCACGACCGAGACCCTGGTCGTCGAGAAGAAGGAAGAGGAGCCGGAGGCCGCCGCCGGCGGTCACGGGCACAGCCACTGACGCGTCACCGCGTCGCAGGCCCCTCCGCGGCCTTGCGGGCCCGCCACCTCGGTCACGGGGTGGCGGGCCCGGTCGTTTTCCTGGCGGGCCCGGTCGTTTTCCGCCCGCCGCTCCGGCTCAGCCCCGGGTGCCGCGCAGCTTCGGGTCGAACCGGCCGGCCCGGCCCGCGGCGGCGCCGAACAGGGCCGGGGGCACATGGCGGGCGAGCGAGACCGCCACCTTGTAGCGGGCCGAGGGGACACTGACCGTGCGGCCCCGGGCCAGGTCGCGCAGCGCGGCCGCCACCACCTCGTCCGCGTCGAGCCACGCCCACGGCGGCAGCCCGGAGGAGTCCATACCGGCCCGCGCGTGGAACTCTGTCCGCACGAACCCCGGGCACAGGGCGAGGAACCGCACACCCGAGCCGCGCAGTTCGCTCGCCACGCCCTCGGTGAACCGCACCGCCCACGCCTTGCTCGCCGCATAGGTGCCGCGCGGCAGGTAGGCGGCGACCGAGGCCACGTTCACCACGAAGCCGCGGCGCCGCTCGCGCATGCCCGGCACCGCGGCCGTGGTCAGCCGCAGCACCGCCTCGCAGTGCACTTTCAGCATCCGCAGCTCGTCCTCGACCGGCGCGTCGAGGAAAGCCCCGCGGTTGCCGAACCCGGCGTTGTTCACCAGCACGTCCACCGGCCGGCCGGGCGCGCTCAGCCGCTCCTCGACCGCCGCGATCCCGGCGTCCGTCGCGAGGTCCGCGGCAAGCACCTCCACCTCGACGCCATACCGCTCGCGCAGGTCCGCCGCGGACCGCTCCAGCCGCTCGGCGTCGCGCGCCACCAGCACCAGCCCGTGCCCGTCAGCGGCGAGCCGCCGCGCGAACGCCGCCCCCAGCCCCGCGGTCGCCCCGGTCACTACAGAAGTCGTCATACCGCCACCCTAGAAGCGCACCGACCCCCCGCGACACGGTGCAACGCAGCCGGCCGCGGCCCGTACCGTTCGGCGCTGCGGGCGGTCAGCAGTCCGGCCAGCGGTCCAGGCGGCGGCGGATCGCGGCGCGTTCGACGGCGGGGAAGGCAGGCAGGTCGACCAGCAGCGGCAGCAGCCCGGGCTCGGTGGTCAGCGCGCGGAAGGACCGCGCGACCGTCACCTCGTGGTCGGGCCGTGCCACCACGTGCACCGCGTCGCCGGCGCACACCTCGCCCGGCTCGACCACCCGCAGATACGGCCCCGGCACCGCCGCCGCGGTGAACCGCCGGGTCCACCCGGCCTGCTGGAGCCATCCGGCGAAGGTGGCACACGGAATGCGCGGGCAGGACACCTCCAGCAGCGCCGAACCGATCCGCCAGCGCTCCCCGATCAGCGCGGAGTTGACGTCGATCCCGACCGTCGTCAGGTTCTCCCCGAAACAGCCGTCGGGCAGCGGCCGGCCCAACTCGCGCTGCCAGCGGTCCAGATCCTCCCGGGCGTAGGCGTAGACCGCCTGGTCGTCCCCGCCGTGGTGCTTCACGTCGTACGCCCGGTCACCCGCCAGCCCGACCGCGCCGGTCCCCTTCGGGCCCGGTGCCGCCACGGCCACCGGGCCCCGCACCGGGCGCTTGTCGATGCCCGTGGCGGGGAGCCGCTTCCACGGGTTCGGCCGCGAGCGGCCGATGTTGACGGACTGTATGTTCACTGGTCGGCTGACGGCAGGACGTAGGGCGTGGTGACGGCCAGGGGGGCGAAGCCGAGGCGTTCGAGGATGGGGCGGCTCTGGTCCGAGGCGTCCACCTGGAGGTAGCGGCAGCCGCGGGCGGCGGCCGTGCGGGCGCGGTGTGCGACCAGGGCCCGGTAGATGCCGCGCCCGCGCCACTCCGGGACGGTGCCCCCGCCCCAGAGGCTCGCGAACTGGGTGCCCGGGTGGAACTCCACGCGGGCGCCGCACACCGGCCGGCCGCCGGCCGTCGCCAGCGTCATGCCGACGTCCGGGTCCCCGAGCTGGTCGAGCAGCCGGTCCCGCAGCCGCCCGGAGTCCGTGCCGAACGCCTCGTCGTGCACCTTCGCCATCAGGTCCACCCCGGCCGCGTCCCGCACCTCCGCGAAGCGGACGCCCTCGGGCACCGGCGTGTCCTGCGCCAGCTCCGCGACCTCCGCGACCATCAGCGTCTCCGGCGGCTCCGCGGTGAACCCGGCCGCGGTGAGCCGCTGCGGCAGGTCCGCCGGCAGGTCGTACGAGTACAGCTTCCACTCGTACTCCCGCCCCGCCCCCTCCGCGGACCCCAGCCACGCCCGCTCCGCCGCGATCGCCGCGTCCGCCCGCGCACCGTCGTGCGCCGCGAACCCCGACCACACCACCCCGGCCCACCCGGCCGCCCCCTCGCCTTCCACCAGCCGCACCACCCCCTCCGGCGTGACCACTCCCGCGCCCCGCCTGACCTGCGCGTCGAACGTCTCCCGCACCACCGTGATGTCCATCCGGGCACCCTAGACCGCGCCCTGAGCAGCCACCTCCCATTTACCCCCGGGGCGGGGGCTCGCCCCGGAGCACCCGGCCGGGCCGTGCAGGCCATAAAATCGGCCTGTGCTCGAGCCACGCCATCTCCGGGTCCTGCGCGCGGTGGCGCGCACGGGCTCCTTCTCCGCCGCCGCCCGCGACCTCGGCTGTACCCAGCCCGCGGTGAGCCAGCAGATGAAGGCCCTGGAGAACGCCGTCGGCACCCCGCTGCTGGTCCGCGGCGCCCGCGAGATGCGGCTGACCGAGGCCGGCGACGCGCTGGTGCGCCACGCCGCGGGGGTCCTCGCCGGGCTGACCGCCGCCGAGGAGGAGGTCGCGGCGATCGCGGGCCTGCGCGCCGGACGGGTCCGGCTCGCCTCCTTCCCCTCGGGCAGTTCCACCCTGGTGCCGGCCGCGGTGGCCGCGCTGCGCGCCCGCCATCCGGACACCCGGGTCTCGCTGGTCGAGTCGGAGCCGCCCGCCTCGGTGGAGATGCTGCGCGCGGGCGACTGCGACATCACGCTCGCGTTCCGGTACGTGGACCTGCCGACCCCGTCCGAGGAGTCCTGGTCGGACCTGGTGGTGCGCCCGCTGCTCACCGACCGGCTGGTGGGGCTCGTCCCGCAGAAGCACCGGCTCGCAGCCGCGGGCCCGCGGCGCTCACCCGAGACGGTGCCGCCCGTGCCGTACGAGGAGCTGGCCGCCGAGCAGTGGATCGCCGGGTGCCCGCGCTGCCGCCGGCACCTGGTCGAGGTGTGTGAGCGGTCCGGGTTCACTCCCCGGATCGACTTCGCCACCGACGACTCGCCGGCGGTGGTGGGCCTGGTCGCGGCCGGTCTGGGCGTGGCGGTACTGCCCGAACTCGCCCTGGCGGCGGTGCGGACCGACGGGGTGGCGGTGCTGGAGCTGGCCCCCGCGGTGGAGCGCGAGGTCGTGGCGCTCACCCTCCCCGACCTCGCCCGCGTACCCGCGGTGGACATGATGCTCACCTGGCTGAGCCGGGCGGCGGTGCGGCCGTAGAGCAGCCGCCCGCGGCCGTGCCGGGTGCGCCGGGTGTGCAGAATCGATTCTTCGGTGCCGGTCGCGGGGCGCCGGACGTCAGTAGATGCGCAGCGGTTGGCCGTCCCGGTCCGGCTCCAGGTCCAGGTCGCCGTCCCCGTCGTACGGGTCGTAGTCGTCGTGGTGGCCGTGGCGGCCGTGCGGGCCGTCGTCGTCCATCGCGGCCGCGTCCGCTTCGTCAGCGGCGTCGGCGTCGTCGAGGTCCGTGTCGGCGTAGCGGTCGTACCGCTTGCGCTCGCGGTCCCGCTCGCGTTCGCGCTCCCGCTCGTCGTCGTCCCGGTCGGGGGTGGCGCGGTGGCGGGAGCGGCCCATCATGGCCTCGCGCTCGTCCTCGGTCAGGCCGCCCCACACGCCGTACGGCTCGCGTACCGCCAGGGCGTGGGTGGCGCACTCCGCGCGGACCGGGCAGCGCATGCACACCTCCTTGGCGGCGGCCTCCCGCGCGCTGCGGGCGGCGCCGCGCTCACCTTCGGGGTGGAAGAACAGCGAGCTGTCGACGCCGCGGCAGGCGGCGACCAGCTGCCAGTCCCATAGGTCCGCGTTGGGGCCGGGAAGGCGGGAGAAGTCTGCCATTGCTCATCCCCTCGAAACGTGGGTGACGGCCTGGGAGCTCGGCTTCGCTCAGCCGCACGTCCGACCGTACATCTACTGTCGTAGTAGATGTAAATATGACTCTTCGCCAATCTAGCGACGATTACCCCACGCACCAGGAAAGAGCCGCCAAACAGTGCAAAATCCGTCCTAAGACCCGTTTGGCATAATTCGCGACCGCGCGTGATGCGCCGCGCGAGTGGCGCGGTACCCCTCGCGCGGATGAATCGGACCGCCCGCCGCCTCGGAAAACACGGCCGCCTCGCCCATCTGACCTGCGACATGGTCGATCCGTACACGCATGATCACGTAGAGTGCACACGACTGCGATCCGACGTCGTAACTCTTTCGGGTGAGGGTCGTTGAGTGTGGCGGAAGCGGTTGGCGGAATCACGTGATTCGGGCAGATGCCCGAGCCGTCAGCCCCAACGGTGAAGATTCGTACTTCGTACAGCCTGGAGGCACAAGTGACGCGGTTCAGCTGCGGGGGGCGGTCATGACTTCCGTCCTCGTCTGCGACGACTCCCCGCTCGCCCGAGAGGCCCTGCGCCGCGCGGTGGCCACCGTGCCCGGCGTCGAGCGCGTGACCACCGCGGCCAACGGCGAGGAGGTCCTCCGCCGCTGGGGTGCCGACCGCTCGGACCTCATCCTGATGGATGTCCGCATGCCCGGCCTCGGCGGCGTGGAGACGGTGCGGCGGCTGCTGTCCGCCGACCCCGGCGCCCGCATCATCATGCTCACCGTCGCCGAGGACCTCGACGGGGTGGCGCTCGCCGTCGCCGCCGGTGCGCGCGGCTACCTGCACAAGGACGCCTCGCGCGCCGAACTGCGGGCCACCGTCACGCAGGCGCTCGCCGACCCGACCTGGCGGCTGGCCCCGCGCCGGCTGCGCTCGGCCGAGATGGGCGCCGCGCCCACCCTGACCGCCCGCGAGATCCAGGTGCTCGAAGGGATGAGCCACGGCCGCTCCAACGCGGAGATCGGCCGTGAGCTGTTCCTGTCCGAGGACACCGTCAAGACGCACGCCCGGCGGCTGTTCAAGAAGCTCGGCGCCTCCGACCGCGCGCACGCGGTGGCGCTCGGCTTCCGCTGGGGCCTGGTCCGCTGACCGCCCGCCGGCCGGCGGCACGCCGCGGGCCGGCAGCCGTACGCACCCGGCCGGACCCCCGGCGACCTCGGCGAACTCCCGTGGCACAGCCGCGGGAACGCCGGGTGCCCACCGGCGGGTCCCCGGTTTCCCGGCGGAGGACGCATGCTTGACGTATGGACTTCCTCGGGGATCGGCGGGGGCCGGGTATGGCGGAGATGACTGCGGCGGGCCCGCGGGCGCAGTCGTCCGTGCTCGCGGCCGATGTGAACGGCGGGCGGGAGAGCGCGCGCGGCGCGCGGGCCGGGTCCGTCCCGGCCCAGGCGCCAACAGGGCCCGGAAGCAGGGCCGATGCCGCGGCGGGCACCGCGCCCGACACCGCTTCGGGCGGTGTCGACGGCACCGTTCCCGCGGCCGCGGCGGGCGCCCCGGCGGACGGACCGCATAACGCTTCGGTGCAGAAGTCCGGACGCGATGCGGCGAATCGTCCGGCGGCGAGGCACCATGGGTGGATGCGTGACGACGACCCCCCGGCCATCGGTGCCCTCGTTCGTCGCGCTGTCGACGGGGACCAGCGGGCCACGCACGACCTGCTCGCCGCCGTCCACCCCCTCGCCGAGCGGTACTGCCGCACCCGGTTGTCCCGTCTGCCGGGCGACGCGCGGCACTTCGTGGACGACCTCGCCCAGGAGGTGTGCCTGGCGGTGCTGTGCGCGCTGCCCCGCTACCGCGACCTGGGCCGGCCGTTCGAGGCGTTCGTGGTGTCGATCGCCTCGCACAAGATCGCCGACCTGCAACGGGCCGCGATGCGCGGTCCCGGTGCGCCGGTGCCCGCCGACGAGATGCCGGAGAAGCCGGACGACTCGCTCGGGCCCGAGGAGCGCGCGCTGCTCAACAGCGACGCCGCCTGGGCCCGTACGTTGCTCGCCCGCCTCCCCGACCACCTGCGCGAGCTGGTGCTGCTGCGGGTCGCGGTGGGCCTGAGCGCGGAGGAGACCGGTCAGGTGCTGGGCATGTCGCCGGGCGCGGTCCGGGTCGCCCAGCACCGCGCGCTCAGCCGGCTGCGGGCCATCGCGGAGGAGTCCGGCGCGGTGTCGGCGGCCGAACCGGACGCGCCCGGACTGAGCGCGTAGCCGGGAGCGGCGGGACCGGCGGGCCGCGGTTCCGGCGGCCCGGGGCGGGCGGTGGAGGCGGGCCGTGGAGGCGCGCGCTGAAGGTGTCGCCGAAGGTGGCGCCGAAGGTGGCGAACCCGACAGACCGGACGGCTCCGGGCGGTCGGGGGAATAGCGGCGCAGCCATTACCATTGAACAACTCGCCGGGCAAGACCATTCGGGAAGGTGTCATGTCGCTGAACGCCGACGGAGTAGCCGAGAAGTTCGCCACGCTCGGACTCACCTACGACGATGTGCTGCTGCTCCCGGGGGCCTCCTCGGTGCTGCCCAACGAGGTGGACACCTCCTCGCTCATCTCGCGGAACGTCCGGGTGAACATCCCGCTGCTCTCCGCCGCCATGGACAAGGTCACCGAGGCGCGGATGGCGATCGCGATGGCCCGCCAGGGCGGCGTCGGCGTGCTGCACCGCAACCTCTCGATCGAGGACCAGGTCAGCCAGGTCGACCTGGTCAAGCGCTCCGAGGCCGGCATGGTCAGCGACCCGATCACGGTCCGGCCGGAGGCCACCCTCGGCGAGGCCGACGCGCTGTGCGCCCGGTTCCGGATCAGCGGTGTGCCGGTCACCGACGAGGCGGGCCGGCTGCTCGGCATCGTCACCAACCGCGACATGGCCTTCGAGTCCGACCGCTCCCGCCAGGTGCGCGAGGTCATGACCCCGATGCCGCTGGTCACCGGCAAGGTCGGCATCTCCGGTGCCGACGCGATGGAGCTGCTGCGCCGCCACAAGATCGAGAAGCTGCCGCTGGTGGACGAAGAGGGCCTGCTCAAGGGCCTGATCACCGTCAAGGACTTCGTCAAGGCCGAGCAGTACCCGAGCGCGGCCAAGGACGCCGACGGCCGGCTGCTGGTCGGCGCGGCCGTGGGCGCCAGCCCCGAGGCGCTGGACCGGGCCCAGGCGCTGGCCGGCGCGGGCGTGGACTTCCTGGTGGTCGACACCTCCCACGGCCACAACAGCAACGCGCTGGACTGGATGGCCAAGATCAAGTCCAGCGTCCAGGTCGACGTGGTCGGCGGCAACATCGCCACCCGCGACGGCGCCAAGGCGCTGCTGGACGCGGGCGTCGACGGCGTCAAGGTCGGCGTCGGGCCCGGCTCCATCTGCACCACCCGGGTGGTCGCCGGCATCGGCGTCCCCCAGGTCACGGCGATCTACGAGGCGGCGCAGGTCTGCCTCGACGCCGGGGTGCCGGTGATCGGCGACGGCGGCCTCCAGTACAGCGGCGACATCGGCAAGGCGCTGGCCGCGGGCGCGAGCAGCGTCATGCTCGGCAGCCTGCTCGCCGGGTGCGAGGAGTCACCCGGGGAACTGCTGTTCATCAACGGCAAGCAGTTCAAGTCCTACCGCGGGATGGGCTCGCTCGGCGCGATGCAGTCGCGCGGGCAGGGCCGCTCGTACTCCAAGGACCGCTACTTTCAGGCCGAGGTCTCCTCCGACGACAAGCTCGTCCCCGAGGGCGTCGAGGGGCAGGTGCCCTACCGCGGCCCGCTCTCGGCGGTGCTGCACCAACTGGTCGGCGGACTGCGCCAGACCATGGGGTACGTCGGCGCGGCGGGCATCGCGGAGATGGAGTCCAAGGGGCGCTTCGTGCGGATCACCGCCGCCGGGCTCAAGGAGTCCCACCCGCACGACATCCAGATGACCGTCGAGGCCCCCAACTACCACGGCTGATCCGGGGGCGGTCCCCCCGGGCCGCCCCGTCCTGTGGCGCCATGGCCTCGCGGTCCGCCGCGCGAGCGGCCGTCCACGGGCAGGTGGTCCTCGGACGGGCGGAAGCGCCCGCTTCGGGGGGACCCGCCATACTGGGGACCGCAGGACGGACAGAGAGGCGTAGGACGTGACTGAGATCGAGATCGGGCGGGGCAAGCGGGGCCGCAGGGCATACGCGTTCGATGACATCGCCGTGGTGCCCAGCCGGCGGACCCGGGACCCCAAGGAGGTCTCGATCGCGTGGCAGATCGACGCGTACCGCTTCGAGCTGCCGTTCCTGGCCGCGCCGATGGACTCGGTGGTCTCCCCGGAGTCGGCGATCCGGATCGGCAACCTCGGCGGCCTGGGGGTGCTGAACCTCGAAGGGCTCTGGACGCGGTACGAGGACCCGGAGCCGCTGCTCGCGGAGATCGCCGAGCTGGACGACTCGCGGGCCACCGCGCGCCTCCAGGAGATCTACGCCGCCCCGATCCGCGAGGAGCTGATCGGGCAGCGGATCAAGGAGGTGCGGGACGCCGGGGTGACCACGGCGGCCGCCCTCTCCCCGCAGCGCACCGCGCAGTTCTCCAAGGCCGTGGTGGACGCGGGCGTCGACCTGTTCGTGATCCGCGGCACCACGGTCTCGGCCGAGCACGTCAGCGGGTCGCACGAGCCGCTGAACCTCAAGCAGTTCATCTACGAGCTGGACGTGCCGGTGATCGTCGGCGGCTGCGCCACGTACACCGCGGCGCTGCACCTGATGCGCACCGGTGCGGCGGGCGTGCTGGTCGGCTTCGGCGGCGGCGCCGCGCACACCACGCGGAACGTGCTGGGCATCCAGGTGCCGATGGCCACCGCCGTCGCGGACGTCGCGGCCGCCCGCCGCGACTACATGGACGAGTCCGGCGGCCGGTACGTCCACGTCATCGCGGACGGCGGCTTCGGCGCCAGCGGCGACCTGCCGAAGGCGATCGCATGCGGCGCGGACGCGGTGATGATGGGCTCCCCGCTGGCCCGCGCCACCGACGCGCCCGGCCGCGGCTTCCACTGGGGCATGGAGGCGGTCAACACCGAACTGCCGCGCGGCAAGCGGATGAACCTCGGCACCGCGGGGAACACCAAGGAGATCCTGCTCGGCCCCTCGCACGCCCCCGACGGCTCGATGAACTTCTTCGGGGCGCTGCGCCGCTCGATGGCCACCACCGGCTACTCGGACCTGAAGGAGTTCCAGCGGGTCGAGGTCACGGTCTCGCCCACGCACCACCGCTGAGCCCGCCGGCACCGGCGTCCGCGGTTTGCGCCGCACCGACGGGAGGGCCCGCACCGCGGCTGCGCGGTACGGGCCCTCCCGTCATGCCGCCGGCGCGGCGGCGGGGTGGCTCAGTTCTCGCCCATCCGCTTGGCCAGGCCCGCGGCCGCGACCCCGGCGAAGATCAGGAAGAAGGCGCGCATCGCGCCGAAGTCCGACTTCCACGCCTTGAACAGGTCGCCGAAGTGGTGGAAGAGCAGGGTGGACACGGAGATGCTGCCGCCGTGCTCGCTGGCGTAGTGGCTGATGATCAGCGCGCCGCCGAAGATCTCACCGAAGATCACGGCGGCGATCGCGAGCAGGGCGCCCAGGATCGGCAGGGCGATGTTGCGGCCGCCGAGCTTGCCCATGGCGACGCCGATCAGGGCGCCGACCGCGAGCGCGGCGTACCGGAACTCGACGGTGGTGCCGTCGCTCTTGGCCAGGGCGCGCAGCAGGCCGCCGTAGGCGAGCGCCGCGACGATGGCGACCACGACGCCGACCGCGATGCCGAGGCCGGTGTTGTCGTTCTGCCGGGCGGCGACCGGTGGCGGGTACGCGTTCGGGTTGAAGGCGGGCGCGGCCTGCGGCGCGCCGTACGGGCTGCCGGCCGGCGGCGGGCCGTAGGGGTTGCCCCCCTGCGGGCCGGCCGCGTACGGGTTCTGGCCGGAAGGCTGCTGTGGAGGCGGGTAGTTGGCGCTCACGAAAGGTTCCCCCGGGGACGGAAGCGGGTAGCGCACAGGGTTGCGCCCCCGTGCGAAACAGTGATGCCGAAATCTAGCAGTGGGCGCAGACAATCGGACAAGACGATTCATCCGGTCGTTACAGGACCACGACAAGCCCGCACAACCTCCGCCCCACGAAGCGCTGTTGTCCCACGTCAGGCAGGTCAGGCAGGTCAGACGCGGCAGGCGCCGCCTAGAGGCGGGCCGCAGCGCCCGCCGGGGTCGCGCCCCTGGTGTCGAGCAGCAGTTGGGCCTTGACCGCCAGCCCCTGGAGGTCGTACGTGCGGTGGTGCTGGAGCAGCAGCGTCAGGTCGGCGTCGGCCGCGGCCTCCCACAGCGAGTCCGCGCGCGGCACCGGATGGTCGAGAACGCGCCACTGCGGCACGTACGGGTCGTGGTAGCACAGCTGCGCGCCCAGCTCCATCAGCCGGGTGCCGATCTCCCGGGCCGGGGCGCCCTGCTGATCGGCGAGGTCGGCCTTGTAGGTGACGCCGAGCAGCAGCACCCGGGCGCCGCGCAGGGACTTGCCGTGCTCGTTGAGCAGGGCCGCGGCGCGCTGGACGACGTAGCGCGGCATGCGCCCGTTGACCTCCTGGGCGAGTTCGACCATGCGCAGGGGGTGGCCGGGGGTGCGCGGGCGGCCGGTGCCGGTGGCGAAGTGGGGCGCGGCGTTGGGGTCGAGGGGGGCGGCGTGGCCGCCGACGCCGGGGCCGGGGCGGAAGGCCTGGAAGCCGAACGGCTTGGTCTCCGCGCAGCGGATCACGTCCCACAGGTCGACGCCGATGTCGTGGCAGTAGACGGCCATCTCGTTGGCGAAGGCGATGTTGACGTGCCGGTAGTTGGTCTCCAGGAGCTTGACCGCCTCGGCCTCGCGCGGGCCGCGGGCGCGCACCACCCGCTCGCTGAGCCGGCTGTAGAACGCGGCGGCGGCCTCGGTGCAGGCGGGGGTGAGGCCGCCGACCACCTTGGGGATGTGGGTGAGCGGGAAGGCGCGGTTGCCCGGGTCGAGCCGGCTGGGGGAGTAGGCGAGGTGGAAGTCGCGGCCGGCCCGCAGCCCGCCGGCCTCGATCAGCGGCCGCAGGTACTGCTCGGTGGTGCCGGGGTGCACCGCGGACTCCAGCACCACCGTGGTGTGCGGGCGCAGGTGGCCGGCGAGCGCGCGGGCGGCCGCGGTGAGCGCGGTCAGGTCCGGGGCGTGGTCCTCGCCGAGCGGGGTGGGCGCGCAGATCACGGCGGTCCGCACCCGGCCCAGCGCGGCGGGGTCGCTGGTGGCGCGGAAGCCGCCGGCCAGCATCCGGCGCAGTTCGGCCGCGGCCAGGGTGCCCGGCGGCACCCGGCCGGCGTTGACGTCGGCGGCCACGGCCGGATCGGGGTCGTACCCGATGGTGCCGATGCCGGCCGTGGCGGCCGCCTGCGCGAGGGGGAGACCGGTGTGGCCCAGTCCGAGTACGGCGAGGTCTGCGGGCATGGTTTCCGGTCCTCTCCCTGGAGCCGCCCTCTGGCGAGACGCACGAACGGACTCACAAAGGACTCTAAAGCAGGCTAACCAGACAAATGACTGATATGACCACGCGGCGCGCCGGGGCGGCACCGGTGCGGCGCCCGGCAGCGCTGGCCGGGCAGCGCGGTGGCGGTCACTATCGAAGGAGCGGGTAGGTACCCCACGGCCGTCACCGGCCCGGACGAGGGCGGCTCACCGAGCGGTACACGGCTCACCGAGCGGTACGGCGACTCACCGAGCGGCACCGCAGCGACGCAGTCACGGAGGCACGGATGCGTACGACATCACTCGGCCCGGCGGAACGGGCCCAGGCTCTCGCCCGGATGGCCGAACACGAACTGGACATCCTGGTCGTGGGCGGCGGCGTGGTCGGCGCGGGCACGGCGCTGGACGCCGCCACGCGCGGCCTGTCGGTGGGCCTGGTCGAGGCGCGCGACTGGGCGTCCGGCACGTCGAGCCGGTCGAGCAAGCTCATCCACGGCGGGCTGCGCTATCTGGAGATGCTGGACTTCGCCCTGGTCAGGGAGGCGCTGAAGGAGCGCGGGCTGCTGCTGGAGCGGCTGGCCCCGCACCTGGTCCGGCCGGTGCCCTTCCTCTACCCGCTCCAGCACAAGGGGTGGGAGCGGCTCTACGCCGGCTCGGGCGTGGCGCTCTACGACGCGATGTCGATCTCCTCAGGACACGGCCGCGGCCTGCCCGTCCACCGCCACCTCAGCCGCCGCCACGCCCTGCGGGTGGCGCCCGCGCTGCGCAAGGACGCCCTGGTCGGCGCCTTGCAGTACTACGACGCGCAGGTCGACGACGCCCGCCTGGTGGTGACGCTGGTGCGCACCGCTGCCTCCTACGGCGCGGTGGTGGCCAACCAGGCCCGGGTGGTGGGCTTCCTGCGCGAGGGCGAGCGGGTGGTCGGCGCCCGGGTGGAGGACCTGGAGGCGGGCGGCACCTACGAGGTCAGGGCCCGTCAGGTGGTCAACGCCACCGGGGTGTTCACCGACGACACGCAGGCCCTGATCGGCGAGCGCGGCCAGTTCCACGTCCGCGCCTCCAAGGGCATCCACCTGGTGGTGCCCAAGGACCGCATCCACTCCACCACCGGGCTGATCCTGCGCACCGAGAAGAGCGTGCTGTTCGTCATCCCCTGGGGCCGGCACTGGATCGTGGGCACCACCGACACCGACTGGGACCTGGACAAGTCGCACCCGGCGGCCTCCAGCGCCGACATCGACTACCTGCTCGAACACGTCAACTCGGTGCTCTCCACCCCGCTGACCAGGGACGACGTCCAGGGTGTCTACGCCGGGCTGCGGCCGCTGCTGGCCGGCGAGTCCGACGCCACCAGCAAGCTGTCCCGCGAGCACACCGTCGCCCACCCCCTGCCGGGCCTGGTGGTGGTGGCCGGCGGCAAGTACACCACCTACCGGGTGATGGCCAAGGACGCGGTGGACGAGGCGGTGCACGGCCTGGACCGCAAGGTCGCCGGCTGCTGCACCGAGGACGTGCCGCTGCTCGGCGCCGAAGGCTACCGGGCCGGATGGAACAGCCGGGCCCGCACCGCCGCCCGCACCGGACTGCACGTCGCCCGGGTCGAGCACCTGCTCAACCGCTACGGCACCCTCACCGACGAGGTGCTGGCGCTGATCGCCGACGACCCGTCACTGGGCGAACCGCTGCCCGCCGCCGACGACTACCTGCGTGCCGAGATCGTCTACGCCGCCCGCAGCGAGGGCGCCCGCCACCTGGAGGACGTGCTGACCCGCAGAACGCGTATCTCCATCGAGACCTTCGACCGCGGCACCGGCAGCGCCCGCCCCGCCGCGGAGTTGATCGCGCCCGTCCTGGGCTGGGACCAGGCGCAGATCGACAAGGAAGTGGCGTACTACGAGAAGCGGGTCGAGGCCGAGCGGGAGTCCCAACTCCAGCCCGACGACCAGACCGCGGACGCCGCGCGGCTGGGCGCGCCCGATATCGTGCCCCTCTAGGCGCGGAGTTCGCCTGGGCGCGAGCCGGGAGCGCCCGCGGGGAGGGCACGACATGAATGGGTCCGGACACGGCGACGAGGGGCGGCTCGTCGCGGGCCGCTACCGGCTGCTCGAACGCGTCGGCCGGGGCGGGATGGGCACGGTGTGGCTGGCCGAGGACGAACTCCTCGGCCGCCGGGTCGCGGTGAAGAAACTGCATCCGCCTCAGCCGCACATGGACGACGAGGAGTTGGCGACCCTCTTCGAGCGCACCCGGCGGGAGGCCCGCGCCGCCGCGCGGATCAGCCACCCCAACGTGGTGGTGGTCCACGACGTGGTCGACGACGCGGGCCTGCCGTCGATCGTGATGGAGTACGTCCCCTCCGTCACCCTGGGCGAACGCCTCAAGGAGCAGGGCCCGTTGGCGCCGGCCGAGGCCGCCCGGGTCGGCCGCGGAATGGTCGCCGCGCTGCGCGCCGCCCACCGCGCGGGGGTGCTGCACCGCGACGTCAAACCCGGCAACGTGCTGCTCGGCGAGGACTCCAGGATCGTCCTGACCGACTTCGGTATCGCCCAGGCGTCCGGCACCTCCACCCTGACCCGCACCGGTGAACTCATCGGCTCCATCGACTTCCTGAGCCCGGAACGGATACGCGGCGCCCTGCCCGGGCCGGAGTCGGACCTGTGGGCGCTGGGCGCGACCCTGTACCAGGCGGTCGAGGGCGACTCGCCCTTCCACCGCCCCACCGCGATCGAGACCGCGTACGCCATCGCCGAGGAGCCGGTACGGCAGCCGGCGAAGGCCGGGGTCCTCACCGAGGTCATCACCGGGCTGCTCGCCAAGGAACCCGACAAGCGGCTGTCGGCCGAAGCGGCCGAGCAGATGCTGCGGGTACCGGCCGCCGAGTCGGACACCGCGCAGGTGGACCGGCTCCGCTTCGAGTCGCCGCCCGGCCAGACCACCACCACCCGGATGTCCCCCTACGCCCCGTCCGCCGCCGTCCCGGTGCCGCCTTCCTCACCGCAGCCGGGGCAGGCGCCGCAGGCCGCCGCCCCCGGCGCGTTCGGGCCGCCCCCGCCGCCGGTCCCGTCCCCGGTCCCAGCTCCGGTCCCGGCCCCGGCCCCGGCCTCGTCCCCGGCGCCGGACCCGTCCCCCGTGACGCGGCGCCGCCGCCGCGCCCTGCCGTGGATCGCCGCCGTCGTCGCGGCCGCCGTGGTGGTCGGCGGCGCGCTGTACGCCGTCCACCGCTCCCAGCACCCCGCCGCCGGCGGCCGTGCGAAGAGCAGCGGCTCGGCGACCCCGACCGGCCCGGCCACCACCGACCTGGCGGGCGCCGACCCGACGGCGGCGCAGACCACGCCGGCGCCGCCGCTCCCGGCCGGCTACCGGCTCGCCGACGAGGACCACGACGGCTACCACTACACGGTGCCGGTGCCCGAGGGCTGGAAGCGCACCACCCCCAACGGCACCGACGAGGTCGACTGGGTCACTCCCGACGGGCTGGTCGGGCTGAAGATCGACGCGCTGCCGTTCGCCAGCACCGACCCGCTGGAGCACTTCCAGCAGATCGAGCCGCAGACCGAGCAGGCGGTGGGTGACACCTATCACCGCGAGCGGATGGACCGCACCGTGCACCTCGGCCAGAAGGCCGCGCTGTGGGAGTTCACCTTCAAGGGCAAGGTCCGCGACTGGCACGCCATCGACCTCGGCTTCGGGCAGCCCGGCGCCACCGAGTACGCCATCTACCTGTCGGCCCCGGACGCCCAGTGGCAGCAGTGGCTGCCGGTCTTCAACAACGCCGTCGCCGGATTCCGGGCCGCCGACTGACCTGCCGGGTTCGCAACCACCGCGCCCGTTCGGGGATGATGGGGAGCCGAACCGCCCGACAACCGCCGCCGGTGCCGCAGTTGGCGGCTGCCCCGCCGCACCGCGCGCGCAGCCGGACCCGGCGGGCGCCGCCCGCCCCGGCCCGGCACCCGCCCGGAGCCGCGGCGCAGGGGGCCACCGCACCGGTACGACACGACAGAGGGAAGCCATGAGCGAGGACGAAGTCACCGACGGACGCGTGCTCGCCGACCGGTACCGTCTCGGCGGCGTGCTCGGCAGGGGCGGCATGGGCACCGTGTGGCGCGCGGTCGACGAGACGCTCGGCCGCAGCGTCGCGGTGAAGGAGCTGCGCTTCCCCGGCAACGTGGACGACGACGAGAAGCGCCGGCTGGTCACCCGCACCCTGCGCGAGGCGAAGGCCACCGCGCGCATCCGCAACACCGGCGCCATCACGGTCTTCGACGTCGTCAAGGAGGACGACCGGCCGTGGATCGTCATGGAGCTGGTCGAGGGCCGCTCGCTCGCCGACGCGATCCGCGAGGACGGGCCGCTCAGCCCCCGGCGCACCGCCGAGATCGGGCTGGTGCTGCTCGACGTGCTCAAGGCGGCGCACGCCGAGGGCATCCTGCACCGCGACGTGAAGCCGTCCAACGTGCTGCTCGCGGAGACCGGCGACGACGAGGAAGGCCGCGCCTCGGGCGCCGGGCGGGTGGTGCTCGGCGACTTCGGCATCGCCCTGATCGACGGCGACCCCTCGGTGACGTCCACCGGCATGCTGGTCGGCGCGCCCTCCTACATCTCGCCCGAGCGGGCCCGCGGCCAGAAGCCCGGCCCGCCCGCCGACCTGTGGTCGCTCGGCGCGCTGCTGTACGCCACCGTCGAGGGCCACCCGCCGTACGACAAGGGCTCCGCGATCGCCACCCTCACCGCGGTGATGACCGAACCGGTCGGGCCGATGCGCAACGCCGGGCCGCTCGCCGAGGTGATCTCCGGGCTGCTGGTGAAGGACCCGGACCGGCGGCTGGACGACGCGGGCGCGCGCCGGCTGCTCAACGCGGTGATCAACGCCCCCGACGAGCCGGCCGTGCCGCCCGCCGAGGCCACCCGCACCATGGCCCTGCCGGCCGCCCCCGCCGCCCCGCCCGGCGGCGCCACCGACCCGCAGCCGGTGCCCACCGACGCGCCGCCCGCCGCCCGCAAGGCCGCGCTCGACCAGGCCAGGGCGCGCGAGGCGCTGCGCTCGCTGCGCAAGGCCGCCGACCGCAAGGTGCCGGCCGGGCCCGGCGCGGCGGTGCCGGCCGGCCCGGCCCGCGCGCCGCTGAGCGACGTGGTGCCGCGCCGCACCATGGTGATCGTGGTCGCGTTGGTGGTGCTGGCGCTGCTGGGCACCGTGATCGGCGTCGCGATAGCCAACTCCGGCGGCGGCGACGGCAAGAGCGGCTCGAAGACGCCCGGCGCCACCCCCAGCACCGCCGCCCAGGGGAGCGGGAAGAACGCCGCCGACCAGTCCGGCCAGGCCCAGGACCCCGACGGCAGCACCGGGCAGCCCACGACCGCGGCCACCACCCCCGCGACCACCGCCTCGACCACCGCGTCCGGCACCTCCTCGGACCTGCCCAAGGGCTGGCACGTCTTCAAGGACTCCGAGGGCTTCTCCATCGCCCTGCCCGCCGGGTGGAAGCGGGTCGGCGACGACGGGTACGGCGCCGGCTCGCGCTTCAAGGGCAGCGGCGGCGAGAACCTGCTCGTGGACTGGACCCACAAGCCCGGCAAGAGCGCGCTGGGCGACTGGCAGACCTCGTCGGCCGCCGCCCAGAGCACGATGAAGGACTACCACAAGATCAAGGTCGTCTCGGTGGACTACCGCGACTACGACGCGGCCGACTGGGAATACACCCGGCAGCAGCAGGGTAAGGCCGTACATGTCCTGAACCGCGGCATGGTGACGGACAGCAAGCACGGCTACGCCCTGATGTTCACCACGCCCAGCGGGGCGTGGGGCAGTGCCGTGAACAAGGAGCGGCTCCAGACCTTCTTCAGTACCTTCAAACCGGCGAAGTAAGCGGGCCGAAGCACGTAAGGTGAATACGTGTGGACTGTCCGCAGCCGGAAACCGACCGACTCGCCGTCGGAGGTGCCCGGACCTGAACAGGCCTGACCGCTACGGGGGTTCGGCCTGACGAGCGGGCGGATGAGCGGACGGGCGGACCGGAAGGGGGGCGCCGTGGAGGAGTACGCAGGCCGGGTGCTCGCTGAACGCTACCGGCTGCCCCGGCCACCCGCCGACGGGTTCGAACTCGTCGAGAGCCGCGCCTTCGACACCTACAGCGGCCAGGAGGTCCTGGTCCACCAGGTGCTGCTGCCCGAGGTGGTCGGCGTCGACGACGGCCCCGACGGGCCTGACGGCGACGGGCTGGACGAGAGCTCCCGGCGCGCCCTGGCGGCAGCCCGCAGCGCGGCCGCCATCCCCGACCATCCGCGGCTGGTCCAGGTCTTCGACATCTTCGTCGAGGGCGGCAGCCTGTGGATCGCGAGCGAACTGGTGTCCGCACGCCCGCTGGCCGCCCTGCTCGCCGAGCGGCCGCTCGACGCCTACCGCGCCGCCGAGGTCGCCTCCGACGTGCTGACCGCGCTGCGCGCGCTGCACGCCACCGGCTGGACCCACCGCAATGTCACCGCGAGCACCGTCCTGGTCTGCGACGACGGCCGGGCCATGCTCGCCGGGCTGGCCGCGGGCGCCGCCCAGGAAGCGCTGTGCGGCTACGACCCGGTGCCCGAGCAGGTGCTCGCCGGCGGCGGCGAGGACGAGGAGGCCGGCGACTGGCACGGCCCGCGCTCCGCGCTCGAACAGGAGCGGGCCCGGCAGAACCGGATCACCGTGGTCGGCGCCGTCACCGAGCGCTGGGCGCCGGAGCAGGCGCACGCCGTGCACGAGAACTGGCGGCTGTCGCCGCCGGTCGGCCCGGCCGCCGACCTGTGGGCGCTCGGCTCGCTGCTGTTCCGCAGCGTCCAGGGCCACCCGCCCTTCCCCGAGGAGAGCGCCGCCGAACTCGTCCAGCTGGTCTGCGCGGAGCCGCCGGCCTTCGCCGAGGAGTGCGGCCCGCTGCGGCCGGTCGTGGAGTCGCTGCTGCGCCAGGACCCCGAGGAGCGGCCGGAGGCCGAGGAACTGGGCGGCTGGCTGCGCTCGCTGATCCGGTCCGCGCCCGAGCCCGACATCGGGGTGAGCACCGTGCAGGTGCCCACCGACCCGGCGAAGCTGCCGGTCAAGCGGCGCCGCGGCGAACTGGTGCGGCGGCGCCGGAAGAAGGCGGCCGCCGAGGCGGCGGCCGGCACCCAGCACCGGCGGCACGCGCGCGGCAAGCAGGCCAGGACCGGCCGGCCCCCGAAGCTGCCCAAGCCCGGCAAGGCCGCCGGGCCGGCCAACGCGCTGGGCATGTCCGGCCTGGGACCGGCCGGCCCCGCCGCCACCGCGCCGATGGAGGCAGCCCGCCCGGCCGCGCCGCCCCGGCAGCCGCGCCCGTCCGCCCCGGCCCGCCCGGCCGCGGCCCGCGGCGGCCCGCACGTCACGGCCCGCCCGCCCATCCATGAGGAGGACGTCGTCTACCGGCGTCCCGACGGCAGCGACGACGCGCCGCGCCGGCTCGGGATGCGGCTGCTGATCGCGGTGCTGGTGATCCTCGCGGCCGCGGTCGCCTACGCGCTGCTGCTCATGCCGCACCGCGGCGACGGCTCCGGCGACGGGGCGAAGGCCGACCGCACCGTCCAGGCCGGGATGCCGAAGCCCGGCAGCGGCAAGAGCGACGGCAAGGGCGGCGCCACCACCGCCCCGGCCACGTCGGCGCCCGCCACCACGCCCCCGGCGAAGGCCACCACCTCGGCGCCGGCCTCGCCCTCCGGACCTGCGCTCGGCCCGGACTACGCGCTGCGGCACGACAGTGCGGGCTTCTCCGTCGCGGTGCACACCGGCTGGCAGCGCTCGGGCCCCAACGGCCAGGACGAGGTCACCTACGCCGGCAACGACCTCCAGCTGACGGTGGTGCCCGGCCGCGACAGCTCCTCCGCGCGCGGCACCGACCCGGTCGCCTACCAGCTCAACGAACCGGAGCTGGCCGACTTCCGCGCCTCCTCCTGGTCCTCCGCCTCGGGCCTTCAGTCCCTGACGCTGGACGGACACCCGGCCGCGGAGGGCGAGTACACCTACCGCAACTCCAGCGGCCAGGGCGTGTACGCGCGCAACCTCGCCCTGCTGATCGACGGCAAGTACCACGTGGTGCTGGTGACCGGGCTCGACAGCCAGCGCGCGGCGGTCCAGCAGGCGTTCGACAAGGCCGTCGAGACGTACACCGCGCACTGAGCCCGGCGCGTCGCGGCTCCCCTCCCCACCGCCCCTGCCCCAGCCCCGCGCGGCCCTTCTGAGCTGCGAAGATCATTACGATGCCATCACATACTGGCGTGGTTGTGGAAGTCGCGGAGAAAAAAGCTACTGATGGGTACCCAGGGCGTCCCGGCCGCCGTACCCTCACCGGCATGACGGATTCGCCGGAAAGCGTGGCCCGCACTGCATCCCCCGACTTCGGCAGCACCGACGGCAGCGCCGACAACCCCGTCGCGCCCCGGCCCGCCGTCACGCGCGGCCCGCGGGACGTCGTCACCCCCGACCTGGTCGCCCGGCTGACCGCGGGCGTGCTCGGCTCGGGCCGGACCGCCGGCCACACCCCGCTGACCGGCGAGCAGCTCGCCGAACTGCCCGAGGCCACCCCGGACGACGTCGCCGAGGCATACCGCCGGGCCCGCGCCGCCCAGGCCGCCTGGGCGGCGACCCCGGTCCGCGAGCGGGCCCGGGTGCTGCTGCGCTTCCACGACCTGGTGCTCGCCCGGCAGGCCGAGGTGCTGGACCTGATCCAGCTGGAGACCGGCAAGGCGCGGCTGCACGCCCACGAAGAGGTCCAGGTGGTCGCGATGTCCGCCCGGCACTACGGCTTCAAAGCGCCCGCCTACCTGCGGCCCAGGCGGCACACCGGCGCCGTGCCCACCCTCACCAAGGCGCTCGAACTGCGCCAGCCGCGCGGGGTGGTGGGCCAGATCTCACCCTGGAACTACCCGCTGGAGCTGTCCGTCGGCGACGCGCTGCCCGCCTTCGCGGCCGGCAACGCGGTGGTGATGAAGCCCGACACCGAGACCGCACTGACCGCGCTGTGGGCCCGCCGGCAGCTCATCGAGGCCGGGCTGCCCGAGGACGTGTGGCAGATCGTCATCGGGGACGGACCGGTGGTCGGCCCCGCGGTCGTGGAGCACGCCGACTACGTCTCCTTCACCGGCTCCACCCGCACCGGCCGCGAGGTCGCCCAGCGCGCCGCGGCCCGGCTGGTCGGCGCCTCGCTGGAACTCGGCGGCAAGAACGCCCTGCTGGTGCTGCGCGACGCCGACCTGGACCGGGCCGCCGCGGGCGCGGTCCGCGCCTGCTTCGCCTCCGCCGGCCAACTGTGCATCTCCATCGAGCGGTTGTTCGTGCACGAGTCGGTCGCCGACGCCTTCACCGCGAAGTTCGTCGAGCTGACCCGGTCGCTGAAGCTCGGCACCGCGCTGGCCTACGGCGCGGGCATGGGCTCGCTGGTCGGGCAGCGGCAGCTCGACGTGGTCAGCCGGCACGTGGACGAGGCCCGGGAGAAGGGCGCCAGGGTGCTCACCGGCGGCCGCCCGCGCCCCGACATCGGCCCGTACGTCTACGAGCCGACGGTGCTCGCCGACGTCGAGGCGCCGATGGCGGTGTGCGCGGAGGAGACCTTCGGCCCGGTGGTCTCCGTCTACCGCTTCCGCGACGAGGACGAGGCGGTCGCGCGGGTCAACGCCAGCGAGTACGGCCTCAACTCCAGCGTGTGGACCCGCGACATCCGCCGCGGCACCGCGCTCGCCGCCCGGCTGCGCTCCGGCACGGTCAACGTCAACGAGGCGTACGCGGCGGCCTACGGCAGCGTGCGGGCGCCGATGGGCGGCATGAAGGACTCCGGGCTGGGCCGCCGGCACGGCTCGGAGGGCATCGTGAAGTACACCGAGGCGCAGACCGTGGCCGTGCAGCGGCTGATGCCGATGGGCCCGGCGTTCGGCATGGACGACGAGAAGTACGCGGCGCTGCTGAACGTCTCGCTGCGGCTGATGAAGGCGCTGCGCCTGCGCTGAACGCCCGTACCCGCCGCACCTCGTACGCCCGCGCCGCGCCCCGCCGGCAAAGGCGCCCGCCGGCCGCGGCGCGACCGACCGACCCCTCCGGAGGACCAGGTGGCACAGGAAGACGGCAACGGCGACGGCTACGACTTCGACGTCATCGTGGTCGGGTCGGGTTTCGGCGGCGCGGTCTCCGCGCTGCGGCTGACCGAGAAGGGCTACCGGGTCGGCGTGCTGGAGGCCGGCCGCCGCTTCGCCCGCGACGAGCTGCCGAAGAACTCCTGGGACGTGCGCAACTACCTGTGGGCGCCCGCCCTGGGCCTGTACGGCATCCAGCGCATCCACGTGCTGGGCAAGGTGCTGGTGCTGGCAGGCGCGGGCGTCGGCGGCGGCTCGCTGAACTACGCCAACACCCTCTACGTGCCGCCCGCCGCCTTCTTCCAGGACCGGCAGTGGGGCGCGATCACCGACTGGCAGCAGGAGCTGGCGCCGTACTACGACCAGGCCCGGCGGATGCTCGGGGTGCGGCTGAACCCGACGATGACGCCGTCCGACGTCCACCTCAGGGACGCCGCCGAGAAGATGGGCGTGGGGGACACCTTCCACCTGGCGCCGGTCGGGGTGTTCTTCGGCGACGGGCGGGACGCCTGCGGTGAGGGCGAGGGCGCCGGCGGGCCGAGCGCGGCGCCCGGCGAGGAGGTCGCGGACCCGTACTTCGGCGGCGCCGGGCCGCGGCGGCGGGCCTGCACCGAGTGCGGTGAGTGCATGACCGGCTGCCGGCACGGCGCGAAGAACACCCTGAACGAGAACTACCTGCACCTCGCGGAGCGGGCCGGCGCCCAGATCCGGGCGATGACGACGGTCGTGGAGCTGGCCGAGGACCCGGCCGGCGGCTACCTGGTCACCACGGTGCCGACCGACCGGCGCCGGAAGGGCGCCCGGCAGGTGCTGCGGGCCCGGCAGGTGGTGGTCGCGGCCGGCACCTACGGCACCCAGACGCTGCTGCACGCCATGCGGGACAGCGGGCGGCTGCCGCGGATCTCCGCGCGGCTGGGCGAGCTGACCCGGACCAACTCCGAGGCACTGGTGGGCGCGCAGACCTCCGCGGGGCGCTACCGCAAGCGCTACCCGGACCGGCCGCTGGACTTCACCCGGGGCGTGGCCATCACCTCCTCGGTGCACCCGAACGACCACACCCACATCGAGCCGGTCCGCTACGGCCGCGGCTCCAACGCGATGGGCAACCTGTCGATCATGGCGGCGCCCTACCGCGGGAAGCTGCCGCGCTGGGCGGAGTTCGCGGTGAACTACCTGCGGCACCCGGCGGTCGCCTTCCGCTCGCTGTCGAACTTCCGGTGGTCGGAGCGGACGATCATCGGGCTGGTGATGCAGACCAGCGACAACTCGCTGACCACCTACCGCAAGGACAAGGGCCTGGGGAAGGGGCTGCTGACCGCCCGTCAGGGCCACGGCGCCCCCAACCCGGTGCACATCCCCGAGGGCGCGCGGGCGGCCGAGCTGATCGCCGAGGAGATCAACGGCTTCGCCGGCAGCAACGTCGGCGAGGCCACCGACCGGCCGATGACCGCGCACTTCCTGGGCGGCTGCCCGATCGGCGCGGACGCCGAGCAGGGCGTCATCGACCCCTACCACCGGCTGTTCGGGCATCCGGGCATCCATGTGGTCGACGGCGCCGCGGTCTCGGCGAACCTCGGGGTGAACCCGTCGTTGACCATCACCGCGCAGGCCGAGCGGGCGATGTCGCTGTGGCCGAACAAGGGCATGCCGGACCCGCGGCCCGCCCAGGGCGAGCCGTACCGCAGGATCGCCGCGGTGGAACCGCTCGCCCCGGCCGTGCCGGCGGACGCTTTCGGCGCGCTGCGGCTGCCGCTGCTGCCGGTGCCCCGGGTACCGCGGGCGGAAGAAGCGCCGCGGCTGCCCAAATCGCCCTGAACACGCTGTAATGTGGTGGTCGCAGAGCGGTCGGCCCCGGGCGTCCCCGAGAACCGACCGCCTCTTTTCCAGTCGCGACCGGGCTGCTGTCCCCTGCCGTCCGGTCACTTCGACCGATGCGAGGTCCCACGGCGGCCGCGTTGCCGCAGCCGCCTCATCGCACCGGCTCACACCCCGCCCAGCTGCGTCTGGGCGGTGTCCATATCCACGCGTGGTGTTGGGTTACCGCCCCTGGCTGGCACGGACACCACCTCCAACGAAGGGGCCGTCGGCCGGTCACGTGCCGTTCGGGTGATCCCCCTCGAAAGGGGAACTGCGCGGGTCGCGGTCATATGGTCATACCTTGCCGCGGCCCAGTTCCAGCAGGGTCATCGCCAGCGCGGTGCCGGGGCGGCCGAGCGCGTCGCCGTACACCCGCAGCACCTCCATCTCGCGGGCCAGGTGCAGCCGGCGGCCGCCGGCGCCCATCCGGGCCGCCTGCACCTCCTGCGAGACCCCGACGCGCTGCCGGACCAGCTCGATGATCCGCAGGTCGAGATCGTCGATGCGCTGCCGGGCCTCGGTGATGGTCTGCTCGGCGTCGGGGGGAAGGGTGTCGGTCACGGTCTGCTCCTCGGGTCGTGGGCGTCTTCGTCACGACCCGGGCCGCGGTCCGGGGAAGCGACAGGCGCCCCGGGCCGAGTGGCCCGGGGCGCCTGGAGGTCGCTTGGTTGTCAGCTCACGCGACGCGACCATGGCAGCCGGACCGGCCGGTGCCATAGGTAAACGCGAAGGTGTACGTGAGCATGGCGCCAGTATGGACCACGGCCCCCGGTCCGGCGCAAGGCGGGTCCGGCGTGCGCGTCCGGCCGGCGGGCCCGGCGGGGTGCCCGGCAGGGGGCGGCAGGCGCCGTCCGGGGAGCACTCCGGCGCTGGGTAGACTGGGTGCCACTCTCCCGTACTCTCGCCGGAAGGCCGCCCGTGTCCTCAGCGACCCCAGCCGACCCCGCTCCCGACGGCGCCGCCGCCACCGACACCACCACCGACACCGTCCTGGTCGTGGACTTCGGCGCGCAGTACGCCCAGCTCATCGCGCGCCGGGTGCGCGAGGCGCGGGTCTACAGCGAGATCGTGCCCTCGTCGATGCCGGTCGCCGAGATGCTGGCCAAGCGGCCGCGGGCGATCATCCTGTCCGGCGGCCCCTCCTCGGTCTACGAGCCGGGCGCGCCCCGCCTGGACCGCGAGCTGTTCGACGCCGGGGTCCCGGTCTTCGGCATGTGCTACGGCTTCCAGCTGATGGCCACGGTGCTCGGCGGCACCGTCGACAACACCGGCGCCCGGGAGTACGGCCGTACCGCCCTGGAGGTCGCCAAGCCCGGCTCCACCCTCTTCGAGGGCACCCCGGACCAGCAGTCGGTGTGGATGTCGCACGGCGACGCCTGCTCGGCCGCGCCCGCGGGCTTCACCGTCACCGCCAGCACCGACGTGGTGCCGGTCGCCGCCTTCGAGAACGACGAGAAGCGGCTGTACGGCGTGCAGTACCACCCCGAGGTGATGCACTCCACGCACGGCCAGCAGATCCTGGAGCACTTCCTCTACCGCGGCGCCGGCATCACCCCGGAGTGGACCACCACCAATGTCGTCGAGGAGCAGGTCGCCGCGATCCGCGCCCAGGTCGGCGACCGGCGGGCGATCTGCGGGCTGTCCGGCGGCGTGGACTCCGCGGTCGCCGCGGCCCTGGTGCAGCGCGCCATCGGCGACCGGCTGACCTGCGTCTACGTCGACCACGGCCTGATGCGCAAGGGCGAGACCGAGCAGGTCGAGAAGGACTTCGTGGCCGCGACCGGGGTGCGGCTGAAGATCGTCGACGCCTCCCAGCGGTTCCTCGACGCGCTGGCCGGGGTCGCCGACCCGGAGCAGAAGCGCAAGATCATCGGCCGGGAGTTCATCCGGGTCTTCGAGCAGGCGCAGGCCGAGATCGTCGCCGAGGCGCCGGACGACCAGCCGGTGGAGTTCCTGGTGCAGGGCACCCTCTACCCGGACGTGGTGGAGTCCGGCGGCGGCACCGGCACCGCCAACATCAAGTCGCACCACAACGTCGGCGGACTCCCCGAGGACCTGGAGTTCGCCCTCGTCGAGCCGCTGCGCAAGCTCTTCAAGGACGAGGTGCGGATGGTCGGGCAGGAGCTCGGCCTGCCCGAGGAGATCGTCCAGCGGCAGCCGTTCCCCGGCCCGGGCCTGGGCATCCGCATCGTCGGCGAGGTCACCCGCGAGCGCCTGGACCTGCTGCGCGAAGCCGACGCCATCGCCCGCGAGGAGCTGACCGCGGCCGGTCTGGACCGCGACATCTGGCAGTGCCCGGTGGTGCTGCTCGCCGACGTCCGCTCGGTCGGCGTCCAGGGCGACGGCCGCACCTACGGCCACCCGATCGTGCTGCGCCCGGTCTCCTCCGAGGACGCGATGACCGCCGACTGGTCCCGGCTGCCGTACGAGGTGCTGGCCCGGATCTCCACCCGGATCACCAACGAGGTCGCCGACGTCAACCGGGTCGTGCTCGACGTCACCAGCAAGCCGCCGGGCACCATCGAGTGGGAGTGAGCGGGCTTTTCGTGCCGGGCCGCCCGGCACGAAGCCCGGTCCGGGACATCACGAAGCCCGGTCCGGGAAAAGTCGCGGCCTGTTGAGTCGCGGCGCCCCGGTCTACGTATCACCTCCTGACGCCGCTGCAACGGAAGACGACTTCCACCCCACCAACTGCGGCGGGAGAGGCGGAAGAAGATGCTGGAGATGTGGCGGGAGACCGCGCGCCGGTACGCGCTGCTGCCCTTGCGGATCTTCCTCGGAGTGACCTTCGCCTACGCCGGGCTCGACAAGCTGACCAGCGACACCTTCTTCACCGACTCGGCGAACGGCTCGCTGCTCCAGACCCTGCACGGCGTGCGGGACTCCGCGGCGATCCCGGGCCTGGTCGACCTCGCGCTCAAGGCCCCGCACGGTTTCGGCTACGCGATCGCGCTCGGCGAACTGGCGGTCGGCCTCGGTGTGCTCTTCGGGCTGCTCGGCCGGGTCGCCGCGCTCGGCGGCGCGCTGATCTCGCTGAGCCTGTGGCTGACGGTCAGCTGGGCCACCACGCCCTACTACTACGGCAACGACCTGATCTACCTGATGGCCTGGCTGCCGCTGCTGCTCGCCGGCACCCCGTACCTGTCGCTCGACCTGCTGATCAGGAAGTGGCGCACCGGGACGGGCGGCGGCGCGGAAGGCGGCACCGGTCCGGCTACCGCTGAGGCGAGCGCCGCCGCCGCAGGGCCAGTACGGTCCGCACCCCCTGCGTGACGACCGACGTCGCGACGACCAGGCCGAGACCCGCCCCCGCGAGCGCACTCGTGAGGCGCGGGTCCGACAGGTCCCACACGCCGAGCACGTCGAGCAGGAAGAACACCGCCAGCGTGACCAGGACCAGGCCCGTCACCAGGGCCGCCGGTTCGAAGCGGTGCCGCCTCACCGGACCACCCGCACGTCCCCGACGGCGACGTCGACCCGCACCTCCACGGTCCCGGCCGACGCCGTACCCGGCCTGGCCGCGTACACCTTCGTGTCATGGGCTCCGGTCTTGATGTCCACTCCGCTGTGGTCCTCTCCGGGCAGCAGCACCTCACCGGCGCCGATGTGGTAGCTGAGCACCACGGTGGCGTCCTTCGGGAGCCGCACCAGCGCCTCGCCGGCCCGCACCCTCAGCCGCGTGGTGACGGTACGGCCGTGCGCGGCGGCGTTCGTCAGGTCCAGCACGCCGTGGCCGACCCCGCGTTCGTACCCGGGCCGGACCGCGGCCGCACTCGCCGGTGCCCAGGTGGTGCCCCACCCCGGCTGGTCCTTCGGCAGCCAGGCCGCGCCGACCAGCCCGGCCACGGTCAGCAGCGTCCAGAACGCGGTCAGCCCGCGCGGCCGGCCCGCGAAGGACGCCACGAGATAGGCGGCGCCGAACACGAACAGCGCCGACAGCAGCCCGATCTCCAGGCTGCTGCCCACCGACGTCCGCGGCAGCGACACCGAGGTGCCCACCACCGCGGCGGTGGCCGCCACCAGGAACGCCGCCAGCCCGAACGGCCAGTTCCGCTCCTTGCGCTCCGCCCTGCGCCGCTCCCGCCACGGCTGCTGGTCCGGCCCCTCGTAGGGCCCGTCGTCCGGGCCCCACAGGTAGGGCGGCGCCTTCGTCAGCGGGTCGCGCCACCAGGAGGGGGCGCTGCCCGGCCCGGGCGGCGCCTGGGCGGCGGGCGGCGCGTCCGCGACGGAACCCGCCGCCGTGAGCGGGCCCTCACCGGCCGCCCGCAGCCGGGACCGCTGCTGCGACCAGTACAGCGCGGCGACGGTGGAACCCAGCAGGATCAGCGAGAACGCCTGGTTGGCGGCGTTGCCCAGCAGCGAGGCGTACAGCCCGCAGCCGACCAGTGCCATCAGCACGGCGACCAGCGGCGCGCCCTCGATCCGGCCGGACAGCAGCCGGTGCGCCTCGCTCTCCTGCTCGTCCTCCTGCGGCACGACCAGCCAGCCCAGCCCGTAGATGATCAGGCCGATGCCGCCGGTCAGGGCGAGCACCGCGAGGACGATCCGGATGATGACCGGGTCGACGTCGAAGTAGCGGCCCGCGCCGTGGCAGACACCGGCGATCACCTTGTTGTCGCCGTGGCCGCGCCGCAGGGTCGGACGGCCGTCGGCAGCGGTGGCGCCGGCAGCCGGGACGGCGGTGGCGGCAGCGTCGGCGTCGGCGGCAGCGGCGTCGGCCCCGGTGGCTTCGGTGCCGGCCGGGCCGCCGGTGGCGGTGGCCGCGTCGTCGGCGGGCTGGTCGGTCATGGACACCATGGTCGCCCGTCCGGCGCCCCGCCGGCACCCGCCCCGACCCTGGTCCGACCCTGATCCCGCCCCGGACGTCCCCTGGGGGTCCCGTTCCCGCATCAACGGGGGTTCACCCTGATGCCCCGCGGGGCGTGCCTGTGTGACGATCGGGGTATGTCAGCCAGCCCCCCGCCGCCGCCCGCAGCGCCCGGCGGCGTCTCCGGCGCGTCCTTCCTCGCGCCCCCGGAACCCGGCGCCGGCGGGGTGCGCAAGCTCTACCGCAGCTCCGAGGGCCGGATGGTCGGCGGCGTGGCGCGCGGGCTGGCCGGCCACCTCGGGCTGCCGGTGCTGTGGCTGCGGGCGCTGTTCGTGCTGCTCGCCGTCTTCAACGGCATCGGCATCCTGCTCTACGCGGTGTTCTGGTTCTTCGTGCCGCTCGGCGTCGGCGGGGTCGCCGAGGCGAAGGAGCCGCGCGACGCCCGCTCCTGGCTCGCGGGCAAGCGGCCCGACAAGGGCCAGGTGCTGGCGCTGATCGCACTGGCGATCGGCACCGGCATCCTCGTGGGCAACCTCAACCTCGGCGCGGCCAACCGCGCGGTGTGGCCGCTGCTGGTGATCGGTGTCGGCGTGGCGCTGGTGTGGCGGCAGGCCGACAACGCCCGCAAGGCGCACTGGGTCGAGATGAGCCACGGCAAGCGGTTCTGGCCGCTGGTGCGCGCCGCGGGCGGCATCGTGCTGGTGATCGCCGGGGTGACCGGCTTCATCGTGGTGCGCGGCTCGGGCGGGCACCTCGGCGGCATCCTCCAGGCCGCGCTCGCCGTGCTGGTCGGGGTGGCGCTGATCGCCGGCCCGTACCTGGTGCGGATGACGCAGGACCTGTCCGCGGAGCGGCTGATGCGCATCCGCGCCCAGGAGCGGGCCGAGGTCGCCGCCCATGTGCACGACTCGGTGCTGCACACGCTCACGCTGATCCAGCGGCACGCGGACGAGCCGCGCGAGGTGGCCCGGCTGGCCCGGGCGCAGGAGCGGGAGCTGCGCGCGTGGCTGTACCGCCCGGAGGGCACCGGCCGCGACGACGAGCCGACCACGCTGGCCGAGGCTGTACGGGCCGCCGCCGCGGAGGTGGAGGACGCGCACGGCGTGCCGGTGGAGGTGGTGTGCGTCGGCGACAGCCCGCTGGACGAGCGGCTGGTGGCGCAGATGCAGGCCGCGCGCGAGGCCATGGTCAACGGTGCGAAGTACGGTGGCGGCGGCGCGGTCCAGGTCTACGCGGAGGTCGAGGAGGCGAAGGTGTTCGTCTCGGTGCGCGACCACGGCCCCGGTTTCGACCTCGACCAGGTTCCCGGCGACCGCATGGGCGTAAGAGAATCGATCATCGGACGGATGCGGCGCAACGGCGGTGAGGCCCGGCTGCGGGCGGCGCCCGGCGGCGGCACGGAAGTCGAACTGGAGATGGAGAGGGTGGCGGCGGCATGACTACGCCCACGGGAGACGAGCGACGGGTCCGGGTGGTGCTCGTCGACGACCACCGCATGTTCCGCACCGGGGTCCAGGCGGAGATCGGGGTCACCGCGGAGACCGGGGTCGAGGTGGTCGGCGAGGCCGCCGACGTGGACCAGGCGGTCAGCGTGGTGACCGCGACCCGGCCCGAGGTGGTGCTGCTCGACGTCCACCTGCCCGGCGGCGGCGGGGTGGAGGTGCTGCGGCGGTGCGCGGCGCTCAGCGCCGACCCGGAGCGGCCGGTGCGGTTCCTGGCGCTGTCGGTGTCCGACGCGGCCGAGGACGTGATCGGGGTCATCCGCGGCGGTGCGCGCGGCTATGTCACCAAGACCATCACCGGGCCCGACCTGGTCGACTCGATCTTCCGGGTGCGCGACGGCGACGCGGTGTTCTCGCCGCGGCTGGCCGGCTTCGTGCTCGACGCGTTCGCGTCCACCGACGCGCCGCCGGTGGACGAGGACCTCGACCGGCTCACCCAGCGCGAGCGGGAGGTGCTGCGGCTGATCGCGCGCGGCTACGCCTACAAGGAGATCGCGAAGCAGCTGTTCATCTCGGTGAAGACGGTGGAGTCGCACGTCTCCGCGGTGCTGCGGAAGCTGCAGCTGTCCAACCGGCACGAGCTGACGCGGTGGGCGACCGCGCGGCGGCTGGTGTGATCCGCCGCCGGGCGCCGCACCGTCAGCCGTCCTCCTCGTCGGCGGGCCAGACCAGGGTGTAGTCGGGGGTGGGGGCGGTGCGCTGTTCCACGGGGGTGTGCAGGGAGTCCATGGGGACGTCGTCGGGCACCGCGCAGCGGCTGAGGTGGACACCGGTCAGGCAGCGCCCGCACCAGAAGGACGCGTAGCCGACGCGGTCGGCCGGCAGGCCGCAGAAGGTCAGGTTCAGCTCGGGCGCGGCGCAGTTGGGGCAGGGCATGTCGGGGGCCGCCGCGGGCAGCCGGTCGTAGCGCTGCCGGAAGGCCGCCATCCAGTCGCCCCAACTCGCCTCCAGGGCTTGCATCGGTGGTTCTCCCGTCGGGTCGGCTCATCGGGCGAACGTAGACACTACGCCGGTGGGCCGCGGCGCCGGCCTGAATGCCCGAACCGTGACCTTCTCCGGGCGCCCGATGCGGCGGTCGGTCCCGTTATGCCGGGGCCGCGGTGGAGACCACGTCGGCGACCACGCAGCTGACGTTGTCCGGGCCGCCCGCGGCGTTGGCCAGCGCGATCAGTGCGGCCGTGGCGGCATCGGGTGCGGCCTCGGTGGTGAGCACCCGGCGGATCTCCTCCGCGGAGGCGGCCGCGGGCAGCCCGTCGGAGCACAGCAGGTAGCGGTCGCCGGGTTGCGGCTCGTGCAGCTTCAGGTCGGCGGAGGGCGCCGGGCTGCCGGACAGCAGGGCGCGCAGCAGCAGGGCGCGGTCGGGGTGGGAGGCGGCCTCGGCCTCGGTGAGGCGGCCGTCGTCGACCATGGACTGCACGAGCGTGTGGTCGTGGGTGATCAGGAACAGCTCGCCGTCGCGCAGCAGGTACGCGCGGCTGTCGCCGATGTGCACCAGGGCGAGGTGGGTGCCGGTCCACAGCATGGCGGTCAGGGTGGTGCCGTCGGGGATCGCGCCCTCCTCGCGCGGCCCGGTGCCGGTGCTGGTGCCGCCCCCGGTGCTGGCGTCGACCGCGCGGGCCGCGGCCTCCACCGCGTCCTGGAGGACGTTGAGCAGGTTGCCCGGCGGGAGCGCCCCGGCCGTCTCGAGGCCGGTGAGCGCCTCGATCGCGGCGGCGCTGGCCGGGGCGCCGGCCGGCCCGAAGCCGTCGGCGACCGCGAGCAGCCGGTCGCCGGCGTGGACCGCGTCCTGGTTTCCCGGCCGGACCAGGCCCGCGTCCGAGCGGGCGGCGTAGCGGAGGGTGAGTGTGCCGTGGGACATGGGTGGTTCCTCTCCTGACGTGGTGGGACCGGCGGTGCTGCCCGGCCCCCCGGGTGCGCGGTTCAGGTGCGCGAGCACGAACGCGGTGAGGTCGCGCCGCGCGGCCGTCTCCGCCTCCACCTGCGCCCAGTACCCGCGCACCTCCTGCGCGGCCGCCGCGTTCGTGGCGCACGCGCAGACCCGCCGGATGCGGGCCAGCGGCATGCCGATCCGCCGCAACCACGCCACCAGCCGGGCCCGTTCGAGCTGCTCGGGCGCGTAGAACCGGTATCCGGTGGCGGGGTCCACCCGGGCCGGGGTGAGCAGCCCGAGGTCGTCGTACAGCCGCAGGGCCTTCGCCGACAGCCGGGCCGCCGCGGCGAACGCCCCGATGGTCAGCAGCGGCGCTCCGCTCGTGGTCATACGGTTCTCCTTCCAGTCACCGCGCGGGGCGGGACCGGGCCGGGGACAGGGCCGCGGGTCGGCGGGGGTGGCCCGGTGGGGCCGGTGCGACCACAATGGGGGCTGTCCCAAGGGCAAGGTCAAGCAGGGGGCTTCGTCATGACCGCACACCGGATCGCGCCGGCGGAAGCCGCCTTCTACACCGCGCAGAGCGTCTTCTCCGACCCGGGCGAACTCGTCGGCTGGTACGCCGACCTGCCCCGGGACGTCGGCGAACTCGCCCGGGTGGTGCGGGAGGTGATGGTCCACCGCGTGGAGGGCGGCCAGTTCGGGGTGCCGATCGCCGAGGACCGGATGCGGGACGACGCGGAGACCCGCTACGTGGACGACATCCTGCGGCTGGTGGTCAGCCGGGACGGAGCGCCGCTGCGCAAGGGGCGCGACCTGGCCGACCGGTTCGTGGGGATCTGCCGGGACTTCACGCTGCTGCACGTGTCGCTGCTGCGCCACGTCGGCATCCCGGCGCGGCTGCGCTCCGGGTTCGCCGACTACTTCGGCACCGACGGCTTCCACTTCGACCACGTCGTCACCGAGTACTGGGACGACGAGCGCGGCTGGCTGCTGGCCGACGCGCAGATCGCCGACCCCGCGTGGTACCCGATGCCGTTCGAGGCGACCGACGTGCCGCGGGACCGCTTCCTCGTCGCGGGCGAGGCGTGGCGGCAGATCCGCGCCGGGACCGCGGACCCGCTGTCCTTCGGGCTCCACCTGCCGCAGGGGCCGATGGTGGGGGAGCGGTTCGTGGCGGGCGACATCCGGCTCGACCTGGCCGCCCTCAACAAGGTGGAGACCCTGCTGTGGGACGTGTGGGGCCCCGGCTCCGAGGCCGACCCGGAGTGCGCCGGCGGCACCGGACTGCCCGCCGGGCTCCGCGACCTGTACGACATCGCGGCCCGCGTCACCAGCGGCGAGGTGTCCTTCGCCGAGGTCCGCGCGCTCTTCGCCGACCACGACGGCCTGCGCACCCCGGCGACCGTGCTGTCCCTGGCCCCCTTCAACGGCCCCAGCCGGGTCACCCTGCGCTGAGCCGGACCACCCCCTGCGTCGAGCCGAGCCGAGCCGAGCCGCGCCGGGCCGGGCGCCGCCGCTCCTTCGTCGAGGAGGCCCGGCAGCACCGCGCACGGGGGGACGCGGCGCCGCCGGGCTCGGCGGAGGTGGCCGCGCCGCGGGCGGACCGACGGCGATGGGAACCGACCACCTGCCGACGACGCTAAGCCTTCACCCGGCCCCGCCCCGCCCCGCTGTCCGGGACTGCCCGCAATTCGTCGCGGCCGACCGGATGCGGCACGGTTCCGGCAGGCGCGCTGCCCGCATCCCGGCGCCCGGCGACCGAACCCCGCCATCGGGCACCCCGCCCGCCGCCGGCTGCTATGCGCGCCGTAGGGTCCGGCGCATGGACACCCTCATCAATGTCTTCGTCGGGCTGCACATCATCGGCATCGCGGCGCTGCTGGGCGGCTTCCTCACCCAACTCAAGGTGCTGGGCCCCGGCCGCGCCGAGCCGCGCTTCGTGCCCGGCATGCTCTACGGCGCGTGCACGATGCTGGTGACCGGCGTCGCCCTGGTCGGTCTGGCGCACGCCGACGACCGGCACATCAGCAACGTCAAGATCGGCGTCAAGCTGGCCGTGCTGCTGGTGATCCTCGCGCTGGTCTACGTCAAGCGCGACGACGAGAAGGTGGAGACGGCCCTGTTCGGCGCGGTCGGCGGCCTGACCGTCGTCAACATCTTCATCGCGGTGCTCTGGACCTGAGCACCGCGACGAAGACGGGGATGAACGGGCTCCGGGCGCGTCAGACGATGCGGCGGGCCGTGGCGAACGGCATCCAGCTCAGCGGGGCGACCTCGACCGTGGCGCCCGTGTGCGGGGCGTGCACGATGTTGCCGTTGCCGATGTAGATCCCGACGTGGCTGAGGCCGGAGTAGAAGAACACCAGGTCGCCCGGGCGCAGATCGGCCTCGGAGACCGCGGTGCCCTGCTTGGCCTGGTCCCAGGTGGTGCGCCCGAGGCTGATCCCGGCGGCCTTGTAGGCGGCCTGGGTCAGGCCCGAGCAGTCGTACGAACCGGGGCCGGTGGCCCCGTAGACGTACGGCTTGCCCTGCTGCGCCAGCGCGAACTGGATCGCGGTGGCGGCGCGGCCGGTCGCGGTGCCGGTGTACGTGGGGGTGGTGCTGGAGGACGACGAGGAGGAGGACGACGACGAGGAGGAAGTCGTCGTCTTCGGCTGCTGGAGCGCGGCGAGCTTCTTCTTCTGCTCCGCGGTGAGGCTGTTGAGCAGCTTCTGCGCGGCGGCCAGCTTCGTCTGCACGCTCTTCTTCTGCGTGGCGAGCGTGGTCTGCGAGGACGTCAGCTTCTTCAGGCTCGCGGTGGCCTGGGCGCGCTGGACCGACGCCTGCTCCTGCTGGATCTTGAACTTCTGGAGCGCCTGCTCCTGCGTGGCGGTCAGCCGGTCCAGCAGGTGGTTCTGCGACAGGAAGCTCTCCGGGTCGTCGGAGAAGAGCAGCTGCGTGGTGGCACCGAAGCCGCCGGTGCGGTACTGCTCGGCGGCGAACTGCCCCAGCACGCGCCGGGACTCGTTCATCTGCTCGGTCTTGTCGGCGACCTGGGCCAGCAGTTGGTTGGTCTTGGCGCGCTGGGTCGCCGTCTGCTCCTTGGCCTGGTCGTACTTCTGCGTGGCGACCTCGGCCTGCTGGTTGAGCGTGTCGACCTGCTTCTTGACCTGGCTGATCGACGGCTGCGAGGGCTTCGCGGGGGCCGCGCTCGCCGTCTCGCTCAGGAGGGTGACCGATGCGATGGCCGCGGTGGTGAGACCGACGGCGGCCCGGGTGCCGGTCGACGCGAGGAGCGGGGTACGCGGCTTGCGGTGCGACGCCAAGGAGGCGACTCCTTCCGTGGACCGCCGACCGGGTTAGCTGACGGGTTCGGGCGGGGAAGGTCGCCCTACGGTGCGGACGCGGGTCGCGTCTGCCCCGATTCACCCCAAAGTGCTCTGGGTCCCCGGTTCCGGCGCCGGCCGGATTAGGCGGAGGTGATGCGCTGCCGGACCTTCGCCGACGGGAGGCGGACCACCTAGCGGGTTACCGTAGTCAACTTCAGCGGATCTCGGGGAGTTTGGATCGCAATGTGACCGAAATCGCTCTGTGACCTTGGGTTTTGCGGACTTGCTGATCGGACATCCGGGTCATGCGGTGGCGACCCGGACGAGACGGCCGACGCGCCCCTATTACGGGCGGACGGCCGCATAGAAGGTCATCTCGGTGATGGGCGCGATCTTCACCACGGTGCCGGTGTGCGGGGCGTGGATCATCTCGCCGCCGCCGATGTAGAGCCCGACGTGCTCGTCGTCGTCGAAGAAGACCAGGTCGCCGGGTTGGAGGTCGGACTCCGAGACCCGGGTGCCCACGTTCACCTGGTCGTAGGTGGTGCGCGGCAGGGTGACGCCCGCGGCCTTGTAGGCGGCCTGGGTCAACCCCGAGCAGTCGTACGAGTCCGGGCCGGTGGCGCCCCACACGTACGGCTTGCCGAGCTGCTTGCGGGCGAAGGCGATGGCCTGCTCGGCGGCCGTCGAGGAGGACGTGGACGTGGACGTGGTGGCGGACGCGGTGGCGGCGGCCTTCGCGGCCTGCGCCTGCTTCGCCTTCTCCTGGGCGGCGATCTGCTCCGCCTTCTTCTTCGCCTCGGCCTCCTGCTTCGCCTGGAGCTCCGCCAGCCGCTTCTTCTCCTGCGCGGTGAGGCTGTTGAGCAGCTTCTGCGCCGCGCCGAGCTTCGTCTGCACCTCCTGCTTGGCGGACTTCAGCTCGCTCTGCTTGGCCGTCAGCGTGGCCAGGCTCTTGGCCGCCTCGACCCGCTGCTGGGTGACGGCGACCTGCTGGGTCTGGTAGGAGACGACCGCGGCCCGCTCGCGCTTGCCCATCACGTCCGTGAGGTGGATCTCGGCGGCGAGGTCCTGCGGGTTGTCCGACAGCAGGTAGCGGCTGGTGCTCATGTCGCCGCCGCTGCGGTACTGCGCCGCCGCGAACTCGCCCAGCACGCGCCGCGAGTCGTTGAGCTTCTGCGTCTTCTGGGCGACCTGCGCGAGCAGCTTGTTGACCTTCGCGTTCTGCGAGGTGGTCTGCTCCTGCGCCTGGTCGTACTTCTGGGTCGCCGCCTCCGCCTGCTGGTTGAGGGCGTCGACCTGCTTCTTGACCTCGCTGATCGACGGCTGCGCGGGCTTCGCGGGCGCGGGGGTGGCGCTCGCGCTCTCGCTGAGCAGCGTGACGGTGGCCAGCGCGGCGGTGGTGATCCCCACGGCCGCGCGCGGGCCGGGGGTGCTCAGGAGCGCGGTACGGGCCTTACGGTGCGTCGCCATGGCGGACGGACTCCTCTCGGACGCTGCCGGTTCCGGCTGGTGCGGCACGCTAGCCAAAGCCCGGCACGGCTGGGAAGGGCGATGTCCGATAAGGGTCGATACCTTTTCGTAATCTTTTGCCGAAGCCTGGTCGGCGTCACCCAGCGTGGCGAGCGGGCTACCCGGGCGAGGAGTTTCCTGTGCGTACGGCCTGCATTCGCTGTGCGCCTGCGGTGTGGTGGGGCCGCGCTGAGGCTGAGCCGGGGGAGTCCGCGCGGCGACTTCCGCGGACCGGCCTGAGCTGTCGGCGGTCGGCCCTAGACTCGGGAGGCGATGAGCAGCCTCTTTGACGACAGCTTCCTGGACGGTCTGGACGCGGCCCACGGGCCCGCCGACAGCGAGCAGCCCCCGCCACCGGACGACGGCCCCGGCGGCGAGGAGGTCCCGCACGACCTGTTCCAGGGGCGGTACGACGACCCGCCGGCACACGACGCGCACTACCGCAACGGCGCGCCGCGCCCCGTGCTCGACCCCGCGCAGCTCGTCGCGGGGCTCAACGAACAGCAGCGGGCGGCCGTGGAGCACCACGGCGGGCCGCTGCTCATCGTCGCCGGCGCCGGCTCCGGCAAGACCCGCGTGCTCACCCACCGCATCGCCCACCTGCTCGCCGCCCGCGACGTGCACCCCGGCTCCATCCTCGCCATCACCTTCACCAACAAGGCCGCGGGCGAGATGAAGGAGCGGGTCGAGGAGCTGGTCGGGCCGCGCGCAAACGCGATGTGGGTCTCGACCTTCCACAGCGCCTGCGTGCGCATCCTGCGCCGCGAGTCCAAGACCCTCGGCTTCACCTCGTCGTTCTCGATCTACGACGCCACCGACGCGCGCCGGCTGATGGCCCTGGTCTGCCGGGACCTGGACCTCGACCCCAAGCAGTTCCCGCCCAAGTCGTTCAGCGCCCAGGTCTCCAACCTGAAGAACGAACTGGTCGACCACGAGACGTTCGCCGCGCGCGCCGAGAATCCCTTCGAGCGCAAGCTCGCCGAGGCGTACGCGATGTACCAGGCCAGGCTGCGCGACGCGAACGCGCTGGACTTCGACGACATCATCATGACCACCGTCAACCTGCTCCAGGCGTTCCCCGACGTCGCCGAGCACTACCGGCGGCGCTTCCGGCATGTCCTCGTCGACGAGTACCAGGACACCAACCACGCCCAGTACACCCTGGTCCGCGAACTCGTCGGCACCGGCGCCGAGCCCGCGGACGGCGCCCCCGCCACGCCCATGGCCGAGCTGTGCGTCGTCGGCGACGCCGACCAGTCGATCTACGCCTTCCGCGGCGCCACGATCCGCAACATCCTCCAGTTCGAGGAGGACTACCCGCAGGCCCGCACCATCCTGCTGGAGCAGAACTACCGCTCCACCCAGAACATCCTCAGCGCGGCCAACGCCGTCATCGAGCGCAACGCCGGGCGCCGCGCGAAGAACCTGTGGACGCAGTCCGGCGAGGGCCCCGTCATCACCGGCTACGTCGCCGACCAGGAGCACGACGAGGCGCAGTACGTCGCCGAGGAGATCGACCGGCTCACCGACGCCGGCGACGCCCGCCCCGGCGACGTCGCCGTCTTCTACCGCACCAACGCCCAGTCCCGGGTCTTCGAGGAGGTCTTCATCCGGGTCGGCCTGCCCTACAAGGTCGTCGGCGGCGTCCGCTTCTACGAGCGCCGCGAGGTCCGCGACGTGCTGGCCTACCTGCGGGTGCTCGCCAACCCCGAGGACGCCGTGCCGCTGCGCCGCATCCTCAACGTGCCCAAGCGCGGCATCGGCGAGCGCGCCGAGGCGATGATCGACGCGCTCGGCCGACGCGAGGGCATCTCCTTCCCGCAGGCGCTGCGGCGCGTCGACGAGGCGTACGGCATGGCCGCGCGCTCGGCCAACGCGGTCAAGCGGTTCAACACGCTCATGGACGAGCTGCGCACCGTCGTGGAGTCCGGGGCGGGCCCGGCCGTCGTCCTGGAAGCGGTGCTGGAACGCACCGGCTACCTCGCCGAGTTGCAGGCGTCCACCGACCCGCAGGACGAGACCCGGGTGGAGAACCTCCAGGAGCTCGCCGCCGTCGCCCTGGAGTTCGAGCAGGAGCGGGAGGGCGAGGAGAGCGGGTCGCTCGCCGAGTTCCTGGAGCGCGTCGCGCTCGTCGCCGACTCCGACCAGATCCCCGACTCGCCCGACGGTGAGGAGGACACCGGCGGCGTGATCACCCTGATGACGCTGCACACCGCCAAGGGCCTGGAGTTCCCGGTGGTGTTCCTGACCGGCATGGAGGACGGGGTCTTCCCGCACATGCGCGCCCTCGGGCAGGTCAAGGAGCTGGAGGAGGAGCGGCGGCTGGCCTATGTCGGCATCACCCGCGCCCGCAACCGGCTCTACGTCACCCGGTCGATGATGCGCAGCGCCTGGGGGCAGCCCTCCTACAACCCGCCCTCCCGCTTCCTGGAGGAGATCCCCGACGCGCTCATAGAGTGGAAGCGCACTGGGCGGCCCCAGTCCGCCGGCTCGGGCGGCGGCAGCGGCTCCAGGGCGGCGGCGTCCGCCGCGTCCTCCGTCACCGCCCGCGGGCGCTCGGGCACCGGCGGCTTCGCCACGCGCCGCTCCGCCGGCGACCGCCCGGTGATCTCCCTGTCGGTCGGCGACCGCGTCACCCACGACCAGTTCGGGCTCGGCACCGTCATCGCCGTGACCGGGCGCCCCGGCGACGAGAAGGCCACCATCGACTTCGGCGACGAGCGGCCCAAGCAGCTCCTGCTGCGCTACGCCCCGGTCGAGAAGCTGTAGCGGGTCGCCCCGGCGGACCAGGCCGGGGGCCGGGGGCGCGCGGCTACCGCGGGTCGAGGCCGTGGGAGAGCAGCCAGGGCAGCGGGTCGATCGGGGACCCGCCGCCCGGCCGGACCTCCAGGTGGAGGTGCGGCCCGGTGGTGTTGCCGGTGTTGCCCGAGTAGGCGATCACCGTCCCGGCCTTGACCTTGCCGGACCGGATCTTCGTGCTGCTCAGGTGGCAGTACCAGGTCTCGGTGCCGTCCGGCGCGGTGACGATCGCCATGTTGCCGTAGGAGCTGTTCCACTGGGTGCGCACGGTGCCGTCGGTCACGGCCATCACCGGCGTGCCGACCTGCACCGGGAAGTCGATGCCGGTGTGCAGCGCCATCCAGTGCTCGCCGGACTGCCCGAAGTAGGCGCTCAGGCCCTTCTGCTTGACCGGCAGCACGTACTTCGGCCGCAGCGCCTCCTTGCGGGCGGCCGCCTCCTCCGCGGCCTTCTTCGCCGCCGCCTGCCGGTCCGCGAGGTCCACCCGCTCCTGGGAGCGGCTGGCGCGGGTGGCGAAGTCGTCGGCGTCCCGGCTCACCCCGCTCAACTGCCGGTCCAGCTGGGTGGTCGGCGCCTTGCCGGTGGCCGCGTCGGCGGTCGTCTTCGACGCGTCGTGGCCCACGCCGACCCCGCCGTACGCCGCCGCGCCGACCGCCGCGACGCCCATCACGGCCACCGACGGCACCCCGACGGTCAGCAGCGCCGAGCGGCGGGCCGGCTTGCGGCGGCGGCTGCGGGCGGTGGGCACCTCGTCGGCGGTGAAGTCGTGCCGTACCGGCGCCTCGTCGGCGGGCAGGTCGAACGCGAGGTCCGCGCCGAGCAGTTCGGTGTCGTCGGGGGCCGGGGCAGCGCTGCTGACCGTCGGGGTGCCGCGGGTAGCCGTCATGGTGGTGGTCGCGCCCACGGCCGCGGTGGCGGCGGCCGAACCGGGCGCGGCGGCCGGCGCGTCGAAGCCGGTGCCGTAGCCGCCGGCGGTGGGGCCGACGGGCGCCTCGTACGCCTCGGGGGCCTCGGGGGCCGCGAAGGGCGCGGTCACCTGCTCGTAGATCCCGGTGTCGCCGCCGCTGTCGTAGCCGTAGCCGTCGTGGACCGGGTAGGCCCCGGAGTCCCACTCCTGCTGCTGCGGGTAGGCCGGCTGCTGGGCGGTCTGCCAGGCGGTGGTGTCGTAGCTGCCCGTGTCGTAGTAGGCGGCGCCGGTGGCCGGGGCGGCGTACGGGTCGTAGACCGGGTGGGCGCCGGTGTCGTAGCCGCCGACGGCGTAGGTCCCAGTGTCGTACCCGTTCGGGTCGTAGCCGCTGTGGCCGTTGTAGCCGTACGCGTACGGGTCGTAGCCGCCGGAGGGGGCCTGCTGCGCCGCGTCCGGGTCGTAGCCGTAGGCGTACTGCTGGTCGTACGGCGCGGCCTGCTGCGGGATGGGGGCGTAGCTGTAGCTGCCGGTCGTGTCATCCGCGTATGTGGTGCCGACAGTCGGGTAGGAACCCGAGGAGTAGGCGTCGTACGCGTGGGCGTCGTGGCCGGAGTCGTACTCCGACGGAGGACGTGGGTTCACCGCCAGCTTCTCTTTCGCCTAGGCAGCAGGAGAATTAGCGGCGACTGTAGCCCTCCGCACCGGCCGCGGACAATCTTCCGGCCCGACCTGGCGCCCGCCTTGCCCGGTGTTCGGTTGGTATTCGACCGTTATGTGTCCGTTATGCGGCGTCGATGGCGGCGGGCAGCGGGCCCGGTCCGGACAGGGCCCGCCTGACCTCCGCGGCCACCGAGCCGTGCACCGGCAGGGCCAGATGGCCGATCCCGCGGACCTGGATGTTGTCCACGGACAGGTCCGGGTGTTCGAGGCGCGCCGACTCGACGGGGATCATGAACTCGTCGAGGTCGCTCCAGAACGCCGCGAACCGGGTCCGGCAGCCCGGCGCGGGGGCCGCCAGCTCGGCCAGCACGGGCGAGCCGGGCCGCATCTGGCGGGCCAGCGGGTGGGGCGCCAGGGCGGGCACCGCGCGGGTGCCGGCGTGCGGGGTGCCCATGGTGACCAGGGTCCGCACCCGGGCGTCGCCGCCCAGCCGCTGGATGTAGTAGCGGGCGACCAGGCCGCCCAGGCTGTGGCCCACGATGTCCACCCGCTCGTGCCCGGACTCCGCGCAGACCCGCTCGATGTGCGGGCCGAGCATCGCGGCCGCGGTACGGATGTCGCCGGTCAGCGGGGAGTAGTTGAGCGCCTGGACCCGGGTCCAGCCGTGCCGCAGCAGCGAGCGGCGCAGCAGGGCGAAGGCCGAGCGGTTGTCCACGAAGCCGTGCAGCAGCAGGACCGGGGGCTGCCCGTGCCCCTCGCGCTCCGCGGGCGGGGCGCCCTGCGCGGCGCGCTCGGGGAGCATCCCGGTGGGATAGAGCAGCAGGTGCCCGGCGAACAGGGCGAGGTCGATGGCGGCGACCTTGGCCAGCTCGGCGCCGTGCCGTCCCCACAGCGCGTGACCGGGGATACGGTCCCGCCGGCCGTCGTCCGGGGCGTCGCGGGGTGTCGGCCCCGGGTCCGGCTCGCTTTCCGAGGACTGGGCGGCCATGGCCCACCTCCCGTCGCGGCGCCCGGGTCGTCGTCGAACCGGGTGCCCTCAGCGGGAGCCGGAGCGGGCGCCGTGCCGCCGCGCCCTGCGGCTCGACACGCGGCGGCACGACACCCTGGCTGCGGCTCTCGAAGGACGAGCCGGGCGTCCCCCCGGCTCCCGGCGTGTCCCTCGCCGGCCACCGCGGGCAGCCCCGGCCCTTGTCGTGAATGTGTCCCACTGTGTGATTTCCCCCTCGCCGCCTCCCGTAAAACTGTCGGGCGCGGCGCGCGGGCGCTAACGTTCGTTTACGCGGTACGGCCCGCGTCCCATGGTGAGGGAGGCAGCGAATGGGAGTGTCCGGACAGATCCGCGTGGTGGTCGCCAAGCCCGGGCTCGACGGTCATGACCGCGGCGCCAAGGTGATCGCGCGTGCCCTGCGCGACGCGGGCATGGAGGTCATCTACACCGGGCTGCACCAGACGCCCGAGCAGGTGGTGGACACCGCGATCCAGGAGGACGCCGACGCGATCGGGCTCTCTATCCTCTCCGGCGCCCACATGACGCTCTTCGCCAGGGTGGTCGAGCTGCTGCGCGAGCGCGACGCGGCCGACATCAAGGTCTTCGGCGGCGGCATCATCCCCGACGCCGACATCCCGCCGCTCACCGAACTCGGCGTGGCCGCGATCTTCACCCCCGGCACCTCCACGGGCGAGGTCGTCGACTGGGTCCGCGCCAACATCGGCCAACCCGCCTGACGTGCAGGGTCACTCCGCCCGCAGCAGCCCCGGGTCCGGCCGCCGCCCGGTCATCAGCAGCGCCGAGGGCGCCGCGGCGAGCATGCCCGCGACCGCGACGCCCCCCAGCACCAGCAGCGCGGCCGGGTGCGCCCCGACGTGGCCCGTGGTGATCCGGTCGAAGGCCGCGTTCAGCAGGAGGTCCACCCCGACCGCCAGCCCGCACCCGAGAGCCATCGGCAGGTTCAGATACCACAGCTGCGCGCGCCTCAGCACGGCGGTGTCCGCGCCCGTCACCACCAACGCCGCCGTTGCCCGGCGTCGCCCCACCGCTGCATCACACCCGGTGACCACGAGAGTGACCAGCAACAGCACCCCGATCACCGCGGCCACCGCCAGCGTGATGATGCGGTACGGCGCCAAGCCCGCTTTCGATGCGGCGAGTTGGGCCGCCGTGCTGTCCAGCGACGCGGCGGGGTCGGCGGCCAGCACCCGCGATCGTACGGCTGCCTCCGTGGCCGACCCGCCGTCGGTGAGGACGATCGTCGCGGCAGGGCGCGGCAGGGGCAGCCCGGCGAGGGCGGGACTGCCGGGCGGAACCACCACGTCGGCGGTGAAGGCCGCCGCACCGTCCACGTCGGGAAGCACCAGGGTCCGCGCGGGAACTGTCAGCGTCACCCGCGGCCCGGCCGCGGCGGGATCGGCCGCGTAGAGCATGGTGACGCGCTGCCCGGCGGCCGCGAGCGACGGGCGGTCCGGTGCGGCCAGCCGGAACGGACCGCTCGGGCAGTGCCGCAGTGCGTCCGGCCAGATCACTTTCAACTGGGCACAGTCGGCCACCAGTACGGAGACAGGTGACGGGACCTCACCCGGTCCGGCGGCCGGTTCCTGGTAGGTACGTAGCGGCACCGCACCGCGCACGCCGGGCAGCGAACCGAAGGGCAGCCGTGCCACTGCCGCAGACGGCTGCTCCACCGTCACGGCCTTCCCCGCCGGAGTGCGCAGCGTCCGGACCAGGAAATCGGTGGCCGCGTGGTCGTACGTCGACAGCAGCAGCCCGGCGGTGGACAGAGCCACCATCCCCACCACGAGAGCCGCGGAGGCCCGCGCGGTGTCGCCGAAGCCGCGCTCAAGTCGGCGGCCCGCCAGTTGGAGCGACAACCGGCGGGTGCGGCGGCCCCGCGTCGATGCCACCCCCCGTACCGCGAGGGGCAGCGCCAGTGGCACTCCGAGCAGGCTCAACACCATGCTGAGATAGAGCAGCGCGAGCGGCAGTGTCTGGTCGCCACCGGAACCGCCCTGGTGATGGAGCGTCAACCCGACAAGGATGAGCAGCCCGCCGACCAGCGGCAGTGCGGCACGCCATCGCAAGGGCCGCGGTTCGGCGGCGCGCCGGACCGCGTACGGGGCCGCCACCGCCCGGGCCGCGCCGCGTCGCGCGATGCCCACGCCGACCAATGGCAGCAGCAGGGTCGCAGCGATGCCGAACGCTCCCGGCCGCGCGTCGTGCGGGAAGAAGCTCAGCCATGGAACGGGCAGGAGTCGGGCCGGGAGGAAGAACAGCCACCCGGCCGCGACGCCCAGGGCGCACACGAACAGCACCTCGCCGGTGAGTACGGCACCGGCCTGTCTGCGGGTCGCACCACTGAGGCGCAGCGCGGCGATCCGTCGGTGCCGCCGTTCCGAGGAGACCCGCACACAGGCGCTCACCAGGATGGCGAGCGGGACGCAGACCAGGGCGGTCACCGCAGCCGTGGTGGTGTAGACCGTCTGCACCCGGGAGTCCGCGACCCTCCCGCCGACCGCGTCGTCACCGAACCCGAAGGCGCGCACCGCACCTTCACGTCCCTGGAGCGGGCTGTAGCCGACCCAGGCGGTCAGTTCGTCCGGACTGCCCAGTCCGGCGTCACCGATCAGTGTGTGATGCCCGCCGCAGTAGCGGCGGCGCAGTTGGTCGGCGCCCGGCGTTTCCATCAGCCGCGCGAGGGCGGGCGACACGACGCAGTCGGAAGGTGAAGGCAGCCGGCCCATGCCCGGCGGAGGTATCACGCGTCCGCCCCCTGGGGTGGTGCGATCCACCAGCACACGGCGGATTCGCGATCCCTGCCAAAGGTCGGTGTCCTGACGGGTCCATACGTATGGCTCGGCCGCCGTGCCTTCGCGTGTCGGCGCCATGGCCGCGGTGCGGTCGATCCGGGTGACGGCGATGTGCGCCGCGGCGCCTGTGCACAGCAGGGCGAACATGGCCACTGCCACGCCGAAAGCGGCGAGGCCGGTGCGCAGCCACGTCTCCTTGTCACCTCGCACTGCGTGCCGTACGCCGAGGCCGAGACCGTTCAACGGGTGCTCGTCTCCTCGGCGGTGACCTGGCCGTCCGCTACGTGCACGACGCGGTCGGCCGACTCGGCCACCCGCATGTCGTGGGTGACCAGGAGGACCGCGCTGCCCTGGCCGCGTGACAGCTCCCGCAGAGCGGTCAGTACGGTTCGGCTGCTGTGGCTGTCCAGTGCGCCGGTGGGTTCGTCGGCGAACACCACGCTGGGTCGGTGCACGAGCGCTCGGGCCACCGCCGCACGTTGCATCTGCCCGCCGGACACCTGCCCGGGGCGGCGGCCGCCCAGCGCGGCGATGCCAAGGGACTCCAGCATCGCCGCGGCCCGGCGTTCGGCTGCTCTGCGTCCCACGCCCGCGAAGCGCAACGGCAAGGAGACATTCTCCAACAGGCTCAACTCCGCGACCAGTTCACCGAACTGGAAGACGAACCCGAACTTCGTCTGGCGCAGTGCGCTGAGCTGGTCGTCGTCGGCCCGGTCGATCCGGAAACCGTCCAGGTCGACCGTGCCCTTGTCGGGCCGGACGATACCCGCGAGGCAGTGCAGCAGTGTGGACTTCCCGGAACCGCTGCTCCCCACCACGGCGACCATCTCGCCGTCCCGCACGTTCAGTGAGGCACCGGACAGCGCACGGTCGTCGCCGTAGGCGACATACAGCGAGTCTGCACGCAACACGGGCGGCTCCAAGGACGTTCATCGCGGGCGGTCACGCCGGGCACCCGCTGACCGAGCCCCCGAAACTCCGGACCCGGCGAGCATATGTCCGCCGGGTCCGGAGTGCTATCAGGGGATGTTCCAGTGGTATGTCGACGAGCAGTTGTCCGGTTCGAGCTGGACATCTCGGCAGACGCGGAAGTAGAGGTCTTCGAACGACCCGTCTCCGTTCTGTCGAGCATCGACCACCGATATGGTACTACCGTTGCCCTTGCTGTTCCGCAGGTGCACATGGCCGAACCCGTCCTGCCACCAGTCGACGTACACCGAGTGGCTGTCTCCGGAAGTGTCGGAGAGCGAGCAATTTATCTGTGCATGATCATCGTGGATGAGCACCTTCCACGTGTAGAACGAACACGTGGCCCGTGCTCCGGTGGTGCTGCGCGTGGCCGCTGAGGATTGTGCCGCGGACGCCTCGGTGACGGTGAGAGCCATCACCCCTGCGGTCAGAGCCGCTGCGAGCGCAAGGCGACGAATCATCTATTCCCCCCTGGCATAGTTCGTCCCATGGGTTGCCGGAGTTCTGTGGCTCCTGCCGCCCATGTGCCGATCAGATTCGGAATGACATTATCCGTGCCCCGTTTTCTGCGCAAGCAAATAGCGATTTCGTCAGGAGGTGCGGGCTGGGCGTCGGGAGGGGGCTTCCGCTCCTGTCAAGCGTTCTTTCGGGCGACGCTGGCCGGATTTTCGCCAATCCGATGGCCCGGAGGGTCGGATTCCGCGCGCAGGCCGTCCGGATGGAACCATTCCGCTGCTCCGAATTGAGAAAAAGCGGAATGGTGGACTGTTTCTTCGGGCATCGAACCGGAATCGCTCGCGTGCGGTTTTTTCGCCGGTCGACGGAAAATCGGTTACTGGAGTGAGAGGAGTTCCTCGGCCATCAGGGCGCGCAGGCGGAGGGTGGCGGTGAGGCGCTGGAAGGCTTCGGACCAGTAGGCGCCGGCGCCGGGGGAGCCGTTGGGGGACTCCTCCGCGGCGGCGCTGAGCAGGGCGACCTGTTCGGCGCAGCCGGGGTCGAGGCAGCGCTCGGCCAGGCCCATCACGCCGCTGAAGCTCCACGGGTAGCTGCCGCCGTCGCGGGCGATGTCGAGCGCGTCGACGACCGCGCGGCCGAGCGGGGCGCTCCACGGCACCGCGCACACCCCGAGCATCTGGAACGCCTCGGACAGGCCGTGCGCGGCGACGAACCGCGCCACCCAGGCGGCCCGTTCGTCCGCCGGGAGGATCGCGAGCAGCTTCGCGGGATCGCCGATCGCCGCGACCGGGCCGCCCCGGGCGGAGGGGGCGCCGAGCAGGGCCCGCGCCCAGGCGGTGTCGCGCTGGCGGACCGTCGCCCGGCACCACGCCGCGTGCAGGTCGGGCTGCCAGTCGTCGAGCACCGGGAGGGCGACGATCTGCTCGGGGGTGCGCCCGCCGAACCGCTCGGGCCAGGTCGCCAGCGGTGCGGCCTCCACCAACTGGCCGAGCCACCAGGCGCGTTCGCCCCTGCCGTTGGGCGGCTTCGCGGTCACCCCGTCCCGCTCCATGGCCGCGTCGCACGCGTACGGCGCCTCGACGGTGATGCCCTCGGGGGCGAGCGACACGCAACTGCGGGAGCGCTCCGCCATCCGCCCGGCCAGCGCGGAGGCGGGCAGCGCGGAGAGCAACTCGGCGGCCGTGGCCCGTACGTTGCGGCTGCGGTCGGTCAACGCCGCTTCCAGGAACGGTTCGTCGGCCGCGGACAGCCCGGTCCGCAGCGCGTCCATGAACATCAGCCGGTCCTCGGCGCGTTCACCCCGCCAGGTGGCGGCGAGCAGCGCCAGCGCCCCGGCCGGGTCCGCCTGGCGCAGCCGGGTGAGCAGGGCCACCCGCTCGGCGAACAGGCCCTCCTCCCACAGCTGTGCGCGGGCGGCGGAGTCGGCGACGGCGGTGCCGGCACCCACCGCGCCGCCGCCGGCCCGCAGCGCGAACCTCCACTCGGGGTTCAGCTCGGCCAGCCACAGCGCGCGCGGCCCGGCGAAGGCCAGGGCGTCCGCCCGCAGGTCCGTACGCGCCCGGGCGATGTCCAGCAGCGCGGGCAGCAGGGCGGGCGGCGCCGCGTAGCCGCGGGTGCGGGCCGTGGCGAGCCACTGCGGCAGCAGCTCCAGCAGATTGGGCGCCGCGTTCTGCCGGCTGCGGCCGCCGCCGGTCAGCATCGACTCCAGCCGGCGCCGGGCGGCGTCGGGCAGGCGCGGGCGCGGGTCGGCCGCCACGGCCTTCGGCCGCGGCCCCGCGGTGCCCGGCCGCAGCCCGGCCCGGCGCCGCACCACGCCCACCGCGGCGGCGTCCAGCAGGCCGACGGCCGCCTCCTGCGCGTCCCCCACCACGCCCGCGGGCCGCCGCCGCTCGGTGCCGAGCAGTGCGCTGCCCACCAGGTCCTCCCACGTCCCACCCATCGGGTCCCCCTTCTTTCCGCTTCCTCTGCTGCCGATCTGCCGGGTGCCCGCCCGCGTTTCGAAGGGGCGGCGCCGCGGCCGGTCGGGTCTGGTCGGTCGGATCTGGTCGGTCTGGCCTGGTCTGGTCGGGTCGGTCGTGTCTCGTCGGTCGGCCGGTGCGGCCGGGTCCGGTCGGGCCGGCTGGTCCGGTCCGGACGTGTGCGGGTGGTCAGGGCAGCACGGGGGTCGGCGCAGGCGTGTCGGCCGACCACGCCGTGAGCGGCTTCGCCCCGGCGGGCGTCAGCTCGGCGAAGACGGTGAGCGGGTGGCCGCCGGACAGCGCCGCCAGGCGCCAGGGCGCGGGGCCGGCCAGCGGTACGGCGTCGGTGCCCGCCGCGTCGGCGAGCTGCCAGCGGTCGGGCCCGGGTATGGGCACGACGCCGGAGAGCAGGACCGGCCAGGCGTCCATCCAGGGGTCGTCGGCGAGCGCGGCGCCGTACGCGTCGAGCGCCGGGCCGATCGCGGTGCCGGCCGGGACGGCCGCCGGGGGAGCGGTGGTGGTGCGGTGCGGGCCGAGGGCGGCGCGCAGCGGCACCGCCGACGGGTGGTAGGCGAGCTCCGCCTCCAGCACGACGCCGACCGGGAAGGCGAGTTGGGGTGAGCGGCCGGCCGCGCCGAAGGACAGCACCAGGGCGAACCGCCCCGAGGCAGCGTCCCGCAGCCAGATCCGGCGGGTCGTCAGGTCGTCGGTCGTGTCGTACTGCGCGAGGACCAGCCACCGGCCGGGCACGGTCGGACCGGCGAGCAGCTCCGCGCTGTCGACGGTGAACCCGACCCGCGCCCGCAGGGTATCCACCAGCGGCCCCGGCAGCCCCTCGCGGCCGAGGAACCCGCGCGCGAGCAGGTGCAGCAGCGCGGTCTCCTCCAGCATCCGCGACGGCCAGTCGCCGCCCGACGCCGGTATGGTGCCCAACTCCCGCACCCGAGAGGCCAGTCCGGGCGCCTGGGCGTCCACCATGCGGGCCGCTGTCTCCTCGAACGCACGGTGCCCGGCGCGGTCCGCCCCCGCGAGCCCGCCGCGCAGCAGGTCGGCGAGCCGCTGCTCCAGCTCCGCGGCGCCGCCCTCGACCCGCACCGCCCGCCGGTCGGCGCGCCGGCGGGCCGCCTCCGGGTCCGCTGGTCCGGCGGCACGGGCCGCGCCGGCAGCCGCCGCCGCGGCCTCCTCCTTCTTGCGCCGCGCGGACACCCACTGCTCCACCCACTCAGGCTCGGTGCCCGCCGCGCCGGCCGCGGCTATCGGCCCCTCCGCACCGCCGGCCCACAGGATCAGCAGCGCCAGCGCGTGCTTGCACGGGAACTTCCGGCTCGGGCAGGTGCAGCGGTACGCCGGACCGCGGGTGTCCACCGCCGTCTGGTACGGCTTGCTGCCGCTGCCCCTGCACAGGCCCCACACCGCTGTGCCCGCCGCCCCCGTGCCGGACCACGGCGCGGGCGACGCGAGCTTCGCGCCGGCCTTCCGTGATGCGGCGTCAGGCGCCAGCGCGAGCACCTGATCCACCGTCCACCGCGTTTCCGTCTCCATGTCACAGACCGTAGATCCCCCCTCTGACAATCGCCATGACCTGCGGAAATAGCGCTGGGTGACCGATTGTCAGAGGTCGGGTGCACAGTGGGAAACACACCGAACGAGCACGCGGCGGGCAGGCCGCCGTGCAAGCGAGTGGGGGAGAACCGTGTCGCTCTTGTCCGAAACCAGCAGCACCACCAGCAGCACCACCGGCGGCGCCGCGCCCGGCACCGAGCAGGCCCTGCGGCCGCACGCGGAGGACTCGTTCGCCGACGAGCTGGCCGCGCTCGCCGCCGCCGACGACCGCATCCGCCCGGCCCGGTGGAAGCTGTCCCCGTGGGCCGTCGCCACCTACCTGCTCGGCGGCACCCTCCCCGACGGCACCGTGATCACCCCGAAGTACGTCGGCCCGCGCCGCGTCGTCGAGGTCGCCGTCACCACCCTCGCCACCGACCGCGCGCTGCTCCTGCTCGGCGTGCCCGGCACCGCCAAGACCTGGGTCTCCGAACACCTCGCCGCCGCGATCAGCGGCGACTCCACCCTGCTGGTCCAGGGCACCGCGGGCACCCCCGAGGAGGCGATCCGCTACGGGTGGAACTACGCACAGCTGCTCACCCACGGCCCCACGCCCGCCGCCCTCGTGCACAGCCCGGTGATGCGCGCCATGGCCGAGGGCCGCATCGCCCGGATCGAGGAGCTGACCCGCATCCCGGCCGACGTGCAGGACACCCTCATCACGATCCTCTCCGAGAAGACGCTGCCCATACCGGAGTTGGGCACCGAGACCCAGGCCGTGCGCGGCTTCAACATGATCGCGACCGCCAACGACCGCGACCGCGGGGTCAATGAGCTCTCCAGCGCGCTGCGCCGCAGGTTCAACACCGTGGTGCTGCCGCTGCCGGCCACCGCGGAGGAGGAGGTGGACATCGTCTCCCGCCGCGTCGAGCAGCTCGGCCGGGGCCTGGACCTGCCCGCCGCCCCGCGCGGCGCCGACGAGATCCGCCGCGTGGTCACCGTCTTCCGCGAGCTGCGCGGCGGCGTCACCGAGGACGGCCGCACCAAGGTCAAGTCGCCCTCCGGCACGCTCTCCACGGCCGAGGCGATCTCCGTGGTCACCGGCGGGCTCGCGCTCGCCGCCCACTTCGGCGACGGGGTGCTGCGCGCGGGCGACGTCGCCGCCGGCATCCTCGGGGCGGTGGTCCGCGACCCGGCCGCGGACCGCCAGGTGTGGCAGGAATACCTGGAGACGGTCGTCCGCGGGCGGGACGGCTGGAAGGACTTCTACCGGGCCTGCCGCGAGGTGTCGGCGTGACGGCCCCGGCCGGCGCGGCGATCGGGACGGACGCGAAGCCGCCCGGCGCCTCGCCCGATCCCTCGCCCGCGGCAGGGCCGGCGCCCCGCCGCGGCCGGTCCGCCCGCACCGCCGACGACGTGCTGCTGCTCGGGGTACGGCACCACGGCCCCGGTTCGGCCCGCGCGGTGCGGGCCGCGCTGGACGCCTACCGCCCGGAGGCCGTGCTGATCGAAGGGCCCCCGGAGGCCGACGCGTTGACCGCGCTGGCCGCCGACCCGGCGATGCGGCCGCCGGTCGCGCTGCTGGCCCATGTGACCGACGACCCGGCGCGCGCCGCGTTCTGGCCGTTCGCCGAGTTCTCCCCCGAGTGGGTGGCGATGCGGTGGGCGGCCGAGGCGGGCGCGGCCGTGCGGTTCATCGACCTGCCGGCCGCGCACACCCTCGCGATGCGCGCCCCCGAGCCGCCCAAGGACCCGGGCCCCGGCGACGATCCCGGCCCGGGCCAGGGCGCAGCTCCGGACGGCAGCACGGACACCGGCACGGACACGCCGTCCGCCGCCGTGCCGCCCACAGCCGAGCCACCCGCCGCCGTGCCGTCCGCCGCCGTACGGGTCGACCCGCTCGCCGTGCTCGCCGAGACCGCCGGGTACGACGACCCGGAGCGCTGGTGGGAGGACGCGGTGGAGCACCGGGACAGCGCGGACGGCGCCGACCCGCTGGCGCCGTTCGCCGCGGTCGCCGAGGCGATGGCCGCGATCCGCGCCACGTACGGGGACGGCGGGGACGACCGCGACCCGTTGCGCGAGGCGCACATGCGGCTGCGGCTGCGCGAGGCCCGCCGGACCTACGCGCGCACCGCCGTGGTGTGCGGCGCCTGGCACGTCCCCGCGCTCGCCGGGCCGGCCACCGCCGCTGCCGACCGGCAACTGCTCAAGGGCCTGCCGAAGGCGAAGGTCGAGACCACCTGGGTGCCGTGGACCCACCGCAGGCTCGCCCGGGCCGGCGGTTATGGCGCGGGTATCGACTCCCCCGGCTGGTACCAGCACCTGTTCACCGCGCCCGACCGGCCCGTCACCCGGTGGATGACCAGGATCGCCGGCCTGCTGCGCGAGGAGGACCTGCCGGTCTCCTCCGCCCACGTCATCGAGTCGGTGCGGCTGGCCGACACGCTCGCCGCGATGCGCGGCCGCCCGCTGGCCGGCCTCGGTGAGACGGTCGACGCGGTGCGCGCGGTGATGTGCGACGGCTCCGAGGTGCCGCTCGCCCTCATCCACGACCGCCTCGTGGTCGGCGACGCGCTCGGCGAGGTCCCGCCGGACGCGCCCGCGGTGCCGCTCGCCCGCGACCTCGCCCGCGAGCAGCGCCGGCTGCGGCTCAAGCCCGAGGCGCTGGAACGCGAACTCGACCTCGACCTGCGCAAGGAGACCGACGCCGGCCGCAGCCGCCTGCTGCACCGGCTGCGCCTGCTCGGCATCGACTGGGGTGAGCCGGGCGGCGCGCGCGGCGGCAAGGGCACCTTCCGGGAGAGCTGGAAGCTGCGCTGGGAGCCGGAGTTGGCGATCCGCGTCGCCGAGGCGGGGATCTGGGGGACCACCGTCGAGGCCGCGGCGGGCACCCGCGCCCAGGAAGCAGCGGTCGCCGGGGCGACCCTCGCCGATGTCACCTCCACCGCCGAGCGGTGCCTGCTGGCGGGGCTGTCCGGCGCCCTGCCCACGGTCATGCGCGTACTCGCCGACCGCGCGGCCCTCGACGCCGATGTCGCCCACCTCGCCGCGGCCCTGCCCGCCCTCGTCCGCGCGGTCCGGTACGGAGACGTCCGCGGCACCGACTCCGCCGCCCTCACCCGCGTCGCGGCCGGCCTCGCCGAACGCGTCCGCATCGGCTTCCCGCCGGCCTGCGCCAACCTCGACCGCGACGCCGCCACCGCGCTGCGCGCCCACCTGGACGAGGCGCACCGCGCTGTCGCCCTCCTCCCCGCGCCCGACACCGAGTCCCCCAACGCCGAGTCCCCCGGCGCCGAGTCCCCCGACGCCGAGCCGGACACCGTGCCCGCCGACGCGGCCCCCGACGTCGCCGGACTGCGGGAGCGCTGGGCCGGGATGCTCCGGACCCTCGCCGAACGGGACGAGTCGGTGCCGGGGCTGCTGCGGGGCGCCGCGGCGCGGCTGCTGCTCGACGAGGGCCGGCTGGAGGAAGGGGAGGCGGCGCGGCTGATGGGGCTGGCGCTGTCGCCGGGCACCGCACCGGCCGAGGCGGCCGGCTGGGTCGAGGGGTTCCTCGCCGGCGGCGGCATGCTCCTGCTGCACGACGAACGGCTGCTCGGGCTGGTGGACGGCTGGCTCGCCGGGGTACCGCAGGAGGCGTTCACGGACGTGCTGCCGCTGCTGCGGCGGACGTTCGCGGAGTTCGAACCGGGCGTGCGCCGCTCGGTGGGCGAACTGGTGCGGCGCGGACCGGCTGCCGCGCACCGGCCGCGGGCGGCGGGCTCCACCGGGGAGGCGGGCCTGCCCGGCTTCGGCGCGGAGCTGGACCGGGCCCGCGCGAACAGGGCGGCCAGGACCGTACGGCTGCTGCTCGGCCGCGGCGGCACCACCGGCCCGGCCGAACTCGATGAACCCGATGAACCCGATGAACTCGAAGCACCGGACGGAACAGGCGACGCGCAGACGCCGACGCAGCCGGCCACCCGACAGGGAGCACCCGCATGACCGACACGACCGCGCCCGCCACCGCGCCCGTCGCCGCGCCCGCCACCGCGGCCCCCGCCGGCACCGCCGACGCCGAGGAGCGGCTGCGCCGCTGGCGGCTCGTCCTCGGCGGCGGCCCGGCCGAGGGCACCGGCTGCGAGCTCAGCGGCCGCGACGCCGCGATGGACCGCACCCTCGGCGCGCTCTACGGGAGCGGCCGACCCGGCCAGGGCGAGAGCGGGGGAGCCGAGCGCTCCGCCGGGCTCGGCGGTTCGGCGCCCCGGGTGGCCCGCTGGCTGGGCGACATCCGCACGTACTTCCCGAGTTCCGTGGTCTCGGTGATGCAGCGCGACGCGATCGACCGGCTCGGCCTGTCGGCGCTGCTGCTGGAGCCGGAGATGCTGGAGGCCGTCGAGGCGGACGTCCACCTGGTCGGCACCCTGCTCTCCCTGAACCGGGCGATGCCGGAGACCACCAAGGAGACCGCCCGCGCGGTGGTCCGCAAGGTGGTCGCCGACCTGGAGAAGCGGCTCGCGAGCCGGACCCGGGCCACCCTGACCGGCGCGCTGGACCGCTCGGCGAAGACGTACCGGCCGCGCCACCGCGACATCGACTGGGACCGCACCATCCGCGCCAACCTCCGGCACTACCTGCCCGAACACGGCACCGTGGTGCCCGAACGGCTGGTCGGCCACGGCCGCGCGGACCAGGCGGTGAAGAAGGACGTCGTGCTGTGCATCGACCAGTCCGGCTCGATGGCCGCGTCCGTGGTGTTCGCCTCCGTGTTCGGCGCCGTCCTGGCGTCGATGCGCTCCATCGCCACCCGGCTGGTGGTCTTCGACACCGCCGTCGTCGACCTCACCGACGCGCTCGACGACCCCGTGGACGTGCTCTTCGGCACCCAGCTCGGCGGCGGCACCGACATCAACCGCGCCCTGGCGTACTGCCAGTCGTTGATCACCCGTCCGGCCGAAACCGTCGTGGTGCTGATCAGCGACCTGTACGAGGGCGGCATCCGCGACGAGATGCTGCGCCGGGTGGCCGCGATGAAGGCGTCCGGTGTGCAGTTCGTGGCGCTGCTCGCGCTGTCCGACGAGGGCGCGCCGGCCTACGACCGCGAGCACGCCGCGGCGCTCGCCGCCCTGGGCGCACCTGCGTTCGCCTGTACCCCCGACCTGTTCCCGGAGATCATGGCCGCCGCGATAGAGAAGCGCCCGCTGCCCATACCCGAGCCCTGACCGGCGGCCCGCCGGCGCCCGTCGGTGCGCGCCCGTACGCGTCCGTACGCGCCCGTGCCCGGACCGTGCCCGGAGAGGCCCGGACATGCCCGGAACGGTCAGCTCCGGGCACGCCCCGCCCGACCGTTCGGCCCGCTCGTCCCGGGCCGCCCGGGCCCACCCGGTCCGCGGAAAGTTGTGACCGTTCTCACCGCGTCCATGTGAGGCACGATTTAGGACGCCACGGCCCGCGGCGATAACCTGCAAGACGGACATGCCGCGTACTCGGTCACCGTGTGCGCTTCCCTTGTGACTGCGCACAGTCGCCCTGCCCGTTGCGGCACGCCCAGCCGATCAGGCGGCGCTGCACTTTTGGCGGCAGCCGCCTGCGAGACGCTGAATTCCGGGCGATGCCCGAGGAATCCAGAAGACCAAAAGGGAGACGGACGCGCGTGGACCTGTTCGAGTACCAGGCGAGGGACCTCTTCGCCAAGCACGGTGTACCGGTGCTGGCCGGTGAAGTCATCGACACGCCTGAGGCGGCGCGCGAGGTGGCGGAGCGGCTGGGCGGCCGGGCGGTCGTCAAGGCACAAGTCAAGGTCGGCGGCCGCGGCAAGGCCGGCGGTGTGAAGCTCGCCGCCGACCCGGCCGACGCGGTGGCGAAGGCCGAAGCGATCCTCGGCATGGACATCAAGGGCCACACGGTCCACAAGGTCATGCTCGCCCAGACCGCGGACATCAAGGAGGAGTACTACGTCTCCTTCCTGCTCGACCGCACCAACCGCACCTTCCTCGCCATGGCGTCCGTCGAGGGCGGTGTCGAGATCGAGGTCGTCGCCGAGGAGAACCCCGACGCGCTGGCGAAGGTCGCGGTGGACGCGCTGGAGGGCGTGACCCCGGAGAAGGCCGCCGAGATCGTGGCCGCCGCGAAGTTCCCCGCCGACATCGCCGACCAGGTCGCGGACGTGCTCCAGCAGCTGTGGACCGTCTTCGTCAAGGAAGACGCCCTGCTGGTCGAGGTCAACCCGCTGGTGAAGACCGGCGAGGGCAGGATCGTCGCGCTCGACGGCAAGGTCTCGCTCGACGAGAACGCCGCCTTCCGGCAGCCCGAGCACGAGGCGCTGGAGGACAAGGCCGCCGCCAACCCGCTGGAGGCCGCCGCCAAGGCCAAGGGCCTGAACTACGTCAAGCTCGACGGCCAGGTCGGCATCATCGGCAACGGCGCGGGCCTGGTCATGTCCACCCTGGACGTCGTCGCGTACGCCGGCGAGGAGTTCGGCGGTGTGAAGCCCGCCAACTTCCTCGACATCGGCGGCGGCGCCTCCGCGGAGGTGATGGCGAACGGCCTGGAGATCATCCTCGGCGACCCGGACGTCAAGTCCGTCTTCGTCAACGTCTTCGGTGGCATCACCGCCTGCGACGAGGTCGCCAACGGCATCGTGCAGGCCCTGGAACTGCTCGCCTCCAAGGGCGAGGAGGTCACCAAGCCGCTGGTGGTCCGCCTGGACGGCAACAACGCGGAGCTGGGTCGCAAGATCCTCTCGGACGCCGACCACCCGCTGGTGCAGCGCGTCGACACGATGGACGGTGCGGCCGCCAAGGCCGCCGAGCTGGCTGCGAAGTAAGGGAAGAGGACTCAAGACACCATGGCTATCTTCCTGACCAAGGACAGCAAGGTCATCGTCCAGGGCATGACCGGCGCGACCGGCATGAAGCACACCACCCTGATGCTGGGCGACGGCACCAACATCGTCGGCGGCGTCAACCCGCGCAAGGCCGGCACCACCGTCACCTTCGAGCAGGGTGACGTCCCGGTCTTCGGCTCCGTCAAGGAGGCCATGGAGGCCACCGGCGCGGACGTCACCGTGATCTTCGTACCGGAGAAGTTCACCAAGAGCGCGGTCGTCGAGGCGATCGAGGCCGAGATCCCGCTCGCGGTCGTGATCACCGAGGGCGTGGCCGTCCACGACACCGCCTCGTTCTGGGCGCTCGCCCAGGCCAAGGGCAACAAGACCCGGATCATCGGCCCGAACTGCCCCGGCCTGATCACCCCCGGCCAGTCGAACGCGGGCATCATCCCCGGCGACATCACCAAGCCGGGCCGGATCGGCCTGGTCTCCAAGTCGGGCACGCTGACCTACCAGATGATGTACGAGCTGCGCGACATCGGCTTCTCGTCCGCGGTCGGCATCGGCGGCGACCCGATCATCGGCACCACGCACATCGACGCGCTCGCCGCGTTCGAGGCCGACCCCGACACCGACCTGATCGTCATGATCGGCGAGATCGGCGGCGACGCCGAGGAGCGGGCCGCGGCCTTCATCGAGAAGAACGTGACCAAGCCGGTCGTCGGCTACGTCGCGGGCTTCACCGCGCCCGAGGGCAAGACCATGGGCCACGCCGGCGCCATCGTCTCCGGCTCCTCCGGCACCGCGCAGGCGAAGAAGGAGGCCCTGGAGGCCGCGGGCGTCAAGGTCGGCAAGACGCCGTCCGAGACCGCGCGGCTGGCCCGGGCGATCCTGGCGGGCTGACCCCGCCCGACCGCACGACCCGGCTCAGCGGCCGGTGGCGGCGCGGGTCCGCTCCCCGGAAGGGAGCGGGCCACGCCGCTGTGCTGTACGGCCCCGGGCGCGGTGGTTGTCAGATCGGTGCTCGGGGCGGGCGCGGTCGCGGTCGCCGTCGGCCCCGACCGCCCGGCCGGGCGCGGCGCCTGGTGGTCCGGGGTGACGATCACCGCGACCGTGGTGACGGCGGCGATCACCGCGGTCAGCGCGTACGCGCCGACGGTACGGTGCCGGGTCGCGCGCTCGCTCGCGGCCCGCACACCGTCCGGCCGCCCGGCCGGCTCCGGCGGTTCGGGGGAGGCGACCCCGGGGGCGCCATCCGCGCCGGTGCGATCATCTGACGCGGTCTCAGTTCGGGGGCGCTCGTCGAGCAGCGCCCCCAGCCGCTCCGGCAGCACCTCCTCGGCGAGGTCCGGCACCGCCTCCGTCAGCGCCGCGCGCGCCGCGACGATCCGCGCCGCGGCCGCCGTCTCGCTCGCCTCCGCCTCCGCTGCCGCCGTCGGCAGTGCGAGCCCGAGGCCGTCGTGGAGCAGCACCGCCGTGCGCTGCCGCGGCGGAAGCGCGAGCAGGGCCGCGGCCAGCGCGTCGTCGGGGGTACACGGCTGCGGCCGGTGCCCGCCCGCCCACTCCGGCACCCACCGCTGCCAGGGCGCGAGCGCGTGCTCGTACACGGCCGCGCGCAGCCAGCCCACCGGGTCGCTGTCCCGCGCGACCTCCGGCCATCGCTGCCAGGCCAGTCCGTACGCGTACGCCACCGACTTCCGCGCCTGGTCCGGGTCGCCGGTGAGCAGTTCCGCCTGGCGCGTCAGGGCGCCCGCCGCGTGCCGATAGAGGGCGTCGAACGCGTCCGCGGGCGAGGCGTCACCGGAAAGCCCGAGGTCGCAGGGGGCGGCCGGGGCCGGCGGGTGGGGCGCGAGGGAGAAGAGGTCGGGCAGGCCGTCGTCGGGCTCGGTGCCGCCGAGCGGGTACGCGGCCGGCTCGGCGGGGTGCGGTTCCGACGGTGCGTCAGGTACGGGGGCGGGGGCGACGATGTCGGGTCCGCCGGTGCCGAGCCCGAGGGTGGCTGGGGCCAAGGTGACGGGCGCGGGCGCTGCCTCGGGTGCGGGGGCGGCGGTCGCGGTCGGCGCGCCGATGGCGGTCGGCGCCGTGGCCGCCACCAGGACCAGCGCCTCCAGGGGCGGGCGCGCGGCCGTTTCGGCGCCGGCGCGCGGGCGGGTGGGGCCGTTCGCCGGGCGGGCGGGGCGGTCGCTGCCGCCCGCCGCTCCCTTCCGGTGCGTCCGCCGGGCCGAGCCGCGGCCGGCCGCCGCCCCGCCACGGCCCGCGGCCGAACCGCCGCGCCCCGCCGCCGAACCGCCGCGCCCCGCAGCCGAATCGCCGCCGCCGACCGCGGTGGTGCCCTGGACGCCGTTCCGCTTCTGGGCCGCCGCCTGCTTGCGGGCCTTGCGCCGTGACGTCATCGGACCGCCTCTCGGCGAGCGGTACCTACCGTAATGCTGGCGTTCGTCCGCTGACATGACAGTCCGAAAAAATGACACATAGCACTCATTCTCGCCGACACGTCGACTTTTCGCCTTCTCCCCGGGCGAAACGGGTGTTCCTGCCACCATGGGTGGCCGTGACGCAGACGAGCGAGCCGCTGACCGCTTCCGCTTCCGTATCCGCCCTGCCCCCGCGGTGGGCCGCACTGCGGGTGTCCGCGCTGGCCGCGGGCGCGTCCGCCGCCGGGCTAGGGCTCGGCGGGATCGCCGCCGTCGTGCTGCTGCTGTGGATCGGCTCGCCGTTCCCCGACACCAGCCTCGGCGGCGCGCTGCATGTGAGCGCCGACCTCTGGCTGCTCGCGCAGGGCGCGGGCCTGGTGCGCACCGCCACGCTCTCCGGCGACCCGTCACCCGTCGCCGTGGCGCCGCTGCTGCTCAGCGCGCTGCCCGCGTGGCTGCTCTTCCGCGGTACGGCCTCGGCGGTGGCCGCCGCCGTCGACGGCAAGGACGCCGACGATGCCGCCGACGCCGGTCACCCCGACCACGCCGACCGGTCCGCCGGCGCCTCCGACCCCGCGGACCGCCTGACCGGCCGGGCCCGGGTGCGGGCCGCCGCCGCGGTGACCGGGTGGGTGCTCGCCGGCTACCTCACCCTCGCCGCGGTCGCGGCCGTCTACGCCACCGGCGGCTCCGTGCACGTCGCCCCACTGACCACGCCCTACGTCCTGCTCTTCGCCGGCGCCGCCGCGAGCTGCGGGGCGTGGTCCGGCTGCGGGCGGCCCGGGCCCGAACTGCTGCCGCTCGACCGCTTCCGCGCCGGGCGCGGCACGTACCGGCTGCACCGCGGCCACGCCGAGGAGGCCGGCGCGGCGGTGCGGGCCGCGGCCGGCGCGGTCGCGCTGCTGGTGGGCGGCGGCGCCCTCATCGGCGCGGCCGCGCTGATCTGCCACATGGGTGCGGTCGGGCAGACCTACCAGCAGCTCAGCGCCTCGCTGGTGGGGCGGGTCTCGGTGCTGCTCGTCGCCGTCGGCCTGGTGCCCAACCTCGCGGTCTGGGCCGCCTCCTACGCGCTCGGCACCGGCTTCGCGGTCGGCGCGGGCAGCGCGGTCGCCCCGGCGGGCGCCTCCGGCTACGTCCTGCTGCCCGGTTTCCCGCTGCTGGCCGCGCTGCCGCACACCGGTACGTCCTGGGCCGGCTGGAGCACCCTCGCGCTGCCCGTGCTGGCCGCACTCGGAGTGGCCTGGTTCGTCGGCAACGACGCCTGGCCGGTGTGGAGTACGGTCCGCGTCACCTTCGGGGCCGCGCTGGCGCTGGGCGCCGGGTTCGCGGTGCTCGCCGCCTGGTCGGGCGGTCCGCTCGGGCCGCACCGGCTCGCGGACTTCGGGCCGCGCTGGTGGCTGGCGGGGGCCGCGGCAGCCGGATGGACGCTGGTGATCGCGCTGCCGGGTGCGCTGCTGCTGCGCTACCACGTCGCCCACCCGCCGCACCCGTGGCGGTCGTTGGTCGGCGGGCTGCGCCTGCCCAAGCTGCGGGTGCCCCGGCCGCGGATGCCCCAGACGGCCTGGGCGCGGCTGCGCAGGTCGGGCAGCACCACGGCGACGAACGACGACCCCGCCGTCGCGCCACCCCCGCCCGTGCCCCTGCCGAAACCGGCTTCCGCCGAGCCGACCGCTCCGGCCGCCTTCCCCCCGCCGCTCCCCGGGCTCGCCCCGGCCCCCCTGCCGATGTTCCCGCCCCCACTGCCCGACCTACCCCCCACCGCCGCACCCCCGCCACCCCCGGAATCGCCCAGCGACTGACCGCGCGACGGCCCCGCCGCCTACCCGCCGCCGCTGCCCGACCTACGGACCGCAGTCGCCAGCGGGGCCCGGGGCGCCCGGCGGGCCTCCGGCCGGCTGACTGCGCGTCGGTCGCGCCGTACCCGCCGCCGCTGCGCGGCCTGTGGCCGGCGGTCGGTCGGCGGCGCGGGCGAGGGGCAACCCTACGAGAGCTGCGCGGCCTGTAGGCGTAGCCGCCAGCCCGGCCGGACCGTACGCGGGGTTGGCCGCGGTGCGGGGGCAGTCCCCGCCGGGCACGGTGCCGTGTCGCCCTCGGTTGGAGTGCTGGCTGTGTCGGCGGGCGGGCTAGTGGGGGAGTGGGCGGGGTCGGGCTTCGTTCGGTGGGACTCGCTGTCGCCGGGGAAGGTCCTGCCGTACCCACGGCCGCCGGCCGGCCGGGCGCGGTCGAGGGCGAGGTCCCGCAAGGCCCGCGGTCGTCGCCCCCGGCGGGGCCTCGGGGAGGTCAGTCGCGGAGGGCGGGGAGGCTGCGGAGAGGGGAGGGGAGAAGCTTCTGGCAGGAGTGCGAGGCAGGCGCGGTGAGGGCGTCGGCCTTGCAGTCGTAGTAGTCGCGGTAGGCGATCTGGAACCCGTACGTGGTGCCGACGATCGCGAGGGCGAGCGCGCTGGTGATGATGCCGGTCCAGGCCGCGGTGAGGAAGGAGCGCTGGGCGTCCGGGCCGGGCGCGGGGGGCGCCGGGCGCGGGCTCTGGGTGGCGTCGGCGAGCGCGGAGGCGGCCTGCGCGCGGGCCTTGGCGCGGTCCTCGGGCGACATCCGCAGCGCGCTGACGCCCCAGTAGAGGGCGAGCGCGCCGAGCAGCAGGCCCAGCGGGGTCCAGCCGAGCAGCGAGAAGATCAGGCCCCAGCCGCCGCAGACCAGGGCGTACCGCGAGCGGCGCTGCGCCGGGTCGGTCGGGTCGAAGCGCGGGCCCTGGCCCTGGGGGCCGGTCGGCCCGGGCTGCTCGGGGCGCCGGGCGAACGGGTCCGGCCGACCGGACTGCGGCTGGCGGCTGCTCCACTGGTGGCCCCACGCCTGGGGCGCGCCGTGCGGGGGCGGCGGGGTGCCCTGCGGCCCGTCGCCGGAACCGGAACCGGAACCGGAGCCGTCGGCCCCGTCGGAGCCGTCGCCCCCCGAACTCCCGCTGCCGGAACCGGAACCCGCGCCGGAACCCGCGCCCTCACCCGAGCCGGTGCCGCCCTCCTGCCGCCCGCTGCTGCCGGCCGGCCGGCCGGGCTGCCGCGGCTGCCACGGGCGGTCCGGCGCACCCTCGGGCGGCGGCGCGAACGGGTTGTCCCGCTGATCGCCACCAGGCGCGCGCAGCGCGAGTTCAATGCGGCCGCTGCTCATGATGTGATGCGCCATCCCCTTGGGCTCGACTCCTGTCGCGTACGTGTTCTCCCCCAGACGCTACCGCCCGGACGCTCCCCCGTCCCGTGGGGGCCGCCCGGAGTGCCGGTATCGTTGCTGACGACCGGCGCGCTCGTAGGGTCGCCCCAAAACGAGCGGCCCCGGTCTCATAGAAACATCCAAGCCGCCCGAAACACAGCCGCCCAGGTCCCCGTTCGCGGGATTCCCGCACGCCCGAGAGAGGCCCCGTCCGTGGCCGCCCGCACTCCCGCCCGTCTCGTCGTCCTCGTCTCCGGTTCCGGCACCAACCTCCAGGCCCTGCTCGACGCCATCGAGGCCGACCCCGGCTACGGCGCCCGGATCGTCGCCGTGGGCGCGGACCGCGACGGCACCGTCGGACTCGAGCGGGCCGAGCGGGCCGGGCTGCCCACCTTCACGGTGCGGCTGCGGGACCACGCCGACCGGGACGGCTGGGACGCCGCGCTCACCGAGGCGACGGCCGCCCACGACCCGGACCTGGTGGTCTCGGCCGGCTTCATGAAGATCGTCGGCGCGCGGTTCCTGGCCCGGTTCGGCGGCCGGATCGTCAACACGCACCCGGCGCTGCTGCCCAGTTTCCCCGGGGCGCACGGCGTGCGCGACGCCCTGGCGTACGGCGCCAAGGTCACCGGGTGCACCGTCCACTTCGTCGACGACGGCGTCGACACCGGCCCGGTCATCGCCCAGGGCGTGGTCGAGGTCCGGCCGGACGACACGGAGGACGCGCTCCACGAGCGCATCAAGGAAGTCGAGCGACGTCTGCTCGTCGACGTGGTGGGACGTCTGTCGCGCGACGGGTACCGCATCGAGGGACGAAAGGTTTTGATTCCGGCATGAGCGCCACTCCCCAGGACACCGCGCAGGACAGCCCCCGGGCGAACGGAACGCAGCGGCCGGTGCGCCGCGCGCTGATCAGCGTCTACGACAAGACCGGCCTGGAGGAGCTGGCCCGGGGCCTGCACGCGGCCGGGGTCGAACTGGTGTCGACCGGCTCGACGGCGGGGCGGATCGCCGCGGCCGGCGTGCCCGTCACCAAGGTCGAGGAGCTGACCGGCTTCCCCGAGTGCCTTGACGGCCGGGTGAAGACCCTGCACCCGCGGGTGCACGCCGGCATTCTCGCCGACCTGCGGCTCGAGGACCACCGCAGGCAGCTCGACGAGTTGGGCGTCAAGCCGTTCGAGCTGGTCGTGGTGAACCTCTACCCCTTCCGCGAGACCGTCGCGTCGGGCGCGAGCGCGGACGAGTGCGTCGAGCAGATCGACATCGGCGGCCCGTCCATGGTCCGCGCCGCCGCCAAGAACCACCCCTCGGTCGCGGTCGTCACCAGCCCGGCCCGGTACGACGAGGTGCTCGCCGCGGTCGCCGACGGCGGTTTCGACCTCGCCACCCGCAAGCAGCTCGCCGCCGAGGCGTTCCAGCACACCGCCGCGTACGACGTGGCCGTGGCGTCCTGGTTCCTCGACGGCTACAGCGCGGACGAGGAGTTCCCCGCGTTCACCGGCGCCACGTACACCCGGCTGGACACCCTGCGCTACGGCGAGAACCCGCACCAGGGCGCGGCGATCTACACCGACGGCTCCGGCACCGGTCTGGCCGGCGCGGAGCAGCTGCACGGCAAGGCGATGTCGTACAACAACTACGTCGACACCGAGGCGGCCCGCCGCGCCGCCTACGACCACGACGGCGTCTGCGTGGCGATCATCAAGCACGCCAACCCGTGCGGGATCGCGGTCGGCGCGGACGTCGCCGAGGCGCACCGCAAGGCGCACGCCTGCGACCCGGTCTCCGCGTACGGCGGCGTCATCGCGGTCAACCGCCCGGTGTCCGTGGCGATGGCCGAGCAGGTCGCGGAGATCTTCACCGAGGTGATCGTGGCCCCGGCGTACGACGAGGGCGCGGTGGAGGTGCTGGCCCGCAAGAAGAACATCCGCGTGCTGCGCTGCGCCGACGCGCCCGCGGCCGCCACGGAGTACCGCCCGATCGAGGGCGGCGTGCTGGTCCAGGTCAAGGACCGGCTCCAGGCGGAGGGCGACGACCCGGCGACCTGGACGCTGGCGACCGGCGAGGCGCTGGGCGCGGACGAGCTGGCGGACCTGGCGTTCGCGTGGCGGGCGTGCCGCGCGGTCAAGTCCAACGCGATCCTGCTGGCGAAGGACGGGGCGACCGTCGGGGTCGGGATGGGGCAGGTCAACCGGGTGGATTCCGCGCGGCTGGCGGTGGAGCGGGCCGGGGCGGAGCGCGCGGCGGGGTCGTACGCGGCGTCCGACGCGTTCTTTCCGTTCGCGGACGGGCTGGAGGTGCTGACGGCCGCGGGCGTCAAGGCCGTGGTGCAGCCCGGTGGGTCGATCCGGGACGAGGCCGTGGTGGAGGCTGCGGCGAAGGCCGGGGTCACCATGTACTTCACGGGGACGCGGCACTTCTTCCACTGACCTCGCGGGGGCGGTGCCCCTGACCCTCCGGGGTGGGTGGTCCTGTCGGTTCCGGGACCACCTGCCGGTGGGGGGCTGGTCGCGCAGTTCCTCGCGCCCCTGGGTTCGCTCGGGTGCGTCCTCGGGGGTTGCGGGGGGATGACTCTTGCACTGGCGGGGGTGGGGGCCTGACGATGTGCGCGCACGCATCGTCCCCTGCTGCCGCAAGGAATCCGCCCGTGAGTCAGTTTCCTGGGTCCGCCGGCCCGTATGGTGATCCGCTTCCGCCCGGGTACGGGTATCCGGCGGTGGGGAACCGGCCACTGGGCATGCCGCCGCCGGCGGGGTGGGGCGCGCGGCTGGGCGCGATGGTGCTCGACGGGCTGATGTTCAACCTGATACCGACGGGCCTGTTTCTGGCGGGGTACGGGCGGTTCGCGGCGAAAGTGGCCGACGCGTGGAACGCGTGCGACGACCGAGGTATCGAGCGGTCGAAGTGCCCCACGCCGTCGGTGCCGACGAGTTCGGGGCTGCTGATCCTCGTCGGCGCCGTGCTGTCGCTGGCTGCTTTCCTGTTCCTGGCCTACCGCGAGGGGAAGACCGGGCAGACCCCGGGCAAGCGGATCGTGGGCATCCGGCTGCTGCGGTTGGCGGACGGCTCGGCGCTCGGCTTCGGCCGGGCCGTGGGGCGCCGCGTCCTGCACGCGGTGGACGCCCTCCCGTGCTTCCTCGGCTTCCTGTGGCCGCTGTGGGACGAACTGCACCAGACCTGGGCCGACAAGATGGTCCACACGGTCACCATCCGCGACGCGAGCTGACGGGGAAGCCGCGGTCCGGGGCGGTACGGGACCGGTACGGGGCCGGTTCGCGCGCGGATTGGTCCGCTGCCGGGCAGATCCGCGAGTATGGAGCCATGACCGCCCAGATTCTCGATGGCAAGGCCACGGCCGCCGCGATCAAGTCGGAGTTGACCTCCCGGGTCCAAGCGCTCAGGGAGCGCGGTGTCGAGCCCGGCCTCGGCACCCTGCTGGTCGGCGACGACCCGGGCAGCAAGTGGTACGTCGCGGGCAAGCACCGCGACTGCGCGCAGGTGGGCATCGGCTCCATCCAGCGCGAACTGCCGGACACCGCCACGCAGGAGGAGATCGAGGCGGTCGTCCGCGAGCTGAACGAGGACCCCGCCTGCACCGGCTACATCGTGCAGCTGCCGCTGCCCGAGGGCATCGACGCCAACCGCGTGCTGGAGCTGGTGGACCCGGACAAGGACGCGGACGGGCTGCACCCGACGAGCCTGGGCCGGCTGGTGCTCGGCGTCCCGGGGCCGCTGCCCTGCACGCCCCACGGCATCGTGGAGCTGCTGCGGCGGCACGGGGTCGGGATCGACGGCGCGGACGTGGTGGTGGTCGGCCGCGGCATCACCGTCGGCCGGTCGATCGGGCTGCTGCTGACCCGCAAGTCGGAGAATGCCACGGTGACGCTCTGCCACACCGGCACCCGGGACCTGGCGGCGCACCTGCGGCAGGCGGACATCGTGGTGGCCGCGGCGGGCGTGCCGCACATCATCAAGCCGGAGGACGTCAAGCCGGGTGCGGCGGTGCTCGACGTCGGCGTCAGCCGGGACGAGCACGGCAAGATCGTCGGCGACGTCCATCCTGGGGTGGCCGAGGTCGCGGCGTGGCTGTCGCCGAACCCGGGCGGCGTCGGGCCGATGACCCGCGCGCTGCTGCTCCAGAACGTCGTGGAGGCGGCCGAGCGGACGGTGGCGGGCCATGTCGGTTGAGGCGGCGGGCGGACCCGCGGACATCCCCGACGGCACCGTGCGTGCCGCGTCCCAGGACCCGGGCGGGCGGCCCGAGGGCACCCGGGGCGTCGCCCGGCCCGAGGGCGGCGGCCGGGCGGCCGGCGGGGACGCGCCCGCGCCGGTCCGGCAGTGGCCGATCATCGCGGTGATCGCCGGGGCGGCCATCGGGCTCATCGTCACCGCTGCCGGGCAGTTCCGGGCGGGCACCATCCTGATCGGCGCGGCGCTGCTGCTCGGCGCCGGGCTGCGCTGGGCGGTCACCGCCGTGGGCATGCTCGCGGTGCGCAGCCGGTTCACCGACGTGATCACCTACGGGATACTCGGCGCGGCGATCATCCTGCTCGGGCTCATGGCCCAGCCGGACCCCCTGATCCGCATCCCGTTCCTGGAGGACATCATCCACTTCTCCGTCCGCTGACGAAGACGCGGGCGGGACGCGGGCGGGGCGCTGACGGGACGCTGACGGGACACGGACCTGACGCCGACTTGACGCCGGCGGTACGCCCCGCCCGCGCCGCCGCGCGGCCCCCGGCCGCGCCTGTCACCGGATCGGGTGACTGGTGCCACAGGAGGCCGCGTGATGGGCGCGGGCGGCGCGCGATAGCCTGGCGACTGGCTCTCTTGACGCCGAGAGATCCACGTTCGGGGCCGCTCGGGCCGCTGCCGGGGCGACCGAGTACCCGCCAGTACCACCCGCAGCACCACCCGAAGCAGAAGGCCAGGAGAAGGCAATGACTCGCACTCCCGTCAACGTCACCGTCACCGGAGCGGCCGGCCAGATCGGCTACGCGCTCCTCTTCCGTATCGCCTCGGGCCACCTGCTCGGCGCGGACGTGCCGGTGAGGCTCCGGCTGCTGGAGATCCCGCAGGGCCTCAAGGCGGCCGAGGGCACCGCCATGGAGCTGGACGACGCGGCCTTCCCGCTGCTGCGCGGCATCGACATCACCGACGACCCGAACGTGGCCTTCGACGGCGCCAACGTGGCGCTGCTGGTCGGCGCCCGCCCCCGCACCAAGGGCATGGAGCGCGGCGACCTGCTGGAGGCCAACGGCGGCATCTTCAAGCCGCAGGGCAAGGCGATCAACGACCACGCCGCCGACGACATCAAGGTCCTGGTCGTGGGCAACCCGGCCAACACCAACGCGCTGATCGCGAAGTCCGCGGCCCCCGACGTCCCCGCCGACCGCTTCACCGCGATGACCCGGCTGGACCACAACCGCGCGGTCGGCCAGCTGGCGAAGAAGACCGGTGCCGCCGTCGCCGACATCAAGCGCGTCACCATCTGGGGCAACCACTCCGCCACCCAGTACCCGGACGTCTTCCACGCGGAGATCGCCGGCAAGAACGCCGCCGAGGTGATCGGTGACGAGCAGTGGCTCGCCGACACCTTCATCCCGACCGTCGCCAAGCGCGGCGCGGCCATCATCGAGGCCCGCGGCGCCTCCTCCGCCGCCTCGGCCGCCTCCGCCGCCCTGGACCACGTCCACACCTGGGTCAACGGCACCGCCGAGGGCGACTGGACCTCCATGGGCATCGTCTCCGACGGCTCCTACGGCGTCCCGGCCGGGCTGATCTCCTCCTTCCCGGTCACCACGAAGAACGGCACGTACGAGATCGTCCAGGGCCTGGACATCAACGACTTCTCCCGCCCGCGCATCGACGCGTCGGTGCAGGAGCTGACGGAGGAGCGCGACGCGGTCCGCGCCCTCGGCCTGATCTGAGCCCAGCCGGTCCGGACGGCCCCGCCCTCACCCCGGTGAGCGGCGGGGCCGTCCGCGCCTACGGGCGCCGGTCCCGGGGTGTCAGCCGCAGGACTCCGCCAGCACCGCGCACAGCCGCTCCAGCGCCCCGGCGAAGGCGTGGTCGGGCGGAGTGGCGTACCCGATCACCAGGGCCGGGCGGTCGGCGCGGGCGCCCAGCAGGTCCAACCCGCCCAGTGCCAGCCCCCGTTGCCGGGCCCGCTCGGTCAGCACGGCCGACGGGGCGGCGCCCGGCGGCAGTTCGACGACGGCGTGCAGCCCGGCGGCGATACCCGAGACCCGTACCGAAGGCACCCGCTCGGCGAGCGCGGCCACCAGCCGGTCCCGGCGGTCCCGGTAGCGCAGCCGCATCCGCCGCACGTGGCGGTCGTGGGCGCCGGAGCCGATGAACTCCGCCAGCGTCAACTGGTCGAGCACCGGCGAGTGGTGGTCGGCGAGCCGCTTCTCCCGCACCACCGCGTCCAGCAGGTCCGGCGGCACCGCGATCCACGCCAGCCGCAGCCCCGGCGCCAGGCTCTTGCTCGCGGTCCCCGCGTACACGACGTGCTCGGGCGCCAACCCCTGTACGGCGCCGACGGGTTGGCGGTCGTACCGGAACTCGCCGTCGTAGTCGTCCTCCATGACCACTCCGCCGGTGGCGCGGGCCCAGTCCACCACCGCGGTGCGGCGCGCGGGGGAGAGCGGTACGCCGGTCGGGAACTGGTGCGCCGGGGTGAGCAGCACCGCGTCCGCCGTGCCGTCGAGCCTTTCCACCCGGGCGCCGTCGCCGTCCAGCGGCAGCGGCACCGTCGCCAGGCCGTTGGCCCGCAGCAGCGTACGGGTGTCGGGGAAGCCCAGTTCCTCCACGGCGATCCGGCGCCCGCCGCGGTCCCGCAGCACCCGGGCGAGCAGGCCGACCGCCTGGACGAAGCCGGTGCAGACCACCAGCAGTTCCGGATCGGCCCGCACCCCGCGCACCCGGGCGAGATACGCCGCCAGCGCCGCCCGCAGCTCGGGCCGCCCGCGCGGGTCGGAGTAGCCGAACGCCTCGCTCGGCGCCGCGGTGAGGGCCCGGCGGGCGGCGGCGCCCCACGCGGCCCGGGGGAAGGCGGAGACGTCGGGGGAGCCGGGCCACAGCGAGTACGGCAGCCGCACCGCGTCCGGCACCGCGGCGGGCGGGCCGGCCGGCCCTGTCGCCGTCCGCTCAGTCTGCCCTGTCCGCTGCGCCTGCTCCGCCGCGGTCTGGCGCGCCGCGACCGCCGTGCCCGAGCCCTGCCGCGCGGTCAGCCAGCCCTCCGCCACGAGCTGGCCGTACGCCTCCGCGACCGTGTTCCGGGCCAGGCCCAGGTCCCGGGCGAGGGCCCGGCTCGACGGCAGCCGGGTGCCCGCGCCGAGCCGCCCGTCCCGCACCGCCTCCCGCAGCGCCGCCTCCAGGCCCGCCCGGGCGCCCGCGCCCCGCTGCCGCTGGGCGGCGAGGTCGATCAGCAGGTCGTAGCCGCCGGCTCGGCCCGGCTCGCCCGAAGTGGCCCTTGCGTTCACAGGTCAAGTGGACCACGGGACGGGGCCACTTCGCGGCTACGTTGAAGGCATGAGCACTTCCGAGCCGACCACCTCCGCCCCGACCGACAACCCGACCGACAACCCGACCGGCACCCCGGCCGACCACCCGGCCCCCGCCGGTGACGCCACCGTGCCCGCCCCGCCGCGCCGGATCGACCTGAACGCCTCCGCGCCCGACTTCTACCGGGCCATGATCAGCCTGGACAAGGCCGCGACCGCCGGGCTCGACCCGGTCGTCCGCGAACTGGTGCGGGTACGCGTCTCGCAGCTCAACGGCTGCGCGTACTGCGTGGACGAGCACAGCGCCGCCGCCCGCGCCCTCGGCATCACCGAGCAGAAGCTCACCGGGCTGACGGTGTGGCGGGAGACCCCGTTCTTCACCGCCCGCGAACGCGCCGCCCTCGAACTGGCCGAGGCCGTCACCGCGCTCGGCCCGCACGGCGTCGCCGACGCCGCCTACGACGGCGCCGCCGCGCTCTTCGACGGCACCGAACTGCCCCGGCTGATCGCCCTGTGCGTGACGATGAACGCCTGGAACCGGATCGGCGTCACCTGCCGGCTCAGCCCCCGGACCCGAGCGTGACGCCTTCCGGCCGGGTGCTGCCGGCGGCCTCCGCCGGCGGGCCGCCCTCCCCGTAGCGGGCCAGCGCCAGCGCGCCGGCCACCGCCAGTACGAAACCGGCCGCGGCCGCGGGCGCCCAGCCGCCCCGGGTGCGGTCGTGCAGCGCCAGCACCCCGACCAGCGCGGGGCCGACCGTCTCGCCCAGCACCATCCCCGCGGTGGCCGCGGTGACCGAGCCCTGGTGCAGCGCCGAGGTCAGCAGCAGGAAGGCGGCCCCGCCGCCGACCAGCAGGGCGTACGACGCCGGGTTCGCCGCCAGCGCCTTCGGCGTGACCGGGTCCAGCAGCCGTACCGCGACCTCGACGACCCCGAAGCCCAGGCCCGCGCCCAGGCCGAGCAGCGCGGCCCGCGCCCGCCGCGGCAGCCGCGCTGCGGGCACCGCGCCCAGCGCCAGTACGGCCAGCGCCGCCGCTAGCGTGCCCCAGCGCAGCGCGCCCCCGCCGTGGCCGGGGCCCTCCCCGCCCGAGGCCAGCGCCAGCAGGGCGAGCCCGCCGCACACGGTGGCCACCCCGGCCCACTCCCCGCGGGCGAGCCGCGCGCCCAGCAGCGGGGCGGCGAGTACCGCGGTGACCGCCAGGCTCGCGGCCAGCGCCGCGCCCACCGTGTAGACCGGCAGCGCGCGCAGCGCGACGACTTCCAGCACGAAGCCGGCGCCGTCCAGGGCCAGGCCCGCGAGGTACGGGGCCTGGCGGAGCGCCGCCACGAGGAGGCCCGCCGCGCCGCCGCCCCGCGCTGACCGCGCGGCCTTCGCCTGGAGGGTGGTGGCCGCGCCGAAACACAACGCGGCGCCGAGCGCCGCCAGCAGTCCGGTCAGCATCTGCCGATGCTATCGGGGGGCCCTGACCCCCCGGGTTGCCCGGTTCTGTCGGTGCCGGGACCACCCGCCGGTGGGGGCTGGTCGCGCCGTTCCCCGCGCCCCTTTGGGGCGCGAGCTTCTTCCGCGGAGGAAAGAACACCCAACGGCAGGGGGCCTCAGGCGACGGGGCGGGGGATGCGGGAGGGTTGGGTGGCCGCGGAGGTGTGCTGGTGGGGGAGCGGGGGGAGGGGCTCGGTGCCGAAGGGGTAGACGCGCAGTTGGCGCCAGACGTCGTCGCGGCCCTGTTCGTAGAGGGCGAAGCCGGAGGCGGTCCAGTCGGCGGTGAAGTCGGCGAGGGCGGCCTGGGCGCGGTCCATGGCGTCGTCGGAGATGCCGTGGGCCACGGTGACGTGCGGGTGGTAGGGGAACTGGAGCTCGCGGGCGACGGGGCCGGAGCGGACCTGCTCCTGGAGGGCGCCGCAGTCCGTACCGCCCTCGGCGATGCGCACGTACACCACGGGCGAGACGGGCCGGAAGGTCGCGGTGCCGTCGAGCCGCATGGTGAACGGCCGCCCGTCCGCGGCGACCCGGGCGAGGTGCCGGCCGAAGCGGGGCAGCTCCTCGCGGGCGAGCTCGGTGGGCGGCAGGAGCGTCACATGCGTGGGGATCGCGTGGGCCGCCGGGTCGCCGAACCCGGCCCGCAGGTCCTGCAACAGCCGTCCGTACGGCTCCGGGACCGCGATGGACACGCCGATGGTGGTGGTACCCACTGCGTTCACCTCTCCCCGGGTCGCCGCTCCGCCGCAGGGCCCCGCGGCCGGCCGCCCGCGTGCTCCTGCTGTGTGCTGCTTGTGCCCTGCTCGGTCGTCCTGCTCAGTGTCGCGCGCACGCGGACGAACCGGACCGCGACGTACGTCACAGCCCGATCCGACTACTGTCACAGCCGCGGGACGGCCGCGGCGTCAGTGCTTCGCCGGGAGGAAGCCGATCCGGTCGTACGCCAGCGCCAGCGTCTCGGCGGCGACGGTCCGGGCCTTCTCGGCTCCCTTGGCCAGAACGGAGTCCAACGTCTCGGGGTCCCCCAGGTACTCCTGCGTGCGCTCACGGAACGGTGTGACCCACGCCACGAAGATCTCCGCGAGGTCGGTCTTGAGCGCACCGTAGCCCTTGCCCGCGTATTGCTCCTCCAGTTCGGCGATTCCGGTGCCAGTGAGGGCGGAGTGAATCCTGAGCAGGTTGCTGATGCCCGGCTTCTCCGTTTCGTCGTACCGGATGACCGTGTCGGTGTCGGTGACCGCGCTGCGGAACTTCTTCGCCGACGCCTTCGGCTCGTCGAGCAGGTTGACCAGACCCTTGGCCGAGGCCGCGGACTTGCTCATCTTCGCCGCCGGGTCCTGGAGGTCGTAGATCTTCGCCACCTCGCGCACGATGTGCGCCGCGGGCAGGTTGAAGGTCTCGCCGTACCGCCCGTTGAACCGCTCGGCCAGGTCGCGGGTCAGCTCGATGTGCTGCCGCTGGTCCTCGCCGACCGGCACCGCGTCGGCCTGGTAGAGCAGGATGTCGGCGACCTGGAGGATCGGGTACGTGAAGAGGCCGACGGTGGTGCTGTCGGCGCCCTGCCGGGCGGACTTGTCCTTGAACTGCGTCATCCGGGACGCCTCGCCGAAGCCGGTGATGCAGTTCATCAGCCAGCCGAGCTGCGCGTGCTCGGGCACATGGCTCTGCACGAAGAGCGTGCAGCGGTCCGGGTCCAGGCCCGCGGCCAGCAGCTGCGCGGCGGCCAGCCGGGTGTTGGCGCGCAGCGTCGCCGGGTCCTGCGGCACGGTGATCGCGTGCAGGTCCACCACCATGTAGAAGGCGTCGTGGGTCTCCTGCATCGAGACGTACTGCCGGATCGCACCCAGGTAGTTGCCGAGGTGGAAGGAGCTGGCAGTGGGCTGGATGCCGGACAGGGCACGAGGTCGCAGGTTGGCCATACCCCCATTCTCTCAGGCCGCGGACCTGCTCCCACACCCCTGAGCGCCGCCCGCCGGGGCGCGCCGCGCGGGCCGGCCCGGAGGCGCGGGTCGGGGGAGTTTCCACCGGGACCGCCGTGCGCGACCATGGAAGCAGGGCACCACCCCCGCCCGCTCCCAGGCTGGCCCTGGCTCCTGACGCACGACGAACGGAGTACGCACGTGACGAACGACGCCCCCGCCCGCCCGGCCCCGGGCAGCGAACCGGCCGCAGGCGAGCACCCCGGCACCGCCGACCACGCGGCGACCGACCGCGAGATCGCGGTCGTCGAGGAGTACAGCGCCCACAACTACCACCCGCTGCCCGTCGTCATCTCCGCCGCGGAGGGCGCGTGGGTGACCGACGTCGAGGGCCGCCGGTACGTCGACATGCTCGCCGGGTACTCGGCGCTCAACTTCGGCCACGGCAACCCGCGGCTGATCGCCGCTGCCAAGGCGCAGCTGGACCGGGTGACGCTCACCTCCAGGGCCTTCCACCACGACCGCTTCGCCGAGTTCTGCCGCGGGCTGGCCGAGCTGTGCGGCAAGGACATGGTGCTGCCGATGAACACCGGGGCGGAGGCGGTGGAGACCGCGGTCAAGACCGCCCGCAAGTGGGGGTACCAGGTCAAGGGCGTGCCGGACGGCCGGGCGAAGATCGTCGTCGCCGAGGGGAACTTCCACGGCCGCACCACCACCATCGTCAGCTTCTCCACCGACCCCGAGGCCCGCGCGGACTTCGGCCCGTACACCCCGGGGTTCACGGTCGTCCCGTACGGCGACCTCGACGCGATGCGGGCCGCGGTCGACGACGACACCGTGGCGGTGCTGATCGAGCCGATCCAGGGCGAGGCGGGGGTGCTGGTGCCGCCGCCGGGCTACCTCGCCGGGGTGCGGCAGCTCACCGCCGAGCGCGGGGTGCTCTTCGTCGCGGACGAGATCCAGTCCGGGCTGGGCCGTACCGGCCGCACCTTCGCGTGCGAGCACGAGGACGTGGTGCCGGACATGTACGTCCTCGGGAAGGCGCTGGGCGGCGGGGTCGTACCGGTCTCCGCGGTGGCCGCCTCCCGCGACGTGCTCGGCGTCTTCCACCCGGGCGAGCACGGCTCCACCTTCGGCGGCAACCCGCTGGCGTGCGCGGTCGGCATCGAGGTCGTGGCGATGCTCCGCACCGGGGAGTACCAGCAGCGGGCCGCGGAACTCGGCGACCTGCTCCACCGCGAGCTGGCGGCCCTGCGGTCCGACGGCCTGCTCACCGCGGTACGCGGCCGCGGGCTGTGGGCGGGGCTCGACGTGGACCCGTCCCTCGGCACCGGCCGCGCCCTCACCGAGCGGCTCCTCGAGCGCGGCGTCCTGGCCAAGGACACCCACGGCTCCACCATCCGCCTCGCTCCCCCGCTGACCATCACCGAGGACGACCTCACCTGGTCCCTGTCCCGCCTCCGCGAGGCCCTGACCTGACCAGACCCCGCCCCCCTCACCCGAGCAGCCCCGCCACCTCCCGGCACAGCGGGTCAGCGGGGGGTGGTGATGAGGCGGAAGAGGGGGCGGGGGAGGTGGCGCAGGGCGGACATGACCGGGCGGAGGCGGCCCGGCACCCAGATGACCTCGGAGCGGCGGCGCAGGCCCGCCTCGATGGCCTCGGCCACGGCCTCGGGGGTGGTCGCGAACGGCGCCGGGGGCAGGTGCGCGGTCATCCGTCCCCGGACGAACCCGGGCCGTACGGCCATCACATGCACCCCGCAGGGGTGGAGCGCGTCCCCGAGCCCTTGCGTGAACGCGTCGAGCCCGGCCTTGCTGCTGCCGTAGATGAAGTTCTCCCGCCGGGCCCGCTCGCCGGCCACGGAGGAGAGCACCACGAGCGAGCCGTGCCCCTGCCGCTGGAGCGCGGCGCCGCAGACCAGCGACGCCGAGACCGCCCCGGTGTAGTTGGTCGAGGCGACCCGCACCGCGGACAGCGGCTCCTGCTCGTCGCGCGCCTGGTCGCCGAGCACGCCGAAGGCGACCAGCACCATGTCGATGTCGCCCTCGGCGAAGACCTTCCCGAGGACCTCCTCGTGGCTGCCCGGGTCGAGCGCGTCGAAGGCGGTGACATGCACGTCGGCGCCGAGCGCCGACAACTCGGCCGCGGCGGCGTCCAGCACGGGGGAGGGCCGCCCGGCCAGGTGCACCCGCCGGGTCCTGCGGGCGATCAGCCGCCGCGCGGTGGCCAGCCCGATCTCCGAGCCGCCGCCGAGCACCAGCAGGGACTGGGGAGCCCCGAACGCGTCCTTCATGAGCGCACTCCCAACGTCACAGCGCGAGCCGCCGCGCCAGGTCCGAGGTGATGGCGCCGCGCGGGTCGTAGCGGGCGCGCAGGGAACGGAAGTCGTCCAGCCGCGGGTACATCCGGGTGAGCGTCTCCGGGCGCAGCCGGGAGTCCTTGGCGAGGTAGACCCGGCCGCCGGCGGCCGCGACCTCCTCGTCCAGCTCGTCCAGCAGGGTGCCGAGGCCCGGCAGCCGGGCGGGGAGGTCCAGCGCGAGCGTCCACCCGGCCATCGGGAAGGAGAGCCAGCCCGGGTCGCCGGCCCCGAACCGCTTGAGCACCGCGAGGAACGACGGGCAGCCGCGGGTGCTCAGCCGCCGCACCACCGAGCGCAGCGTCTCCTCCTGGCCGTGCCCGACCACGAACTGGTACTGCACGAAGCCGGACCGGCCGTAGACGAGGTTCCAGTCGGGCAGGCCGTCCAGCGGGTGGAAGAACGAGGCGAGCTTCTGCAACTGGCCGCGGCGCTCGCGGGGCGCCTTGCGGTACCACAGTTCGTTGAAGAGCCCGACGCTGGTGCGGCCGAGCAGCCCGTCGGGGGCGGGGCGCGGGGCGGCCGGCAGCCGGCGCGGGCGGAAGGCGAGCGGGTCGCGGCGGGCCCGGACCGGCAGCGCCTCCAGCGGTGCGTGGTCGCCGCGGGTGAGGACCGCCCGGCCGGTCCGGGCGCCGCGGGCGAGCAGGTCGATCCAGGCCACCGAGTAGCGGTAGCGGTGGTCGGTGGCGGTCAGCCGGGCCATCAGGTCGTCCAGGTCGGTGGCCCGCTCGGTGTCCACGGTCATCAACGACGTCTCGACCGGCAGCAGTTGGAGGGTGGCGGCCAGCACCACCCCGGTCAGGCCCATGCCGCCGGCGGTCGCCCAGAACAGCTCGGGCTCGGCCTCGGGGGTCACCAGCCGGGTCTCGCCGTCGCCGGTCAGCAGCTCGAAGGCCCGTACGTGGCGGCTGAAGGAGCCGGAGACGTGGTGGTTCTTGCCGTGGATGTCGGCGCCGATCGCGCCGCCGACGGTGACGTACCGGGTCCCGGGGGTGACCGGCACGAACCAGCCGAGCGGCAGCAGCACCTCCATCAGCCGGTGCAGCGACACGCCCGCGTCGCAGGTGACCACGCCGCCCACGGCGTCGATCTCGTGGATGCGGTCCAGCGCGGTCATGTCCAGGACGGCGCCGCCGGCGTTCTGGGCCGCGTCGCCGTACGCCCGGCCCAGGCCCCGGGCGATGGCGCCGCGGTCGTCGCAGGCCCGTACCGCCTCGACGGCCTCCTCGTACGTACCCGGGCGCAGCAGCCGGGCGGCGGTCGGGGCGGTGCGTCCCCAGCCGGTGACGGAGGTGGTGGCCGGCGCGAGCGGTACGGGCATGCCGGTGAACGTACCGCCGGGCAACCCGAAGGAGTGCCCTCTTGGGTGAGGTTCGGTGGGAAATGCGGCTTTTCTCACCGTAACGGGCGATCGGTAGGGATAAGGGCGGGGGTCGCACGGTAGGGATTCACAGTCCGATGGCCGAATCGTATGACTCACGCGCCGTGTGGGGCCGTACGGGGCGTGCCTGCGGTCCGGCCGCGCTCCGGCCGCGCTTTGGCCGGAGGGGACGCGACGAGGAGGGTGCGGCACGGACGGCGTGGGGGCGGGAAACCCGACGGAGGAAACGAGGAGGTGCGGCCGGTGCTCCGCCCGGATCACGTGTTCCGCCCGGACCACGACCTGTTGGCCGTGCTGCGCGGCTGCGGCCGCCGGCCCGGCGCCGCCGCCGCGGCCCGCGGCCTGTCCCTGGCCGGCGAGCACGGCGCGGTCTGGCTCGCCGCCGGGCTGACCGGCGCCGCCGCCGACCCGGCCCGCCGCGGCGCGTGGCTGCGCGCCACCGCCCTGGTCGCCGCCGCGCACGCGGCGAGCATGGCCGTCAAGCGCGTGGTGCGCCGCCCCCGCCCCCAACTGCCGCCCGGCGCCGCGCCGCTGGTGCGCACCGCCGGCCGGCACAGCTTCCCCAGCTCGCACGCCGCCTCCTCCGCCGCGGCCGCGCTCGCCTTCGGCACGCTCGTCCCCGCCGCGCCGCTGCGCCCGCTCGCCGCCGCGGTCTGCGTGTCCCGGCTGGTCGCGGGCGTCCACTACCCGACCGACGTCGTCTTCGGCGCGCTGCTCGGCGCGACCACCGCCCGCCTGGGGCGGGACTGGACCCACAGGGGTGTGCGATGAGTGAACCCGCCGTCGTCATCGAGCAGCCCGCGCCGCCGGTGCTCGCCGCGCCCGGCACCGGCTGGACGCTCGCCACCGGCCTGCTGCGGGCCGCCCGCCCCCGGCAGTGGGTGAAGAACGGGCTGGTGCTCGCCGCGCCCTTCGCCGCCGCCCGGCCGCTCGGCCTGGACGAGGCGATACGGCTGGCGGCCGCGCTGGCGCTCTTCGTCGCCTGCTCGGCCGCGGTCTACCTGATCAACGACGCCCGCGACGCGGAGGCGGACCGGGCGCACCCGGTGAAGTGCCGCCGCCCGGTCGCCAGCGGCCAGGTCCCGGTCCCGGTCGCCTACACCGCCGGCGCGCTGCTGGCGGTCCTCGCCCCCGCCCTCGCCGTGCCGGCCTGCAACGGCCACACCGCGGCGCTGCTGGCCGCCTACGTGGCCATGCAACTCGCCTACTGCCTGCGGCTGAAGCACATGCTCGTGGTCGACCTGGTGATCGTCACCACCGGCTTCCTGATGCGCGCCATGGCCGGCGGGCTCGCGCTGGACATCGCGCTGTCGCGCTGGTTCCTGATCACCTCCGGTTTCGGCGCGCTGTTCATGGTCGCCGCCAAGCGGTACTCCGAACTGGTCCTGGTCTCGGAGCGCGACGGCGACCTGACCGCCACCCGTGCGCTGCTGGGCGAGTACACCATCGGCTACCTGAGGTTCGTGTGGCAGCTGGCGGCGGGCGTGGCGGTGCTCGCGTACTGCCTGTGGGCGCTGGAGAGCAGTGGCGGCGAGCACGGGCTGCTGCCCTGGCGGCAGTTGTCGATGGTGCCCTTCACCCTGTCGGTGCTGCGCTACGCGGTCTTCGCGGACGCCGGCGCGGCCGGTGAACCCGAGGACGTGGTGCTGCGCGACCGCCCGCTGCTGGTGATCGCGGTGGCGTGGAGCGCGCTGTACGTGCTCGCGGTGGTCAATTCGTGAGGCGGGACCCGGCGGGGGCCGGCGTACGGGGCGGTGCACGGGCCGGCGTACGGGGCGGCGTACGAGGCGGCGTCGGCCCGGAGCTGCTGGGCTTCGCGCTGGCCGGCGGCGCCGCGTACGCGGTGGACCTCGGGCTGTTCGTGTGGCTGCGCGGGCCGGGCGGGGCGGGGCCGCTGACCGCCAAGGCGCTGTCGTTCCTGGCCGGTTGCTCGGTGGCGTACGCCGGCAACGCGCTGGGCGCCTACCGCGGCCGGGCCCGGGGCGGACGGGCCCGCAGGTTCGGCGCCTTCTTCGCGGTGAACCTCGCGGGGGCGCTGGTGCAGCTGGCGTGCCTCGGCTTCTCCCACTACGTCCTCGGCTGCACCTCCGCGCGGGCCGACGTCGTCGCCGGGGCCGGGGTCGGGATGGCACTGGCGACCGCGGTGCGGTTCTGGGGGACGCGGACGCTGGTGTTCGGCTCCGCGCCTCACCCGGACGGGGGAGTGGCGGACCGTGCGGGCGTGCGGGCGGCGGGGGAGGGTAACCGCCCGACATGGACTGGCTGACCCGGCTGCCGTGGATCGGCCCGCGGATCGCGCGGGCGATGCGCACCCACGCGTGGCGGGCGTTCGCGCACCTCCAGACGGTGCACTGGACGCGGCTGGCGGCCGCGATGACCTTCACCAGCTTCCTCGCGCTCTTCCCGCTGCTCGCGGTGGTCGCCGCCGTCGGCGCCGCGACCCTGTCGCAGCGGCGGCTCGACAAGCTGGAGCACCGGATCACCGAGCAGATCCCGGGGATCGCCGACAAGCTCGACATCAACAGCCTGGTCGCCAACGCCGGCACCATCGGCATCGCGGCCTCCGCCGCCCTGCTCTTCACCGGCATCAGCTGGGTCGGCTCGCTGCGCGGCTGCCTGCGGGCGGTGTGGCTCAAGGACGACGAGGAACGCAACCCGGTCACGGCCAAACTCTCCGACGGCGGCGTCCTGCTGGGCCTGGGCGGCGCGGTACTGGTCTCGCTCGCCGCCTCCGGGTTCGCCACCGCCGCCGTCAACTGGACCGCCGACCGGATCGGCCTGGACCACCACGGCCCGGGCCGGGTGCTGCTCGCCGTCGTCGGCTACGTCCTGGCGGTCGTCGCGGACTTCCTGATCCTGCTGTACGTGCTGACGCTGCTGCCCGGCGTCGACCCGCCCCGCCGCGCCGTCGCGGTGGCGGCGCTGATCGGGGCGGTCGGCTTCGAGGTGCTCAAGATCGCGCTCAGCGGCTACCTGCGGGGCGTCGCGGGCCGGAACGTCTATGGTGCGTTCGGCACGCCCATCGCGCTGCTGCTGTGGTTCAACTTCATGGCGAAGCTGCTGCTGTACTGCGCCGCGTGGACCGCGACGCAGTACGGCGAGGTGAGGCCGCCGGGCGGGGCGGGCCCGTCCGGGGTCAGTGCTTCCGGAGACCGCGAGGGCGCTTCGCCCGCGCCTGGCCCTGACGCGGGCCCTGCTCCTGGCTCTGCTCCTGACGCTGCTCCTGGCCCTGTTCCTGATCGGGAGCCCGGCGCTGAGCCGGCGCGGACACCGGGGTCGGGCTCGCACCGCTGGCGGCCACCGCGGACGGAAGCGGACGGCGGCGGCGTACGACGATGATCACCGCGGCGAGCAGCACCAGCGTCGCGGCGGTGATCCCGGCCGCGGTCCACAGCCCGCGCGAGGACGAGGAGGCGGCCACCGGGGCCGCTGCCGCGGTGGACCGGGGCGTGGCGGAGGACGGCTGCGTGCTCGCCTTGCTCGCGGCGACCTGGCTCAGCGGCGGCACCAGGGTGCCGACCGGCTGGACCGTGGGCGCCGCCTTGAAGCCCCAGTCCAGCAGCGAGGCCGCCTCGCGGTAGACCGCGTTGTGCCCCGACTTCGGGTCCGGGTGCATCACGGTGACCAGCAGCTTGCGGCCGTCGCGCTGGGCGACCCCGGTGTAGGTGGCGCCGGCGTTCGTGGTGTCGCCGTTCTTCACCCCGGCGATGCCCTGGTACGGCTTCAGGTCGTAGTCACCGCTGAGCAGGCGGTCGGTGTTCTGGATCTGGAAGGACTCCCGGACCTTGCTCGGCTGGCCCTTCTTGGGGTTCTTGACCTTCTTGTAGTCGCCGGGGAACTGCGCGGTGAGCGTCGAGCAGTACTCGCGGAACTCGGGGAGCTGGAGCCCGGCGCGCGCGAACAGCGTCAGGTCGTAGGCGCTGCTGGCCTGGCCGGGCATGTCGTAGCCGTCCGGGGAGACCACGTGGGTGTCGTCGGCCTGGAGTTCGCGGGCCTCGGCGTTCATGTCGGCGACGGTGGCCGGGACGCCGCCGTTCATCGCGGACAGCACGTGCACCGCGTCGTTGCCCGAGCGCAGGAAGACCCCGAGCCACAGGTCCTTGACGGTGTAGGTCAGGTTCTCCTTGACCCCGACCAGGCTGCTGCCCTCGCCCATGCCCTTCAGGTCCGACGGCAGCACCTTGTGCACGGTCGACGCCGGCAGTTTGGGTATCAGCATGTCGGCGAGCAGCATCTTCAGGGTGCTGGCCGGGGCGAGCTTCCAGTGGGCGTTGTGCTCGGCCAGGATCTCGCCGGTCTCGGCGTCGGTGACGATCCAGGAGCGCGCGGTGATGCCCTTGGGGAGCGCGGGCACGCCGGTGGCGGCGTTGACCTGGGTGCCCGGCAGGCTCAGCCGGTCGCCGCCGACCTTCGACATCACCGACGGCGGACTGGGCGTCTTCGCTGTCGCGGGGGCGGCCTGCGCGGTGCCGGCCAGCACGCTCCCGCCGAGCAGGAGGGCGGTCAGGGACGCCGCGGACGCTTTCAGGGCTGAGGAGACTGTGGTGGCCACCCGCAGAACGTACCCGGCCCGGCCGCCCGCCCGCGCCCCCGGGTGCCGGGAGCGCCACGTGACCCTTCGCACGCCCGCCGCCCGCAACCCCCTCCCCCCGGCCGCCGTCGCCGCCCGGACTCCGCCCATACTGGTGCGTATGAAGCTCAGCCGCCGCGTCTCCTGGTTCCTGGTCGCCTTCGGGGTGTGGTCCTGGATCGTCTGGACGACCTTTGTGAAGAACCTCTGGAAGGACACCAGCGGTCTCGCCTTCCACCACGGTGACCACTCCCACCCCACCGCGTACTTCTGGATCCACCTCGCCCTGGCGATCACCTCCACGGTCCTGGGCACCGTGATCGGGGTCCTCGGCATCCGCTCCCTGCGCACCCTCCACCGCACCCCCGCCGCCCCCCAGCCCACCCCGCCCACCCCGTCAGCGGACGAGCCCCAGCAACCGGCCACCACCCGCTGACGCGAAACCGCCGGCCGCGCTCACGCGTAGCAGGAAAGCAGCTCGTCGAGTGTCCAGACCGTCGCGGTCACTCCGGAAGTGCGGGCCAGGTAGCGGTCCCGCTCGATCAGGATGTTCAGATCGCCGCAGCCGAGCTGGTTGCAGGCGTGCTCGATCAGGGTGCTTCCGGTGCGGCCCCCGTTGATCAGCGACTGCAAGTGAGCGGCGTTCCACTCCACCTTGTTGAGTGCCCACGGAGCTTCTCCGTCGACGACCGCGCGCAGCATCGCCGCGAAGAGCTGGGCACAGGCACGCCGCTGACGGCCGTCGGAGAGCTGGGCTATGTGGTTGCCGGTCTCGATGATCGCAGTCACCGGAAGCAGCAGGTCGCAGTCACGCGCATGGCATTTGGCCTGGTATTCCTCGACCACCTTCGCGTGGTCCTGGCACTTTCCAGGGATCTTCAGCAGGTTGCAGAGGATGGAGGTGTCGACGAACTCGACCCGGCGTGCCATGCGTCACCCGATTCCCAGCAGCCGGTTGAACTCGGTGTAGTCGCGATCGCGGCGGGGGCGCGTCTCGAGGCGCCCTCGCGTCACCACCTCGCCGAGCGAGCCGGCCGCCATGGCCGCCGGGTAACCCTCCAGTTCGGTCAGCCGGGTCAGGCGGCTGGTCCCCTCGTCAGGATCACGCCAGCAGACGACGACACCCTCGTGGTCCTCGGCGTCGAGGGCGGACAGCAGCGCCGGGCTGTGTGTGGTGATCAGCACCTGAGCTCTGCTCGCCGCCCCGGTCTGACGGACCAGTTCGAGTACCTCCGACGCCTGGGACGGGTGGAGGCCGTTCTCCAGTTCCTCGATCACGAGCATCAGGGAGCGTTCGTCCTCTTCGGTGGTCGAAGGCCCCAGGTCCAGGCCGCCTCCACCGGTGAGAAGTGAGGTGGTGATGGCCAGGAAGCGGAGCATCCCGTCGCTCATCTCACGGGCCGGCGTGAGGCCGAGCGTGCCCTCGTTCAGGGCGATCATGACGTCGCCGAGGTCGGACCGGGTCACCGCGAGCGTCTCGATCTCGTGGTCCGCGAGGCCGCGCAGCAGTTCCACCAAGCGCCGGAAGAGGCGCTGGTCGGTGCGCTCGATGTTGCCCACCGCGGCGGACAGGTTCTCGGCGGTACGGCGCAGGTTGCTGTCGCGGGAGGGGACGTACTGGCGCATGAGGTGGGGGACGGGGTCGAGGTGGAAGACGCCCTCGAGCGTCGAGATCATCGTCTCGGCGCACCACACGCTGTCCCTCCCGCCCACCGTCACCGGCGTCACCCGCAGGGGCAGTTGCGAGGTCAGCAGCCGGGAGCCGCGGAACCTCACGTTCGGATCGCGGCCCTTCTTGCCGTTGTGCCAGGTCGCCCACAGGTCGCCGACCTGAGGGTTCGCCTCGCCGCTGACCAGGACGGGCTGGTGTCCTTTCGGGGTCGGCCCGGACAGGCGCTCCGCGATGATCTGCACCTCGGGCTCGACCTGGACGGTCACGTCGAGGCGGATCGGTCCGCGTTCCGTCCGCACAGTGCATCCGAGCGAGAAATGGTCGGAGCCGTGCGGAGCGCATCCGGTCAGCCCTCCGCGGACGGCGCCCTCCGGACCACGGCGGCTCTCCAGCGCCTCGGTGATGTCCTCGCCACGGGCGAGCCGGGACAGCACTTCGAGGCCGTCGAGCGCATTGGACTTCCCGCTGCTGTTGCGGCCGATGAGTGTGGTCAGCGGTGCGAGCGGGAGGACCTGGTCGCGGAAGCTCTTGAACGCGGTCAGCCGCACCTCTTCGATACTCCGGGCGGTCACCTGGGAAGTCACACGACTCAAGCTACCTCAAGTACCCGCGGCGACCGTTTCCGTAGCCGGTCGTAGCCGGGGAGACGCGCGGTGCTCAGCCGAACGCCGAACGCCGAACGGTCAGCGCGGTCAGCGCGGTGTGCCGGGGAGGGGGGACTTGCCGAGGGTGGGGAGGACGAAGTCCTGGATGAGGGCGGTGGCGTCGCGGACCAGGGGGCGGAAGACGCGGTAGCGGGACAGGGAGATCAGGCGCGCCACCAGGGGGGTGGAGCGGCGGACGAACTCCCGGGTGCGGGCGGTGTCCTCGGTGCGGTCGAAGACCCAGTAGAGGACGACGACCATGAGGTGCAGCCAGAGCAGCTCGGGCAGGAGGCCGGCGAGTTCGGCGTCGAGCTTGGGCGCGAGGTCGGACCCGGCCAGGACGTCGCCGAAGAGGGCGACGGCGGTCTCACGGGCCGGGTGCGACTCGCTGGAGAACGGGCTGAGCGAGCTGTCGGGGTCGGCGGCGGTCCGGAAGAACTGCGCGGCGAACTCGTGGTAGTCCGCCGCGCAGTCCAGCCAGGAGGCCAGTGCGGTCTCCAGGCGCCGGGCGAAATCCCGCTCCCCCTCCATGCGGGATGCCGCGTCGCGCGCGTGCTCGCGCGTCATCAGGTCGTAGAACCCCTGGATCAGGAATTCCTTCGACTCGAAGTAGTAGTAGGCGTTGCCGACCGAGACCCCGGCCTCCTGGGCGATGGCCCGCATCGTGGTCTTGTCGTAGCCGCGCTCCTGGAACAGCCGCATCGCCGTGTCGAGGATGGCCGCGCGGGTCTGCTCGCTCTTGCCCGTCTTCGGCCTGGCCCGGCCGCCGGGCAGCGGCTCCGCCTCGCCCGCGGCGGCGGCTTTCGCGGTGGTGCGGTCGTTCGTGTCCTCCACCCGGGTGAGCCTATCCGGGGCCGGGCCCGCACCCGTCCGCGCAGGGCCCGCCGGGTGCCGGCGGCGGTGCCGCGGTCGGCGTAGGCGCAGGCGTAGACGGGGGCGCAGGCGTCAGCGTCGGCGTCGGTACCGGCGCCTGGGACCAGCCGGTGACACGGTCGTACGTCCAGCCGGGCGCCATCCCGTACGTCGCCTTCGGCCGCGCCGGCGGGCGGGCGGCCCGGGAGTGGACGGCGGCGCCGCGGTACTTCGCGGCACCGAGCACCGCGGCCCGGGCCATCCGCCGCCCGGCGGGACGGGTCAGGGTGTGCGCGAGCCGCCGCTGCCCGGCCAGCGCCCACAGGCAGACGATCCAGGCGCTGTCGCCCCGGTAGACCTGCCCCCGGTCGCCGACCGCGGTGACCTCCCGGGCCGTGGCGGCGTGGTCCAGTGCCGGGAAGCGGCGCCGGGCCTCGGCGGAGCCGGTGGGCACCAGTGAGATCGGGACGAGTTGCCGCTGCCGGGCGAGCCAGCCCGCGACGAAGGCGCACAGCGCGCAGTCCGGGTCGTACAGGACGGTCAGCGCGCGCAGCGGGAGGCGGCCGGCCGGTGTGCGGGGGGCCATCTCAGGCACCGGCGGGTTCGGGCGCCCACGCGGTCGGCGTGGTGTCGTCCGGGTCGACTGGCGGGAACTGCTCCCGGTCGCTCAAGCCGCGGCGCCGGAAGCGGTTGAGGACGTAGACGTTGCCCAGGTGCATCGCGCCGAGTACCAGCAGGACGACGCCGAGCTTGACCGACAGCGCCTCGAAGACCCCGCGGGCGTTGTCGATGTCGTCGCCGGTCTTCAGATACAGCGCGACGAAGCCGAGGTTGACCAGGTAGAAGCCCACCACCAGCAGGTGGTTGACCGCGTCGGCCAGTTTCTCGTCGCCGTGCAGGACGTCGGACAGGAAGAGCCGGCCGTGGTGGCTGAGGGTCCGGGCCACCCAGACCGTCAGCGTGACGCTGACCGCCAGGTAGATCACGTAGGCGAGGACGGTGAGGTTCATGGTGCGTTCCACCCCTGGAAGAGCGTTGTTGAACCTGTTCAAAACTCTCTGACAGTAAGGATGCTAGACCTATTTTTGAACGTGTTCAAGCTCGGGTCGCCCCGTAAGCAGGGGGAGTTGGGGACGCGGAAGGGCCCGGCGCCCCGTGAGGGGACGCTGTTGGTTAATTCGGGGCCTCGCGTGACGTCGGCCTTCAAGACCCGGTTGTGGTCTTGAAGGCCGACGTTGTCGTATGGGGTGGGTGCGGATGTCGATGCAGGCGAAGGGGTCCGGGGAGATCCCGGCGGAGACGGTGCGGGTGGCGCGGGCCGCGTTCCCGAAGGGGAGCCTGGCGATCCGGGTGAGGGACGAGTTAGGTGTCCTGTTCAGCGATGAGCAGTTCGCGGGCCTGTTTGGAGTGCGGGGCAAGCCTGCCTGGTCACCGGGGCGGCTGGCGCTGGTGCTGGTGTTGCAGTTTGTGGAGGGGCTGACCGACCGGCAGGCCGCAGAGGCGGTGCGGGCCCGGATCGACTGGAAGTACGCGCTGGCACTGGAGCTGGCCGATCCGGGGTTCGATTTCTCCGTGCTGTCGGAGTTCCGGGACCGGCTGGTCAGCGCCGATGGCGGCCGGCCGGTGTTGGACGGCATCCTAGCCGCTGCCCGAGAGAAAGGGCTGATCAGCCGTGGTGGCAAGGCACGGACCGACTCCACTCATGTGCTGTCTGCGGCACGTGAGCTGAACTGGCTGGAGCTGGTCGGCGAGAGTCTGCGGGCGGCACTGAACGCGGTGGCCCGCGTCGAACCGGACTGGCTCAGCACGCACGCCCTGCCGGACTGGTTCACGCACTATGCGACCCGGATCGAAGACTCCCGCTTCCCCAAGGCCCAGGCCAAGCGGGCGGAGGTGGGGCGCCGGATCGGCTCGGACGGCACGCGGCTGCTGGAGATGATCTGGACCGATGACGCTCCCTCAGCTCTTCGGACACTGCCAGAGGTGGAGCTCCTGCGGCAGCTGTGGGTCCGGCATTTCCACCTGGTGGAGGGCGAGGTGGAGCGGCGGGACCCAAAAGACCGGCCGCCGGGTGCGAAGCGCCTGGTCACCCCCTATGACCCCGAGGCCAGGGGCAGCGTCAAGCGCGACACCTTCTGGGACGGCTTCAAGGTCCATTTCACCGAGACGTGCGAGCCGGAGCGGGTGCATCTGATCACGAACGTGACCACCACCGTCGCCACCGTCCCGGACGACCGGATGGCCGCCGTTGTCCATGCCGACCTTGCCAGGCGGGACCTGCTGCCCGCCGAGCACTGGGTCGACACCGGCTATGTCAACGGCGGCGCGATGGTCGCCGCCCGCCGTGATCACCGGGTCGCGCTGCACGGACCGCTGAAGTCGGTGACCGTCCCGCACGCCCGTGGCGAGGCAGCATTCGGGCAGGACGCGTTCAGCATCGACTGGGACAACCAACACGTGACCTGCCCGAACGGTGTCACCAGCACGCAGTGGCACCAGCGCTGTTCGGAAGACGGACTGCCGACCATCCGGGTCCGGTTCTCTCCGGCCGACTGCCGTGCCTGCCCCCAGCTGCGGCAGTGCGTCAACTCTCCGAAGGCCCAGCGCCGGGAGATCAACCTCAAGCCCCGCGACGAATACGAAGCCCTCCACCAGGCTCGGAAACTCCAGGGAACCGACGAGTGGAAGGACCGCTACAAGATCCGCGCCGGGGTCGAGGGAACCATCTCCCAGGCCGTCCAAGCCTGCGGTCTGCGCCGATCCCGCTACCGCGGCCTGGCCAAGACCAGCCTCCAGCACCAGCTGACCGGCGCCGCGATCAACCTCATCCGCATCAACGCCTGGCTCACCGGCCAACCCCGCGCCCGCACCCGCACCAGCCCCCTGGCAGCACTTCGCCCCGCCGCATAACGACGGGGCGAAGCAACCAGACCCGAATTAACCAACAGCGTCCCCGTGAGGGGAGGCCGGGCCCTGGGCGGCGGGGGAGGGGTCAGTCGGAGTGGGTGAGGTGGACGTCGAGGGTGCCGTCGCCGTCGGGGTCGTCGTCGCTGAGGCGGACCGCGGCGGGGAAGGGCGGGTACCCGACGGTGACGACGGTGTAGCTGCCGGGGTGGAGGTTGGTGAAGGCGTACGACCCGTCGGCGCCGGTGCGCACCTCGGCGACCTGGTGGCCGTCGGCGTCCTGGAGGATGACCTTCGCGTCCTCGACGGGCAGGCCGTCCGCGCGGCGCACCGTGCCGGCCAGCGTGCCGGTGCCGGTCAGCTCCAGGTCGCAGTCGACCTCGCCGCCCGAGGTGAGCACGCTCGCGGTCTGCGGATGGTGGCCGGGAGCGCTCGCCACCAGGACGTAGGAGCCGTGAGCGGGGGCGGGCAGGGTGTAGGCGCCGTCCTGGGCTGCGCGCGCCCGGGCCGCCTGGCGGCCGTCCGCCGCGATCAGCGTCAACTCCGCGCGCGGCACCGGCACTCCGGCCGCACCCGTCACCCGGCCGCGCACCAGCGTGCCCGCGCCGGAACCGCCGCGCGGCGCCGGGACGGCCGGCTCACCCGGCCCACCCGGCTCACCCGGCCCGGCACCCGGGGCACCCGAGGCGTCCCCGGCGTCCTCCTCGGCGGGCTCCACCGCCAGGTGCGGCAGCCGCCGGTCCAGCCACCCGGGCAGCCACCAGTTCCCCGCGCCGAACAGGTGCATCAGCGCGGGCACCAGCACCGTCCGCAGGATGAACGCGTCCAGCGCCACCGCGCCGGCCAGGCCGATGCCGAACATCGCCAGCACCCGCTGCCCGCTGAGCACGAAGGCCGCGAAGACGCAGATCATGATGACGGCAGCCGAGTTGATCACCCGGCTGGTCTCCGCGAGGCCGACCCGTACCGCCCGCGCGTTGTCCCGGGTGTGCACCCACTCCTCGTGCATCCGGCTGACCAGGAACACCTGGTAGTCCATCGACAGCCCGAAGAGCAGCGACAGCATGATGACCGGCAGGAAGGCGTCGACCGGCCCGGCCCGCCCGGCGAGCGGCCCGCCCCAGCCCCACTGGAAGACCGCGACCAGCACCCCGAAGGAGGCCGCGGCCGCCACCAGGTTCATCACCGCCGCGGTCAGCGGCACCAGTAGCGAGCGGAACGCGAAGAGCAGCAGCACGAAGCCCAGCGCGATGATCACCCCGACGAACAGCGGCAGTTTGCCGTACAGCACCGTCGAGAAGTCCTCGAACACCGCGGTCTGGCCGCCGACGTACGCCCGCATGGTGCTGCCGCGCTCGGCCGCGGGCACCACGTCGTCGCGCAGGTGGTCGATCAGGTCGGACGTCGCCTTGTCCTGCGGGGAGGTGGTCGGCACCGCCTCGACCAGGGCGACCTTCCCGTCCCCCGCGGTCGGCAGCTGCGCCGCGTAGGCGATGCCGCGGGTGGCGCGCAGCGACGTCACCAGGCCGTCCAGCGCGGCCTGGTCACCGGAGTGCGGCAGCTCGGCGAGGATCGTCAGCGGGCCGTTGAAGCCCGGACCGAAGCCCGCGGCCAGCATGTCGTACGCCTTGCGGGTGGTGGTGCCCGTCGGGTTGTTGCCCTGGTCGGAGGAGCCGAGCCGCAGCGACAGCGCCGGGACCGCCAGCGTGGCCATCACCACGACCGCGACCGCCGCGAGCGAGCGCGGGTGCCGCTGGAGGAAGCCCGACCAGCGCGCCGCCGCCCCGGTGGCCGACTCCGTCCGCGGGCCCGACGCGGCCAGCGCCCGCCGCTGGCGGCGGCTGAGGACCCGCATGCCGAGCACGCCGAGCAGCGCGGGCAGCAGCGTCATCGCCGCCGCCACGGTGATCACGACCGTCAACGCCGCCGCCACCGCGACCCCGTTGAGGAAGGTCAGCCGCAGGGTGAACATGCCCAGCAGCGCGATGCACACGGTGCCGCCGGCGAACAGCACCGCCCGGCCCGAGGTGTTGAGGGCGACGACCGCCGCCTCCTCCGGGCTCCGGCCGCGCAGGATCGCCCGCCGGTGCCGGGTGACGATGAACAGCGCGTAGTCGATGCCGACGCCCAGGCCCACCAGCGTCGCCAACTCCGGTGCGAAGTCCGCGACATCCATCCCGTGGCTGAGCAGGATGATCGCGGACGACGCGATGCCGATGCCGAACAGCGCGGTGACGATCGGCAGCAGCATGCCGAAGAGCGAACCCAGTGCGAGGAAGAGGACCACTCCGGCGGCCGCGATGCCGATCCCCTCGGCGAGTTCGGGCAGCGGCTGCTCGGCCTGCGCGGGCTTGGCGCCGCCCACCTCCACCCGCAGTCCGGGCGCCCGCGCCGCGTGCGCGGTGTCGATCAGCAACGACGCCTGGTCGTTGGAGAGTTCACCGCCCAGCTTGGTGTACGTCACGGTGGCGTAGGCGGTCCGGCCGTCCTTGCTGATCTGCGCCGCACCCGCCGCGGTGTACGGCCCGACGACCGCGCCGACGTCCTTCTGGTGTGCGACCCGCGCCAGCATCGGGCTGATCCGCTCGCGCACCGCGGCGTCCCGCACCGAGCCGGAGTCCACGTGCCACACCACCGTGTCGGCCTCACCCGACTGCTGGGGCACCGCCTTGCCCATCAGGTCGAGCACCTTCGCGGACTCGGTGCCCTTGAGCGAGAACGCGTTGGAGTACGCGTCCCCGGCCGCCCGGCCCGCCCCGCCCACGGACAGCAGCGCCACCGACCAGAGCAGGATCACCCACCACTTGTGCCGGAAGCACCAGCGCGCCACACCCGCCACGTCCACATCCCCATCGTCGTCTTCGTCGTCTTCGCCGTTCCCGGTGTCCTCGGCGGGGGCCGGCCGGCCGCCTCGGCGCCCGGCGCACCCCGCCCTCCCAGCGTCCGCGGCCGCACACCCCACCACCAAGCCGAACCGCGTTCTCTCAAGGAACTCCAAAGTTCGGTGCCGCCAACCGCCGTCGCGGCCACGGATACTGAGGGGCATGGACGCCACGGTGCTCATCGTCGAGGACGAACCCGGTATCGCCGACATCCTGCGGATCACCCTGAAATACAACGGATTCACCGTATATGAGGCGGCGACCGGCCGGCAGGCGCTCGCCGCCGCCCGGGAGCACCGGCCCGACCTGGTGCTGCTCGACGTGATGCTGCCCGACGGCAACGGCTTCGAGGTCTGCCGCACGCTGCGCCGCGAGCACGCCGCCAGGAGCGGCGAGGTGTCCGGCGGGCAGCCCGACGGCCCCGCGGTCATCTTCGTCACCGCCCGCGACGCGCCGCGCGACGTGGTGGCCGGACTCGCCCTCGGCGGCGACGACTACATCACCAAGCCCTTCGGGGTCGACGAGGTGGTGGCCCGGGTGCACGCGGTGCTGCGCCGCACCCGTCGCCGCGACCCGCTGCCCGCCGCGCGGGTGCTGCGCCACGGCAACCTGGAACTCGACGAGGCGGCCCACACCGTGCGCCGCGCCGGACAGCCGGTCGAACTCACCCCCACCGAGTACAACCTGCTGCGGCACCTGCTGCGCAACGCCGGCCGCATCCTCACCAGGGAACAACTCCTCCAGCACGTCTGGCGTTACGACTGCGCCGTCTCCTCCTCCACCGTCGTGGAGACCTACATCTCCTACCTGCGGCGGAAGTTGGACCGGCTCGGGCCGCCGCTGATCCAGACCCGGCGCGGGGTGGGCTACGGCATCTTCCCCGGACCCGGGCCGGACGAGGCCGCCGTCCGCCGGGATGCGGCGCAACGCCCCTACGACGAGAGTGAGTTGGACTTCTGCGAACCGACCGCCCTACCGCCCGGGGGCGGTCCGGCGTGAGGGGCGCCGCCACCGCCTGGGTGCGCTGCGGCTTCTGGCCGCGGCCGCAGTCGCTGCGCGGCCGGTTCACCATCGCCACCGTGGCCTTCGTCGCCGTCGGGCTGGTGCTCGCCGCGGCCGCGAGCATCGCCGCCACGTACATGGTGCTGATCAACGAGATCGACGACTCGCTGAAGTCGTCGCAGTCGGCGATCGCGCACACCGCCGTCGACGCCCGCGGGCTGCGGCAGCTGTGCACGCTCGCCGACCTGCTGGGCGGCAAGGACGACTCGGTGCTCGCCAAGACCTTCCAGCAGGAACTGCTGGTCGTGCTCGACCCGCAGGGCCGCCCGGGCGCGATGTGCCCGGGCAGCGCGACCCCGGTCGACGGCGAGCAGCGGGCGCTGGCCGCCGCGCTGCCCGACCCGCGGCACCTGGCCGGCGCCGGCGCGGTCACCGTGCACGCCCGCGGTAGGTCCTACCGGGTGATCGGCATGCGGCTGGCGGACGGCACCGTCGTGGTCCGCGGCATGCGGCTGAGCGGCGTGTACCACGCGATCGGCGAACTGCTCGTCGTGGAGGGCTGCGTGGGCGCGGTGCTGCTGGTGCTGCTCGCCGTCGGCTCGCTCACCGCCGCCCGGCGCCGGCTCAGGCCGCTGGAGGCCATCGTGGAGACCGCGGCCGCCATATCGGAGGGTGACCTGTCCCGGCGGGTGCCCGAGCCGACCGCGCGGCACGGCTGCGAGGAGGTGGAGCAGCTCAGCGGCTCGCTCAACGCGATGCTCCAGCAGATCGAGACCGCGCTCACCGAAAGCGACCGCGCCACCGCCCAGTTGCGGCAGTTCCTCGCCGACGCCTCGCACGAGCTGCGCACCCCGCTGGCGTCCGTACGCGGCTACCTCCAGCTCTACGAGAAGGGCATGCTCGACGCCGACGAGCAGGACCGGGCGCTGCGCCGGGTGTCGGCCGAGGCGCTGCGGATGAGCCGCCTGGTCGACGAACTCCTCGCGCTGGCCCGGCTGGACGACCGCCCCGCCCTGCGGTTCGGCCCGGTCGACCTCGCCTGCCTGGCCCGCGAGGCCGCCGCCGATCTGGCCGCGCAGCAGCCCGGGCGGCCGGTGACGGTCCTGGTGCCGGGCCGGGGAGCGGCCGGTGCGGGGGAGGCGTATGGCGGGGCGAAGCCCGACGGCGCGGGGGCGGCGTACCGCGAGGGGGCCGGCGCGGCCGGGGGCGGGGAGGGCGCCGAGGACCTGCCCGCGGTCCTCGGCGACGAGGCCGGGCTGCGCCAGATCGTCGGCAACCTGCTGGACAACGTCCGCGTGCACACCCCCGCCGGGGTCCCGGTCACCGTGGAGGTCGCCGCGCACGGCGAGGGCGAAGTACGGCTGTCGGTGACCGACCGCGGCCCGGGGCTCGCCCCCGAGGACGCCCGCCGCGTCTTCGACCGCTTCTTCCGGGCCGCGCCCGACCGGGCCCGCGACACCGGCGGCGCGGGCCTGGGGATGTCCATCGTGCAGGCGCTGGTGCAGGCCCACCACGGCCGCGTCAGCGTGGAGAGCGCGCCCGAGGGCGGCCTGACCGTCCATGTGACCCTGCCCGCGGCCGCCGGGCGGCTCACCCCGGTCTGACGGGCCGTTCCCGGATGCGCTGCGCGGGCGGCGCGGGACCAGGGCGCGGGGTCAGAAGTGCTCGGCCGGCTCCGGCAGTTCGGAGGTGACGGTGCGGATGACGTTCCGCAGCCAGCGCTGCCCCAGGTCGCCGTCGAGCCGGGGGTGCCAGGCCATCTGGTAGCCCAGCGGGCGGACTTCCTCGGGGGCGGGCAGGATGCGGACGCCGGGGTCCGGGCGCTGCACCGCCAGCAGCCGCGCGGGCAGGGTGAGGATCAGCCGGGTGCCCGGGACCGAGCGCAGGGCCAGGGAGTGGTAGGGGACGGTCAGCCCGGCCCGGCGGTGCTCGCCGAGGTCTTCCAGGCGCTGCTCGATCGCGGTCTGGCGCTCGCCGAGGGTGCCGACGACGACGTGGGCCGCGTCCAGGTACTCCGCCAGGGCGATCTCCGGGCGTTCGGCGAGCGGATGGTCCGCGGAGAGCACGCACACGAACCGGTCGTCGAGGAGATGCTCGGTGTGCAGGGCGGTGAGCGGCGTCGACCTGGCGAAGAACACCAGGTCGACGACTCCCCGGTCGAGGTCCTCGTAGATGGCGTCGTGCCAGGTGCGGAAGTGCAGGGTGGAGCGCGGCGACTCCCGGAACACCCGCTGGAAGACCGCGGGCGCGAACACCTGGGTGAAGTCGGTGCCCGCGACCCGGAACGCCTCGGCGGCCGAGGCGGGGTCGAACCCCTCCGGAGCGAACAGGCCCTCCAGGCGCGGCAGGACCGCCCGCAGCCGGCGGTGGACGCGCTCGGCCCGCGGGGTGAGCCGGTACCCGCGCGGGGTGCGTACCAGCAGTTCGTCGTCGAGGGTGTCCCGCAGCCGCTGGAGGGCCCGGCTCATCGCGGGCTGGCTCATCCCGGCGACTTCGGCCGCGCGCGAGACGTGCCGCTCCTCCAGCAGTGCGGCGAGGGGGACCAGCAGGTTGAGGTCGACCCGTTCAATATGCACCATTCGAATAATCTACATCTTCATGATGCATTAGACAAATATCAGCACGTGGCGGAGGGTTGATCCCGTCGTCGGGCGACCGCCCGCGAACCCCCGGTGCCAGGTGTCCCCGCGGATGCCGGACAAGGAGCAGCGATGGACCACGCGGTATCGCAGAACGGACCCGGCCGCCCCAGGGTGGCCGTGGTGACCGGCGGCTCGGGCGGCATCGGCGGCGCGGTCGCGCGCCGGCTGGCCGCGGACGGCATGGCCGTCGTCGTCCACTACGCGGGCAGCGCGGCGAAGGCCGAGGCGGTCGTCGAGTCGGTCATCGCCGCCGGCGGCACGGCGGCGGCCCTGCCCGGCGACGTCGCCGAGCCCGCGGAGGCGGCCGCGCTCTTCGACGCCGCGGAGGAACGGTTCGGCGGCGTCGACACGGTCGTCAACACCGCCGGGATCATGCTGCTGGCTCCGCTCGCCGAGATGGAGCTGGAAGCCTTCGACCGTATGCACCGGGTCAACGTCCGGGGGACCTTCGTGGTCTCCCGACTCGCCGCCCGCAGGCTGCGCCCCGGCGGCGCGCTGATCAACTTCTCCACCTCGGTGACCCGGCTCCAGCAACCCGGCTACGGCGGCTACGCGGCGACCAAGGGCGCGGTCGAGGCCATGACCCTGATCCTGGCACGCGAGCTGCGCGGCCGGGACGTGACCGTCAACGCGGTAGCCCCCGGGCCCACCGCGACGCCGCTCTTCGCCGAGGGCAAGAGCGAGGAGCTGATCGCCCGGATCGCCGCCGCCGCACCCCTGGAGCGGCTCGGCACCCCCGAGGACATCGCCGAGGCCGTCTCCTTCCTGGCCGGTCCCGCCGGCCGCTGGATCAACGGCCAAGTGCTGTTCAGCAACGGCGGCATCGCCTGACCCGCGACGCCGCCCCCGCCCACCGACTTTCCTCCCCTCCACCCCCTCCGGCAGGAGACCACCATGTCCACTGTGCTCATCACGGGCGCCGCCACCGGTATCGGCAACCTCACCGCCAGGGCCCTGGCCCGGGCCGGCCACCGCGTCCACGCCTCGATGCGCGGCCCCGGGACCCGCAACGCCGCCCCCGCCGCGGAACTGCGCCGGCTCGCCGAGGCCGAACGGCTCGACCTGAAGGTGGTCGAACTCGACGTCACCTCGCAGGAGTCCGCCGACCGCGCGGTGGCGGCCGTGCTGGCGGACGGGGGAGCGCTCGACGTCGTCATCCACAACGCCGGGCACCTGGTCACCGGCTACGTCGAGGCGTTCACCGCGGAGGAGATCGCCCGCCTGGTCGACGTCAACACCCTCGGTGTCCAGCGGCTCAACCGTGCCGCGCTGCCGCACCTGCGCGGACAGGGCAGCGGCACCCTTCTCTACGTGGGCAGCACCATCCCGGTGACCACACCGCCGTTCCTCGGTCCGTACGTGGTCTCGAAGGCGGCGATGGACGCGCTGGCCCTGGTGACCTCCTACGAGGTGGCCCCGCTCGGCATCGAGACGGTGATCGTCATGCCGGGCGCCTTCACCCAGGGCACCGACCACTTCCCCAAGGCCGGACGGCCCGCGGACACCACTGGTGTCGCCGCCGGCTACCAGGCACTGGACCCGCTGGTCGCCCGCAACGAGCAGGCCACGGAGCGCCTCTTCACCCCGGGCACGCCGGCCGACCCCTCGGCCGTCGCCGAGGAGATCGCCAGGATTCTGTCCCTGCCCTTCGGCGAGCGCCCCTTCCGCAGCGTGGTGGACCTGACCAACTCGCAAGTCGAACAGGCCAACTCCGCCGTGCTGGAGGCGCGCACGGACTTCGTGCGGCGCATGGGATTCGAGGAGGTCCTGCACGTCGCCCGGGTGTAGGCGGCCCCGCGCCCGTGTTCCGTACCTGCTCCCGTTACCTGGTCCGTCACCGATCACCTCGCCTTCCCTGACGAATGGACACGACATGACCCGCAGTCAACTGGACGCCGTCAGTGACCTGTTGCTGAACTCGCCGCTGGACCTGGGCGGCGACGTGGCCACGATGCGCCGCGTCTTCGAGGAGGTGCTCGGCGCCGCGCCGCTGCCCGGCGACGTCCGCACCCGGAAAACCGACCTGGGCGGGGTGCCCGCCGTCGAGGTGCGGGCGGGCGGCACCGCGGCGGCGGCCGGCACCCTGCTGTACTTCCACGGCGGCGCCTACGCGATCGGCTCCGCCGCCGCGGGCGTCGGCCTGGCCTCCGAGATCGCCCGGCGCACCGCGGCCACCGCCCTGTCCGTCGACTACCGGCTCGCCCCCGAACACCCCTTCCCGGCCGCCGTGGACGACGCGCTGGCCGCCTACCGGACGCTGCTCGACCGGGGCACCCCGGCCGACTCGATCGCGGTGACCGGCGAGTCGGCCGGCGGCGGCCTCGCCCTCGCCCTGCTGCTGGCGATCCGGGACGCGGGGCTGCCGCAGCCCTCGTCCGCGAGTGTCCTGTCGCCGTGGACCGACCTCACCCAGTCCGGCGGCACCATGGCCACCCGGGCCGACGCCGATCCGGCGCTCACCCGCCGGGCCCTGGAGACCCGGGCCGCCGACTACCTCGCCGGAGCAGACCCGCGCACCCCGCTGGCCAGCCCGCTCCACGCCGATCTGCGCGGACTGCCCCCGCTGCTGATCCAGGCCGGCGGCCGGGAGATCCTGCTCGACGACGCCCTGCGGCTCGCCGCGCGGGCCGCCCACGCCGACGTCCCGGTCACCCTGCGGATCTTCCCCGGAGCGCCGCACGTGTTCCAGGGCTTCGCCCCGCTCGTCGACGAGGCGGCCGAGGCCCTCGACCAGATCGCCGCCTTCGTCACCGGCCACCTCCGGCCGTCGACGTGCTCGGCGCAGGGGGCGTAGGACCCCGTCCGCCGGAGCCCCGTACGAGCCGGCTGACTGTCAGTGGGGTCACCTAGGGTGACGGCTATGGCAAGGGTCACATACGTCGACGAGACGACATCTGGTGGACGGGGCGGCTCCTGGGGTCTGGAGATCGCCGAAGAGCGGCTGACCGTGGGCGAGTTGGTCCGCAGACGGGTCTTCCAGGAGGTCGCGGAGAACTACCCGGCCGACGGCGTGCCGTTCCGCGGCCTCGTCCAGCCGGCCGGCACCGCGGCGGCGCCGGACGCCCACCGGTCGGGCGCCCCGCGCCGGATCGACTCCGAGCAGAAGTACGCGCTGGCCCGGGAGGCGTTCGGGCGCAACGGCTTCCTCGTGCTCGTCGGGGACCGCCAGGTCCAGGAGTGGGATGAGGAGGTCGACCTGCCCCCGGGCACCGAAGTGGTCTTCCTCAAGCTCGTGCCGCTGGTGGGTGGCTGATGAACGACTTCGAGGAACTCCTGACCGTCTGCCGGCAGCACCTGGCCGCGCGGGACATCGAGGCGCTGGCGGACCCGCTGGCGTGCGTGGCCGGGAAGGTCGGCGGATACCACCGGGGCGGTGGACTCTTCGCACAGGTCGAGGAGCTGCCCGAGGCGGACCGGCGCCGGCTGCTCGACCTGCTGACCGCCCGGCACCTGGCCGGCGAGGACAACCAACCGTTCCTCGACGGGCTGTTCAAGCTGGTGGTCCGGCTGGCCCGCGGTCTCGGCGACGACGCGCTGACCGCGACCCGCGCCGCGCACTTCGACCGCTACGCCGCCCTGCACAGCGTCGCGATCTTCGACGGGCTCGCCGACCTGGTCGAGGACGAGCGCGCCGCCGGCCGCCCCGTACCCGCCGGCGTGGTCGCCGTCGTCCGCCGCACCGCCCTGACCGCCTACACCCCCGGGCGGATGGCCGGGCTGGCGGCGGTCCTCACCGAGCCCGCCCTGGACGTCGGCGAGGCGTGGTCGGACACCGCGCTCGCCGACGCCGCCGAACTCGGCCCGCCCTGGAGCGCGTTGCTGCGCCACGCGGCCACCGCCACCGCCGCCCGGCCCACCGCCGGGTGGAACGCGCAGGGCAGCGCGCTGCTGGACCGGCTCGGCGCGGACACCGCCCGGACCCGCATCACCGGCTGGCTCGCGCTCGTCGGCCGCCCCCGCACCCTGCCGTACCGGGGGCGCGGATACGCCCAGGTCGCGCAGGACGACCTCTACGACCCCTACAACGCGAACGCGCTGCGCGGCCTGGCCTGGCTGCTGGCGCTGCTGCCGCCGCACCCGGACACCGCCCGCGCGCTCGGCCGGCTGGTCGAGACGTCGCTGCGCAAGGTGCCCGGCACCGGCCCGCGCAACCCCAAGGTCGCCAACGCCGCCGTGCTGGCGCTGTCCCGGATCGAGGACGAGGCCGCCCTCGCCGAACTCGCCCGGCTCGCCGCCCGCGTCACCTTCAAGGGCACCCTCAAGCAGCTCGACACCGCCCTCGGGGCGCGGGCCGCCGCGCTCGGCATGAGCCGCGAGGAGGTCGAGGAACTCGCCGTGCCCGCCTACGGGTTGACCGAGGTCGGCCGGCTGCCGCACGAACACGGCGAGTTGGCGGTGACCGGCGGCAAGGCGGTGCTGACCTGGCGCACCCCCGCGGGCAAGGCGGTCAAGAGCCCGCCCGCCGCACTCAAGCGCGAACAGCCTGAGCTGATCACGGAGTTGAAGGCCGCCGCGAAGGACATCGACAAGATGCTCCGCGCCCAGACCGAACGGCTGGACCGGCAGTTCCTGGCCCGCCGCACCTGGCCCTACGCCGCGTGGCGCGCCCGCTACCTCGACCACCCGCTGCTCGGCACCCTCGCCCGACGCCTGCTGTGGACGGTCGACGGCCGCGCCTGCGGCTGGGCGCGGGGCGCGCTGCGGACCCTCACGGACGAGGAGCTGGGGACGGTCGCGGAGGACGCCGCCGTCGAGCTGTGGCACCCGGTGGGCCGGGAGCCCGCCGAGGTCGCCGGCTGGCGGGACTGGCTGGAGCGGCACGCGGTCACCCAGCCGTTCAAGCAGGCCCACCGCGAGGTGTATCCGCTCACCGACGCCGAGCGGGCCACGGGGACGTACTCCAACCGGTTCGCCGGGCATGTGCTGCGGCAGTACCCGTTCCACGCGCTGGCCGCGGTCCGCGGCTGGCGCGACCCGCTGCGGCTGGCGGTCGACGACGACTTCCCGCCCGCGACCCGCGAACTGCCGCGGTGGGGGCTGCGGGCCGAGTACTGGGTCGAGGGCGTGGAGGAGGACGTCTCGGAGTCCGGGGCCTTCGTGTGGCTGACCACCGATCAGGTGCGCTTCTACCGCGCCGGTGCGGCGGAGAACGTCGCGCACGCCCACGTCGGCCGGTACGGACCGGTGCGGGGGCAGGAGCCCGCCGAGCCGGTGCCGCTGGCGGAGGTCCCCCCGCTGGTGCTCAGCGAGGTGCTGCGCGACGTGGACCTCTTCGTCGGGGTGGCCAGCGTCGGCAACGACCCGGAGTGGCAGGACGGCGGCCCCGAGGGCCGCTTCCGGACCTACTGGCAGAGCTACGGCTTCGGCGAGCTGTCGCAGACCGCCCTCGCCCGCCGCGACCTGCTCGCCCGGCTGGTGCCCCGCCTGGCGATCGCCGAGCGGTGCAGCGTGGAGGGCCGCTTCCTGCATGTACGCGGCGACCGGCACACGTACAAGATCCACCTCGGCTCCGGGAACATCCTGCGGACGCCCGACGGCCGCTACCTGTGCATCGTGCCCAAGGCCGCGCCCGGCACCCCGGCGGTCGGCTACCTGCCCTTCGAGGGCGACCGCACCCTCGCGATCGTCCTCAGCAAGGCGATGATGCTCGCCCGGGACACGGAGATCACCGACCCGGCGGTCCTGAGCCAGCTGTGAAAGCGGTCGGCCCCGCTGCCACGGGGGAAGCGGGGCCGAACGCGCGTCAAGAGGATCAGAAGCGGCGGGTGATCAGGGCGCGCTTGACTTCCTGGATCGCCTTGGTGACCTCGATGCCGCGCGGGCAGGCGTCCGTGCAGTTGAAGGTGGTGCGGCAGCGCCAGACCCCGTCCTTGTCGTTGAGGATCTCCAGGCGCTGCTCACCGCCCTCGTCGCGGGAGTCGAAGATGAACCGGTGCGCGTTGACGATCGCGGCCGGCCCGAAGTACTGCCCGTCGTTCCAGAACACCGGGCAGGACGACGTGCACGCCGCGCACAGGATGCACTTGGTGGTGTCGTCGAACCGCGCCCGGTCCTCGGCGGACTGCAACCGCTCGCGGGTCGGCTCGTTGCCGGTGGTGACCAGGAAGGGCATCACGTCGCGGTACGCCTGGAAGAACGGCTCCATGTCGACCACGAGGTCCTTCAGGACCGTCATGCCCTTGATCGCCTCAATGGTGATCGGCTTCTCCGGGCTGATGTCCTTGATCAGCGTCTTGCACGCCAGCCGGTTCTTGCCGTTGATCCGCATCGCGTCGGACCCGCACACGCCGTGCGCGCAGGACCGGCGGAAGGTCAGCGAGCCGTCGATCTCCCACTTGACCTTGTGCAGCGCGTCCAGCACGCGCTCCTTGGGGTCGACCTGGATCTGGTAGTCGACCCACTCGGACTCCGCGGAGACCTCGGGGTTGAAGCGGCGCACCCGCAGGGTGATCGGGATCAGGTGCGATCCGGTGACCTCGGCCGCGTCCAGGGCCGCCGAGTGCTTGTCGATCGTCGGGGTGCTCATCAGTACTTACGCTCCATCGGCTGGTAGCGGGTCTGCACGACCGGCTTGTAGTCGAGGCGGATCGACTCGGTGCCGTTCGCGTCCACCTCGCGGTACGCCATCGTGTGCCGCATGAAGTTGACGTCGTCGCGGTTGGGGAAGTCCTCGCGGTAGTGGCCGCCGCGGGACTCCTTGCGGGCCAGCGCGGAGACCGCCATCACCTCGGCCAGGTCGAGCAGGTTGCCCAGCTCGACGGCCTCCAGCAGGTCGGTGTTGAACCGCTTGCCCTTGTCCTGGATCGAGACGTTGAGGTAGCGCTCGCGCAGCTCGGCGATCTTCTCCACCGCCGTCTTGATGGTCTGCTCGGTGCGGAAGACCATCACGTTGGCGTCCATGCACTCCTGGAGCTCCAGGCGCAGTGTGGCCACCCGCTCGTTGCCGGTGGACGCGCGCAGCCGCTCGACCTGCGCCTCGACCTGCTCGGCCGGGTTCTCCGGCAGCGGCACCAGGTCGTTGGCGTGGGCGTACTCCGCGGCGGCGATGCCGGAGCGGCGGCCGAAGACGTTGATGTCCAGCAGCGAGTTGGTGCCCAGCCGGTTCGCGCCGTGCACGGAGACGCAGGCGACCTCGCCGGCCGCGTACAGGCCCGGTACCACCGTGGTGTTGTCGGAGAGCACCTCGCCGTGCACGTTGGTGGGGATGCCGCCCATCGCGTAGTGCGCGGTGGGCTGGATCGGGATCGGGTCGGTGTACGGCTCGATGCCCAGGTAGGTGCGGGCGAACTCGGTGATGTCCGGCAGCTTCGCGTCCAGCTGCTCCGGCGGCAGGTGGGTCAGGTCGAGGTAGACGTGGTCGCCCTCGGGGCCGCAGCCGCGGCCCTCGCGGATCTCGGTGTAGATCGCGCGGGAGACGACGTCGCGTGAGGCGAGGTCCTTCATGACGGGCGCGTACTTCTCCATGAAGCGCTCGCCGTCCTTGTTGCGGAGGATGCCGCCCTCGCCGCGGGCGCCCTCGGTGAGCAGGATGCCCATCCGCCAGATGCCCGTCGGGTGGAACTGGAAGAACTCCATGTCCTCCAGCGGCAGTCCGCGCCGGTAGACGGCGGCCTGGCCGTCACCGGTGAGGGTGTGCGCGTTGGACGTCACCTTGAAGAACTTGCCGGTGCCGCCGGACGCGTAGATCACGGCCTTCGCCTGGAAGACGTGGATCTCGCCGGTGGCCAGCTCGTAGGCGACCACGCCGGCGGACCGCTTGACGCCGTCGACCTCGGTGAGCAGCTGGTCCAGGACGTAGAACTCGTTGAAGAACTCCACGCCCTCCTTGACGCAGTTCTGGTACAGCGTCTGGAGGATCATGTGGCCGGTGCGGTCCGCGGCGTAGCAGGCGCGGCGCACCGCGGCCTCGCCGTGGTTGCGGGTGTGGCCGCCGAAGCGGCGCTGGTCGATCCGGCCCTCGGGCGTCCGGTTGAACGGCAGGCCCATCTTCTCCAGGTCGAGGACCGCGTCGACGGCCTCCTTCGCCAGGATCTCGGCGGCGTCCTGGTCGACCAGGTAGTCACCGCCCTTGATCGTGTCGAAGGTGTGCCACTCCCAGTTGTCCTCCTCGACGTTGGCCAGGGCGGCGGCCATGCCGCCCTGGGCCGCGCCGGTGTGGGACCGGGTCGGGTAGAGCTTGGTCAGGACGGCGGTGCGGCTGCGCTTGGTCGCCTCGATGGCGGCGCGCATACCGGCGCCGCCCGCGCCGACGATGACGGTGTCGTACGTGTGGAATTGCATGGGGGTCGCTTCCCTGCCCTGGCCTAGCGGATGTTCGGGTCGAAGGTGAAGATCACCAGCGACCCGAGCACGATGGTGAACGCCACGGCCGTGAACAGAATCGTCTTCAGCCAGACGCGGGTGTTCGGCTGCTCGGCGTAGTCGTTGATGACCGTGCGCAGGCCGTTGCCGCCGTGCAGCATCGCCAGCCACAGCATGGCCAGGTCCCAGAACTGCCAGAACGGCGAGGCCCAGCGGCCGGCGACGAACGCGAAGCCGACCTTGGTGACACCGCCGTCCAGCACCAGCTGGATGAGCAGGTGGCCGATGACCAGCACCACGAGCACCACGCCGGACAGCCGCATGAACAGCCAGCCGTACAGCTCGAAGTTGGTGCGGCCGCGGCGCGGGGTGCGCTTGGTCCGGGCCCGCGGCGGCTCGATCAGCGGCGCCGGGTTCTCGGGGCTGTAGGAGACGCTGGAGCCGGTCAGCTCGACGGCGTCCTTGGGGGAGACTTCAGTGGCCATGGGACGTCAGCTCCCGAAGAGGACTCGGGCGGCGTGGCCGAGTACCGGGTAGATCGCGCCGATCATCAGGACGACCCACAGGCCCATCACCGTCCAGAACATCTGCTTCTGGTAGCGGGGGCCCTGGGTCCAGTAGTCGACGGCGATGATCCGCAGACCGTTCAGCGCGTGGAAGAGGATCGCGGCCACCAGGCCGTACTCCAGCAGGCTGACGATGGGGGTCTTGTAGGTCGCCACGACCTTGTCGTAGTCCTCGGGGGAGACGCGCACGAGCGCGGTGTCGAGGACATGGACGAACAGGAAGAAGAAGATGAGGACACCGGTGACTCGATGAGCCACCCACGACCACATGCCTTCCCGGCCGCGGTAGAGCGTTCCTGCCGGCACGGAAAAAACCCTCCGGAAGCGGGACGAGGGCTGCCGGCTTCTTGTCGGTCACGCCCGGCCGGGTACGGTCCACCGGCCCCGGCCATCGTAGCGACGCGATCTGTGCAGGATGCTGCGGGGTCGTGCTTGTGTGATCGATCCCGCACGGTCGGGTGAACGCTACGGCCGGTGAGCGTGCGCGAGGGCACGGCGGCGGGGCCCGTCGCCGCGGGTGGCGAGGCGGGCGAGCCGGGCGCGGGCGATACGGCGCAACTGCTCGGCGGTGACGGCCGACTCGTGGTCCTCGTCGTGGTCGAGGCGGGTGCGCAGGCCGGCCATGGCCTGGTCCAGGGCGACGGCCGGGTCGGCGGTGTCCAGCGCGATGACGAAGACATGGCCGAACTTCGCCTCGTAGGCGGCGTGGGCGGCGCGCAGCGCGGTGTGCACCGCGAGGTTGCCGCGGTCCGGCAGCGGGGTGGTGTCCTCCTGCTGGAGTGCCTCGGCGAGGTCGGCGGGCGCGAGGTCGTACGCGGCCTCGTCCGCGGCGGCGAGCAGTGACTCCAGCGTCGGGTAGGGGCGGTGGGCGGTCATCCGGCGGGCCCAGCGGTGGGAACCGCAGCAGGTGAGGAGGGTTGCTTCGGCGTCGGCCGCGGGCGCGCGGTTGAGCAGGCGCAGTCCCTCGGGCGGCGTGTCGCTGGACAGCGGGGCTCCTGGGTCGCGGGGCGGGCGCGCCGGAAGCGGGCGCGCGGCTGGGCGCAGTACGGGGGGCACGGCAACTGTAGACGCCGCCCCGGCCCGATCGGTTGGGCGGATCGGTGAATTCACCCGTACGGGCTGTGGACACCGGGCGGAACCGGGCGTGTCGCGGGCGGTCCGGCGCGGTGTCGAGGGTGGAGGCGCGGGCGGAGGTGCGCGGTGGGGACGGCCGGAGCGGCGTGAAGACGGCCGGGGTCCGCCTCCCCCCACAGGAGCGTCCCCGGCCGCCGAGTTGTAAGGCGTATGACCGTAAGAAAGTGTCACCGGCCGGAATGCGGCAGGATGGTGCCCGTTCGCGGGGGACCAAGGGGGTCGAGGGGGCGGGACCGGACAGTGGATCTGGAGACCGCGGTGAACGCGGCGCAAGGCGGTGACGAGACCGCGTTCAGGGTGCTGTACCGCGCGGTACAGCCGCAGTTGCTGCGGTACGTGCGCAGCCTGGTCGGGCCGGGCGACGCGGAGGACGTCGCCTCGGAGGCGTGGTTGCAGATCGCCCGGGACCTGCCGAGCTTCCGCGGCGGCGGGACCGGTATCAAGGGCTGGGCGGCGCGGATCGCCCGGAACCGGGCGCTGGACCACATCCGGGCGCGCAGCCGCCGCCCGGTGGCCGGGGCCGGTGTGGACGAGCTCGTCGCGCTGCCCGGACGGGCCGACACCGCCGGGGAGGCGCTGGAGTCGGTGGCCACCGACCGGGCGCTGGCGGCGATAGCGGCGCTGCCGCGCGAGCAGGCCGAGGCGGTGCTGCTGCGCGTGGTGATGGGGCTGGACTCCACCAGCGCCGCGCAGGTGCTGGGCCGGCGCGCCGGATCGGTGCGGATGGCCACGCACCGGGGGCTGCGGCGGCTGGCCGAGCAGCTGTCGGCCGAGCCGTCGGCGGCGGAGCGGGAACCGGGGGAATCGGGGGAGTCGAAACCCGCGGAGCGGGCAGCCGGGGAACGGATGGCCGGGGAACGGGCGTCCGAGGAACGGGTGCCCGGTGCTTCCGGTGGGCGGGAGGATGAGGGCGCGCCGGGCGGGGCGGCGCAGGGGGGATCGGCGGTGCGGGAGGGCACGGCGTACACCGCGCCGCAGGAGCGGTTGGACGTGCGCGGATGAGGCCCGCGGGCGCAGGAGAGGAGCGGTGCCGAGTGGAGTCGACGACCGGGACCGGCGGCGGAGGCGGGGGCGGCGTGGCGGCCGCGTCCGCGGGCGCCGGGCGGCGGGCGGCGCGGTCCGGTCATGCGTTCGGTGCCGGTGCCGGTGCCGGTGCCGGTGTCGGCTGCGGTGCCGCTGCCCGCGCCTGTGCCGGCTCCGCTTACGGTTTCGGCCCCGGTTCTGGTTCTGGTTCTGGTTCTGGTTCCGGCGAGGGTGCGGCATGAGCGACGACGGACGGACGGCGGGGTTTCCGCACCCGCGGCGGGCCGAGCAGCTGCCCCGCGAGGGGCAGGGCGACGGTGCCGGGGCGCCCTGCGCCGGCGGGCGGTGGCTGACCGGGGAGGCGGCGGAGGAGCTGTTGTCCGGGCGTCAGCTGCCGCTGGCCGACCGCCGGGACGCGGGCGAGGCGCGCCGGCTGGCGATGCTGCTGCGGGCGGCCGCCGCCGAGCACGCGGCGCTCCAGCCGCTCGACCCGGTACGCGAGGAGGAGGCGCTCGCGGCCTTCCGGGCCGCGCGGGTCGCGGCACGGGTCGCGCCGCCGGTCGCAGTCGGGCGGGCCGCGGACGAGTGCTCCGGCGAGGCGGCTGCTGACGACGCGGCCGCCAGGGACACGGCTGCGGACGACGTCGCCGCGGGCGACGCGCTGCCCGAACCCGTCGTGGTCGGCGGCCACACCGCCCTCCCGCCGTGGTCCGCGCGCCTGGTGCGGGCGCGGCGCGCGCGGCGGGTACGGCAGGGGCGGTCCACCCGGATCGCGCTCGCCGCGGCCGCGTCCGTGGTCGCGCTGGGCGGTGTCGCGCTCGGCGTGGCGGCCACCGCGGCCGGCAGCGGCGGGCGCCAGCCGGTGCACCCGGCGGGCAGCAGCGTGCCCGTACCGGCCGCCTCGGACGGGGGCGGGGCCACGGCCGACCCCGGCGGCTCGGGTGTGTCCGGGCGGAACGCGCTGCAACCCGAGGAGTCGCCCGACCCGACGGCTCCGACCCCTTCGACCCCTTCGACAGCTCCGCCGGCATCGCCGTCCTCCCACGCCGGCACCCTGCCCACCGACGGGCTGTCCTTCCTGCCGCCGGGGGACACCGACGACGACGAGCACGGGGATGACGAAGGGACGGTGAACCGCCTGGACCGCGGGCGCCGCCTGGGCTGGGACAAGGGCCGCAGCACCGGGCACTGAGCCGGTCGCGCCCGGCGCCGGCCAGGGTGGCGAACGGGGTGGGTGACACTTCCGGGCCCTGTGTCGCCCTTATGTAATGGGTCGACTGGTCATCGACCCGGTGGACGCCGGCTCTCCCCGTGCCGGTGGCCACGACACAGAGCGCGGCCGGGTGCGTTTTCCCCCTGCCCGGCCGCGCTCGCTCTCCCGCGGCGGGGGCCGCGAGCCGCGGGGCGGAAACGGAACAGGGCGGGCCGGAGCAGCGGGTGGCGTACGCGCGGGACGCGGTCAGCGGGTCGCGTACGTCAGGACGCGGTCACCGAGCAGCGACTCGACGCAGTCGAGCAGCGCGAGCGCGTCCTCGGCGACGGTGCCGGGCGGGCGCCCGGCGCGCGAGCGCTCCCCGATCTCCCGGAAGAGCTGCTCCTGCGCCCAGCCGAGCTGGGAGGCCACCAGGCGGGGCATGGGGTCGCCTCCGGCCGCGCCGGTCTCCTCGGCGAGCGTCTCGGCGAGCGCGTCGACCATCTCGCGGTTGGTGGCGTCCAGGCGGGCGGAGAGCGTCGGCTCGGCGCGGACCATCTCAAGGAAGCGGCCGAACCCCTGGGTGAGGCCGACCATGCGGTCCCCGGCCCGCAGCTCCCCGCGCAGCGCGGCGAGCACCGCCCCGGCCGCGGACTGGCCGGGCGCGCGGTCCCGGACCATCTGCACCATCCGCTGGGCGGACGCCTCCTCGGGGTAGAAGACCAGGTCCTCTTTGGAGGGGAAGTAGGTGTAGACGGTGTTCACCGACACCTCGGCGGTGCGGGCCACCTCGGCGATGGTCACCCGGGCGAAGCCGTGTTCGAGGAACAGCCCGGTGGCCACCTCGGCGATGTGCCGCCGGGTCTGCCGCCTCTTCTCGTCGCGCAGCCCGGCCGCGAGGATCGCCTCGGCGCGCGTCGGCTGTTCGCGCAGACTCCCACGGGTGATATCGCTCACTGTTCCATCGTAGGGCAGGGCGTATGAGCTCCCGTGTCCGTTAATCGGGGCACCGCCCGTCCCCGGCGGCCGCACCGGGCCCGCCCGTACCCCTGGCCCCGCGCCGCGCTCAGCCGAGCGTCGCCTTCTTCAGCGCGCGGGCGCCGCGCGCCACCTGCCGGACCGCCCGCACCCGCGGCACCAGCGACCGCTTGGGCGGCAGCGCGCCGGGCAGCCCGAGCGAGGTCAGCCGGCGGCGTTTGAAGTACGGCTGCACCCCGGGCCCGAGGTGGGCCGCCAGCCATGCCTCGGCCTCCGCCCGCAGATGCGGGTACGCCTCGGCCTGCATGCAGTACCCGACGGTGTGCAGCAGCGGGGTGAGGTCGGCGGCCACCTGCTCCGGCGAGGGCGGGGTCCAGGCCCGTACGGCGGCCGCGTCGGAGATGTCGGGCAGCAGCGCGTGCACGATGGTCACCGGCACCCGGTTGCTGTTCTGGTAGGGGGCGAGCCGGTCGAGCAGCAGCTTGGTGCCGCTGCGGGCGACGGGGATGCCGTAGAGCGCGGACGCGGTGAGCAGCGCGGTGGAGAAGCAGCCGGCCACCAGGGCCGGGCGGGCGCGCTGGTAGACCACCTCGGCCAGCACCGGGGTGTCCAGCACGGTCAGTTCGGCGCCGAGCGTGCGCGCCTCCTGCCGCAGCGGCTCCAGCCAGTGCGAGGGGGCGGTCGGGTGCGGCTTGAAGACCAGCTTGCGGTGGCCGAGGGCGACCGCGCCGCGCACCAGCGACAGGTGCAGCCGCTCCTCCTCCTCGACGCTGAGGATGCCCAGCGCCGACAGGTACTGGCCCAGCAGCAGCGCCGCGTCGCGCGGCAGCGCGTCGACCGGGTCCGCCGGGTCCGCCGCGCCGAAGCCGCGGGTGGCGTCGGCCACTTCGGCGAGCACCTTCGTGAACTCCGCGCTGGGCACCACCCGCGAGGGCACCTGGAACTCGCTGAGCAGCAGCGGCTCCAGACCGGGTACCAGGTCCAGGTGGAGCAGCGCGTCGATCCGGGTGTCCACCAGCAGCCCGAGCTTGTTGCGGGTCGGGCCGTAGGACATCAGGCCGTCGGCGTAGACGGTGATCGGCGCGCCGGTGAAGACCTGCGCGAAGGAGAGCGCGGGCGCGACCTGGAGGGACTCCACCACCAGGTCCAGGTCGTCCTCGCCCAGCTGCCACAGCTGCCGGAAGTACCGCTCCCACATGGGGACTTCGTCGGTGCGCGGGGACCAGCCGCCCGGGTGCAGCGGGCGGATCGCCTCGTTCCAGGACACCACCTTGTCGAAGCGGCCGCGCAGCGGCTCGAAGCCGGGCGCCCGGTCCGGGGCGTCGTGGGTCTCGGGCACGCCCGCGTTGTTGCTGACCACCAGCACCCTGCGGTCGGCGGGCGGCAGCGCACCGGCGTCGACGGCCGCGGCGAGCGTGGCCATCCCGTACAGGGTCGAGGCGAGGAGGAGCTGGGTACGGGCCATCACGCCATCACCGATCCGCTGGTCGCGTTGTCGCGCGCGTCGGCCTCGCCGTCGGCGCCGGGGCCGCCGCTGTCGCCTCTGGCCGCCATCCGCCCGCGCAGCCGGCGGACCCGGGCGCTGCGTTCGTCGTCCATCGAGTCGAGCGCGTCCGCGAGCAACTGCGCGGGCAGCCGGCCCAGCGCGGCGGCGGACAGCGTCTTCAACTGCCGGGCGAGCGCGGGCTCGAACCGGTCGATGTTGTCCAGGTGGTGGGCGATGATCGCGCAGTAGTTGCGGATGGCCTTGGGCAGGAACCGCTCCTCGTCCCGGTCGCCGGCGAGTTCGGCTATGACCTGGTCGAAGGAGCGTACGAAGTCGAGTTGGCGCTCGTCGCCGATCTGGGTCAGCGAGGTGGTCACCCCGCGCCGGTAGTGCACGCCGAGCAGGCCGACCACCGCGCAGGACTTCGCCTCGCGGTGCAGCCGCCAGATCCACGGCCGGTCCTCGGCGGTGCGCAGGTGCTCGGGCATGTGCACCAGGCCCTGTTCGACGATCCGCCGGTGGTAGGCGCCGGCCCAGGAGTAGGGGTAGTCCACCAGCGTGGGCCGGTTGGCCGGCAGGATCGCGGAGCGCGGGTCGATCCGGGCGTTGCGCCGGCCGTGCGGGGCGCGGATCACATTGCGGCTGGTGCCGGTGCACTGCACGTGGTCGGTGCGCAGGAAGTCGACGTCCAGGTCGTCCATGGCGCGCACCAGTTGCGGCAGGTAGCCGGGGGCGAGCCAGTCGTCGCCGTCCATGAACGTCAGGTACTCGCCGCGCGCCGCGTCGATGCCCGCGTTGCGCAGCGCGGCGACCCCGGTGTGGTCCCGGCGGATGATCCGGGCACCGGGCAGCGAACCGACGCCCTCCTCCAGGAGTTGCGGGGTCCGGTCGGTCGACCCGTCGTCCATCAGCAGGAACTCGAAGTCGTCGCGGGCGTTGGCCCGCAGGCTTCTCAGCGCGTCGGGGACGAATGGCTGCACATTGAAAAACGGCACGATGACGGAGAGCTTGACCACCCGATTACTTTAGGACGCGCTCCGGCCCGGTACTTTGCCGAATTCGTACTTCCAGGTAAACGGAGAATGTCGACCGGGTGTGCCCTTTGCGACGGCCCGCAGCTCGCGAAGTATCGGCATTCTGTTTACCTTCCGTTGGCCTTCGATTAGTCCATTCCACCCACCTGCTTCCTACTGTCTGCGATGTGCCAGAACGTACGTCAGGGCCCCTGCGGGTCACGGTGATCGCCGATTCGGACACCCGTTGGAAGTGGGGTGCGCTGACCGCGCGCCGGATCGCGCCGGACGCGCGGATCGACGCCCGCTTCCTCCGCGGCCGTGCCACCCCCACGCAGCGCCAACTCGCCGAACTCGGCATCACCGCCGACTCGATGACCGAGCAGACCACCGCCGAGATCCTCGCCGAGGTCGGCGCGGACACCTGCGACGTGCTCGTCATCTCCTGCGTGGGCGGCACCATCCAGTGCTTCCTGCACGGCCTGGACCGGGCCTGGCGCGGCCACGCCAACCGGCCGGTGGTGGTCACCGGTTACGTCGGCGTGGTCTACGAGAAGCTCGCCGACGGGCTGCTGCTGCGGGCCGGCGCCGACGTGGTGCTCGCCAACAGCACCGACGACGCGCTGCGGTTCCGCGCGGTGTACGAAGGGGTCGGCTTCCCGACCGGCGCGATCGTGGAGACGGCGCTGCCGTTCCTGGACGGCGCGCCCTACCGCCGCGACCCGAGCACCCCGTTCACCGTCACCTTCGCGGTGCAGCCGTCGGCGCCCGCCGAGCGCCCGGACCGGCTGTACCTGCTGCGCCGGGCCGTCGAGCATGCCCGGCGGCACCCCGACCGCGAGGTGCTGGTGAAGCTGCGCAGCATGCCCGGCGAGCAGACCACGCACGTCGAGGAGCACCCCTACCAGCACCTGATGCAGTCGCTGGAGCCGCCGGCGAACGTCTCGCTGGTCTACGGGGCGATGGGCGAGGTGCTCGACCGCACCGACCTGCTCGTCACGGTCAGCTCCACCGCCGCGCTGGAGTCGCTCTACCGCGGCATACCCACGGCCATCCTCACCGACCTCGGTATCCGCGAGCCGCTGGGCAACCACCACTTCCTCGGCTCGGGCTGCCTGGCCTCCTGGGACCAGCTCGACGACGGCGAACTGCCCAAGGCCGACCCGGACTGGACCGCCGCCCACGGGGTGGCGCTCGGCGACCCGTACGCCGACCTGCGGGCCCGCGTACGGGCCCTGCTCGCCGCCGGCCGGCTGCCGCGGCTGACCCCCTACTACACGCTGCGCACCGCGCCCGGCTACCTGCCCGGCATCCTCGCCCGCCAGGGCCTGGACCCCGAGGGCCTGCCCGCGGTCCGCGCGGCCACCGCCGCCGGCGGCAGCAACCGGGTGCGCAAGGCCGCCCGCCGGATGATCCGCAAGTCCGCCCGCACCGCCTACCGCCAGGGCGTGCAGCGCGTCGCCCCGGCCATCCGCCGCTGGGGCCAGCTGTGAGCCGGCCGCGCACCGCGGGCCCGGGGCTCGGCGGGACGCCGCCGCCCGGCCCGCGCACCTGCCTCCGTACGAGTCCGCGCACCCCGGTGCGCCCCGCACGCGCCGAAGCGGCGCGTCCCGCCGCGACCGCGGCCCGCACGACCCCCACGACAGGAGCCGCACGATGACCCAGACGATCACGTCCGCGGGGGAGCCGTCCCGCGCGTCGGCCGGCGAGGCGCGGGTCCTCGCCGTGATCCCCGCCCGCGGCGGCTCCAAGGGCGTGCCCGGCAAGAACGTGGCGACGGTCGGGGGGGTGCCGCTGGTGGCCCGCGCGGTGCGCGCCTGCGGCGCCGCCCGCCGGATCACCGCGACCGTGGTCTCCACCGACGACCCGGCGATCGCCGAGGTGGCCCGCTCGGCGGGCGCCGAGGTGGTGCTGCGCCCGGCGGCGATCGCCGGGGACACCGCGACCAGCGAGGCCGCGGTGCTGCACGCGATGGACGCCTACGAGGCGATGAGCGGCGCGGCCGCCGAGGTGGTGCTGCTCGTCCAGTGCACCAGCCCCTTCGTCACCGGCGAGGAACTGGACGGGGTGGTCGAGGCGATCACCGAGGGCGGCGCCGACACCGCGCACACCGTCGCGCCTTTCCACGGCTTCGTCTGGCGGGCCGACCGCCCGGACGCCGCCGAGGCTGCCGGCGGCTCGCACGGCTCGCACGGCTCGCACGGCGCCGAAGGCGCGGGCGGCGCGGACTTCCGCGGCAACGGCGTGGGCGTCAACCACGACAAGTCCACCCGCCCGCGCCGCCAGGACCGCCCGCAGGACCTGCTGGAGACCGGCGCCGCCTACGGCTTCCGCGCCGACGGCTTCCGCGCCGCCCGGCACCGCTTCTTCGGCCGCACCAGCCTGGTGTGGACCGACCCGGCCCGGGTGCTGGAGATCGACGAGCCCGCCGACCTGGAGCGGGCCCGCGCCCTCGCCCCGCTGCTCGACGCCGGAGTCACCACGCCCCGCCGCGACGACGTCGACGCGGTCGTCCTCGACTTCGACGGCACCCAGACCGACGACCGGGTGCTGATCGACGCCGACGGCCACGAGACGGTCAGCGTGCACCGCGGCGACGGCCTCGGCATCGCCGCGCTGCGCCGCGCGGGCGTCCCCGTGCTGATCCTGTCCACCGAGACCAACCCGGTGGTGGCCGCCCGCGCCCGCAAGCTCCAGGTGCCGGTGCTGCACGGCATCGACCGCAAGGACCTGGCGCTCAAGCAGTGGTGCGAGGAGCAGGGCATCGCCCCCGAGCGGGTGCTGTACGCGGGCAACGACGTCAACGACCTGCCGTGCTTCGGCCTCGTCGGCTGGCCGGTCGCCGTGGCCGGCGCCCACGACGTGGTGCGCGCCGCCGCCCGCGCGGTGACCACCCGGGACGGCGGCGACGGCGCGATCCGCGAGATCGCCGCCTGGCTGCTCGGCCCCACGCTCGCCCGCTGAGCCCGGCCGCCCCGAACTCCCCTCGCCTTTCCGGTTCCTGCGTCCCCCGGGCTTCCGGCCCGCGCCAACCCCCAGTCCCAACCCCCGTAGTGAAGGAACACGCCGTGACCACCACGCTCCCCGCCAACCTCCGCGCCGTCGGCTCCCGCCACATCGGCAACGGCCAGCCCGTGTACATCACCGGCGAGATCGGCATCAACCACAACGGCGACCTGGAGAACGCGTTCGCCCTGATCGACGCGGCCGTGGCCGCCGGCTGCGACGCGGTCAAGTTCCAGAAGCGCACCCCGGAGATCTGCACCCCGCGCGACCAGTGGGAGATCGAGCGCGACACCCCCTGGGGCCGGATGACGTACATCGACTACCGGCACCGCGTCGAGTTCGACGAGGACGGCTACCGCGCCATCGACGAGTACTGCCGCAAGCGGGGCATCGACTGGTTCGCCTCCCCGTGGGACGTGCCCTCGGTGGAGTTCCTGGAGAAGTTCAACGTGCCGGTGCACAAGGTCGCCTCGGCCTGCCTCACCGACGACGAGCTGCTGCGGGCGCTGCGCGCCACCGGCCGCACCGTGGTGCTGTCCACCGGCATGTCGACGCCGAAGCAGATCCGCCACGCGGTCGAGGTGCTCGGCAGCGACAACATCGTGCTCTGCCACGCCACGTCGACCTACCCGGCGAAGCACGAAGAGCTCAACCTGCGCATGATCAACACCCTCCAGTCCGAGTTCCCGAACGTCCCCGTCGGCTACTCCGGCCACGAGGTCGGCCTCCAGACCACGCTCGCCGCGGTCGCGCTCGGCGCGGTCTTCGTGGAGCGCCACATCACCCTCGACCGCGCCATGTGGGGCTCGGACCAGGCCGCGTCCGTCGAGACCCAGGGCCTGGAGCGCCTGGTGCGCGACATCCGCATCATCGAGACCTCGCTCGGCGACGGCGTGAAGAAGGTCTACGAGGGCGAGATCGGCCCGATGAAGAAGCTGCGCCGGGTGGCCGGCGTGGTGGCCGAGGCGCAGCAGACGGCCGACGCGACGGTCTGACCGCTCCGCCCGGGCACCAACCCCATTGCCCGCGCCCGCGCGTGCGGCTCCCTCCGCGGAAGGAGCCGCACGTGGGCGCGGGCCGAGCTGACGGCGGACGCGTGCGGCCGCCCACCGAAAGGAAGCCGAATGGCCGACCGGCCCGCCCCACCGGGTGCCGTCGCGCTCGTCGAGTCGCCCGTGCAGCTGCTCAACGTGCTGGAGTGGGCCCACGTCCGGCCGCCGGCCGCACCGGGTGAGCAGGTCGCGCCGCTGACCGTGGTGGTGCTCTCGCCCGCAGACCCCACCAGCCGCGGCCAGTTGCGGCGGATGGCCGAACTCGCCCGGGACGAGGGCGCGTCGGTGCGGTGGTACGAGGCGCGCGGCGGCCGCGGCGGGCTGCTGCGGACCGCGTTCGCGCTGGCACCGACCCTGATACGGGTGAAGCGGCTGGTGATCGGCGACCCTTTCTCCCGGCTGGTGCAGGTGCTGCTGCCGCTGTGCCGGGCCAAGGACATCACCGTCGTCGACGACGGCACCGCGACCATGGAGTTCACCGAGATCCTGGCGCGGCGCGGGAAGCTGGTGCGCTGGCACCGCAGCGGGAAGCGGCGCTCCCCGGCGGACGTGGCGTTCGGCGTCTTCGCCCGCAGCGCGCGCCGACGGCTCACCCCCCGGCGGCGCTCCCGGATCGAGCTGTTCAGCGCGATGCCGGCGACGCCGCCGCCCGGAATGGCGCTGCGCGCCAACCGGTTCGCCTGGACCCGGGGGCGGTTCGGGCCGCCGCGGACCCTCGCGGGCACCGACCTGATCGGCACCTCGCTGGTCGAGACCGGTGTCGTGGACCCCGACCGCTACCTCGCCGTCGTCCGCGGGCTCGCCGAACGCCACGGTGCCCGGAGGTACTTCGCGCACCGCCGGGAGGCCCCGGCGAAGCTCCACCGGCTCGCCGCGGAGACCGGGCTGGAGATCGTACGGCCGGACCTGCCGCTCGAACTCGTCGCCCGCCGCGGGCCGATCGGGCGCGCGGTGCTCTCCTTCCCCTCCACCGTCGTGCACACGTTGCCGCTGGCGCTGGCCGGCACCGGGGTGACGATCACCGTCTGCGACATCGACCAGGAGTGGCTCACCACCGCGGCTTCCCCCCGCGCCCACACCTTCCTCACCGACATCACCGACAAGGCCCGCACCCTCCACAACCTCACGTAGGCGGGGTGCCCCTGACCCCCCGGGGTGGTGTGTCCTGTCGGCTGAGGGACCACCCGCCGGTGGTGGGCTGTTCGCGCAGTTCCCCGCGCCCCTGTGTTGCTCGGCTCTTCCGCGAAAGAAGCTCGCGCCCGCAGGGGCGCGGGGAACTGCGCGACAAGCCACGACGGGCCGCAAGGTCCCGGCACCCGGCGGACGGGGCAGCCCGGAGGGAGACCCCCACCGGCAGGTGGTCCCGGAGCCGACAGCTCCAGGCAACCCGGGGGGTCGCGTTCGTTCACTTCCGTAGGGTCGGATACGGGAATGGCGGAGCCCTCAGCCCGGCCGACGCTGCGCGCGGCGATCGTGACGGATGGCGTACTGGACGGCGACTCCCGAGTCCTGCGCGTGGCCGCGGCGGCGAACTCCGCCGGGTACGCCGTCACCCTGGTCGGCGCTGGCCCGGCGGAGACCACCCGGCAGACCCAACCGGAGGTCACCGTCAGGGAAGTGGCCGCCGGCGCCGCGCTCGGCGCCCACCGCGAGCGCCGTCCGCGCCCGGGCCTGCGCTGGCCGCTGGCCTACCGCGCCGCGGAGTCCTATGAGCGCCGTACCGCCCTGCTGGCCGCGCACCGCCTGCTGGGCGCCACCCGGGCCGCCGAACTCGACGTGGTGCACCGCCCGTTGCCGCTCCAGGCGTTCGCCCGGGCCGGGCACGGCCTGACGTCGGCGCGGCTGGCGGTACGCGCCGGCTGGACCGGCCTGCGGGGAGCCCAGTACCGCGCCGCGGTGGAGCGCCGCCGCAGCCCCGACACCCGCCTCGACGACCTCGCCGCGGAACTCGCCCGCCTGCTCCTGGGCCGCCGCGCCTGGCGGCGGCTGGACCCGTCCCTGCTGGACGAGGAGGTCGCGTACGGGCCGGTGCTCGACGCGGTCCGCCCGCACCTGATCCACGCGCTGGGGCACCGCGCGCTGGCCCTGGCGATCCGGGCGGCGCTGCGCGCGGAGGGCGCGGGCCACCGGATCGAGGTGGTGTGGGACGCGCCGCCGCGCATCCCCGCCGCCACCCGCCGGGCGGCCGTCGCCGACGACGCGCTGCTGCGCTCGTACGCCCGCGAGGCCGACGGCGTGGTCACCGTCGGGGACCGCCTCGCCGGTGAACTGCTGGTCCGGCACAACCTGTCCACGCTGCCCACGGTGGTCCGCAACACCCCGCCGATGACCGCGCCGCCCGCCGGCCGCGACGACGGGGTGCGGGCCCGCTGCCGGCTCGGACCGGACGTCCCGCTGCTGGTGCACACCGGCCCGGTCACCCCCGACCGCGGCCCGTCCACCGTGGTGGAGGCGCTGCCGAAGCTCTACGACCTGCACGCAGCCTTCGTCGTGCCCGACCCCGACCACCCGTACCTGGCCGAACTCCGCGACCGCGCCGCCCAGATCGGCGTGCACGCCCGGCTGCACGTGGTGCCGTACGTGCCGGTGCCCGAGGTGCCCGCGTTCCTGTCCTCGGCCGACATCGGGGTGCTGCCGGTGCACCAACTGCCGTACCACCAGACGGTGCTGGCCACCCGTTACTACGAATACGCCCACGCCAGGCTGCCGGTGGTGGTCTCCGACGTGCGGGCGATGTCCGCGGCCACCCTCGAGGCCGGCAACGGCGAGGTGTTCCGGGCCGGCGACACCGCCGACTTCGTCCGCGCGGTCGGCGCGGTGCTGACCAACCCGCGCCGCTACCGCAAGGCGTACGACAAGGTGGAGGTGCTGCGCCAGTGGTCCTGGCAGACCGAGTCGGCACCGCTGCTCGACCTGTACGCCCGGCTGCTCGGCCCCCTGCGCTGAGCGCCGGCGGGACTTTCCGCCAACTGCCTTGCACGCAAAGGAGATCGGTCCGTCAGGCGACCGACGGGCCCTGGATGTAGCGGCCCTTGCTGTCGTACGGCCAGGCGTTGGCCTTGCAGCCGTGCAGCCCGTCGATCTGCTGCATCATCACCGGCGCGAGCTTGCCCGCGCCCGGGCAGCCCTCGTGGCCGTGGCCGATGCGGTGGCCGACCTCGTGGTTGATGATCAGCGCCCGGTAGTCCTCGATCGGCCCGGGGAACTGCGGTGAACCCAGCAGCCAGCGCTTGAGGTTGACCACCACTGTCGCGCCGACGTCGCAGTTGACCTCGCCGTGGGTGTGCAGGCCGGCGGCGCCGCAGATGGCGTCCACCGTGTCCGGGGTGGCGATCTTGATCACGAAGTCGGCGGGGCCGGACGAGACGAGTTGGAAGCCGTCCCGGCCGTCCTTGGTCCAGCCGCGCGAGTCGGCCAGGATGTCCTGGATCTCCTTCGCCGCGGCCTGCGACGCGACCCCGGTGCCGCCCTCGACCTGCACCTCGTAGCGGCGGATGTCACCGTGGCCGACCGCCTTCGCCGACGCGTCGGCCGTGGTGAAGCTGCCCGAGCCGTGCGCCGGGACGCTCTGGGTGGTGGGGGCCTGCGACGTGGTCTTCGGGGCCGTGGTCTGAGGAGCCGAGGTCCTCGGTGCGGAGGTCTTCGGCGAGCCGGCCGCGGGCGCCGTGGCCCCGGCCGAGGGGGCACCGCTCCCGGCCGTACGGTCCGCACCGCCGTCCGCTGCCGCCGACGTGCCGGCGTGGGCCTGGCCGCCCGAGCGCACCGTGGCGAGCGTCACCCCGAGCAGCGCCAGGAAGACCAGTCCGAAGAGCAGATACGGGCCGCGACGGGCCGGTGCCCGCCTGCCCGCGCCCCTGCCCGCGGGTGCGGTCGCCCTCCGCCTGCGTGCCCTGGTGCCCATTCCATGTCCTCTCCGGTCTACGGCATGACGGCGCACCGGTGCCACGGCGGCGGGGGAGGGGGACCGGGCGGCCGCGTACGGTGCGTAACGGCTCCAGGCTCGTGCCCGGAGATGATGACCTCTGGCCCGCGCGGTCACGAAGCCGTAACAGTCGGCCTGATGTGCCTGCTGGGGGGCGGTGGGAGGGCCCGCGGCCCGTGTGACCGTTCTGCAACAGTTGCCCCGGGAGCGGTCCCGGCGTGCCGCTCGCCCGCAGGGCGACCACATACTGATGCGCGTGCCCCGCGTCCTGCTGATCGAAGACGACCCCGCCGTCCGGCGGGGCCTGGAAGTAGCGCTGCGGCACCGCGGGCACACCGTCGAGTCCGCGCCCACCGGGGAGGAGGGGCTCGACCTCCTGCGGCCCTACCGGCCGGACGTCGTGGTGCTCGACCTGATGCTGCCGGGCATCCGCGGGCTCGACGTCTGCCGGCGGATACGTGACCACCACCAGGTCCCGATCATCATCGTGACCGCCCGCGGCGACGACGTGGACGTGGTGGTCGGCCTGGAGGCGGGCGCCGACGACTACGTGGTCAAGCCGGTGCGGGCCGGCGTGCTGGAGGCGCGGATACGCGCGGTGCTGCGCCGCGCCGACCCCGACGCGGCCGGCCGCACCCGGCCGGCGCCGAGCACCTACGGCGACCTCGTGGTGGACCGCACCGCCATGGCGGTCACCTACCGCGGCCGGCCGGTGCCGCTCGCCCCCTCCGAACTGCGGCTGCTGCTGGCGCTGTCGGCGTCCCCGGGACGGGTGCTCAGCCGCCAGCAGCTGCTGGAACAGGTGTGGGAGCACAGCTACCACGGCGACGTGCGGCTGGTGGACGCGTGTGTGAAGCGGCTGCGCGGAAAGCTCGGCGGCAGCGGCAGCGGCAGCGGCGGACGCTCGGGGCCGGCCGCGCGTGCGGCATCCGGCCCGGCTGCCGGCGCCGCCTCCGACGACTCCCGCGCGTCCGGCGGGAGCCAGGACTGCATCGAGACGGTGCGCGGCTTCGGCTACCGCTTCCGCGCGGTGTGAGGTCGGCCGGACGCCATGGCCAGGATGCCCGGAGCCGTACGCAGCCTGCGTTTCCGCCTCGTCGCCGGCTTCGCCCTGATCGCGGCGGTCAGCGCGCTCGGCACCGGAGCCCTGACCTTCCGCGAGGCGCGCACCGGTGTGCTCCAGCAGAGCCAGGACACCGTCGTCAACCAGTTCCGCGACAGCGTGGACGCCCTGACCCCCGGCATCCCGTCCCGGCCCGGGCAGCAGGATCTGACCGCGCTGGTGGAGAACCTCGCCGCCACGCACCGCTCCCAGCACTGGCGGGTGCTGGCCACCTACGGCGGGCTGCGGGCCGGTTCGCAGCCCGGCGACCGCTTCCCCGAACTCACCGCGGAACTGCGGAAGTCGGTGCGCACCCGCAACGTCGCCGTCTTCCAGCGCGTGCACACCGGCGGCAGCTCCTCGCTGGTGGTCGGCCTGCCCGTCGTCTACGGCACCGGGGACGGCGGGCGGGTCGCGTCCGGGCTGGCCTGCTACCTCGTGGTGCCGCAGACCACCGAGCAGCGCTATGTCACCGCGCTGGTCGGGTCGGTCGAGCGCGCCGCGCTGCCGGCGCTGTGCCTGGCGGTGCTGCTCGCGCTGTTCGTCGCCCGCGGGGTGCTGCGTCCGGTGCGGGCGCTGCGCCAGGCCACCCGCCGGATGGCCGCGGGGCACCTCGACACCCGGCTCAGCGTCAACGGCTCGGACGAACTCGCCGACTTGTCGGCGGCGTTCAACGAGACGGCGGTGGCGCTGGAGCGTTCGGTGTCCGAGCTGCGCCGGATGGAGGCGCAGGCCCGGCGGTTCGCCGCGGACGTCTCGCACGAGCTGCGCACGCCGCTCGCCGCGATGTCTGCGGTCACCGACGTGCTGGACGAGGAGGCAGCGGGCCTGGAGCACGGCACCGCCGAGGCGGTGCGGCTGATCAGCGAGGAGACCGAGCGGCTGGTGCGGCTGGTGAACGACCTGATGGAGGTCTCCCGGTTCGACGCGGGCGCGGCCGAACTCCACCTCGACGAGATCGACCTGGCCGAGTCGGTGCGGCGCACGCTGGCCGCGCGCGGCTGGCAGGAACGCGTGGAGGTACGGCTGCCCGGGCCGGAGCAGCTGCGGCTGGCGGTGGACCCGCGGCGGTTCGACGTGGTGGTGGCGAACCTGGTCGGCAACGCGCTGCGGCACGGCGCCCCGCCCGTCAGCGTGACGCTGGCACGGCACGCGGAACCGCCCGGGGTGCGGCTGGTGGTGGCCGACGGCGGGCCCGGGATCGCGCCGGAGGCACTGCCGTACGTCTTCGATCGGTTCTACAAGGCGAGTTCGGCGCGCACCCGGAGCGAGAGCAGCGGGCTCGGGCTGGCGATCACCGCGGAGAACGTGCGGTTGCACGGCGGGGCCGTCCGGGCGGAGAACGCGGCGGGCGGCGGCGCCGTCTTCACGGTGGAGCTGCCGGAGTCGCCGGAGCGGCCCGCGGGGGAGGAGGCATGAGGGCACGGCGCGGGGCAGGAGACGGGCGGGCGTGGCACGCCGGCGCGGCCGGTGCGGCGGGCGCCGCCGCGCTGGGGCTGCTCGCCGGGTGCGGGGTGCCCACCACCGGCGTCATCGACGTGGGCGTGCCGGCGGACGCGCTGCCCAGCGGGCCGGCCGCGGTGCGCGTCGCGCTGGTCTACTTCCTCGACGCCGACGGCCGGCTCCAGGCGGCCGAGCACACGGTGCCGGACCAGGCGGAGCCGGAGGCGGCGGCGGTGGACCTGCTGCTGGCCGGGCCCGCCGCCGCCGGGCGCCCCGACCTCACCACGCACCTGCCCCGGTACCCGGTAGCCGTGCCGGTGAGCGTGCAGGGCCGTACGGTCACCGTGCGGCTGCCTTCCGCCGGGCCCCGGCTCGACGCGCTCGCGATGGAGCAACTCGCCTGCACCGCCGCCGAAGCGTGGCCCTCGGCGCTCCCCGCCGCCGCGACACTCCCGGGCGAGGTGTCCCCCGAACCCACCCGGCAGCCGGTCCGGATCGTCGTGACCGCCCCCGGCTGGCAGCTCACCCGCACCTCCCCCTCGTCCTGCCCGCGCCCCGCCACGCCGTCTCCCGCAGCCTCCGGCGGCGGGAGCTAGGAACCCGGCCTCCGTTGTCCGGACCGCTCTTTGACAGTGCTTATATAAGTGCTGTTACATTCGTGGAATGGACGGCAAGGAGCAGGTGCCCGGGAGCGCGGCGGGAAGCGACCCCAGCGAGGAGGGGCTGTGGCGGCCGCTGTGGGTGCTGATGCGCGAGATGGACGACGACATCGCGCGGATCTACGCGGCGGCGGCGCTCGGCGAGATCAGGCCCACGCACGTGGGGGAGCTGCTGCGGCTGCACGCGCGCGGCCCCATGACGATCACCGAACTCGCCGCGTCCGTGGGCCTGACGCACTCCGCGGTCAGCCAGAAGGTCGCGGCGATGCGGACGGCCGGGCTGGTGCGGACCGTGCCGGGCGCGGACGCGCGGACGAAGAAGGTGACGCTGACCGCGAAGGCCAAGCGCCTGACGGGCCGGCTGGCGGCGGAGTGGCGGGCCACCGAGCGGGCGAGCGCCGAGCTGGAGGCGGAACTGCCGTACCCGCTCAGCCGCGTGGTCGAGGACATGCGCGCCGCGCTGGCCCGCCGCAGCTTCCACGACCGGATCGCCGCGCAGCTCGCACAGGACCCGGAATGGCAGTGAGGCATTTACTGGTCGACACCGCGCCGCTGCGCGCCTCCCCGGTCTTCCGGCGGCTGTGGACCGGGCGGGCGGTCTCCGGCTTCGGCGGGCAGATGACGCTCGTCGCCGTCATGTACCAGGTGTGGCAGACCACCGGCAGCACCGTGTGGAGCGGCGCGGTCGGGCTGGCGCAGGCACTGCCGGTGGTCGTGCTCGGGCTGTGGGCCGGGTCGGTGGCGGACCGGGTGGACCGGCGGCGGCTGTGCCTGCTGGCGGCCGTCGGCCAGGCGGTGTGCTCGGCGCTGCTCGCCGTCCAGGGGCTCGCCGGGCCCGCCCCGGTGGCCGCCGTCCTCGGGCTGCTCGCCGTGCAGTCGTCCTTCGGCGCGTTCTCCGGGCCCGCCGCGGGGGCGTTCCTGCCGCAACTGCTGCCCAAGGAGTCGCTCGCCGCCGGGCTCGCGCTCAACCGGGTCGCCTTCCAGGCGCAGATGCTGATCGGGCCCGCCCTCGGCGGCCTGGTGATCGGGGCGTGGGGCGTCGGCGGGTGCTACCTGGTCGACGCGGTCTCCTTCGCCGCCGGGCTGTACGGGCTGTACGGCCTGCCTCCCTCGCCCCGGGGTACGGCCGCGGGCGCCGGTGCCCCGGCCCGGCCCGGGCTGCGCGGAATCGCCGACGGCCTGGCGTTCCTCGCCCGCACCCCGGTGGTCCGGGCGGCCCTGCTCACGGATCTGGCCGCCACCGTGCTGTCCATGCCGATCAGCCTCTTCCCGCTGGTCAACGCCGAACGGTTCGGCGGGAGTCCGCGCACCCTCGGGTTGTTCCTCACCGCGATCGCGGTCGGCGGGATCGCGGCGTCGGTGCTGTCCGGGGCGTTCACCCGGCGGGCGCGGCCCGGGGCCGTCATGTTCTGCGGGTCCGCGCTGTGGGGGGTCGCGCTGATGGGCTTCGGGCTCGCGACGCGCCCCTGGGAGGCGCTCGGCTGCCTCGTGGTCGCCGGTGCGGCCGACACCGTGGCGGTGGTCTCGCGCGGGACGGTCGTACGGCTCCACACGCCGGACGCCCTGCTCGGGCGGGTCGGTGCGGCCGAGCAGATCGTCGGGCAGGCCGGGCCCGACCTCGGGAACATGCGGGGCGGACTGGTCGCCGGCGCCTGGTCGGGCACCGCCGCCCTCGTCACCGGGGGTGCGCTGTGTGTGGCGGCGGTGGGGTGTATCGCCTGGGGAGTCCGTGAGCGGTCCCCCCGGGTTGCCACGTCTTGACCTGCCCGGGACCGCCCGTGGACGACCCGCCGCCCGGCCCGGCCCCGAACCCCTACGCCAAGCCCACTGAACTGCTCAAACGCGCTCTGGGGCACACACATCAGCTCCACGCCTGTCGTTCGCGGCCGTGCGGGTCGTCGACTTGGGTCCACTCGGCACCGATGCGCATCGTGGCCCTGCGCTCGGTGTCGTAGGGGTCCCAGCCGGGGTCACCGGTCCTGGCGAACCGGACCCACGTTCGGTGTATGTCTGCCGCGAGATCGGCCGGGGGCCGGTCCGGGCCGAGGAGGGCGGCGGGGCCGTGCAGTCGGGGCAGGTGCGTGAGATCGAAGACGAAGGGCAACTCGACCGCGTGCGTGGCGCCGAACTCTCCGTCCAGGGCGTGCGAGCGCCAGGCGAACTCGTAGGCGAAGGTGGCGGACCCGGCCCGACCAGCATGGGCATCTGCCAGGGCCCGGCTGCCCACGCCGAACAAGGCGTCGCCCATGATGGCTGAGCGCAGCTCGCCGTAGGACGCGTCAGGACGCGTCGTGCGGTACGTCTCGATGAGCCGGGCCGGGTTCGGGTGCGAGCGCGCCGCCGTCTCCTCCAGATCCTTGGCGGTCGAGGAGGAGAACCTGTCCACGGGGACCAGGTAGAGGCGGCCTTCTTCGGCGTTGGTCCCGACGAGCAGGTCGACGTCGGACGATTGTCCGGCAGCGACGGATACGGCGGGCTGGGTGTCCAGGACCAGACCGAAGGGCGTGAGGCCGATCATCGGGTCGCGGTGGGTGGCGGTTTCCAATGCGATCCCGGCGAGCTTGGCGGCGGCGGCCACCAGACGCTCGTCCGGGATCTCCGCGAAGGCGTCCACGTGCGGCTTGATGCCGAGGGCCTCGGCGGCAGCGGCGGTGACGCGGGCGGCCTGTTCGGTGGTGAAGGCTCCCAGGCCGCTGCCGCTCTGCACGATCGCCCTACGGAAGAGCCCTGCCGCCTCGGGGGCGGCGAGGACGCCGCCGACCATGGTCGCCCCGGCTGACTGGCCGAAGAGCGTGACGTTGTCCGGAGCACCGCCGAACGCGGCGATGTTCTCGTTCACCCATTGCAGCGCGGCGACGACGTCCAGCAGGCCGCGGTTGGCGGGCGCCCCGGGCAGGTCGAGGAAACCGGCGATGCCGAGCCGGTAGTTGAGTGTGACAAGCACGACGCCGTCGCGGGCGAAGGCGCTTCCGTCGTACAAGGCGGACCGTGTCGAGCCGGCGACGAAGCCGCCACCGTGGACGAACACCATCACGGGAAGGTCGCCGCGCATGACAGCGGGCGTCCAGACGTTGACGGTGAGGTAGTCCTCGCCGCGGCTCCAACCGGTTCCGAAGTACGGGGACATGTCGATGCTGCCGAGCTTGCGCTCGGACTGCGGTGCGTTGGGGCCCGGCATGCGGGCGTCCCGCACGCCGTTCCACGACGTGTGCGGCTCGGGCGGTGCGAACCGGCCGCCGCCGTGGGGAGGAGCGGCGTAGGGGATGTTCAGGAATGCGGCGATGCCGTCGTCCTGGTGCAGACCGCGGATGGCCCCCTGTGTTGTGGTGACGACGGGATCGGGGCGGTGGCTCATCTCTCGTGTCCTTCTGCGGGCTTGGCCCTGCGGGTGTGCGGGCGAAGGGAGCCCCAGCGGACGATGGGCACGGGCACCGAGCTGAGGACCGTGTAGGCGAACGCGGTTCCGGGCTCGGCCTTCTGCACCTGTGATCGGCTGGCCCATTGGTTGCCGTCCCGCTGGTTGCGGCCCTGGAACCAGGCGCCTTCCCACAGCCCCGCGCCGTCGTCGTACGCAGGTCGGGCGTCGTGGTCAGGTCCGGGAGAAGGGCGCCCAGTTGGTGAGTTCGAAGCCGGAACCGCGCCGACGCAGTTCGAAGGCGCCGTGGCCTGGCAGGTGGGCCGGCAGAACGAGGGCGTTGTTGTCGGCGGCGTGGGCGAACATCCGCGCTCGGCTCGCGCGGGCGCCGTCCTCGTCCTCCTCGAAGCAGCTGTTGATGTGGGGCTCGTGCACCTGGATCGCGCCGTGCAGCAGGTCACCGGCGAAGACGGCGCGGTCTCCCGCGGACTCCAGGTGGATGATCGACGCGCCGGGGGTGTGCCCGGGGGCCAGCTCGAGGCGGAGGTTGGAGTCGATGGTGTACGACTCGTCCCAGACCTCTACCAGGCCGGCCTCGACGACCGGGTCGATGCTGTCCTCGTAGACGTTCTGGTTGCCCCGCCCGAACACCGTGTTGTGCAGGTTCTCGGGCTTCCAGTACTCGAAGTCGCGCTGCGGCATGAGGTAGGTGGCGTTCGGGAAGGTGGGCACCCAGTCCCTGCCCTCCAAGCGGGTGTTCCAGCCGACGTGGTCATCATGGAGATGGGTGTTGACGACGATGTCGACGTCCTCGGGCCGGATGCCGACCGCGGCGAGATTGGCCAGGTAGTCGGTGCGCAGATAGGACCAGATCGGCTGCAGTGGTCGGTACTTGTCGTTGCCGGCGCCCGTGTCGATGAGGATGATCCTGCCCTCGCTGCGCAGCACCCAGGACTGGGTGGCGGCGCGGGTGAGGTCGGTGGCCGGGTCCCAGTGGTGGGGCGCCAGCAGTTCGGTGTGGAGCTTCCACTCCTCGGGCTCGCTGTTGGGGAAGAAGACGTCCGTCGTCATCGGTGTCGTGTCGGAGAACTCGATGACGCGGTGGATCTGCACATCACCGAGTTCGATGGTGCTGACCGTCGGTTCGAGGGCGCCGTTCGCAGCGGCACCCTGCCCGTTCGCGGTGGCGGAGGGGGCGGGAGAGGTGAGGGACATGGCTTTCTCCTACGTCTGTTCGGACGGGTCCCAGCCTGGGACGGGCACCGGTGCCGGCGGTATCGCACACCTGACTGCACCTGCGCCCGCAGCCCCCGTCGTGGCGGAAAACGCCTGGTAACGTCGATGGAGCAGGCCGGACGCCACCACCGGGCCACGGCCCCGCACCGCGCCCGCGACGTCTGGAGATCTGGTGGATGAGCACGCCACGGGAGCCACCGGACAGGACGACGCGCCCCACCCGGAGTCCTCGGCTGTCAGGCAGGCGGAGCAGGACGAAATCCTCGCCGTTGTGGACGTGGCGCGCGGCACGGGCGGGGTACTGGTCATCATCGGGGCGCCCGGAGCGGGCAAGACCACCCTGGTCGCTCGGGCCGCCGGGCGATTCGGGGCGTCGGGCGGGCGGGTGCTGCGCGCCGCCGGCGTCCCGTCCGAGACCGACCTGGCGTTCTCCGCCCTGCATCAGTTGCTGCGGCCGGTCCGCGACGGCATCGACGGGCTGCCCCCCAGACAGCGCGACGCGCTGCGCACCGCGTTCGGACTGGGCGAGCGGAACGAGGCGCCTGACCCGATGCTCATCGGCATGGGCGTGCTCACCCTGCTGTCGGATCTCGCCGCCGACCACCCGGTACTGCTGGTGATGGACGACGCCCAGTGGACCGACGGCGCCTCGCTCGACGCCCTCTCCTTCGCTGCCCGGCGCCTGGCCGACGAGCCCGTGACGATGGTGCTGGCCACCCACGACGGTGTCCTGCCAGAACTCGTGCCGTGGCAGCAGGCCATCGACCTGCCTCCCCTGGACCGGGACGCGGCGCGGCTGCTGCTCGCCGGGCTGCCGGAGGAGACCGATCCGGCCACCCGCGAGCGGATCCTCGATCAAGGGGAGGGCAACCCCCTGGCGCTGGTGGAGCTTACGCGCGCCGCCGCGGAGCGCCCGTACCCTCTGAGCGACGCCGACGGCCCCCTGCCGGTCACCGACCGGCTGGAGCTCGTCTACGCGAAACGGCTGGCGGCCCTGCCCGACGCGACAAGGCGCGCGATCGTACGCCTGGCAACGGCGGACGCCGACGATCCGCCGCAGCCACTGCTGTCGTGGCTCCCGGGCATCGGAGATCCGGTGTGGGCCCCCGCTGAGAAGGCCGGGCTCGTGCGCCGGTCCGGGGGACGGCTGGTCGCGGCCCACGCACTGGTGCGCCTCGCCGTCCACCAGGCCGCCCCCGCCGACGAGCGCCGCACCGCCCACCTGGAACTGGCCGGGCTGTACCGCGAGCGCGACCCCGACCGATACGCCTGGCACCTCGCAGCCGCCACGACCGGGCCGAGCGCGCGGGTGGCCACTGAGCTCGAGAACAGCGCCGACCGCGCGCGGCGCCGCAGCGGGTACTCCGCCGCCACGCACCTGCTGGAGCGCGCCGCGCAACTGCACCCCGTCCAGGCCGAGCGCGCCCGGTTGCTCGTCGCCGCCGCCCGTACGGCGGTCCTGACCGGCAAGCTGAGCACCGTCGAACGACTGGCTGCGCGGACCCGCGCCGACACGGACGACCCGACGGCCGCGGCGCTCGCCGCCGTGCAGGTCGGACGGCTCATGGCCATGACCACCTCGCACAGCGCCGCGTTCGGGCAGCTCATACGCCCGGCCCGGATGCTCCTGGACACCGCCCCCGCCGCCGCTGTGGAGGCCGTGGCCGCGGCATCCGTAGTCGGTTTCTACTCGTCCGACCCGAGTCAACTGCGGGAAATCGAAGGGTTGTTGACGCACGCCGACGCCTCCGTCGCATCGGCGTCCACGCAACCCGATGGCCTCACGCTCCCCGATCAGGGGACCTTGCTCGGCGATTGGGCCAGGACCGTCGCGCGTCCCGAGGCCGCCGAACCCGGTCTCCCGTCGCGGCTGCCCACCCTGGTCAAGGCCGTGGGCGATCAGCCTGACCTTCTCACCCTGCTGGCCATCGCCGCGTGGCTGATCGACGAGACGGACCTGGCCGCAGGAACCTTCGACACCGCATTCGCGTCCTGGGCCTCCAAGGGACCGGTCCCCAACGGCCTGAGCGGTACTGCCGCCCTCGCCTACCTCGACCAAGGCCGCTGGGCCCGCGCGCAGACGGCCTGCGCCGAACTCGCGGCCGTCGCGTCCGCCGCGGGCCTGGACCACGCCGCCGCATGCTCCGCGGCCACCGACGCCATGGTGCGCGCGCTGCGTGGCGACCTGGCCGGAGCCCGCGACCAGGCCCGGTACGCCCTGGAACTCGTCGACCCCGCGGAGAGCCGTGGGATCATGGTTCTCGCCCACCGTGCACTGGGCACCGCCGCCACCGCGGAAGGCGACCACGAGACGGCGTACCAGCACTACCGCGCCCTTTTCGACGGCCACGGCCATCCCACCCACTACCACCTCTCCTACCCGGCCCTGCCCCAACTCGCGTCGGCCGCGGCCCGCTGCGGCAGGAACGACGAGGCCACCCTCGCCGTGGACGCAGCCGAGCGCTCTTTGAAGAGCGCGGGCAATCTCGCGCCGCGCAGGGCGGTCCTGGTCCAGCTGAGCCGGGCCATCCTCTCCACGCCCGACGAGGCCGAGCCGTACTTCACCCGGGCACTGACGGACCCGGTGCTCGGCCGCAGGCCAATGGAGCGGGCTCAGGCGCTGCTCGCGCACGGGGAGTGGCTGCGCCGGCGGCGCCGTATCGCAGAGGCGCGCCCGTCGCTGGCCGAGGCCGAAGCGACCTTCCGGCGGCTGGGGGCCCGGCCCTGGACGGCGCGCGCGCAGGCTGAACTACGGGCAGCGGGAGCACAGACGAGCACAACCGAGCCGAACGCCTTCACCGCGCTCACGCCCCAGCAGCAGCAGATCGTGCGGCTGGCGGCAACCGGCCTGACCAACCGTGAGGTTGCGGAGAAGCTGTTCCTGTCCCCCCGAACGGTCGGCTCGCACCTCTACCGCGCCTTCCCCAAGTTGGGCATCACGGCCCGCTCCCAGTTGAGGGATGTCGTCGACGCGATCGAGGCCGACATCGCAGCGGGTTGATCAGCGACGCACCAAGCGCGGCCGGCTCCATCCCGGACACAGCGCGCCGGAGACGCCGCCTCCCCACCGGCTGGGCCCTGGCCCCTGCACCGTCGACGAGTAGGTGCCGGCCCGCGCGGGGAGCGCGTTGGCTCGCTTCTGGGACGGGGGTGCGGGAGTATGGAAGTGTTGGTGGCCTAGCCCCAAAAGGGAGGGCATACCCCAGAGGATGACCAGGTATGCGCCGATCGGGCGATTCTTTCTCCTCCCCGTGAGCACAACAGGACATCGTTTTTCTGATCACCCGATGAGGAGCAGGTCGTGGGGCATACCGTGACTTGGGTGAATGACTCACCCTCAGCACCGTCCGGCGCGCCGGAAGACGCCGCAGTGAGCGACGAGCTGCGCGCCGAACTGATCGCTTTCCGCCGCGACCTGCACCGCCACCCCGAGGTCAGCCGGCAGGAGTTCCGCACCACCGAACAGGTCAGGGCCCGCCTGGCGCAGGCCGGGCTGGAGCCGCGCGTGCTGCCGTCCGGCACCGGCCTGGTCTGCGACATCGGCTCGGCCGACGACGGGCGGGGCCGGCTCGCGCTGCGCGCCGACCTCGACGCGCTGCCGGTGCCGGACCGCAAGGACGTCCCGTACCGCTCGACCGTGGAGGGCCAGGCCCACGCCTGCGGCCATGACGCGCACACCACGGTGGTGCTCGGCGCGGGGCTGGTACTCGCCGAGCTGGACCGGCTCGGCCGGCTGCCGCGCCCGGTGCGGCTGCTGTTCCAGCCGGCCGAGGAGGTGATGCCGGGCGGCGCGCTGGACGCGATCAAGGCGGACGTGCTCGACGGTGTCGAGCGCATCCTCGCGCTGCACTGCGACCCGAAGGTGGAGGTCGGCCGGATCGGCCTGCGGGTCGGCCCGATCACCTCGGCCGCGGACCGGCTGAAGCTGGTGCTGGACGGCCCCGGCGGCCACAGCGCGCGGCCGCACCTGACCACGGACCTGGTGATGGCCGCGGCGAAGCTCGCCGCCGAGGTGCCGGCCGCGCTGTCCCGCCGGGTGGACCCGCGCGCGGGGCTGAGCATCGTGTGGGGCCGGATGGAGGCCGGGCACGCGGCGAACGTCATCCCGCAGCACGCCGAACTCGAGGGCACCGTCCGCTGCCTGGAGCTGGGCGCCTGGCACGACGCCCCGGACCTGGTGCACGAGGTGGTCGACCAGATCGCCGCGATGTACCGGGCCAAGTGCGAGATCGCCTACCAGCGCGGGGTGCCGCCGGTGGTCAACGAGGCGGAGTCGGTGGAGCTGCTGCGCGAGGCGATGACGCGCCGGTTCGGCGCGCACACCGTGGAGGACACCGAACAGAGCCTCGGCGGCGAGGACTTCTCCTGGTACCTGGAGCAGGTGCCGGGCGCGCTGGCGCGGCTGGGGGTGCGGCCGGTCGGCGACCGCACCGCACGCGATCTGCACCAGGGCGACTTCGACATCGACGAGGGCGCGATCGCGGTCGGCGTGGAGCTCTTCACCGCCGCTGCGCTGCTGTCCTGACTGGGGGTGAAGCCCCGGCTACCGGGGCTTCACCAGGTCGAAATGCGTCGATCCGATAACGGGTCTTCATGCGGTCTTTACCTGTCATCTACGCGCGTTAAGCTCCGGCTTAGCCAGCGCCGGACGGGGCGCTTTCGAACTGAAGGGGACCCTCTTGCGCCGGGTATCCAAGATCGCTGCCGCGGGTGTCGCCTCCGCGGCCCTCGCGCTGACCGCGACCGCGTGCGGCAGCAGCTCCACCGACAGCGGTGGCAAGGACAAGGGCGTCGGTATGGCGTACGACGTCGGCGGTCGTGGCGACCACTCCTTCAACGACTCCGCGGCCCGCGGCATGGACAAGGCCACGAAGGAGTTCAAGCTCGGCGAGAAGGAGCAGACCGCCAGCCAGGACGAGACCGAGTCCGACCGCGAGGAGCGGCTGGACCAGCTTGCCGGAGCAGGCTACAACCCGGTGATCGCGGTGGGCTACACCTACGGTGACGCGGTCAAGGCGATAGCCAAGAAGTACCCCAAGACCACCTTCGCCATCGTCGACTCCGTGGTGGACGCGAGCAACGTCGACAGCATGACCTTCGCCACCGAGCAGAGCTCGTACCTGGCGGGCGTCGCCGCCGCGCTGAAGACCAAGACCGGCAAGGTCGGCTTCATCGGCGGTGTGCACAACACGCTGATCGGCACCTTCCAGGCCGGCTTCGACCAGGGCGTCAAGGCCACCAAGCCCTCCGTCCAGATCACCGACCAGTACCTGTACGAGACCGACTCCAAGGGCTTCGCCGACCCGGCCGCCGCCACCGGCAAGGCCAAGGGCATGCTCGACAAGGGCGTCGACGTCATCTACACCGCGGCGGGCCTGTCCGGCGACGGCTCGATCCAGACGGTCGCCGGCAAGGCGGGCGCCTGGGCGATCGGTGTCGACTCCGACCAGTACCAGGACCCGGCGCTGGCGAAGTACAACAAGCAGATCCTCACCTCGGCGGTGAAGAACGTCGACGTGGCCGTCTACGACCTGATCAAGTCGGTGCATGACGGCAAGCCGAAGACCGGCACCAACACGTACGACCTGGCCAACGGCGGTGTCTCGCTGGCGACTTCGGGCGGCTTCATCAGCGACATCCAGTCGCAGCTCGACGCGGCCAAGCAGAAGATCATCTCGGGGGCGATCAAGGTCAAGTCCACTCCGTGACCCGCACCGGGTGAACCGGTAGCGCACGGCGGGACCGCACGACCGCACCACGGAGGCTCGGCAGGGGGGCTGCTCCGGCACCCCCTTCGCCGGGCCTTCCCCGTGCCGCGGCCCGCGGGACCGGGTGGATTTGCGCGCCTGTGTCCGCACCGGGGCGCCCACTGCCGGGTCCCGCACGGTGAATCGGCACCGCAACGCGCGTAGATTCACCTTCGCGCGATACCTTCACCCCCACGTTCCGCCCGCCCGAGCCTTTCCCCGAGGGGAGTGCGCCATCAACGCGTCCACGAGTCCACCCGCGCCGACCCCGCCGCAACCGCCGCAACCCGGCAGCGCGGCAGCGGTCGAACTGCGCGGCATCACCAAGCGCTTCCCCGGGGTCGTCGCCAACCACGACATCGACATCACCGTGCGGCGCGGCACCGTGCACGCCCTCGTGGGCGAGAACGGCGCCGGCAAGTCGACTCTGATGAAGATCCTCTACGGCATGCAGAAGCCGGACGAGGGCACCATCGCGATCGACGGCGAGCAGGTCTCCTTCGGCGACCCGGGCGACGCGATCGCCCGCGGCATCGGCATGGTGCACCAGCACTTCATGCTCGCCGACAACCTGACCGTGCTGGAGAACATCGTGCTGGGCAGCGAGAAGCTGCACGGCATCGGCGGCCGGGCCCGGGCGAAGATCGTCGAGATATCCGACGCGTACGGCCTCGGGGTGCGGCCCGACGTCCTCGTGGAGGACCTGGGCGTGGCCGACCGCCAGCGGGTGGAGATCCTCAAGGTCCTCTACCGCGGCGCCCGCATCCTCATCCTCGACGAGCCCACCGCGGTCCTGGTGCCGCAGGAGGTCGACGCGCTCTTCGAGAACCTGCGCGGGCTGAAGTCCCAGGGCCTGACGGTCATCTTCATCTCGCACAAGCTCGGCGAGGTGCTCTCGGTCGCCGACGACATCACCGTCATCCGGCGCGGCACCACCGTGGGCAGCGCGGACCCCGCGCACACCACCGCCAAGCAGCTCGCCGAGCTGATGGTCGGCAGCGAACTCCCGTCGCCGGAGACCCGCGAGTCCACCGTCACCGACGAGCCGATGCTCACCGTCACCGGGCTGCGGCTGGCCGCGGTGGACCCGGAGGGCGTCGAGCGGATCGTGCTGGACGACGTGTCCTTCACCATCCACAAGGGCGAGGTCCTCGGCATCGCGGGCGTGGAGGGCAACGGCCAGGCCGAACTGGTCGAGGCGATCATCGGCACCCGCCCGCCGGACAGCGGCTCGCTGAGCCTGGACGGCCGGGACATCACCGCCGACCCCACCCGGCGCCGCCGCGAGGACGGCATCGGCTACATCCCCGAGGACCGGCACCGGCACGCCCTGCTGCTGGAGGCGCCGCTGTGGGAGAACCGCATCCTCGGCCACGTCACCGAGCAGCCCAACAGCCGCGGCTTCCTGATCGACCCGGCCGCCGCCCGCCGCGACACCGAGCGGATCGTCCGCGAGTACGACGTGCGCACCCCCGGCATCGAGGTCACCGCCGCGTCGCTGTCCGGCGGCAACCAGCAGAAGCTGATCGTCGGCCGCGAGATGAGCCACCTGCCGAAGCTGCTGATCGCCGCGCACCCGACCCGGGGCGTGGACGTCGGCGCGCAGGCGCAGATCTGGGACCAGATCCGGGCCGCGCGCCGCGAGGGCCTGGCGGTGCTGCTGATCTCCGCGGACCTGGACGAGCTGATCGGCCTGTCCGACACGCTGCGGGTGATGTTCCGGGGCGGGCTGGTCGCGGACGCCGACCCGTCGACGATCACCCCGGAGCAGCTGGGCTCGGCGATGACCGGCGCCGCGTCCGGGCACCTCGAACGGCAGATCGGCAAGCAGGCCGGGGGAGAGGACCGATGAGGAAGTTCGACAAGGACCGCGCCCTGCTGGGGATCGCGGCGCCGGTGCTGGCCGTGGTCAGCGCGCTGGTGGTCACCGCGCTGGTGCTGCTGGCCACCGGCAAGGAGCCGTTCCACGCGTTCAACGTGATGCTCACCTACGGCGGCAAGTCCGACAGCCAGGTCTACATCCTCAACAAGGCCACCACGTACTACCTGGCGGGCCTGGCCGTCGCGGTCGGCTTCCGGATGAACCTGTTCAACATCGGCGTGGACGGCCAGTACCGGCTCGCGGCGTTCTTCGCCGCCGTGGTCGGCGGCGCGCTGTCCATCCCGGGTGTCGTCGAGGTGCCCGTGATCATCCTGACCGCTATGGCGGTCGGCGCGGCATGGGCGGCGATCGCCGGGGTGCTGAAGGTGACCCGCGGGGTCAGCGAGGTCATCTCCACGATCATGCTGAACTCGATCGCGGGCATCGTGATCGGCTACTTCCTGCAAGGCGGCCGGCTCGGCGTGCTCGACAAGGACGCCAACATGGTGTCCACCAAGCCGATCCCGACCTCCAGCCACCTGTTCAGCTTCAAGACGTCCACCGACCCGGTCTTCGGCTTCATCGTCTTCGCGGTGCTGGCCGGCGTCGTCTACTGGTTCCTGCTCTCCCGCACCCGCTTCGGCTTCGACCTGCGCGCGGTCGGCCGCTCGGAGTCCGCGGCCGAGGCGAGCGGGGTCAGCGTCAAGCGGATGGTCATCACCAGCATGCTGATCTCCGGCGCCATGGCGGGCCTGGTCGGCATGCCGACGCTGCTCAACCAGTCCTACGACTACGGCACCGACTTCCCGACCGGGATCGGCTTCACCGGCATCGCGGTCGCGCTGCTGGGCCGGAACAACCCGATCGGCGTCGCGGTCGGCGCGCTGCTGTGGGCGTTCCTCGAACGCTCCTCGGCGGGCCTGGAGTTCCAGGGGTACGACAAGGAGATCGTCGGTGTGATCCAGGGCGTGATCGTGCTCGCCGTGGTCGTCGCCTACGAACTGGTGCGCCGCTACGGCCTCACCCGGCAGCAGCGCCAGGTCGGCGCGGAACTCGCCGCGGCCGGTCAGGGCACGGACAAGAAGGAGGTCGCGGCGTGAGCGCCACCACGACTCAGACGCCGCCGCCGAGCCTGGGTGCCGCGGCCAGGAAGGGCGGGCGGGTCAAGCTCACCCTCCCGGTGATCCTGCTGATCATCGCGGGCGCCCTGATCGCGGTCTCCGCGGTGCGGGCGATCACCGGCGCGGAGGACGTCACCTCCTCCGGGCAGGTCGCGGGCGCGCTGGCCAGCGCGGTGCCGATCGGCCTGGCGGGCCTGGCCGGCCTGTGGTCGGAGCGGGCCGGCGTGGTCAACATCGGCCTCGAGGGCATGATGATCCTCGGCACGTTCTTCGGCGCGTGGGCCGGCTGGCAGACCAACGCGTGGGTCGCGGTGCTGGCCGGGGTGCTCGGCGGCGCGCTGGGCGGCCTGGTGCACGCGATCGTCACCGTCACCTTCGGCGTGGACCACATCGTCGCCGGTGTGGCGATGAACATCCTGGCCGCGGGCGTCACCTCCTACCTCGCCAAGCGCTGGTTCAACGTCGGCGAGGCGGCCCGCAAGGGCGGCACCCCCAAGCAGTCGCCGCAGTTGGACAACGCGAAGCAGTTCACCGTGCCGGGCCTGTCGCACTGGCTGGACAGCGTGGAGAAGCACCACTGGTTCCTCGTCTCCGACCTGGCCGGGATGGTCGGCGGCCTGGTCACCGACATCTCCGCGATCACGCTGCTGGCGATCGTGCTGTTCGTGGCGACCTTCTTCATCCTGTGGCGCACCCCGTTCGGGCTGCGGCTGCGCTCCTGCGGCGAGAACCCGGTGGCGGCCGAGTCGCTGGGCGTCAACGTCTACACGTACAAGTACGCCGCGGTGATCATCTCCGGCGCGCTCGCCGGGCTCGGCGGGGTCTTCCTCGCCATGAGCACGCACTTCTACCTCGAAGGGCAGACCGGCGGCCGCGGCTACATCGGCCTGGCCGCGATGATCTTCGGCAACTGGCGGCCGGGCGGCCTGGCCATGGGCGCCGGGCTCTTCGGCTACGCCGACAGCCTCCAACTGCGCAACGGCGGCCCGTCCGTGCACGCCCTGCTGCTGCTGATCGCGGTGCTGCTGCTGGCGATGGCGGTGTGGAAGTTCTACCGCGGCGCGCGGATCGGCGCGGCCGTGGCGCTGGGCTTCGCGGTGCTGCTGGCAGTCTGGTACATGCTGACCGACTCGGTGCCCGACGAGATCGTGGAGGGCACGCCGTACGTCGTGACGCTGCTGGTGATGGGCCTGTCGGCGCAGCGGCTGCGGATGCCGAAGGCGGACGGCCTGCCGTACCGGAAGGGGCAGAGCGGATGACGGACGACACCGGGGGACCGGGCGGGCGGCAAGCCGGCGGCGGCACGGGGCCGCGGCCGGCGGCCGGCCCGGCCCCGGTGGCCGCGGCCGGGCCGGACGTGGACTGGCCGGGGCTGCGCGCCGCCGCCCGGGAGGCGATGACCCGGGCGTACGCGCCCTACTCGGGCTTCCCGGTCGGCGCGGCCGCCCTCACCGACGACGGCCGGACCGTGGTCGGCTGCAACGTGGAGAACGCCGCCTACGGGGTCGCGCTGTGCGCGGAGTGCGGGCTCGTCTCCGCGCTGCACGCCTCCGGCGGCGGCCGGCTCGTCGCGTTCGCCTGCTCCGACCTGCGCGGCAACCCGCTGATGCCGTGCGGGCGGTGCCGCCAGCTGCTGTGGGAGCACGGCGGCCCCGACCTGCTCGTCGACACCCCGCGCGGGGTGCGGCCGATGAGCGATGTGCTGCCCGACGCCTTCGGGCCCGAAGACCTCGACCGCTAGGAACCACCGTTTCATGGACGCCATTTCCGTCATCCGTGCCAAGCGCGACCGCGGCCGGCTCGGCGACGAGCAGATCGACTGGGTGATCGACGCCTACACCCGCGGCGAGGTCGCCGACGAGCAGATGTCGGCGCTGGCCATGGCGATCCTGCTCAACGGGATGGACCGGGCCGAGATCGCCCGCTGGACCGCCGCGATGATCGCCTCCGGCGAGCGGATGGACTTCTCCGGGCTGGCCCGGCCCACCGCCGACAAGCACTCCACCGGCGGGGTCGGCGACAAGATCACGCTGCCGCTCGCGCCGCTCGTCGCCGCCTGCGGCGCGGCCGTGCCGCAGCTGTCCGGGCGCGGCCTGGGCCACACCGGCGGCACCCTGGACAAGCTGGAGTCCATCCCCGGCTGGCGGGCCTCGCTCGGCAACGACGAGATGCTCGCGGTGCTCGCGGATGTCGGCGCGGTGATCTGCGCGGCCGGGGACGGCCTGGCCCCTGCCGACAAGAAGCTCTACGCGCTGCGGGACGTGACCGGCACGGTCGAGGCGATCCCGCTGATCGCCTCCTCGATCATGTCCAAGAAGATCGCCGAGGGCACCGGGGCGCTCGTCCTGGACGTCAAGGTCGGCTCCGGCGCCTTCATGAAGACCCTCGAGGACGCCCGGGAACTGGCGGCCACCATGGTCGGCCTGGGCACCGACCACGGCGTGCGCACCGTGGCGCTGCTCACCGACATGTCCACCCCGCTCGGGCTGACCGCGGGCAACGCCCTCGAAGTGCGCGAGTCCGTCGAGGTGCTGGCCGGCGGCGGCCCCGCCGACGTGGTCGAGCTGACCCTCGCGCTGGCCCGGGAGATGCTGGACGCCGCCGGGCTGCCCGGCGCCGACCCGGCGAAGGCGCTCGCCGACGGCTCCGCGATGGACGCCTGGCGCCGGATGATCCGGGCGCAGGGCGGCGACCCGGACGCGGCCCTGCCCGTCGCCCGCGAGCAGCACGTCCTGACCGCGCCCGCCTCCGGGGTGCTCACCGCGCTCGACGCCTACGACGTCGGGGTCGCCGCCTGGCGGCTCGGCGCCGGCCGCGCCCGCAAGGAGGACGCCGTCCAGGCGGGGGCCGGCGTGGAACTGCACGCCAAGCCGGGCGACCAGGTCACCGCGGGCGCCCCGCTGCTCACCCTGCACACCGACACCCCCGAGCGGTTCCAGGGCGCCCTGGAGGCGCTCGAGGGCGCGTTCACGATCTCCCCGGCCGGCACCGCCTTCACGCCCGCGCCGGTGGTCCTGGACCGCGTCAGCCCCGCCTGATCCGCCCGCCCGCGCTGCCCCGCCCCCGCCGCCTCCGAGGACTCAGGGGCGGGGCAGCGCGGCGAAGTCCACCGAACCGAGGCCGTCGGCGAGTTCGGCGGCCGCCTCCTCGATCCGGGCGGCCAGTCCGGCGCTGCCCGGATCGTCGGTCCAGCGGTCGAAGGCCGTACGGAAGACGGCGACACCGACCTGGGCGAGCAGCCCGGCCTGCGACGCGGTCGCGCCCCGGTCCTCGAGCGCGTCCACCACCGCCGCGGTCACGGCGGCGAACTTGGTGCGCCCCCGCTCCTGCAACTCAGGGCTGGCCTGGACGACCGCGCGCCGCTGAACGGCGAGCGGCGCCTGGCGGGCCAGTGCGTCCGAGACGTCCAGCAGGCCGGCCAGCAGCGCCGCGAACGGCGACAGGGCCTCGTCGGCCGCCCGCACCGCGCCCGCGAGGGCGGCCGGCAGCCGGTCGTCCTCGGCGAAGAGCACATCGCGCTTGTCCGCGAAGTACCGGGAGAAGGAGCGCCGGGTCAGCCCCGCCCGCTCGGTGATCTGCGTGACGGTGACGTTCTCGTACCCGTGCTGGAGGAACAGCTCCAACGCTGCCTCGCGCAGCCGGTCTTCGGCGTGCGGGTCCCATCGCGGCATACCCGCAGTCTAACAGTGACGACTCACTGGGACATCATCGGTGCTACGCTGACGGCTCACTGAGTCATCATCTTCGAGGCACAGGAGTACCGCCATGTCTGGTGCAGGGACTTTTTCGGGGCAGCGCGTCGTCGTCATCGGCGGCAGTTCGGGGATGGGGCTGGCCACGGCCCGCGCCGCGGCGGCCGCCGGGGCGGCGGTGACGATCGCGTCGAGCAGCCAGGCGCGGATCGACGCGGCGCTCGCGGAACTGCCGGACACCTGTGACGGCGCCGCCGTCGACATCCGCGACGAGGCCGCCGTCGCCGACCTCTTCGCCCGCGTCGGCGGGCTCGACCACCTCGTCTACACCGCGGGGGACGCGGTGCGCCCGCAGCCGCTGGCCGACCTGCCGCTCGACGAGGCCCGCAAGCTCCTCGACGTCCGCTTCTGGGGCACGGTCACCGCGGTCAAGCACGCGGCGCCGCGGATACGGCCGGGCGGCTCCATCGTGCTGACCTCCGGCACGGTCGCGGTCCGCCCGGTGCCCGGCGCGGCGCTCGCGGCCGGTTCCGCGGCCGCCATGGAGGGCCTTACGCGCGGGCTGGCCGCCGAACTCGCCCCGCTGCGCGTCAACGCGGTCCGGGCCGGCGCGGTCCGCACGCCGCTGTGGGACCCGGTCCCCGAGCCGCAGCGCACCGCGCTGTTCGCCTCCCTCGCCGACCGGACGCTCACCGGGACCATCGGCGAGGCGGACGAGATCGCCGCCGCGCACCTCTACCTGATGGGCAACCGCTTCGTCACGGGAACCGTGCTCACCGTCGACGGCGGCGCCCTCCTCACCGGCGCCCGGTAGCCCCCGGCGTCAGTGCGTCAGGACGCCGGTGAGCGGGCCGACGAGGGGGAGGGTGCCGAGCGAGCCGCCGCTGGTGAGCGGGGCGGTGGCGTCCGTGGTGGAGACGGGTCGGAAGTCGGCGATCTGCGAGCCGACGCCGTTCGTCAGCGGGTCGACCGTGGTGTTGTTCAGCGGGTCGAGCTTCAGGTCGCGGACCGGCGCGATCCCGCTGGCGAGGGCGCCGGTGACGGACTGGGTGGGCACCGCCGAGGTGATCCCCGAGGTGGGCAGCGCGTCCGTGGTGCGCTGGAGGTCGGGCAGCGCGGTGGAGGCGTCCGCGGCGACGGCGGCGGCCGCGGGGGCGGCGACCGCCGCCGCGGCGGTCAGCGTGAGGACGAGGGCGGTGCGCAGCGAGGGCATGGAACGGCTCCTGTCGACGTAACGGCTTGCCGTCGCAGCGTAACGCAATGACCGCGGATGGTAGTTGTCATACCGCGCGGCGTCCCCCGGGCGGGGTTGCGGGAGAATGGTTGTCCGTGAGTCCACCTTCCCGTTCCCGTGTGATCCTGCTCGCCGGGCCGTCCGGCTCGGGCAAGTCCTCGCTCGCCGCCCGCACCGGGCTGCCTGTCCTCGCACTCGACGACTTCTACAAGGAGGACGGCGACCCGACGCTCCCGCTGCTGCCCGGCGGCACCGCCGTCGACTGGGACGCCCCGGACTCCTGGCACGCGGACGCCGCGATCGCCGCGATCAGCGCACTGTGCGAACAGGGCAGCACCGACACCCCGCGGTACGACATCTCCGCCAGCGCCATCAGCGGGTGGAACCGGCTGGACCTCGCCGGGGCGCCCCACTTCGTGGCAGAAGGCATCTTCGCCGCCGAGATCGCCGAGCGCTGCCGCGCGCTCGGGCTGCTCGCCGACGCGATCTGCCTGCGCGGCAGCCCCGCCACCACCGCCCGCCGCCGCTTCGTGCGCGACCTGCGCGAGGGCCGCAAGTCCGTACGCTTCCTGGTCCGGCGCGGCTGGCACCTCTTCCGCGCCGAACGCGCGATCGTCGGGCGCCAGGTCGGGTTCGGCTGCTCGCCCTGCGACCAGCGCGAGGCCCTGGCCCGTATCACCCGGCTCGGCAGCGCCGCACCGGCCGCCACGGTGCCGGTGTCGTCACCGGCCGCCGGCGGGTGAGCCGCCGCCCCGCGCGCGGCCGGTGAACACGCGCGAGGGCCGGACGGCACCCCTCCGTGCCGTCCGGCCCCGCTCCCCCGTACGCCCCCCTTGTCCGTGCGGTACGCCCCCGGAACCCCCGGGCTCAGGCGACCAGCTCGCCGAACGCGTCCTCCTCGTCCCGGCCGAAGCTCAGCGCCTCGTCCTCGCGCATACGGCGCAGCGAGCGCCAGATGCTGCTCTTGACGGTGCCGACGCTGATGTTGAGTATGTCGGCGATCTCCGGGTCGGTGCGGCCCTCGTAGTAGCGCAGCACCAGCATCGTGCGCTGCTGCTCGGGCAGGCGGGCCAGCGCCTGCCACAGCACCGCGCGCAGCTCGGTGCCGCCCATCTCGTCGGTGTCGCCGACCGTCTCGGGCAGCTCCTCGGTCGGGTACTCGTTGAGCTTGCGCCGCCGCCAGGCGCTGATGTGCAGGTTGGTCATGGTCCGCCGCAGGTAGCCGCCGACGGCCGCCTTGTCGCTGATCCGGTCCCAGGCGCGGTAGGTGGAGAACAGCGCGCTCTGGAGCAGGTCCTCGGCGGCGAAGCGGTCGCCGGTGAGGTGGTAGGCGGTGGCGTAGAGCGAGGCCCGGCGCTCCTGCACGTAGGCGGTGAACGCGGCCTCCGCGTCGGCGGAGTGCTGCGGGGTGCGCGGCGCCGCGGCCTGCGCGGGCACCCGCTCCGCGGTGGGCTGCTCGGTGCCGACCGGGGCGATGTGCGCCGGGCGCGGGCGGGGCGCGGTGTGGCCGCCGGTGCGGCGGAACCCCGGGCGGGTGTGCGCGCTGTGAACTGCGGTGGTGGTGGTGCTGTGCAGTGCGTTCATCATCGCGCCCCCGTCTGTGGAACCTGCCGCGTGGTCTTCGGCGTCGTAGCTTTGAAGCCGCCGCGTTTCTTCGATGGGGATAACCCTGCCGGGCCAGTTTCATCGGGCTGTCCGGCGAGTGTCACAGCCGCGCAACAACGTGGGGGTGGGTGAGCGGACCCTCCGGGGTGGGGGGTGCTGTCGGCTGAGGGACCACCTGTCGGTGGGGGGTTCTCGCGCCGTTCCCCGCGCCCCTGGGTAACTGTCGGGACTTCCTGCGCTGGCCGCCCGCGTACTGGGGGGTTTCTGTCGGTTCCGGGACCACCTGTCGGTGGGGGCTGGTCGCGCAGTTCCCCGCGCCCCTGGGTTGCTTCTGGACTTTCCTGGTTGAGCTGTGGTGGTCGGCGGTGGATGTGGGGGAGATGAAAGGAGGGTGAGACCCCTTCCCGCTCAGGTGCCCGAGTAGGCAACAATGGCGCCCGTGCCTTTCCTGTTGCTGATCGAGGATGACGACGCCATCCGTACGGGTCTTGAACTCGGCCTGTCGCGGCAGGGTCACCGTGTGGTGGCCGCTGCGACGGGAGAGGACGGGCTGAAGCTGCTCAAGGAGCAGCGCCCGGACCTGATCGTGTTGGACGTGATGCTGCCGGGGATCGACGGCTTCGAGGTGTGCCGGCGTATCCGGCGGACCGACCAGCTGCCGATCATCCTGCTGACCGCGCGCAGTGATGACATCGACGTGGTCGTGGGGCTGGAGTCCGGCGCGGACGACTACGTGATCAAGCCGGTGCAGCCGCGGGTGCTGGACGCGCGGATTCGGGCGGTGCTGCGGCGCGGGGAGCGCGACAGCACGGACTCGGCGGCGTTCGGGGCGATCGTGATCGACCGCAGCGCGATGACGGTGACCAAGGACGGCCAGGACCTTCAGCTCACGCCGACCGAGCTGAGGCTGCTGCTGGAGCTGAGCCGCCGGCCGGGGCAGGCGCTGTCGCGGCAGCAGTTGCTGCGGCTGGTGTGGGAGCACGACTACCTGGGCGACTCGCGGCTGGTGGACGCGTGTGTCCAGCGGCTGCGCGCGAAGATCGAGGACGTGCCGTCGTCGCCGACGCTGATCCGTACCGTGCGCGGTGTCGGCTACCGCCTGGACACGCCTCAGTGAAACGTGCTCAGGGCAGCCCGTTCTGGCTGCTGCGCTGGACCAGCCTGCGGCTGCGGCTGATCGGGGTGTTCGCGCTGGTGGCGCTCACCGCGGCGGTGTCGGTGTCGGGGATCGCGTACTGGCTCAACCGCGACGCGGTGCTGACCCGGGCGCAGAACAGCGCGCTGGACGACTTCCGCGACTCGCTCCAGCGCAACGCCGCCTCGCTGCCGGTGGAGCCCACCTGCGAGTCGGTGGCCGCGGCGGCGAACCGGATCGGCGGCCCGGACACCTACCAGGTCATCCTGCTCGACATCACGTCGGACCAGCGGTGCGCGGAGCGCTCCGAGGGCAGCACGTTCTCGATGGACGACGTGCCCGCGTCGCTGGTGCGGGCGGTCAACACCAAGCACACGAAGGACGACAACCGCTACCACCTGCACTGGGAGCGGATATCCCTGGCCGGCCACCCCTACCTGGTGGCCGGTGCGCGGATCAACGACGACGGCCCGACCGGCTACATGCTCAAGTCGCTGGACACCGAGCGCAAGGACCTCAACTCGCTGGCCTGGTCGCTGGGCATCGCCACGCTGCTGGCGCTGATCGGCGCGGCCCTGCTGGCGCAGGCGGCCGGCTCCGCGGTGCTGCGCCCGGTGCGGCGGCTGGGTGAGGCCGCGAAGCGGCTGGGCGAAGGGCAGCTCGACACGCGGCTGAAGGTGTCGGGCACCGACGAACTCGCCGAGATGTCGCTGACCTTCAACAACGCGGCCGAGCAACTGGAGAGCCGGGTCGAGGAGTTGCGGGCCCGGGAGGCGGCCAGCCGCCGCTTCGTGGCCGACATGTCGCACGAACTGCGCACCCCGCTCACCGCGATCACCGCGGTCACCGACGTGCTGGAGGACGAGGCGGACGCGCTGGACCCGATGATCGCCCCGGCGGTGCGGCTGGTGGTCAGCGAGACCCGGCGACTGAACGAACTGGTGGAGACGTTGATGGAGGTCACCCGGTTCGACGCCGGGACGGCGAAGCTGCGGGTCGACGAGGTCGACGTGGCCGACATGATCATGGCGTGCATGGACGCGCGGGCCTGGCTGGACTCGGTCGAACTGGACGCGCCGCGCGGCGTGCTGGCGACGATCGACCCGCGCCGCCTGGACGTGATCATGGCGAACCTGATCGGCAACGCCCTCAAGCACGGCGGCTCCCCGGTGCGGGTCACGCTGCGCCGGGAGGGCGGCGCGGACGGCGAGATCGTGATCGTGGTCTCCGACCGCGGGCCGGGCATCCCCGAGGACGTCCTGCCGCACGTCTTCGACCGCTTCTACAAGGCCGACGCCTCCCGCGCCCGCTCCGAGGGCAGCGGCCTCGGCCTGTCCATCGCGATGGAGAACGCGCACATCCACGGCGGCGACATCACGGCCGCCAACAGCCCCGACGGCGGCGCGGTGTTCACCCTGCGGATGCCGGTACGGCCGCGCGCCGAGGAAGGCGACGACGACGCCCAGGGCGGCGGCAGCAACGGCAACGGCGGTAACGGCGGCGGCAACGGCGGTACGGGACCGGCGGGCGGCGCCGACGGGCCCGCGGGGAGCGCGCGATGACGCTGAGAAACGCTCCCGCGGGCACCCCGCGGTCCGGGGGCCGGCGTGCCCTGCGCGGCTCCACGGCCGCCCTGGCGGCCTCCTGCGCGGCCCTGGCGGCGCTGTCCGGCTGCGGCATCCGCAGCACCACCGTGCCGGTGGACGACGGGCCCGCGCCCTCCCGGGTGGCGTGCGCGCCGCCCGGCGCGTCGGCCACCCCGGGCCAGGACACGATGGTCGACAAGGTCTACCTGGTCTGCAACACCCAGGTCACTCCGGTCAGCCGGTACGTCGACGTGCGCGACGGCCGGCTCGACCGGATCGGCGAGGTCCGCACGCTGCTCGCCCAGCTCCAGATGAGCCCGCGCACCGCCGAGACGAAGGCCGGCTTCTCCACGGCCGTGCCCGGCACCCTCCAGGTCGTCGAGGTCGCCTCGGGCAGCCACAAGGGCGCCCTGCTGCTCAACCTCCGCCCGCAGGACCTGCCGTCCTTCGCGCTCGCGCAGCTGGTCTGCACGCTGACCGCGGACTCGCTGGTCTCACCCGGGCACTCGGTGGTGCTCGGCGGCCCGGAGCAGGACGCCAAGCTCCGCTCCTACACCTGCACGTCGGATCTGCGCAGCCGTTCCGACGCGGCGGACGGCGCGGGCACCGCGGTCGGCTGACCGCCCGCGCCGGAGCGTCCCGGGGCGGGCCCGCGCCGGGCCCGGTGGCGGTGGCAACTGCCCCGCACGCGGCTTGTGATGGGGATCACGCAGGTGGCGGGCGTGTCGCGGTGGCGGACCGGGAACCGGCGCGCGCGACCCGGACGTCATCGACAACGTGCGGCACGACGGCTTCGTCTTCAGGGTGCGCGCGGCCGGGCTGCTGCTCACCGCCGCATATCTCGTGTTGGTCGGGTGGCAGCTCCTGCGGCCGCACAACGTGGCGTGGGTGTCCGCGCCCAACCTCCAGCCGCTGGACACCATCCGCGACGACCTGTCGCTGGGGCCCCTGCAAGCCGCCCGGCGGCTCGGCGCGGGGCTGGGGCTGCTGGCCCCCCTCGGCGTGCTCCTGCCGATGGCCGGCGGCCGGGCGGACAGCTCGGGGCTCGCGTCCTTCGTCCGCACCACCTTCGCCGGCCTGATGGTCTCCCTGCTCGTGGAGTTCGCCCAGACCATGGTGCCCGGGCAGATCTTCGACGTGGACGCCCTCATCCTCAACACGGTGGGCGTCGCCGCCGCGCACCTGCTGATCGTGCCGGCCGCCCGGCGCCGTATCCTCCGCGAGGCCGCGCCGATCCCCCAGACCGCCCACGAACCCCTCCCGGCCAGCATGCCGTAGGCCCGCGCCGGCGCCCCGCCCCGACGCACGACGTTCCCCGCACCCGGCAAGGGGTACGGGGAACGCCGCGGAGTGCGGCCACCGCCGGCCGCGGGGTCCCTTGCGGGGTCAGCCGCCGATCGGCAGGCCGCCGAGCAGGCCGGTGGCCGAGCCCAGGGAGTTGCCGGAGAGGTGGTTGCCCGACGGCAGCAGGCTGGTGGCCGAGCCCGTCGGCAGCGCGGACGTGCCGTTGCTGAGCGCGGTCTGCGCGCCGGTCACCGTGGAGGCGGCACCCGGCAGCAGGTTGGCGGCCGAGCCGACCGGCGCGAGGGCGTCGCTCGACTGCGCCAGCCCGGCCGCGGACGCGGTGCCCGCAGCAGCGGCGGTGACGGCCAGCCCGAGGACGGCGGTCGTGAGGGTCTTCTTGGTGAGGGTCTGCATGAGCACAGAACGTAGTGACGCGGGCGCGCCGTGTGCAACCGGCGTGGCGCGGCTCCGCGCCCGCCGCGCGCCGCGCCGCGCCGGCGCCGGGTTCAGCCCTGCTCGGCGGCGGAACCGCTGGCCACGGAGGGTGCGGCGGCGCCCGCCGCGAAGAGCCACTCGGCCTTGAGGGCCGCATAACCGGGCTTGATCACCTCGTTGATCATGGCGAGTCGTTCATCAAAAGGGATGAACGCCGACTTCATCGCATTGACGGTGAACCACTGCATGTCGTCCAGCGTGTAGCCGAACGCCTCGACGAGGTGGCCGAACTCCTCGCTCATGCTGGTGCCGGACATCAGCCGGTTGTCGGTGTTGACGGTGACCCGGAAGTGCAGCCGCCGCAGCAGCCCGATGGGGTGCTCGCGGTAGGAGGTGGCGGCGCCTGTCTGGAGGTTGGAGGTGGGGCACATCTCCAGCGGCACCCGCTTGTCGCGGACGTAGGAGGCGAGCCGGCCCAGGTGCACCCCGTCGCCGTCGACGGTGATGTCGTCGATGATCCGCACACCGTGGCCGAGCCGGTCGGCGCCGCACCACTGGAGGGCCTGCCAGATCGACGGCAGGCCGAACGCCTCCCCGGCGTGGATGGTGAAGTGGTTGTTCTCGCGCTTGAGGTAGTCGAACGCGTCCAGGTGCCGGGTGGGCGGGAAGCCCGCCTCGGCGCCGGCGATGTCGAAGCCGACGACGCCCAGGTCCCGGTAGCGGTTGGCGAGTTCGGCGATCTCCTGGGAGCGGGCGGCGTGCCGCATCGCGGTGAGCAGCGCGCCCACCCTGATCCGGTGGCCCGCCTCGCGCGCCCGCCGCTCGCCGTCGCGGAAGCCCTCGTTGACCGCCTCGACGACCTCCTCCAGCGACAGTCCGCCCTCCAGGTGCTGCTCGGGGGCGTAGCGCACCTCGGCGTAGACCACGCCGTCGGCCGCCAGGTCCTGCGCGCACTCGGCGGCGACCCGCACCAGCGCGTCGCGGGTCTGCATCACCGCGCAGGTGTGGGAGAAGGTCTCCAGGTACCGTTCGAGGGAACCGGAGTCGGCCGCCTCGCGGAACCACAGGCCGAGCTTGTCCGGGTCGGTCTCGGGCAGCCCTTCGTATCCGGTCGCCCGGGCGATGTCCACGATCGTGCCGGGGCGCAGGCCGCCGTCGAGGTGGTCGTGGAGCAGGACTTTCGGGGCGCGGCGGATCTGCTCCCCCGAGGGGAGGGTGGGCGTGGCGTTCTCCATCCTCGAACGATAGCCCCTACGCGCGTAGATATCGCCTTCCAGGCAACTATTTTCCGCCTGGCCATCGAACGCACACCCTCCTGTCTGCCATCGTTGCGCCATGGCTTCGCAAGCATTACCGGCGCGTGGCGCACGACTCGGGCGGCAGGTGGCACCCGGGCGCACACCACGGCAGCAGGGGCAGCACACCGAGGTGCCGACCGTGCGCGCGGTGGTGCTCGCGCTGCCCGGCGGCAACGCGCTGAGCACCCGGCGGCGTTCGCCGATGGCCGCGGCCGCGATGTGGCCGCTGACCCGGCACCTGGTGCGGGTCGGTGCGGCCGACGGGGTGGCCGCGCACGTCGTGCACTACCGCTTCCGCGGGTGGAACGGCGCGCACGCGCACCCCGCGGAGGACGCGGAGTGGGCGGTCGGCGAGGTCGTACGCCGCTACGGCGACGTGCCCGTCTGCCTGCTCGGGACCGACATGGGCGCGCGGGCGGCGCTGCACGCCGCAGGGCACCCCGCCGTGCGCTCCGCCGTCGCGCTCGCGCCCTGGCTGCCGGAGGGCGACGAGCCCGAGCCGGTGAAGCAGCTCAACGGGCGGCACGTGCTGATCGTGCACGGCACCGACGACAGCACGACCGACCCCGAGCTGTCGTACGAGCTCGCCGAGCGGGCGAAGAAGGGGAACCGGGAGGTCTGCCGGTTCGAGGTGCACTCCGACGGGCACGGGCTGCACCACCACCGCCACGAAGTGGCCGCGCTCGCCGCGGACTTCGTCCTCGGCACCCTCCTCGAACGCCCCTTCTCCCGCCCCGTCGCCGACGCCCTCGCGGCCCCGCCGCCCCTCGGCCTGCGCATGCCCCTGGCCGCCGGCTTCGGCCGCACCCTCTCCCGCTGACCGGACGCCCGGACGGAGGAAGCCCGTGCGCGAGAGGGACATCCGAAGTAGTGTGGATGTCATGACCTCTGCCTACGAGGACGTTCCGTTCAGCGAACTGCTGCATCATCCGGCGGCGACCGCGCGCAGGCTCGACGCCGTGCGTGCGCTCAGACTGCGGCGACGCGACGCGGAAGACCTGGCCTTGATGAGCGTGACGCAGATGGAGCAGGACGCCACCGTCGTCGACTTCTCCGCCCGGCTGCTGGCCGGCCTGGTGCGGAGCGAGAACATCGCCGCACTGCGGCAGGTGCTGCCCGAAGCGCTGCCGTGGAGCACGTTTCTGCCCGCGGACGACATCGACGCGCTGCTGTCCGAGTTGGTGGCCACCGCACGCGGGGCGCTGGCTCTGGACAACCTCGCGCCGATCGCGCTGCTGCTCGCCCAGTGGCGCCACACCGCCGAGGTCCACGCGGACCCGGCACTGCATGCCCTCCTCACCCGCGAACCCGAGGGAGACCTCGGGCCGGTGCCCGTTCCGGAGAACGGCGGCGCATGACACCCAAACGCGGTGACCGCGCCGCGCCGCCTCCGGTCGGCACCGAGTACGACCTGCGCTTCGCCAGCGCCGAAGCGGCCGACGGATGGGAGCAGTTGGCCCGACAGGCCGCGGGCAACCTCCGACGGGCGTTCGACCGTATCCGTGCGGCACCCCGCGCCACGGACCAGCCCACGCGCCACCACCGCTTGAAGGGTTCCCTCGGGAGCGGCGTCTTCAAGGGCTGCTCGCTGGAACGCTGGCAGTACGAAGTCACGTCGGGCGGACGCATCTGGTATCTCGTGGACGATGACACGCGGACCGCATGGATCACCTACGCCGGTACCGGTCACCCCAAGGCGACCGACTGAACGTCGCCGCGGGGTGACCGGGGGGTGGTCCGGTGGGGAACCGGGGCCCGGGGTCAGACGCCGGTGGGGTGCCAGACGGTTTTGGTCTCGAGCCAGGCGGTGAGGCGGGAGGTGCCCGGGGAGGCGGTCCAGGTCTCGGCGGGGGAGGGGCGGCGGACGCGCTTGAGGTTGTCGGCGGCGGCGGCCTCGAGTTCGGCGGCGAGTTCGGGAGCCGCGCCGGTGAGGTCGATCGCGTTGACGTCCTGGTGGGCGGCGAGCGGCGCCGCGAGCTCGGCGGTGCGGCCGGAGAGGATGTTGACCACGCCGCCGGGGACGTCGGAGGTCGCCAGCACCTCGCCGAGGGAGAGGGCGGGCAGGGGCGCGCGCTCGGCGGCGACCACCACCGCGGTGTTGCCGGTGGCGATCACCGGCGCGAGGACGGAGACCAGCCCGAGCAGGGAGGAATCCTGCGGCGCGAGGACGGCCACCACGCCGGTCGGCTCCGGCGTGGACAGGTTGAAGTAAGGACCGGCAACCGGGTTGGCGCCCCCTACCACCTGAGCGACCTTGTCCGTCCAGCCGGCGTACCAGACCCAGCGGTCCACCGCCGCGTCCACCACCGCGCCGGCCTTCGCCCGGGACAGCCCCTCCGCCTCGCCGACCTCGCGGACGTACTGCTCGCGCCGGCCCTCCAGCATCTCCGCGACGCGGTACAGCACCTGCCCGCGGTTGTACGCCGTCGCGCCCGACCAGCCCGCGAACGCCTTGCGCGCGGCCACCACCGCGTCCCGCGCGTCCTTGCGCGAGGCGAGCGGCGCGTTCGCCAGCCACGCCCCGCCGCCCCCGCCCTTGCCGCGGCCGCGACCACTGCCGCCGCCCTTGGACTCCGTCACCTCGTACACCCGGCCGCTCTCGGAACGGGGGAACTTCCCCCCGACGTACAGCTTGTAGGTCTTCAGGACGCTCAGCCGCGCCGCACCCTCAGTACGCTCGGACTCCGTCATCGGTCCAGCTCCCCTTCCTCGGCGAGGTACGCCGCCAGGCCGTGCCGGCCGCCCTCCCGGCCGTAGCCGGACTCCTTGTAACCGCCGAACGGCGAGGTGGGGTCGAACTTGTTGAACGTGTTCGCCCACACCACCCCCGCCCGCAGCCGGTCCGCCATCGCCAGGATGCGCGAACCCTTCTCCGTCCAGATCCCCGCGGACAGCCCGTACGGCGTGTTGTTCGCCTTCTCCACCGCCTCCGCCGGGGTGCGGAAGGTCAGCACCGACAGCACCGGGCCGAAGATCTCCTCCCGCGCGATCCGGTGCGCCTGCGTCACCCCGGTGAACAACGTCGGCGCGAACCAGTAGCCGGACGTGGGCAGTTCGCACGCCGGCGCCCACCGCTCGGCGCCCTCCGCCTCGCCCGCCGCGGCCAGCTCGGTGATCCGGGCCAGCTGCTCGGCGGAGTTGATCGCGCCGATGTCGGTGTTCTTGTCCAGCGGGTCGCCCACCCGCAAGGTGCCCATCCGCCGCTTCAGCGCGTCCAGCACCTCCTCCTGCACCGACTCCTGGACCAGCAGCCGCGACCCGGCGCAGCACACATGGCCCTGGTTGAAGAAGATCCCGTTGACGATGCCCTCGACGGCCTGGTCGACCGGCGCGTCGTCGAAGACGATGTTCGCCGCCTTGCCGCCCAGCTCCAGCGTCACCTTCTTGCGGCTGCCCGCCACCGTGCGGGCGATCGCCTTGCCGACCTCCGTCGACCCGGTGAACGCGACCTTGTCCACGCCCTCGTGCGCGACCAGCGCCGCGCCCGCGTCGCCGTAGCCGGTGAGGATGTTGACCACCCCGCGCGGCAGGCCCGCCTGGCGGCACACGTCCGCGAAGAACAGCGCGCTCAGCGGAGTGGTCTCGGCCGGCTTGAGTACCACCGTGTTGCCCGCGGCCAGCGCCGGCGCGACCTTCCACGCCAGCATCAGCAGCGGGAAGTTCCACGGGATGACCTGCCCGGCCACGCCCAGCGGCCGCGGGGCGGGCCCGCAGCCGGCGTACTCCAGCTTGTCCGCCCAGCCCGCGTAGTAGAAGAAGTGCGCCGCCACCAGCGGCAGGTCCACGTCCCTGGTCTCGCGGATCGGCTTGCCGTTGTCCAGCGTCTCCAGCACCGCCAGCTCACGGGCCCGCTCCTGGAGGATGCGGGCGATCCGGAAGAGGTACTTGCCGCGCTCGGCGCCCGGCAGCGCCGACCACTTCCCGAACGCCTTGCGCGCCGCCCGCACCGCGCGGTCGACGTCCGCCTCACCGGCCCGCGCGACCTCCGCGAGCACCTCCTCGGTGGCGGGGGAGACGGTCTTGAAGACCCGGCCGTCGGCGGCCTCGGTGAACTCGCCGTCCACGAACAAGCCGTACGAGGGCGCGAGTTCCACGACCGCGCGGGACTCCGGCGCGGGCGCGTACGCGAACTTCTGGTCTGCCATGAGGGATCAGTCCACCGTGACGTAGTCGGGACCGGAGTACCGGCCGGTGCTGAGCTTCTGCCGCTGCATCAGCAGGTCGTTGAGGAGGCTGGAGGCGCCGAAGCGGAACCACTGCGGCGACAGCCAGTCGTCTCCCAGGGTCTCGTTCACCATCACCAGGTACTTCACCGCGTCCTTCGCGGTACGGATGCCGCCGGCCGGCTTCACCCCGATCTGCACGCCGGTCGCGCGGCGGAAGTCGCGGACCGCCTCCAGCATCACCAGGGTGTTCGCCGGGGTGGCGTTCACCCCGACCTTGCCGGTCGAGGTCTTGATGAAGTCCGCGCCCGCGAGCATCGCCAGCCACGAGCAGCGGCGGATGTTGTCGTACGTCGACAGCTCGCCGTTCTCGAAGATCACCTTCAGGTGGGCGCGGGTGCCGTCGGGGCGGACACAGGCCGCCCGCACCTCCCGGATCTCCTCGAAGACGTCCAGGTAGCGGCCGGACAGGAACGCGCCGCGGTCGATCACCATGTCGATCTCGTCCGCGCCCGCCGCGACCGCCTCCGCGGTGTCCGCGAGCTTCACGCGGCGCGCGGCCCGGCCGGAGGGGAACGCGGTCGCCACCGCGGCGACGTGCACCTGCTCGCCGCCCGCCGCCGCCAGCGCCTCTTTCGCGGTCGCGACCATGTCGCCGTACACGCAGATCGCCGCGACGCGCGGAACCGTACGGTCGGTGGGGTCCGGGCGGACGCCCTTCGCGCACAGGGCGCGGACCTTGCCGGCCGTGTCCGCGCCTTCCAGCGTGGTCAGGTCGATCATCGAGATCGCCAGGTCGATCGCGTACGCCTTCGCGGTCGTCTTGATCGAGCGCGTACCCAGGGCTGCCGCCCGCGCCTCCAGGCCGACGGCGTCCACGCCGGGCAGTCCGTGCAGGTAGCTGCGCAGGGCCTGGGCGGAAGAGGCGACGTCCGCGAGGCCGGGCACGCCGGGGATGCCGGGGGTGCCGGGCACGCCGACGGCGTCGGCGACGTCGGGAGGGGGCGGGGGAACTTCGGAGGACATGGTCACCACATCACCATATCTACGCGCGTAACAGGTCGGCCAGTCCCCCCGGGGTGCGCGCTTCCCCCGTCCCGGGACCACCCCCCGGCGTCCGGCTGACCGCGCCGTTCCCCGCGCCCCTCGGGCTCTCGCCGTTGTGGTTGTGGGGCGCGCCCGGCGGCGGGCCGGTGACCTGTTGCGCGCGCCGTTCCCCGCGCCCCTTTGGGGCGCGAGCTTCTTTCGCGGGAGGAGCCGAGCATTACCAGGGGCGCGGGGAACTGCGCGACCAGCCCGTGGTGACCGCAAGGCCCCGGCACCCACAGGACGGGGCAGCCCGGAGGGCCCACCCACCGGGAGGTGGTCCCGCAGCTCCGCGGACGGGGCAGACCGGGGGGTCCGGCGCGCCGTGAGGCAGAATCGGGGGATGACGAGCTCGAAGAAGGACCGCTCGGGTCCGGCCGCGGCCGGGGACGGGCAGCCGAAGTACGCCGACCGCGCCTACCGCTCGGTCGCGGGGGTCGTGGGCGGTGTGCTGCTGCTCGTCCTGGTGGGGTGGATCGGGGGCGACGCCGTCGCCCGCGGCACCGGCCACACCCCGTGGCTCGCGCTCGCCGCGATGCTCTGCGCGGTCCCCCTGATCGTGGCGTTCACCCTGCGCCCGGTGGTCTACGCCAACGACGACCGCATCCGGGTGCGCAACCCCTTCCGTACGATCACGGTGCCGTGGCCCGGCGTGGAGAGCATCCGCTCCGGCTACTCGACGGAGATGCTGGCCGGCGGCCGCAAGTTCCAGCTCTGGGCGATCCCGGTGTCGGTGCGGGCCCGCAAGAGCGCGGCCAAGCAGACCGAGCGGGCCCAGTCCGGGGGCGGCCGCCGCGACCCGTTCGGCCCGATCCCGCGCCGCCGCCCGGGGCAGCCGGACGCCGACGGCACCGTACGGGCGCCGTCCGACCGCGCGGTGTACGAACTGCGCGAACTGGCCGACCGCCACGAGGCGCGGCCGGGCGAGGAGGAGCAGGCGCACCCGGTGATCCGCTGGTGCTACGAGGTCATCGCGCCATCGGTGGCCGGCGCGATCGTGCTGGCGGTGCTGGCGGCCACCGCCTGAGACAGCCGCCTGAACGGGACCGGTACCTCCCGTTCCCCCGTACGCCGCGGCGCCGTGCGCGAAGAAGGCGCACGGCGCCGCGGCGTACGCTGGTTCAGATGCCCGCCGCGGCCGCCAGGTCGCGCTTGAGGGCGGTGAGCAGGCCGGCCGCGGCGGCGCGGGCCGCGGGCAGGGCCGCGGCGGCGGCGACCGGCACCACCACCTCCAGGTAGCACTTGAGCTTCGGCTCGGTGCCGCTGGGCCGGACCACCACCCGGGCACCGTCCACCCCGGGCCCGGCCAGGCGGTAGCGCAGGCCGTCGGTGGGCGGCAACTCCGCCGACCCGGCGGCCAGGTCGTCGACGCCGGTGACGTCCAGCCCCGCGAGGGCGGCCGGGGGGTGCGCCCGCAGGCGCTCCATGGCCGCGCCGATCAGCGACAGGTCCGCGACCCGCGCGGAGAGCTGGTCGGTGGCGTGCAGCCCGTGCTCGAGGGCGAGCTCGTCGAGCAGGTCGCCGAGCGTACGGGCCTCCCGCTTCAGGTCGGCGGCGAGTTCGGCGACCATCAGCGCCGCGGTGATCCCGTCCTTGTCGCGCACCCCCGCCGGGTCGACGCAGTAGCCGAGCGCCTCCTCGTAGCCGTAGCGCAGGCCCGGCACGCGGGAGATCCACTTGAAACCGGTGAGGGTGTCGGCGTAGCCGAGGCCGGCGCGGGCGGCGATCTTCGACAGCAGCGACGAGGAGACGATGCTCGCCGCGAAGGTGTCCCGGCCCGGTACGGCCGCCTCGCGCCGCACCAGGTGGACCGCGAGCAGCGCACCCAGCTCGTCGCCGCGCAGCATCCGCCAGCCGCCGGGCGCGTTCGGGTCCGGTACGGCCGCCGCGCAGCGGTCCGCGTCCGGGTCGTTGGCGATCACCAGGTCCGGGCCGTGCGCGCGGGCGGCTTCGAACGCGAGGTCCATCGCACCGGGTTCCTCGGGGTTGGGGAACGCCACCGTCGGGAAGTCCGGGTCGGGCGCCGCCTGCCGCGGCACCACCGCGGGCGCGGGGAAGCCGGCCCGGTCGAACGCGGCGCGCAGCGTCTCCAGGCCAACCCCGTGCATCGGCGTGTACACGGTGGACACCTCGCGCGGGCCGCCCGGCGCGACGACCCCCACCGCGCGCTCCAGGTACGCCGCCACGACCTCCTCGCCCAGCACGGTCCAGCCGTCCTCGGGGGCCGGCACCGTCTTCAACGGGCCCACCGCCGCGATCCGCGCGGCGATCTCCGCGTCCGCGGGGGGCACGATCTGCGAGCCGTCGCCGAGGTACACCTTGTAGCCGTTGTCCTGCGGCGGGTTGTGGCTCGCGGTGACCATCACGCCCGCGGCGGCGCCGAGATGGCGGATCGCGAACGCCAGGACCGGGGTCGGCAGCGGGCGCGGCAGCACCGCCGCGGGCAGACCCGCACCCGTCAGCACCGCCGCGGTGTCCCGGGCGAAGCGCTCCGACCTGTGCCGTGCGTCGTACCCGATCACGACCAGGCCGCCGCCCGGGTGGTCCGGGAACGCGTCCTTCACGTACGCGGCCAGACCGGCCGCGGCGCGCATCACCACCACCCGGTTCATCCGCATCGGGCCCGCGCCCATCGCCCCGCGCAGCCCGGCGGTACCGAACTCCAGGGTCCCCCGGAAACGGTCCGCCACATCCGCCCGGGCCTCCTCGTCGCCCTCCGCCGCGGCCCCTACCAGAGCCTCCAGCTCAGCGCGGGTTTCGGGGTCGGGGTCCTCAGCGATCCACTGCGTGGGCTCCAGCCGCACCGTCGGTTCACCTTCTTCCGGTCTCGCCTGCCCTCAATCGCCGGGCGGGCTCGGTGTTTGCGCGGGTTGTGCCGTGTGCCTGCCCTCAATCGCCGGGCGGGCTTGTTTGTGGCGGGTACCGATGATCAGCCTGCCCGGCGTTTGAGGGCAGACATGCGGGTCCGGGCGAGCCAATTCAGCCCGCCCGGCGATTGAGGGCAGTCGAGCGGGCGGAGGCCAACCGATCAAGCCCGCCCGGCGTTTGAGGGCAAAGGGGCGGGCGGGCGGGATGGGCACCGTTCAGAGGCGGCCCAGCACCTCGCAGAGGAGCGCCCCCATGCGCGTCGCGGAAACCCTCCCCGCCTCAAGGACCTCCTCGTGGTTGAGGGGCGCCCCGGTCATCCCGGCCGCGAGGTTGGTGACGAGGGAGATCCCGAGCACCTCGGCCCCCGCCTCGCGCGCAGCGATCGCCTCGAGGGCGGTGGACATCCCGACGAGGTCCCCGCCTATCGCCCGCACCATCCCGATCTCGGCGGGCGTCTCGTAGTGCGGCCCGGGCAGTTGGACGTAGACGCCTTCCTCCAGGGTGGGGTCGACCTCGCGGCACAGCGTCCGCAGCCGCGGCGAGTAGAGGTCGGTGAGGTCGACGAAGCGCGGCCCGCGCAGGGGCGAGGTGGCGGTGAGGTTGATGTGGTCGCTGATGAGGACGGGCTGCCCGGGGAGGAAGCCGGGGCGCAGCCCCCCGCAGCCGTTGGTGAGGACGATGGTCTTGCAGCCGGCGGCGACAGCGGTGCGGACGCCGTGGACGACGGTGTCGACGCCGCGCCCTTCGTAGAGGTGGGTGCGGCCGAGGTAGACCAGGGCGCGCACCGCGCCGATCCGTACCGAGCGGACCTGTCCGGAGTGCCCGGCGACGGCGGGCTCGGGGAAGCCGGGCAGATCGGTGACCGGTACCTCGTGGTCGGGGGCGCCGAGTGCGTCGGCGGCGGGCACCCAGCCCGAGCCCATGACGAGGGCCACGTCGTGTGTGTCGGCGCCGGTCAGCTCGCGGAGGCGGGCGGCGGCGGCCTCGGCCGCGGCGTAGGGATCGGGTTCTGGGGAAGCGTTCACGCGGATGAGAGTAACCCGTGTTTCCCTACGCGCGTAGACGCCGCGAAGACCTGGTGGTGGGAAATCGGATCTTCCGACCATCGACGAGGGGGCCGGCGCTCGTCCACCCGGGTGGGCGGGGCCGTGCGGGCCGCCTCAGCAGGGCCGCTTGCGCAGCCTCAGCAGGGCCGCTTGCGCAGCTCCATCACGTAGTCGTGGGGCGCCCCGGCGGACTCGGCGGCGTCGGCGATCTCGCCGAGGTAGCGGGCGGAGGGCAGGCCGCCCTCGTAGTCGTTGAGGACGTACAGCCAGGCCGCCACGTCGCCGTCGAGGGTGTGGACCCGCAGGGTCGTGCGCCGGTAGATGCCCAGGGGCACGCCCTCCCAGCGGTCCATCGACTCCTCGTCCACCTCGGCGATGTCGTAGAGGCCGACGAAGACCTGTTCCTCGGGTGCCTCCACGAGCGTGGCCAGCGCGCCCTCCCAGCCCATCTGCTCGCCGCCGAACGTCAGCCGCCACCCGTCGAGCCAGCCGGTGCCGCGCAGCGGGGAGTGCGGGGCGCGGCGCGTCATCAGCCGCGCGTCGAGGTTGCCGGCGTAGGCGGCGTAGAGCGACATGGACACGAGAGTACGGGAGCGGGGTTCACCCGGCGTAAGGAGCGGAAGGCGGGTCGGCGGCAGGTCAGGGGCGGGGTGCGCGCTCTTTCCGCGATCGCTTCTGCGCGCCCTTCCGCCGTACGGGCGGGACCCTGGCGGCGGTCGCTTGGCACGTGCGGGACAATGGGGTACGTGACTCGGATCGTGATCATCGGTGGCGGACCCGGCGGCTACGAGGCCGCGCTCGTTGCGGCGCAGCTCGGCGCGGAGGTGACCGTCGTGGATACCGACGGGCTGGGCGGTGCGTCGGTGCTGACCGACTGCGTGCCGTCCAAGACGCTCATCGCCACGGCCGAGGTGATGACGACCTTCGACTCCTCCTACGAGGAGCTGGGCATCATCGTCGGCGACGACGCGCCGCCGCTGGAACGTTCCGGCAGGGTGGTCGGGGTGGACCTCGGCAAGGTCAACCGCCGGGTGAAGCGGCTCGCGCTCGCCCAGTCGCATGACATCACCGCGGCCGTGACCCGGGCCGGCGCCCGGGTGATGCGCGGCCGGGGCCGGCTGGAGGGGTGCCAGACCGCCGGGGGCACCCGGTGCGTCGTGGTCGAGGCGGCCGACGGCAGCACCGAGCGGCTGACCGCGGAGGCGGTGCTGATCGCGACCGGCGCGCGCCCGCGCGAGCTGCCGGACGCGCTGCCCGACGGCGAGCGCATCCTGAACTGGACGCAGGTCTACAACCTCGACGAGCTGCCGGAGGAGCTGGTCGTGGTCGGCTCCGGCGTCACCGGCGCGGAGTTCGCCGGCGCGTACCAGGCGCTCGGCGCGCGCGTCACCCTCGTCTCCTCCCGGGACCGGGTGCTGCCGGGCGAGGACCCGGACGCGGCGGCAGTCCTGGAGGACGTCTTCCGCCGCCGCGGCATGAACGTGATGGCGCGCTCCCGGGCGCAGTCGGTGAAGCGGGTCGGCGACCGGGTCGAGGTCGCGCTCGCCGACGGCCGGGTGATCGAGGGCACGCACTGCCTGATGGCGGTCGGCGCGATCCCCAACACCGGCGGGATGGGCCTGGAGGAGGCGGGCGTCAAGCTCACCGACGCCGGTCACATCAAGACGGACAAGGTCTCCCGCACCAGCGCCCCCGGCGTCTACGCGGCCGGCGACGTCACCGGTGTCTTCGCGCTCGCGTCGGTCGCCGCGATGCAGGGCCGGATCGCGATGTACCACTTCCTCGGCGACGCGGTGGCCCCGCTCAACCTCAAGACCGTCTCCTCCAACGTCTTCACCGACCCGGAGATCGCCACCGTCGGCTACTCCCAGGCGGACATCGACGCCAAGCGGATCGAGGCGAACGTCGTCAAGCTGCCGCTGCTGCGCAACCCGCGGGCGAAGATGCAGGGCGTCCGCGACGGCTTCGTCAAGATCTTCTGCCGCCCCGGGACCGGGATCGTGGTCGGCGGCGTGGTGGTCGCGCCCAAGGCCAGCGAGCTGATCCACCCCATCTCGATCGCGGTCGACAACAGCCTGACCGTCGAGCAGATCGCGAACGCCTTCACCGTCTACCCCTCGCTGTCCGGCTCGATCGCCGAAGTCGCCCGCCAACTCCACACCCGCAAGGTCAACCACGCCAACTGACGCCCCGCACCCGGCCGGTGATCACTGGTTGTCACCGGACGGTCACGGTCGTTGCGGTTCCGTAACGCCCGGTCTGTCCGCCCTCCATCCGCGTCCCCCGCCCCCTACGGTGGCACCACTTTGTGTCCATCGGGGGGTGCCACATGGGACGAGCGCCGGACGAACCGGGCGAGACGCCCGCTCAGAAGAAGCAGCGAGCGAACGACTTACGCGACTGCGCGCGCGACGCCCGCACGATCGCGGGCTCTCTGGGGCCGTATCTGGACAGTGCGGTCGCCCAGGCCAACTCCGGGATCTGGAAAGGCCCGTACGCCGAGACGACGACCGCGATGCTCGGCTCGCGCAAGTCCACACTCCACCAGATGGCGTCCGATCTCGTCGCCGACGCCAAGCGCTGGGAGAACGCGGCCCAGACGTTGGAGGACGAGGCCGCGAAGGGGGCGCACTGATGGAGTTCGCCGGCTTCGACACCGACAAGATCGCCACGCTGGCCGGGGACCTGCAGAAGGCGAGCGAGGGCGCGGGTGGGCTGCACCGCAGGACCGCCGCCCTGCTCACGCGCGCCGACGAACTGCTCGACGGCAGCACACCGGTCACCACCAGTTCCCTGCTCCAGCCGCTCGTCGGCGACCTGATGGGAGGGATCTTCTTCGGCAACTACCGCTGCCTGCCCGGCACTCTGGTCCGCGAGCTCGACAGCACCCAGGCGTCGATGAAGCGCCGCAACGCCCAGCTCACCGGAGTGAAGGCCCTCGTCGACGGCGGCTACCACATCGACCCCTCGCTCTACTTCGACGACGAGACGGCGCCGGACCAGAAGAAGATCAACGCCGCGATGAGCGACCTCGCGAAGCTCAACGGCAAGGACGCCGGGGACACCGCCGGCCGCTCGGACCTGGAGCGGATCAAGGGCGACCTGGACGGGCTCACCCCGGCGGAACTCGACGCCTTCCTGGACAAGGTCCCGGCCGGCGACCTCGCCCACTTCAACACCGTCGCCGCCCACACCGGCAGCAGCGGCATCTGGCCTTTCGACCACGACAACGGCCTGCCCGCCGGCGAGTACCGCGACCTCACCAGTTCGCTGCTGGCCAAGGCGGGGCCCACGCACTGGCCCAAGATCGAGGCGGCCTTCCCGGTGCAGCCGGGATTCGACACGACGGATGCCTGGCTGGAGGGCCAGAACTCCCAGCGGGGCGAGGGCGTACCGGACATGCACTACGGCATGCCGACGGACCCGCTGTTCAAGAACCCCGGGACCGTCGATGCCTCCGGGGTGTCACAGGGCCAGATCGCCGACTGCTGGTACATGGCGTCGCTGGAGGCGACCGCCCAGGCCGACCCGAAGTTCATCGCCGACGGCATCAAGCAGAATCCCAACGGCACGGTGAACGTGCGGATCTGGGACAAGAGCGGCAAGATGCACTGGGTGACGGTCACACCGGACATCCCGATGGACGGCAACGACGTCCCCGTGTCCGCCTACGGCACCGGAGAGAGCTGGCCGGCCTACTACGAGAAGGCGTTCGCCCTGATGTACGCGGGCGACAAGGGCGGCGCCCCGGACGGCCACGAGGACGACCCGCTCTACGACCGCACGGAGCAGGGCGACTACGGCGCCACCGAGTGGGACGAGACCGACAAGGCGCCGCCCTATGTCACCGGCGACAAGTCGAAGTCGATCGACGGCGGCTTCGACGGGGTCAAGAAGGCGTACCAGTCGAGCCATCCGGTGATCGTCGCCACGCCGTCCGACGCCGACCTGAAGTCGAAGGGCCTCGATCCCCACTGGAACGACAAGTACGTGACGCGGCACGTCTTCTATGTGAAGGGCTTCGACGGCGACGGCAACATGATCCTGGGCAACCCCTGGGGGCCGGACCGCGACATCACCGTCACGCCGCAGCAGTACCACGACTACTTCACCGCTCCGCAGCGGCTCTCGGTGGACTGATGGACGTGTCGACGAAGCGGGCCCGGGCGGTGGGGGCCGGTATCTGCCTCCTGGCTGCGGCCGCGTGCGGCAACTCGGGTACGACAGCCGGGCATCCACCGAGCCCTTCCGTCTCCGCGTCCATGGACCCGGGGCCGGAGTGCGCGGGGCGGAAAGCGGCGCAGGGGCTGCACGTCCTGCTCCACGCCAAGGCCGCCCTGCCCGGCGGCACGGAAGTGGCCTACGACGCGGCGCACGCGGACGGCACCAGCCGCACCGCGGAGCTGGCAACCGGTTCCATCCGGCACACGGTGAAGGTCGCACAGCACGTCACCCTCGCCGGGCATGTGTACACCGTCGCGGAGATCTGCACCTACCGCGTCGTTCTGACCGGCCCGGGGCTGCACGCTCCGGCCGAGACGGGAGGGAAGATGTCCGACTGGCCCACCACCCGCGCGGGTGTGCTGTCGTTGCTCTGGCACGTGCCGGTCAACTCGCGGGACGACAGCGGCGTCGACAAGTCCATCGTGGTGACCGACATCGCCGCGGACCCGCCGCGGTGCGACATCAGCACGGTGATGGGCAAGGAGGGCGGAGGCACGTTCCGCGACGTGCCGGTCGGCGGTACCGTCGAGTTCGCGGGGCGGCTGTGGCAGGTGCAGTCCATCGACCTGGGGAACATGGACGCCGCCATCGACTCCAGCAGCTTCGCGCCCGGAGCGGTGCGCCTGAAGGACCTCGGGCGCGCCTAGGGTGGGAAGGGAACGTGCGGTCGAGGTATAGCACTTGGCGGTCTGTTTTGTGAACGACTTCCATCAACGGGCGCAAAACGCTGAAACCGTCCGGTCGTTGGCATTACTGTCGGTTCTGTGTTCGCTGCAGAACGTCGTCAGTTGATTCTGGAAATGGTGCGGGCCAACGGAGCGGTGTCGCTCCGGGAGCTCGCCCGGGTCGTCCAGACGTCCGAAGTGACCGTGCGCAGGGACGTGCGGGCGCTGGAGGCGGAAGGACTCTTGGACCGCCGGCATGGCGGTGCGGTGTTGCCGGGTGGCTTCAGCAGGGAGTCCGGCTTCCCGCAGAAATCCCATCTAGCGACCGCGGAGAAGACGGCCATCGCCGATCTCGCGGCCGGCCTCGTCGGGGAGGGCGAGGCGATCGTGGTCGGTGCGGGCACCACCACGCAGGAACTGGCCAGACGGCTGGCCCGGGTGCCCGGGCTGACCGTGGTGACCAACTCCCTGCTGGTGGCCCAGGCGCTGGCGCACGCCAACCGTGTCGAGGTGGTGATGACCGGGGGCACCCTGCGCGGCTCGAACTACGGGCTGGTCGGCAGCGGCGCCGAGCAGTCGCTGCAAGGGCTGCGGGTGTCCCGGGCGTTTCTGTCCGGCGCGGGGCTGACCGCCGAACGCGGGCTGTCGACGTCCAACATGCTCTCCGCGAGCGTGGACCGGGCGCTGGTGCAGGCCGCGGCGGAGGTGGTGGTGCTCGCCGACCACACGAAGCTCGGTACGGACACGATGTTCCAGACCGTGCCGACCGACCAGATCACCCATCTCGTCACCGACGACTCCGAGCCGGACGACGAGCGGGCGGGTACCGAACTCCAGGCGCTGGCCGACCGCGGTGTGCAGGTGACCGTGGCACCGGTGCCGGGTGCGGGCGCGGCGGCCGCCTCGGCCGCCACCGCCGAGACGCTCGCCTCCGGACGGGGGCTGCCCGGGCCTCGACGGCACCACCCGCTGCGCGGCGCCCCGCCGTTGGGCTCGGCGGGCGAGGGCTCGGCGGCCCGCCTGGCGGACGTCCGCCGCCGCTGAACGCGAGCGGCCGGCTCCCCGGGGAAGCGCCCCCGGGGAGCCGCCGCCCGGTGGGCGCTCACCGCTGGAGTTCCGGTGCGGGCTGCCGGACCCGGATGCCCTCCATCATCAGCGTCATGAGCCGCTTGAACACCCCGTGCTCCGAGGGGTCCTTCTCGGCCGCCTGCACCACCGCGTAGGTGAGTTTCAGCAGGTCGCCGATCTGGATGTCCGCCCGGACGTCGCCCTCCCGCTGGGCGCGGGTCAGCAGCACCGAACCCGCCTCGCGCATCCGCATTTTGCAGGCGGGCATCTGCGTGTCCGACGCCTCGCCGATGGCGGCGGCCATGCCGCGGTAGAGGGTGGAGTGCGTCGCGATCGCGTACAGCCACGTGGTGAGGGCCTCGGTCGGGTCGGCCGCGGTCGCGAGTTCGGCCGCCCGCTCGGACAGCGCGTCGATCTCGCGGTGGAAGACGCCGTTCATCAGGCTGTAGCGGTTGGGGAAGTGGCGGTAGAGGGTGCCGATGCCGACGCCCGCGTGCCGGGCGATGTCCTCCAGTGCGACGTCGGTGCCGTGCACGATGAACGCCTGCCGCGCCTCTTCGAGCAAACGGTCGTAGTTGCGCTGTGCGTCTGCCCGCATCCTGGTCACGCCTCCGTCCCGGAACATCCCGCCGAAATAGATGGTAGTTCCGGTGGTGGTTCCGGAGGAAGTCTCCGTATAGTTTCGGAGACGACCTCCGTTTACTTCCACCGCTGGAGGCTTCCTCGCCATGCCCACGCCCACGACGCGTGACTCCGACGGCTCACCCCGCCCGAGAAGCTCGACCCCTTCGGCCTCTGCCGTCCCTGCGGACCCTGCCACCCCGGCGGCGGCCCCGGCGGCCCCTGCGACCAGTGCGACCCGTCTCCCGGGCGCGGACCGTTCAGCCCGCGGCCGTGCCCATCCGTACCTCGTGCTGGGTGCCATCGTCGGCACCCAGCTGATGATCCTGCTCGACGCGACCGTGGTGAACGTCGCACTCCCCGGTATCGGCTCCCACCTGGGCTTCTCGGCGACCGGCATGTCCTGGGTGCTCAACGTCTACACCCTCGCCTTCGGCGGCCTGCTGCTGCTCGGCAGCCGAATAGGCGACCTGGTCGGACGCCGGACGGCGATGGTCTGGGGCGTCGGCGCCTTCACCGTCGCCTCGATCGCCGGCGGGCTGGCCAACGACGCCACCACCCTGCTGGTCGCCCGCGGCCTCCAGGGCGCGGCCGCCGCGCTCGCCGCACCCAGCACCCTCGCCCTGATCGCGACCTCCTTCGCCGAGGGCACCGAGCGCAACCGGGCGCTGAGCGTGTTCTCCGCGGTCTCCGGCGCGGGCTCGGCGATCGGGCTGACCGCCGGCGGCATCCTCACCGACCTGGGCACCTGGCGCTGGGTGTTCTTCGTCAACGTGCCGGTGGGCGCCGCGATCCTGCTGCTGGCCCCGCGCTTCGTCACGGAGACCGAGCGCCACCGCGGCGGCCGCTTCGACGTCGCGGGCGCCCTGACCGGCACCCTCGGCATGGCCACCCTGGTCTACGGCTTCATCCGGGTGGGCGAGAGCCGCTGGAGCGACGGACGCGCGATCACCTCGTTCGTGGCCGCCGTCGCGCTGCTCGGCGCGTTCCTGGTCAACGAGACGCGGGTGGAGCGGCCGTTGGTGGTGCTGCGGCTGTTCGCCGACCGCAACCGCGCCATCGCCTACGGCGTGATGCTGCTGGTGCCGGCCGGGATGTTCGGCGTCTTCTACTTCACCACCCAGTACCTCCAGACCTACCTGCACTTCAGCCCGTTGCGGACCGGCTTCGCGTTCCTGCCGCTGGCCGGGCTGCTGTTCGTCGCCGCGCGGCTCGCGCCACGCATGATCGGCAGGTTCGGCGCGAAGACGGTGGTGGCCCTCGGGCTGCCGCTCAACCTGGCGGGCACGGTCTGGATCACCCAGCTCAGCAGCTCCGACGGCTACGCGGCCGGGCTGCTCGGCCCGCTGATGCTGATCGGGTTCGGGGTGGGCTGGACGATGATGCCGCTGAACACCTTCATCCTCTCCGGCGTCCAGCCGAAGGAGGCCGGCTCCGCCTCGGGCCTGCTCCAGACGATGCAGCAGGTCGGCGGCAGCCTCGGGCTGTCGGTCCTGGTCACCGTCTTCGGCACGGTCTCCCGGCACACGCACGGCGACGCGTTCATCAGCGGCGCCACGGCCGCGTTCACCCTCGCGGCGGTCTTCGTGGCGGCCGCCCTGGTGATGGTGCTGCTGCTCAAGGCGCCCCCGAAGCCCCGGCTGCGCTGAGCGGCCGCGGAGCCGAGAAGCGGGCGGCGGCCGACCCGAAGGTCGCCCGCCGCCCGCTGCCGCGCCCCGTACGCCGGGCGCCCCGCGCGGACCTCAGTCCTTGATCTCGCAGATGAGCGCGCCGGAGGAGATCGACGCGCCGACCTCCGCCTTCAGGCCCACGACGGTGCCGGAGCGGTGCGCGTTGAGCGGCTGCTCCATCTTCATCGCCTCCAGGACCACGATCAGGTCGCCCTCGGCGACCTTCTGGCCCTCCTCGGCGGCCACCTTCACGATGGTGCCCTGCATCGGCGAGGCCAGCGTGTCACCGGACGCCGCCGCGGTCGCCTTCGTCGCGGCCCGCCGCTTCGGCTTGGCACCGGCGGCCAGCCCCGTACGGGCCAGCGTCATGCCCAGGTGCGCGGGCAGCGAGACCTCCAGGCGCTTGCCGCCGACCTCGACGACGACGGTCTCCCGGCCGCCGCCCTCCTCCTCGTCGGCCGCCTGTCCGGCGAACGGCGGGATGGTGTTGACGAACTCCGTCTCGATCCAGCGGGTGTGCACCGTGAACGGGTTCCCGTCCACCGGGGCGAACGCCGGGTCGACCACCACCGCGCGGTGGAACGGGATCGCGGTCGCCATCCCCTCCACCGTGAACTCGCCCAGCGCACGGGACGCGCGCTGCAACGCCTGCTCGCGCGTCGCCCCGGTCACCACCAGCTTCGCCAGCAGCGAGTCCCACGCCGGGCCGATCACACTGCCGGACTCCACGCCCGCGTCCAGCCGCACCCCGGGGCCCGACGGCGGCGTGAACAGCGTCACCGTGCCCGGCGCCGGGAGGAAGTTGCGCCCCGGGTCCTCGCCGTTGATCCGGAACTCGAACGAGTGGCCCCGCGACGGCGGGTCGTCGTAGCCGAGCGCCTCGCCGTCGGCGATCCGGAACATCTCCCGGACCAGGTCGATCCCGGAGACCTCCTCGGTGACCGGGTGCTCCACCTGGAGCCGGGTGTTGACCTCCAGGAAGGAGATCGTGCCATCCTGGCCGACCAGGAACTCGCAGGTGCCCGCGCCCACGTAGCCGGCCTCGCGCAGGATCGCCTTCGACGCGCTGTACAGCTGCGCGTTCTGCTCCTTCGACAGCCAGGGCGCCGGGGCCTCCTCCACCAGCTTCTGGTGGCGGCGCTGGAGGGAGCAGTCGCGGGTGGAGACCACCACGACATTGCCGTGGGTGTCGGCCAGGCACTGGGTCTCGACGTGCCGGGGGCGGTCCAGGTAGCGCTCCACGAAGCACTCGCCGCGGCCGAACGCGGCCACCGCCTCGCGCACCGCGGAGTCGTACAGCTCGGGGACCTCTTCGAGGGTGCGGGCGACCTTCAGGCCGCGGCCGCCGCCACCGAAGGCGGCCTTGATCGCGATGGGCAGGCCGTGCTCCTTCGCGAACGCCACGACCTCCTCCGCGCCGGAGACCGGGTCGGGGGTGCCGGCCACCAGCGGCGCGCCCGCGCGCTGGGCGATGTGACGGGCCGCCACCTTGTCGCCCAGGTCGCGGATCGCCTGCGGCGGCGGGCCGATCCAGGTCAGTCCGGCGTCCAGCACGGCCTGCGCGAACTCGGCGTTCTCCGACAGGAACCCGTAACCGGGGTGGACCGCGTCCGCCCCGGACTCGGCTGCGGCGGCCAGCACCTTCCCGATGTCGAGATAGCTGGTCGCCGGGGTGTCACCACCCAACGCGTACGCCTCGTCGGCAACCCGGACATGGACGGCGTCCCGGTCCGGCTCCGCGTACACCGCGACACTGCCGATGCCGGCGTCCCGGCACGCACGAGCGACACGGACAGCGATTTCACCGCGGTTGGCGATGAGCACCTTGCGCACGATGGCTCCCTCCTTGGAACAAGCAGAGTTTAGGCAATGGCCACACTTGAAACCGAGGCGCCCCTGGACGTGAGGTTGCCCACACGCAGGGTGATCCAGGGGCCTGGAGAACCCCGTGAAAGCCTGCTCATTCCAAGGTACGGCGCGGATTGGCGCAATGTCCCGCACTCCCGGGTGTGGATCGCGTCTCGCATGTCGGCCGACCTGCGACGCGCCGATCCTTTGTGGGATTCCTACGAACAGCGGACGGAAAATTTGCCGCCGCGCGTTCCCTGGCGGGTGGTTGGGTCAGGACCCTTGCCGCCGCGCATACCCGTGAGTAGCCTGCGAGCCCTGGGTACCTGGGGTAACTCCCGTGGAAATCCCGGCGGGTCGGGCCGCGGCGCAGGTGCGCGCCGCGGGGGCCAACCGGCCCGAAGGCGGGCAGGCATGACAAGGGGGACGGAATGCGCAGAGGGATAGCCGTGGCGACCGCGGTGGTGCTCGTGCTCGACGCGCTGACCATCGCGGCCGTCAACTGGATACTCGGGCTGGCGGTTCGCCGCCAGCAGATGTCGCTCGGCGGGCTGCCGACGCACGCCATGACCGTCGGCGCGTGGGCGGCCGGCGGCGTCTTCGCGCTCTTCCTGCTGTGCTGCGCGGTACTGGTGGCGCGGATCGCGCTGCGCGACGAGATGGCCGGGCGGGTGGGGCGGATCGTCCTCATCGTCTGCGCGGTCGTCCACGGCGTGGTCGGCGCGGTCGTGGTGGGCCTGGTCGGCTGGTATGCCTTCGTGGCGATGATGGTGGTACTCGCCCTGCTGGTCGGGACGTTGCTGATGTACGCGCCCGACGAGGGCGACGACTCCGCCGGAGTGGCCGAGGCCGCCCCGGCCACCTAGGCGGCTACGCCCACAGGTCCGTGAGGCGGGTGCCCAGTTCGGCCAGGAGGGTGCGCAGCAGGGGGAGGGACAGGCCGATGACGTTGCCGGGGTCGCCCTCGATGCCGGTGACGAAGGGCGCCGAACGGCCGTCGAGGGTGAAGGCACCGGCGACGTGGAGGGGTTCGCCGCTGGCGACGTAGGCCGCGACCTCGTCGTCGTCGGGGGTGCCGAAGTGCACCGTGGTGGAGGCGGTCCGGGAGACCCGGCGGCCGTCGGCCGTGTCGATGACGCAGTGCCCGGTCCTGAGCACCCCGCTGCGCCCGCGCATCGCGCGCCAGCGGTCGGTCGCCTCGGCGGCGTCCCGCGGCTTGCCCAGCGCGCCGCCGTCGAGTTCCAGCACCGAGTCGCAGCCGACCACGAGTTCACCGCCGTCCAGCAGCCCGCCCTCCGCGACCGCGGTGGCCTTCGCCTCGGCCAGCACGCGGGCCAGCTCGGCGGGGGAGGGCGCGGTGATCGCCTCCTCGTCGACGCCGGAGACCACCACCCGCGGGTCGAGCCCCGCCTGGCGCAGCAGCCCGAGGCGGGCGGGCGAGGCGGACGCGAGGACGAGGGCGCGGCGCGGTGTCGAGGTCACCGGGCCATCGTAGGAGAGGCCCGCCGCCGCCCCGGCCCCGCGGTCCCGTTCCGGCCGCGCAACGCCTGCATGGCCCGTCACGCGTGCCAGGCCGCCACCGCCATCCCGACGACCGCCGCCACCGCGAGCACCAGCATGGCCCGGCGCACCATCAGCTGGGCCCGGCGCAACTCCTCGTCGCGCTGGCGCGGTTGATCGTCGGACCAGAGCATGCCGTCAAGGGTGGACCGCGGCGCCGCCCCGCGCCTGAGTACGGGTACTCACTGCCGCCCGGTCGGGACCGGTGGTCAGGCCGGCCACACCGAGGTGCGCCACGCCGCCGGCCCGGGGCGGGGCGCGACGCCCGGCACCGTACGCGCCGGGTCGGACCACGAGCTGCGCACGGCCGGCTCCGGCCCGCCGCCCAGGTCGGCCGCCGCGGCCCGCGCCTGGACCAGCGCGACGACCGCCGCCAGTTCCTCCGGGGTCGGCCGGCCCCGCTCCACTTTGATCATCATCTCTGCGGTCCTCCTGTCGACGGAAGCACGGAAGCGCGGGGCGCGGGTCGCAAGGGCGCGGACACCACGCACGAGCGGACGAGCGGACGAGCCGACGGACGCGGGGGCGTCACAGCGGGATGTTGCCGTGCTTCTTCGGCGGCAGGCTCTCCCGCTTGTTGCGCAGCGTGCGCAGCGCCTTGACCAGGTGGGCACGGGTCCTGGACGGCTCGATGACCGCGTCCACATAGCCGCGCTCGGCCGCGACGTAAGGATTCAGCAGCGTGTCCTCGTAGTCGGTGATCAGCTGCTGCCGCAGCGCGTCGGCCTCCTCCGGGGTGGCCGCCTCGGCCAGCGTGCGGCGGTGCAGCACGTTCACCGCGCCCTGCGCCCCCATCACCGCGATCTGGGCGGTCGGCCAGGCGAGGTTGAGGTCCGCGCCCAGGTGCTTGGAGCCCATCACGTCGTACGCGCCGCCGTACGCCTTGCGCGTGATGATCGTGATCAGCGGGACCGTCGCCTCGGCGTAGGCGTAGATCAGCTTGGCGCCGCGGCGGATGATCCCGTCCCACTCCTGGCTGGTGCCGGGCAGGAAGCCGGGGACGTCGACGAAGGTGACCACCGGGATGTTGAAGCTGTCGCAGGTGCGCACGAACCGCGCCGCCTTCTCCGAGGCGTTGATGTCCAGGCAGCCGGCGAACTGGAGCGGCTGGTTGGCGACCACGCCCACCGGCCGGCCCTCGATCCGGCCGAGCCCGGTGACGATGTTCGGCGCGAACAGCGCCTGGGTCTCCAGGAACTCGCCGTCGTCCAGCACGTGTTCGATGACCTGGTGGATGTCGTACGGCTGGTTGGCCGAGTCGGGGATCAGCGTGTCCAGCTCGCGGTCCTCGTCGGTGGCGGCCAGGTCCGCGGTCGCCGGGAAGGCGGGCGGCTCCTCCAGGTTGTTGCCCGGCAGGTAGGACAGCAGCGCCTTGACGTACTCGAAGGCGTCCTTCTCGTCGCCCGACAGGTGGTGGGCGTTGCCCGAGGTGGTGTTGTGGGTGCGCGCGCCGCCCAGCTCCTCCATGCCGACGTCCTCGCCGGTGACCGTCTTGATGACGTCGGGCCCGGTGATGAACATGTGCGAGGTCTGGTCGACCATCACCACGAAGTCGGTGATCGCGGGGGAGTAGACCGCGCCGCCCGCGCAGGGCCCGACGATCACGCTGATCTGCGGGATCACCCCCGAGGCGTGGGTGTTGCGGCGGAAGATCTCGCCGTACATGCCCAGCGAGGTGACGCCCTCCTGGATGCGGGCCCCGCCGGAGTCGTTGATGCCGATCACCGGGCAGCCGGTCTTCAGCGCGAAGTCCATCACCTTGACGATCTTCTCGCCGAACACCTCGCCCAGCGCCCCGCCGAAGACGGTGAAGTCCTGCGAGAAGACCGCCACCGGGCGGCCCTCCACGGTGCCGTAGCCGGTCACGACGCCGTCGCCGTACGGCCGGTTCGCCGCCATGCCGAAGTTGGTGGAGCGGTGCCGGGCCAGCTCGTCCAGCTCGGTGAACGACCCCTCGTCCAGCAGCAGTTCGATCCGCTCCCGGGCGGTGAGTTTGCCCTTGGCGTGCTGTTTCTCCACGGCACGCGCCGAGCCGGCGTGCGTCGCCTCCTCGATGCGGTGGCGCAGGTCGGCGAGCTTGCCCGCCGTCGTGTGGATGTCGTACTGCGGCTCGGCCATGGAGGCGGCTCTCCTGCTCTCGGCGGGTCGTACGCGTACGGTCCGCGCGTACGTGACTGGCGAGTAACGCTGTTGCGTAGCGTAGTGGTGACGGAGACGAACGAGCAGTGCGGCGTTCACCACATCCCGTACGTGCCGGGCGGGCGCGGCACCCGGCGGCGGGCGCGGCTCATAGGGTGGGGGCATGACGTCCAGCCGCTGGTCCGACCTGGAACGGCCGCCGCTCAACGCCGTGGCCCTGCGCAAGGCGGTGGTCACACCGGAAGCGGTATGGACCTCGCTCGATGTGGTGGAGGCCACCGGCTCCACCAACAGCGACCTGTCCGCCCGGGCCGCCGCCGGCGCGCCGGAGGGCGCGGTGCTGGTCGCCGAGGAGCAGACCACCGGCCGCGGCCGGCTGGACCGGCGCTGGAGCGCCCCGGCCCGCTCCGGACTGTTCTTCTCGGTCCTGCTCCGACCGGGTGAGGCGGCCGCGACCGCCGACGGTGTGCGCCGGCCCGTCCCCGTGCACCGGTGGGGCTGGCTGCCGCTGCTGGCCGGGGTGGCCACCGCCACCGCGCTGTCCCGCGCCGCCGGCGTCGACACGGCCCTCAAATGGCCCAACGACCTGCTGCTGACCGTCGACGGCGAGGAGCGCAAGGCCGGCGGCATCCTCGCCGAGCGGGTCGGGGACGGCGCCGTCGTCCTCGGCATCGGGCTCAACGTCTCGCTGCGCGCCGAGGAACTGCCGGTGCGCACCGCCACCTCGCTGGCGCTGGCCGGGGCCGCCGGCACCGACCGCGACCCGCTGCTGCGGGCGGTGCTGCGCTCGCTCGGCGACTGGTACGACGCCTGGCGCGCCGCGGACGGCGACCCGGCCGCGTCCCGGCTCCAGCAGACCTACGCGGCCGGCTGCGCCACGCTCGGCCGTCAGGTGCGGGCCGAGCTGCCCGGCGGCCGGGACCTGTCCGGCACGGCGGTGGCGGTCGACGGCGACGGGCGGCTGGTGATCGCCGGGCCGCAGGGGGAGCAGCCGGTCGACGCCGGGGACGTCGTCCATCTGCGCCCCACCGAAGGAGAGTGAGCCAGGGCACACCTGCCGTATCGTTGAGGGGCTGCGTCGTCTCGATGATCGGAAGGGCTGTGCGCAGGGACTTCTCAGGGGCCGGGCGGTAAGCGTGGACAACGACAGCCCCCCGCCGAGCGCCCCCGGCGGCGATGCCGCCTCCGACGGTGCGCGTGCCGCTGCGGGCGGTGCGCGCGCCGCGTCCGGTGACGGGCCCGGGCACGTGCCCGAGGGTGAGGGCGGCGTGGAGCCGGCGCCTGCCGGTGCCGTCCAGGGCCCGGACGGGACCGCGGGTGAGCCTTCGGGCGGGACAGTGGGTGAGCCTTCGGACGAGTCTTCGGGTGAGCCGGGTGAGACCTCGGGTGAGCCGGACGTGTCCGGTGAGGCGGGCGACCCGGATGACCCGGGCGACCCGGGCGGTTCGGGCGACCCCGGGGACGGCGGCGACCCCGAGGGCCCGGGCGAACACCCGCTCGCCCTCCGGCTGGAGCAGCTGATCCTCGGCGCGCCGCGCCAGTACACCCCCTTCCAGGCGGCCCGCACCGCGGGCGTGTCCATGGACCTGGCCTCCCGCTTCTGGCGGGCCATGGGCTTCGCCGACATCGGCCAGGCCAAGGCGCTCACCGAGGCCGACGTGCTGGCGCTGCGCCGGCTGGCGGGCCTGGTCGAGGCGGGGCTGCTCAGCGAGTCGATGGCGATCCAGGTGGCGCGGTCGACCGGGCAGACCACCGCGCGGCTCGCCGACTGGCAGACCGACTCCTTCCTCGAAGGGCTGACCGAGCCGCCCGAGCCCGGTATGACCCGCGCCGAGGTGGCCTACCCGCTGGTCGAGTTGCTCCTGCCCGAGCTGGAGGAGTTCCTGATCTACGTCTGGCGCCGCCAGGTCGCGGCCGCCACCAGCCGGGTGGTGCAGTCCGACGACGAAGAGGCGGTCGACCGCCGGCTCGCGGTCGGCTTCGCCGACCTGGTCGGCTTCACCCGGCTCACCCGCCGGCTGGAGGAGGAGGAACTCGGCGAGCTGGTCGAGGCGTTCGAGACCACCGCGGCCGACCAGGTCGCCGCGTACGGGGGGCGGCTGATCAAGACGCTCGGCGACGAGGTGCTCTTCGTCGCCGACGACCCCGGTACGGCGGCCGAGATCGGGATGCGGCTGATCGAGACGATGACCGGCGACGAGACGATGCCCGCGCTGCGGGTGGGGATGGCCTTCGGCACCGTCACCACGCGCATGGGCGACGTGTTCGGCACCACCGTCAACCTCGCCTCCCGCCTCACCTCGATAGCGCCCCGGGACGCGGTCCTGGTGGACGGCGACTTCGCGGAGGCGCTCGGCGCGGCGGGCGAGGCGCCCCTGTCGGAGGCGGACGTCGAGGCGGACGACGCGACCACCGAGAAGTACCGCTTCGCGCTCCAGCCGATGTGGCGCCGCCCGGTCCGCGGGCTCGGCGTGGTCGAGCCCTGGCTGCTGTCCCGCCGCGACACCTGACCGGGGCCGCCCGGAGCCACCTGACCGGGCTGCTCCGGGGGCGCCCGGGCCGGGCCGTGCGAGGATGGCGCGAGGTTCGCGATCGTTAACTGCACGGGAGGGACGGGCGGCATGGGCGAGCAGGAGAACACCGGCGGCGCGCGCAGGTTCGGGGACGTCGTCGAGGTGCGGCGGCATGGCGAGCACGTCGCCGAAGTGGTGCTGGACCGCCCGCAGGCGATGAACGCGGTCTCCACCGCGATGGCCGAGGCGATCGCGGCGGCGTGCGCGGCGCTGGCCGCCGACCCGGCCGTGAGCGTAGCCGTCCTGACCTCCTCCAGCGAGCGCGCCTTCTGCGCCGGCGCGGACCTGAAGGAGCGCAACGAACTGAGCGACGCCGAACTGCTGCGCCAGCGCCCGCGGGCCAGGGCGGCCTACGGCGGGGTGCTGGACCTGCCGATGCCCGCGATCGCCGCGGTGGGCGGCTTCGCACTGGGCGGCGGCTACGAACTCGCGCTGTCCTGCGACCTGATCGTGGCGGACGAGGCCGCGGTGGTCGGCCTGCCCGAGGTCTCGGTGGGGGTGATCCCCGGGGGCGGCGGCACCCAGCTGCTGCCGCGCCGGGTCGGGGCGGCCAAGGCGGCGGAACTGGTCTTCACCGCGCGGCGCGTCCCGGCGGCCGAGGCGCTGGCGCTGGGCATGGTCGACCAGGTCGTACCGGCCGGCCGGGCCCGTACCGCAGCGCTGGAGCTGGCGGCGCGGATCGCGGCCAACTCCCCGGTGGGGCTGCGCGCCGCCAAGCAGGCCCTGCGGGTCGGCCACGGCCTGGACCTGCGCGCGGGGATGGAGGTCGAGGACGCGGCCTGGCGCACCGTCGCCTTCTCCGCCGACCGGGCGGAGGGCGTCGCGGCGTTCAACGAGAAGCGGCGGCCGGCCTGGCCGGGGTGGTGAACCCGGCGAGAGCAGTGGCAGGTCCGTTCGGCCCAGTGCGGGGCCGGGTCGCCCGTCGAGCCGGGGCGAAGGTGCCTAGCCTGGGGTGATGGCGGAAGGTACGGCCGATGTGCGGCTGCGGGCGGTCGTGGAGTTGGCGCAGGCGCTGGCCACGGCGCAGACCCCGCTCGCCACGGTGCGGGCAGGGGCGCGGGGCGCCCGGCTGGCGATGCAGGGCGCCTTCGCCGCGGTCTCGTCCTGGGAGCGGGAGTCCGGCCGGCTGCGGGTGCTGGTCAACGACGGCGACCTGGCCCCGGGCGAGGAGCCGGAGCCGGCCGACGAGTCGTACTCGGTGCACGACTTCCCGGAGATCGCCGAGTTCCTGCACGGCACTTGGGCGGCCGGCGGCGAGCCGCACGCCTGGGTGGAGACCGAGGACGCGTCCGGCACCTCGCCCGGCGGCGGGAGCTGGGGCCGGGCCGCGGCGCTGCGCCGGCGCGGCCGCGGCAGCTGCGTGGTCGCGCCGATCGTGCTGCACGGGCGGGCCTGGGGCGAGTTGTACGTCGCGCGGCGGGTGGGCGAGGCGGGCTTCGACCGCAAGGACGCGGACTTCGCGACGGTGCTGGCCACGCTGCTCGCGTCGGGCATCGCACAGACCGAGCGGCTGGCGGAGGTCCGGCTCCTGGCGTTCACCGACCCGTTGACAGGGCTGGGCAACCGCAGGGCGGTGGACGTGCGGCTGGACGAGGCGCTGGAGCTGCACCGGCGGCAGGGCGTGGTGGTCAGCCTCATGGTGTGCGACCTCAACGGGTTGAAGCGGGTCAACGACCGGCTCGGCCACGCGGTCGGGGACCGGCTGCTGGAACGGTTCGGCTCGCTGCTGTCGCTGTGCGGGGCGATGCTGCCCGGGAGCCTGGCGGCGCGGCTGGGCGGGGACGAGTTCTGCATCGTGGCGGTGGGGCAGAGCGCGGACGAAGTGGTGCGCGCCGCCGACGAGTTGTGCCGCCGTGCGGCCGAACTGGAGGTCGGCGACGGGGTGGCGTGCGGGGTGGCCTCCACCGAGGACCCGATCGGGCCGGTCCGGTCCGCGCGGCGGCTCTTCCGGCTGGCGGACGCGGCGCAGTACCGGGCGAAGGCGCTGCGCGCGGACCACCCGGTGGTGGCCGGCCGCGAGGGCCCGCAGGACCCGGTGGTGCGGCTCGCCGACACCCCGCCGCCGCATCCCGACGCCGACCGCCGCACGCTCCGCGGCCATCACCCCTGACCCGGGCATGCCCGCGGGGTTCTGAGGCGTGGGGCTCGGAGGCGGGCGTGGGGGCGGGTGACAGCGGGGGATTCAGTGCTTAGGGTTTGTGAATATGAATATGCAGAACGTGGTGGTGGGGGCGTACGGGGTCGCGGCCGAGGACGTGGTGGCCGTGGCGCGGGGGGACGCCCGGGTGGAGGTCGGGGCGGAGGCGCTTCAGGGGGTGGCGCGCGCCCGGGAGGCGGTCGAGGCGCTGGCGGCGAAGCCGGAACCGGTCTACGGGGTGTCGACGGGGTTCGGCGCGCTGGCGGTGCGGCACATCAGCCCGGAGCTGCGGGCGCAGTTGCAGCGCAGCCTCGTACGCTCGCACGCCGCGGGGATGGGGCCGCGGGTGGAGCGCGAGGTGGTGCGGGCGCTGATGTTCCTGCGGCTGAAGACGCTGGCGTCGGGCCGTACCGGGGTGCGGCCGGTGGTCGTGGAGACGATGGCGGCGGTGCTGAACGCGGGGATCACCCCGGTCGTCCACGAGTACGGCTCGCTCGGCTGCTCCGGGGACCTCGCGCCGCTCGCGCACTGCGCGCAGGTGCTGATGGGGGAGGGCGAGGCGGAGGGGCCGGACGGCGTGGTGCGCCCGGCGGCCGGACTGCTCGCCGAGCACGGCATCGAGCCGGTCGAACTGCGGGAGAAGGAGGGCCTCGCCCTCATCAACGGCACCGACGGCATGCTCGGCATGCTGGTGATGGCCTGCGCGGACCTGGCCGGGCTGTTCACCGCGGCCGACGTCACCGCCGCGCTGACGCTGGAGGCGCTGCTCGGCACCGACCGGGTGCTCGCGCCCGAACTGCACGCGATCCGCCCGCACCCCGGGCAGGCGGCCAGCGCGGACAACATGCTCAGGGTGCTCGCCGGCTCCGGCCTGACCGGGCACCACCAGGACGACGCGCCGCGGGTGCAGGACGCGTACTCCGTGCGGTGCGCGCCGCAGGTCGCCGGGGCCGGACGGGACACGCTGGCACACGCCCGGCTGGTCGCCGAGCGCGAGCTCGCCGCGGCGATCGACAACCCGGTGGTGACCGAGGCGGGCACGGTCGAGTCGAACGGCAACTTCCACGGTGCTCCGGTCGGCTACGTGCTGGACTTCCTGGCGATCGCGGCGGCCGACCTCGCCTCGATCGCGGAGCGCCGTACGGACCGGCTGCTCGACCGGAACCGGTCGCACGGGCTGCCGCCCTTCCTCGCGGACGACCCGGGGGTGGACTCCGGGCTGATGATCGCCCAGTACACGCAGGCGGCGCTGGTCAGCGAGATGAAGCGGCTCGCGGTGCCCGCGTCGGTCGACTCGATCCCGTCCTCGGCGATGCAGGAGGACCACGTGTCGATGGGCTGGTCGGCGGCGCGGAAGCTGCGGACCGCGGTGGACGCGCTGGCGCGGGTGGTAGCGGTCGAGATGTTCGCCGCCACGCGGGCGCTGGAGATCCGGACCACCGGTACGCGGGCGCGGCCCGCGCCCGCGACCGCCGCGGTGCTCGCGGCGCTGCGCGCGGCCGGGGTGCCCGGCCCCGGGCGGGACCGGTTCCTCGCGCCCGACCTGGAGGCCGCGTGCGCCTTCGTCCGCGACGGCTCGCTGGTGCGGGCCGCGGAGAGCGTGACGGGGCCGCTGGCCTGATCCGCCGGCCCGCGTCCGGGCGCCCCTGATCCGGCCTTTCCGCGGGAGGAGGCTACGGCTCGGGGGTCGGGTCCTCGGCGTCGGCGGCTTCCAGCGCCTGGCGGGAGCGGCGGGTGGCGTTGACGACGAGGCCGGCGCCGGCCAGCAGGAAGACGCCGCCGCCTATCAGGTAGGGCTTGGTGTCGATCATGCCGGTCTCGGCGAGCCGGCCCGACAACGGCGCGGCCTGCGTCTCGGAGGCGGCGGCGGGTGCGGGTGCGGGTGCGGTGGCCGCGGCCGGTGCGGTGTCCGCGGCGGTGGCGCCGTGCGCGGAGGGGACGAAGTAAAGCGCCGCCAGTACGGCGGCAGCGGCCGCGGCGACGTACGGGCGGGGCATGGCCATCTGATCCCCCAGCGGATGCGGCGAGTTGACCGTAGGCGCCGATCGTAGTGACTGGCGGCGGCCGGTGGGAAGCGGCGGGGGCCGCGGGGCGGTGCGCGGTGCGTGGCCGGAGCGCTACGGAAAGCCGCGTGACGGGCATCACGGCGGATGGCGTGTCAAAGCCCACAATTTCCAGCGGAAAGAACATACGCGGCGGCTCGGCTGTTTCCATGGGTGGTGGAAGAAGCCCCGCTCCGATCGCTTCGGCCTGCGGGCGACCCCGACTTTTGGGAGAGACGCGTGACGCCGCCCGACACCGGAAACACCCCCACCTCCGAGCAGGACGGTCCCGCCGCGTACGGTCCTGCCGCGGCCGCCCGCCGGAAGCGGAAGGTCTTCCGCCGTAGCACCCTGGCGGCGCTCGCAGTGGTGGCCGGTGGCGCGGTGGGCCTGACCGCGTGCGGCGGGCACAGCAGCAGCGCGAGCAGCCAGAACGCGGCCGCGACGATCTCCCCGACCGCGAGCGCCTCCTCCTCCGGTGCGTCCGGTGCGTCCGGTGGCGGCGCGAGCCCGAGCAGCTCCGCGTCGGCCCAGGCAGCCGCGGACGCGGCCGCCGCCAAGCAGACCTCGGCCGCGAAGATCACCATCACGCCGAAGACCGGCACCACCGGTGCGGCGGTGAGCGGCGCGGTGCAGGTGAAGGCCACCGGCGGCAAGCTGACCAAGGTGACGATGACCGGCGTCGCGTCCGGTCACACCGTCTCCGGCACGCTGTCGTCCGACGGCACCACCTGGACGCCGAACGGCACGCTCGCCCACGGCATCCAGTTCCACATATCCGCCACCGCCACCGACACGCAGGGGCGTACCACCAGCGCGCAGTCGACGTTCGGCACCAAGTCGAGCACCGGCACCTTCGTCGGGTACTTCACCCCGGAGGACGGCTCCACCGTGGGCGTGGGCATGCCGGTCTCGATCAACTTCAGCAAGGCGATCTCCGCCGCCGACCGGGCCGCGGTGCAGCGCGGGATCAGCGTGAGCTCCAGCAGCGGGCAGGCGGTGGTGGGCCACTGGTTCAGCTCCACCCGGCTCGACCTGCGGCCGCAGACCTACTGGGCGGCGGGCTCGCACGTCACGCTCAAGCTCAAGCTGGCCGGCGTCGAGGGCTCCGCGGGCGTGTACGGCGTGCAGAACAAGACCGTCAGCTTCGACGTGGGCCGCTCGCAGGTCTCCACGGTCGACGCGTCCACGCACACGATGACCGTGGTCCGCGACGGCAAGGTGATCAAGACGCTGCCGATCTCCGCGGGCAGTGACGACCACAGCACGTACAACGGCCAGATGGTCATCGAGGAGAAGGACCAGACGACCCGGATGAACGGGGCGTCCGTCGGCTTCACCGACAGCGACGGCAAGGGCGAGTACGACATCCCGGACGTGCCGCACGCCATGCGGTTGAGCGACTCCGGGACCTTCATCCACGGCAACTACTGGACCGTGAAGTCCGTCTTCGGCACCGCCAACACCAGCCACGGCTGCATCGGCCTCAGCGACGTCAAGGGCGGCAAGGACGACACGACGGACGCGGCGTGGTTCTACAACAACTCGCTGATCGGCGACGTGGTCGTGGTGAAGAACTCGCAGGACAAGACGATCCAGGCGTCCAACGGGCTCAACGGCTGGAACCTGTCGTGGAGCCAGTGGGTGGCCGGTTCGGCGCTGTAGTCAGGGCGCTGTAGTCAGGGAGCCGTCGCGGCGGGGGCCGCGGCGGTGTGAATCCAGGCGGCCGGGTCGTCCAGGACGGCCCGGACCGCGCTGTACGCGGCGCCCCGCAGCACCCCGTCGCGGCCCAGCCGCGAGGTGATCACGTCCTGCGGGCGCCACCGGCGGTCGGTGACACGGGCGGCCAGTTCGCGGCGGGCGCCGGGCAGCAGCCAGGGCGCGAGGTCCGCGAGCGGGCCGCCGACCACCACGGCCTGCGGGTCGAGCAGGTTGACGGCGCCGCTCAGCGCGGTGCCCAGGGCCTCGCCGGCCCGATCCAGCGCGTCCAGGGCGGCACTGTCGCCCGCGGCCGCGGCCGCGCGCAGGTCGGCGGGGGTGGCGGCGCCGGCCGCGCGCAGCAGGGCGGTCTCGCCCGCGAAGGTCTCCAGGCAGCCGTGGGCGCCGCAGGAGCACAGGGGGCCGTCGGGGCGGACCGGTACGTGGCCGAGTTCGCCGGCGAAGCCGCGGGCGCCGCGGAAGAGGCGGCCCTCCACGATCAGGGCGGCGCCGATGCCGATCTCGGCGGAGACGTGGACGAAGTCGGCGAGGCGGTGGTGGCCGCCGAGCCAGAGTTCGGCGAGGGCGCCGAGGTTCGCCTCGTTCTCCACGACGGTGGGGTGGGGGCCCAGGGCGGTGACGGGGACGTTCTCCCAGCCGAGGTTCGGGGCACGCAGGACGGTGCCGCGGTCGCGGCCGACCAGGCCCGGGACGGCGACGGTGGCGCCGACCGGGTGCAGGTCCAGGGCGGCGGCTTCCTCCGTGACCTGGGCGGTCAGGCCGGTGAGTTCGGCGAGGACGGCGGGGGCCGGGCGGCCGCGGTTCGCGGCGGGGAGCTCGGTGCGGCAGCGGACCTCGCCGCGCAGGTCCACGACGCATGCGGCGAGGTGGTCGACGCCGATTTCCGCGCCGAGCCCTGCGGGGCCGGTGGCGGGCAGCGCGAGGGCGGTGCCCGGGCGGCCCACGGTGCCGGGGCGGCGGGCGCCGCGTTCTTCCAGGAGGCCGGCGGCGAGGAGTTCGTCGACGAGGGTGGAGACGGTGGCGCGGGTGAGGCCGACTGTCGTCGCGACTGTGGCGCGGGTGAGGTCTTCTTCCGTTGCCAGGGCTCGCATGACCAGGGAGAGGTTGCGGTGGCGTAGTTCCGATTGGGCGCCGGTGCGTTTGGATTTGATCAGGGGGCTCCTTCCGTTTTCGGGGCTGCGTCCACCCTATGTGCGGGGGCTTTCCGGGTGTTCTCCCCGCCCACCCGCCCGCTTCTGCCCGACGGCACGCTTCTGGTCCCGGCCGCCCGCCGCGGAGCTGCGCCCGCGTCCCCGACTGCCGCCGGGTGGTGGGCTGGTCGCGCAGTTCCTCGCGCCCCTGCGGGCGCGTCTGCCCGATGCGGCAGCATGCCGGGTTGGCGTCCGCGCCCCTGCGGCTTCGGCTCGGGGGTGTGTCTGCTCGTTCCCGGCTGCCGCTGGGTGGTGGGCTGGTCGCGCAGGTCCCCGCGCCTCGCCCCACCGGCGCCCGCGCCCCGGTGGGGCGGGGCGCGGGGGGAAGGGGTCAGCCGGCGAGGGGGAGGGCGGCGGCGAGGCGGGCGAGGGTGGCGTGGTCGCGGGGGAGCGGGGGGAGGAGGTCGCCGTGGTCGGTGCGCCAGCGGGCGGCGACGGCGGCGGGCTGTTCGCCGGTGAGGAGGGTGGCGGCCTGGACGGCGGCGCCCAGGGCGACGAGTTCGGAGGCGGCGGGAACTTGGACGGCGCGGCCGGACAGCCGTCGTACGGTGTCGCGCCAGGCGGCGCCGCGCGCGCCGCCGCCGATGAGCAGGATCGGCTCGTCCGGGGCGTGCCCGGCGCCGTCGACGGCGAGGACGAGGTCGAGCGCGGCGAGAAGGGCGTAGACGGCCCCGTCGTACGCGCCTTGGAGGATCTGCCCGGCGGTGGTGTCGTGACGTACCCCGGTGAGCAGCCCCGAGGCGTAGGGGAGGTTGGGGGTGCGCTCGCCGTCGAGGAAGGGGAGGAAGGCGACCGAGCCGCCCGGCTCGACCTCCTCCCGGCCGCGCCCGAGCAGCTCCGCCACCTTGTCCACCGCGAGCGTGCAGTTCAGCGTGCACGCCAGCGGCAGCCAGCCGCCGTCGGCCGCGGCGAACCCGGCGACGGTCCCCGACGGGTCGGCGGGACGCTGGCGGGCGACGGCGTAGACGGTCCCGGAGGTGCCGAGGCTGAGCACCGGCTGCCCGGGAGCGACCCCGAGCCCGAGCGCGGCGGCCGCGTTGTCGCCGGTGCCGGCGCCGACGAGCGCGCCGGGCCGCACCCCGGCGCCCTCCCGTACGGTGCCGGCCGCTTCACCGGGCCCGAGCACCGCGGGTAGCAGCTTCGGGTCGAGCCCGACCTCGGCGAGCAGCGCCTCGTCGTACGCCCCGGTGCTCGCCGCCCACCAGCCGGTGCCGGAGGCGTCGCCGCGGTCGGTGACGGCGGCGCCGCTCAGCCGTTCGGTGAGGAAGTCGTGCGGCAGCCGGACCGCGGCGGCGGCCGCGGCCGCCTCGGGCTCGTGGGCGCGCAGCCACTCCCACTTGGCGACGGTGAAGCTCGCCGCGGGCACCGAGCCGATCCGCTCGGCCCACCAGTCCGCGCCGTGCCGCGCCACCAGCTCCTCGGCCTGCGGGGCGGACCGCACGTCGTTCCACAGCAGCGCGTCCCGCACCGGGCGGCCCCGCTCGTCGAGCACGACCAGGCCGTGCTGCTGCCCGCCGACCGCTATCGCGTCGGCGCGCCCGGCGTACCCGCCGAGCTGGCCCAGCGCATCCTGAAGGGCGCGCCACCACACCTCGGGGTCGGTCTCGCGCCCGGCGCCGGCGCTGACGGTGTGCGCGGCCTGGCCGCGGGCCAGCACCTCGCCGCTGTCCACGTCCACCGCCAGCACCTTCGTGGACTGCGTCGAGCTGTCCACACCGAGCACGACCTGCCCTTGTCCCGCCATGTGATCCGGGTCCTTTCGCACGGTCCCACTTCCCAACACCGGGCTCGCATACTAATTTGTTCAACAGTCTGACGAATAGGAGCCGACCGCCATGACATCCGAGACGAACCTCACTCCCACCCCCGCCGACAAGTTCACCTTCGGACTGTGGACGGTGGGCTGGCAAGGACGCGACCCGTTCGGCGACGCCACCCGCGCGCCGCTCGACCCGGTCGAGTCGGTGCACCGCCTCGCCGAGCTGGGCGCGTACGGCGTGACGTTCCACGACGACGACCTGATCCCCTTCGGCTCCTCCGACGCCGAGCGCGAGCAGCACGTCAAGCGCTTCCGGCAGGCGCTGGCCGAGACCGGCATGAAGGTGCCGATGGCCACCACCAACCTCTTCACCCACCCGGTGTTCAAGGACGGCGGCTTCACCTCCAACCTCCGCGAGGTGCGCCGCTTCGCACTGCGCAAGGTGATCCGCAACATCGACCTGGCGGTGGAGCTGGGCGCCGAGACCTACGTCGCCTGGGGCGGCCGCGAGGGCGCGGAGTCCGGCGGCGCCAAGGACGTACGCGTCGCCCTGGACCGGATGAAGGAAGCCTTCGACATCCTCGGCCAGTACGTCACCGAGCAGGGCTACGACCTGCGCTTCGCGGTGGAGCCCAAGCCGAACGAGCCGCGCGGCGACATCCTGCTGCCCACCGTCGGCCACGCGCTGGCGTTCATCAACTCGCTGGAGCGCCCCGACATCGTGGGCGTCAACCCCGAGGTCGGCCACGAGCAGATGGCCGGGCTGAACTTCCCGCACGGCATCGCCCAGGCGCTGTGGCACGGCAAGCTCTTCCACCTCGACCTCAACGGCCAGACCGGCATCAAGTACGACCAGGACCTGCGCTTCGGCGCCGGCGACCTGCGCTCGGCGTTCTGGCTGGTGGACCTGCTGGAGCGGGGCGGCTACCAGGGCCCGCGGCACTTCGACTTCAAGCCGCCGCGCACCGAGGACATGAGCGGGGTGTGGGCGTCCGCGGCCGGCGGCATGCGCAACTACCTGATCCTCAAGGAGCGGGCCGCCGCCTTCCGCGCCGACCCGGTCGTGCAGGAGGCGCTGCGCACCTCCGGTCTGGACGAGCTGGGGCAGAGCACGCTGGCCGCCGGTGAGACGCTGGCCGACCTGCTCGCCGACCGCAGCGCCTACGAGGACTTCGACGCGGACGCCGTGGGCGAGCGCGGGATGGCCTTCGAGGCGCTGGACCAGCTCGCCATGGACCACCTGCTCGGCGTGCGCTGAGCCGTGCGGCGTGCGCCGGCCGCGCAGGTCGCGCGCACGCCGGGCCGGGCGACGGAACAGACTCCCGCACGAACCTGGGGACCGGCTGTGAACAGGCCGTGCGCGGCCTGTCCAAGGAAGAAATAATCCTTCGCTCAGCGAGCTCTCATCCCCGCGTGGCATTTCTCAACTCCCCCTCACATTCGCCTCACGGCGCCCTCACCACCGATTCCTACCGTTGCGCCGCAGTGGGAGCAGGGGGTGGACGCTTCGCCCTCCTCGCGTCCACCCCCTGCTCCTCGCACCTGTCCTGGTGCGGTTCCCCTGCCTATCCCTGCCAACACGAGGAATCGGATGTTCTTCACGTATCTCCGGCGCGAGCTGCGTCGCCGGCGCAAGGCGGCGCTCGTGGTCGCGCTGGGCCTCGCGCTCGGCATCGGCCTCGTCATCACGGTCGACTCGGTCTCGTCCGGCATGGACCAGGCCCAGGGCAAGGTCCTCAAGTCGCTCTACGGCCTGGGCACCGACATGACGGTGACCAAGGCCGCGCCCGCCTCCGGCTCGGGCTCCACCACCCGCCCGAAGTTCGACTTCGACGCCAAGAGCGACGGCTCGTCCCAGAGCAGCGACCGGGTCACCGTGCAGGGCTTCCAGACCCTGGCCTCCTCGGTCGTCACCAGCGTCGGCAAGCAGAAGAACGTCGCCAGCGCGGTCGGCGGCCTCAACCTCCAGGTGCTGAAGATCGACGGCACCTTCACGCCCGGCCAGTTCCAGCAGAACAAGACCAGCGGCTCCAGCAGCTCCGGCGGGGGCGGCGGCTTCGGCGGCGGCTCCGGCAGCAGCACCCCGCAGGGCCAGGTCAGGGGCGGCGGCGCGCAGTTCGACGCCAACAGCTACACGATGTACGGCGTGGACGTGTCGAACCTGGCGCTCGGCCCGCTCTCCTCCTCCAAGATCACCTCCGGCACCACCTTCACCTCCGCCGACAGCAACGCCAAGGTGATGGTCGCCGACTCCGCCTACGCCAAGCAGAACAAGCTCAAGGTCGGCTCCACCGTCACCGTCAAGAGCACCAAGTACAAGGTGATCGGCATCGCCACCGCCGACAGCGGTGACTCCGCGGCCAACCTCTACCTGCCGCTGAAGCAGGCGCAGACCCTCGCCTCCTCGGCGAACAAGATCACCACGATCTACGTCAAGGCGTCCGACTCCAAGCAGATCTCCACGGTGAAGTCCGAGATCCAGAAGAACATCTCCGGCACCACCGTCACCACCTCCGCCGACCTGGCCTCCACGGTCTCCGGTTCGCTGTCCACGGCCTCCTCGCTCGCCTCCAACGTCGGCAAGTGGCTGTCCATCGCGGTGCTGATCGCCGCGTTCCTCGTCGCCGGCCTGCTCACCTCCTCGGCGGTCAGCCGCCGGGTGCGCGAGTTCGGCACGCTCAAGGCGCTCGGCTGGAAGAGCGGCCGCGTCACCCGCCAGGTCATGGGCGAAGCCCTGGTCAACGGCCTGATCGGCGGTGTGCTCGGGATCGCGCTGGGCCTGGCCGGCGCGTTCGCCGTCACCGAGATCAGCCCCACGCTCAGCGCCCAGCTCGGCTCCACCGCCTCCACCGGCGGCGGCACGGGCGGCCCCGGCGGGGGCGGCGGCTTCGGCGGCGGTGCCCGGCAGGCCGCGTCCAAGACGCTCGACATCGCGCTGAGCGCGCCGGTCAGCGCCGGCACCATCGTGCTGGCCGTCGGCCTGGCCATCGGCGGCGGACTGATCGCCGGTGCCTTCGGCGGCTGGCGCGCCTCGCGGCTGCGCCCGGCCGACGCGCTGCGCCGCGTCGAGTAGCCGCCGCCGGTCCGGCCGCCGCCCGCACCTCCCCTGGGCGGGCGGCGGCCGGTCAGGGCCGTCCACCCCGGCCGCCCACCTTCCCTTCCGCTCCCAGGAGTCCAGCCATGTACCAGCTCAACGGCGTGACCAAGCAGTACCGCCGGGGCAAGACGACCGTCGACGCCCTGCGCGGTATCGACCTCACCATCGCCGACGGCGACCAGGTCGTCATCCAAGGCCCCACCGGCGGCGGCAAGTCCACCCTGCTCCAGATGCTCGGCGGACTCGACCGCCCCACCACCGGGGCCGTCGAACTCGACGGCACCGACCTGGCCAAGCTCAGCGAGGCGCGGCTGACCAAGGTCCGCTCGGAGAACATCGGCTTCATCTTCCAGAGCTTCAACCTCATCCCCACGCTCACCGCGCAGGAGAACGTGGAGACCGCGCTGGTGCCGATGGGCGTCAAGCCCGCCGAGCGCCGCACCCGCGCCGCGGCCGCCCTGGAGTCCGTGGGCCTCGGCGAGCGCCTGACCCACCTGCCGTCCGAACTGTCCGGCGGCCAGCAGCAGCGCGTCGCGATAGCCCGGGCCCTGGTCAAGGAGCCCAAGGTGCTGCTCGCCGACGAGCCGACCGGCAACCTCGACGAGAGCACCCGCGACGACATCATGGGGCTGCTCGAAGGGCTGTGGCGCGACCGCGGGCTGACCTTCATCCTCGTCACCCACGACTCCACCATCGCCAAGCGCGCCCCCCGCCTGGCCACCATCCGCAAGGGCACCCTGACGGTGCGGGAGTCCGCCAAGAAGTGAGCCCCGCCGCTCCTGAGCCCCGCCCGTGCCCTGCTGCCTTGGGCACGGGCGGTCAGCCGGTCAGCCGGGCCGGCGGGCCGCCGGTCAGCCGGTCAGGTCCTGCCCGGCGGCCCGCTCCTGGGCCTCGAGCAGTTCCTCGCCGTGCTCCCGGGTCCAGTCGCCCATCGCCCGGAGCGGGCCCTCCACCAGGCTGGCGCCCAGCGGCGTGAGCCCGTAGTCGACCCGGGGCGGCGCGGCGCGGTAGGCGCGGCGCTCGACCAGCCCGTTGGCGAGCAGGCGGCGCAGCGACTCGGTGAGCACCTTGTCGCTGATCCCCCCGCCCAGCGCCCGCAGCCCGGCCCGCCGCAGCGGCCCCGCGCTCAGCCCCGCCAGGATCACCGGGTCCCAGGTGTGCGCGAGCAGCTCGGTGGCCGCGCGCAGCCGGCAGTCCACGAGCGTCCGCCCGCGCACGGCGTCCGCCCGTCCCGCGCCCCGCCCCGGTCCGCCGCCGTCCGTGCCCGTGGTCGCTGCCATGCCCCCATCCTCCCGCACCTGTTTCCTACCGTCCGGTGCGTATCGGTTTCCCTACGGTGGCGCTCCCGCGGCGGCTGCGACCGGCAGAGCGCCGCCCGACACTTCGGGAGTACACCATGAGGATCGGAATTCTCGGCACCGGCGCCCTGGCGACGTCCCTGGGCACGGCGTGGGTACGGGCCGGGCACGAGGTGCTGGTCGGCGGCCGCTCGGCGGAGCGGGCCGCGGCCGCCGCGGCGGCGATGGGCGGCGGCGACGACCGTACGGACGGCGGCGGGACGGCCCGCGCGGCCGCCACCGCCGCGGAGGCGGCCGCCGGGCGGGACGCGGTGCTGCTCGCCGTCTCCTGGGCCGGGGTGCCCGACATCCTGCGCGCGGCGGGCGCCGACCGCGGCGCGCTCGCCGGCACGGTGCTGGTCGACCCGGTCAACGCGGTGGACCACGGCGTCGGCGAGCACCTGCTGACCGACGGCCGCGCCGCCGCCGAGCACATCGCGGACCTCGCACCGGGCGCCCGCGTGGTCAAGGCGTTCCACCTCCTGCCCGCCGCGCGGTGGTCGGCGGCGGGCGGACCGGTCACCGTACCCGTCGCGGGTGACGACGAGGCCGCGCTGCGGACGGTCACCGTCCTCGCGGGCGACGCGGGCGGGACCGCGGCGGTGGTCGGACCGCTGCGCCGGGCCCGGCAGTTGGAGGAGGCGGCGGGCCTGGTGATCGGGCTGGTCTTCGCCGGGTACGACCCGGCCGCGGCGGTCCCGCACGTGCCCGCCCGCGGCGCCGCGCGGGTCTGAACGCCCGCGCGCCCGTACGGTTCGGCCCGCGGCGGCGGTCAGCGGACGGGACCGTACGGCGGCTACGCTCGGCGCATGAACGATAGCCCTCACCCCCCGCGTGCCCACCAGCACTTCGAGACCCTGGCGATCCACGCCGGCCAGCCGGCCGACGCGCAGACCGGTGCGGTGGTCACGCCGATCTACCAGGTGTCGACGTACAAGCAGGACGGCGTCGGCGGCCTGCGCGGCGGCTACGAGTACAGCCGGTCGGCGAACCCGACCCGGACCGCGCTCGAGGAGAACCTCGCGGCCCTCGAAGGCGGCCGCCGCGGCCTGGCGTTCGCCTCCGGCCTGGCCGCGGAGGACTGCCTGCTGCGTACGGTGCTCACCCCCGGCGACCACGTGGTCATCCCCGACGACGCCTACGGCGGCACCTTCCGGCTCTTCGCGAAGGTCGCCGAGCGGTGGGGCGTGCTCTGGTCGGTCGCCGACACCTCCGACGTGCAGGCCGTGCGGGCCGCCGTACGCCCGGAGACGAAGCTGATCTGGGTGGAGACGCCCTCCAACCCGATGCTCGGCATCACCGACATCGCCGCGCTGGCCGGGGTGGCCCGGCAGGCCGGGGTGCGGCTGGTGGTCGACAACACCTTCGCCAGCCCCTACCTCCAGCAGCCGCTGGCGCTGGGCGCGGACGTGGTGGTGCACTCCATGACGAAGTACATGGGCGGCCACTCCGACGTGGTCGGCGGCGCGCTGGTCACCTCCGACGCCGCGCTCGGCGAGGAACTGGCGTACCACCAGAACGCGATGGGCGCGGTGGCCGGGCCGTTCGACGCGTGGCTGGTGATGCGCGGGATCAAGACGCTCGCGGTGCGCATGGACCGGCACTGCGAGAACGCCGGGCGGATCGCGGAGATGCTCCAAGGCCACCCGAAGGTGACCCGGGTGCACTACCCCGGGCTCTCCTCGCACCCCGGGCACGAGGTCGCGGCCAAGCAGATGCGCCACTTCGGCGGGATGGTGTCCTTCCAGGTGGCCGGCGGCGAGGAGGCGGCCGTCGCCGTCTGCGACCGGGCGCGGCTGTTCACCCTCGGGGAGTCGCTCGGCGGCGTGGAGTCCCTCATCGAGCACCCGGGCCGGATGACCCACGCGTCGGCCGCCGGCTCGGCGCTGGAGGTCCCGGCCGACCTCGTACGGATCTCGGTGGGCATCGAAGCGGCCGACGACCTCGTGGAGGACCTCCGCCAGGCCCTGGCCTGACGCGTTCGGTGCCCGGGCTCAGGTCAGGAGGAGGGCCGCGGCCAGGGCGGCGGTGAGCAGCAGGGCGGCGCAGAGGGCGCGGCGGAGCGTGCGGCGGCGCCGCAGCAGGGCGCGGCCCCTGCGGGCCGCACGCTCGGCGAGGTCCGGCGGGAGCGGGGGGTGCGGGGTGTCGAGGAGCCGCCGCACCTCCGCTTCGCGGCGGTTCGGCGGCGGCCCGCCGGCGGGGCTCACCGCCGGCTGCGCAGCCGCGCGCTGCCGCGCGCCGCGATCAGGGCGACCCGTTCGCACGCCATCCCGAGCATCGCCGCGGTCTGCTCCTCCCCGATCCCCTCGAAGTACCGCATGGTGACGACGAGCCGTTGACGCACCGTCAGGCCGTCCAGCGGGCCGCCGTGCGGGCGCCGCCACGGCCGGTAGCCGTACCGTACGAACAGCTCCGCGCGGGCGCGGTCGTAGGGGTCGTCGCCGGCCGGCTCCGGCCAGTGGGCGTAGAGCCGGGCGAGCGCGCCGGTCAGCAGCCGGTCGGCCGCGGCCGGATCACCGGTCAGCAGCAGCGCGGAGTGCAGCAGCCGCCCGCCCGCGCCGGCGACGAAATCGGCGAACTCGGCGTCCCTGCGGGCCTCCGCGGCCGCCCGGCGCCGACCCCCTGGGGTGCCCACGCGGACATGGGACGGCACGGGCGGCCACGCGGTCAATACCCGCGACCGGGCTCGCTGCCGGGCCGTTGCGGTACTGCCGCCGGGACCGCCGCCCGTCCGCTGCCGGGCCGTCGCCTGTCCGCTGCCGGACGCCGCCCGTCCGCTACCGGTCGGCGCGTTCCGGGTCGCGCTGGGTGAGGCCGGCGTGCCAGTCGGCGAGCGCGATGTTGAACCGGCCGAGCAGCTCGGTGAACAGCTCGCGCTCCTGCTCCGACCAGTCCTCGGTGACCTTCGCCATCAACTGCCGTCGTGAGTCCCGTACTTCGCCCAGCCGGGCGCGGCCGCGCGGGGACAGCGCGAGCACCACCGCCCGCCCGTCCTCGGGGTGCGAGGTGCGCTTGACCAGGCCGGTGTCCACCAGCGGCGCGACCTGGCGGGTCACCGTCGAGGAGTCGATCCCCATCGCCTCGGCGAGCGCCTTGACGCCCATCGGGCCCTCGTGGTCGAGCCGGTTGAGCAGGAGGTAGGCGGCGCGGTCCATGGAGTTGCGGGCCCCGCCGATCCCGCCGAGCCGGGTCTGCTCGGCGCGGCGGGCGAAGAGGGCGACCTGGTGCTGGAGGCTCTCGAGGAGTTCGGTCGAGGTCTCCGGAGGGTTGGACATGACCTTCAAGCTCGCGTTCTGTCGGTTCGGTGGATGCGCGCCGGCGCGGATTGCGGTCGCGGCGGGCAGACGGGCGTACGGCGCCGGAACGGCGGGAAGTTGGGAGAAGAGTACGCGGCCCCGGAGGCCATCGGGAGCCTCGCGGCCGCATGTGCGACTTCGCGGGTGAACGCCTGCCCGTGATCGCCCGGCCGGACTGCGACACTGTGCCCCATGGACAACACGCGGTTCCAGCCGGTCACCTTGGACGACGTGCGCGGAGCGCACAAGATGCTCGCCGGGGTCGCGCGGGTCACCGCCATGGAGAGCTCCCGCCACCTGTCGGATCTGGTCGGCGCGCCGGTGTACCTGAAGTGCGAGAACCTCCAGCGCACCGGTTCGTTCAAGATCCGCGGCGCGTACGTGCGGATCGCCGGGCTGCGCCCCGAGGAGCGCGCGGCCGGCGTGGTGGCCGCCAGCGCCGGCAACCACGCGCAGGGCGTCGCGCTCGCCGCCTCCCTGCTGGGGGTGCGCTCCACCGTGTTCATGCCGGTGGGCGCCCCGCTGCCGAAGGTCGCCGCGACCCGCGAGTACGGCGCCGAGGTCCGGCTGGAGGGCGCCGTGGTGGACGAGACGCTGCGGGCGGCGATCGCGTACGCGGAGTCCACCGGCGCGGTCTTCATCCACCCCTTCGACCACCCGGACATCATCGCCGGGCAGGGCACGGTGGGCCTGGAGGTGCTGGAGCAGTGCCCCGAGGTGCGCACGGTGCTGGTCGGGGTGGGCGGCGGCGGGCTGGTGGCGGGGATGGCGGTCGCGGTCAAGGCGCTGCGGCCGGACGTGCGGGTCGTCGGGGTGCAGGCGGCGGGCGCGGCGGCGTACCCGCCCTCGCTCGCGGCAGGCCGCCCGGTGGCGCTGGGTTCGGTGGCCACCATGGCCGACGGCATCATGGTCGGCCGGCCCGGCGACGTGCCGTTCGCGGTGGTCAGCGAGCTGGTCGACGACGTGGTGACGGTCTCGGAGGACGCGCTGTCCTCCGCGCTGCTGCTGTGCCTGGAGCGGGCGAAGCTCGTGGTGGAGCCGGCCGGGGCCAGTTCGGTGGCGGCGCTGCTGGCGGCGCCGCGGTCGTTCGAGGGGCCGGTGGTGGCGGTGCTGTCCGGTGGGAACGTCGACCCGCTGCTGATGCAGCGCATCCTGCGGCACGGCATGTCGGCGGCCGGCCGCTACCTGTCGCTGCGGCTGCGGCTCACCGACCGGCCGGGCGCGCTGGCCGGGCTGCTGGCGACGCTGTCGCAGGCGGACGCCAATGTGCTGGACATCAGCCACATGCGCACCGACCCGCGGCTCGGGCTCACCGAGGCGGAGGTCGAGGTGCATCTGGAGACGAAGGGGCCCGAGCACCGCGCGGCGGTGGCGGCGGTGCTGGAGGACGCGGGCTACACGGTGATCGGCTGACCCGTCCTGGCCTGACCTGACCTGACCTGGCGTGGCTTGACCTGGGCCGTCCTGGCCTGACCGCTCACTCGCTCACCCGCTCGCCTGGTCCGATCGGCCCGACGTTCCCGGGGCCGGCGGCGAAAACAGTTGACGCGATATATCGCGTCTGCCATAGTCGCGAACTATCGCGAGGGTGCCGGCCGCCGATGAGTTTCGGTCGGCGCACCGGTCGAACGGGGAAGCGGGACCCGGCCGCGCGCACGGCCGCCGGGCGTTTTGACCGCGCGTACCCCGGGACAACCCCCCGCGGACGTGTACACACGGACAACCGACGGGAGCGAAGACATGGCCGGCGCCATCTACGCCGAGGGTCTGGTGAAGACCTTCGGGGACGTCAGGGCACTGGGGGGAGTGGATCTCGACGTGCCGGAGGGCACCGTCCTCGGCCTGCTCGGCCCCAACGGGGCGGGCAAGACCACCGCCGTCCGCGTCCTGACCACCCTGCTCCGCCCGGACAGCGGCAGAGCCGTCGTCGCGGGCATCGACGTACTCAAGCACCCCAACGAGGTCCGCCGGCACATCGGGCTGTCCGGCCAGTTCGCGGCCGTCGACGAGTACCTGACCGGCCGGGAGAACCTCCAGATGGTCGCGCAGCTCTACCAGCTCGGCGCCAAGCGGGCCCGGGCCCGCGCCGACGAGCTGCTGGAGCGGTTCCACCTCGCCGACGCCGCCAACCGCGTCTCCAAGACCTACTCCGGCGGCATGCGGCGCCGGCTGGACCTGGCCGCGGCCCTCGTGGTCAGCCCGCCGGTGATGTTCATGGACGAGCCCACCACCGGACTGGACCCGCGCAACCGGCAGCAGCTGTGGGAGGTCATCCAGGAACTGGTCGCCGGCGGTACCACGCTGCTGCTGACCACGCAGTACCTGGAGGAGGCCGACCACCTCGCCCACGACATCTGCGTCATCGACCACGGCGTGGTGATCGCCCGCGGCACCGCCGACCAGCTCAAGGCGCAGACCGGCGGCGAGCGGATCGAGGTCGTCGCCCACGACCACAGCCGGATCGAGGACACCGTGGCCGTACTGGTCCGGTACGGCCGGGGCGGCCAGGACGCCGTCAGCGTCGACCGGCACACCCGCAAGGTGACCGTGCCGGTCACCGGCGGCGCCAAGCTGCTCGCCGAGGTGATCCGCGAACTGGACGCCGAGAGCATCGAGATCGACGACATCGGGCTGCGTCGCCCCACCCTCGACGACGTGTTCATCTCGCTGACCGGGCACACCGCCGAGGAGTCCGAGGCGCGGGCCGCGCGGGACGGCGACGGCGGCCCGGACTCCGCATCCTCGAAGGAGACCGTGAAATGAGCGTCGCCACCGGCACCCCGGACAGCCCGCGGACCACCCTCGCGCCGACCCCGCGCGGCGGCGCGCTCGGCTCGCTGCACGACTCCCTGGTCGTCGCCAAGCGCAACCTGCTGCGGATGATGCGCATCCCCGAGGTCGTGATCTTCGGCCTCTTCCAGCCGATCATGTTCGTGGTGCTCTTCAGCTACGTCTTCGGCGGCTCGGTCAACGTCGGCGGGTCGTTCAGCGCCTCGGACTACCGCAACTTCCTGATGGCCGGGATCTTCGCGCAGACCGTGACGTTCGCCACCGCCGGCGCCGGCGCGGGCATCGCCGACGACATGCACAAGGGCCTGATCGACCGGTTCCGCTCGCTGCCGATGTCCCGCGGCGCGGTGCTCACCGGCCGTACCCTCGCCGACCTGGTGCAGACCGCGCTGACCGTCGTGGTGCTCGCCTGCGTCGGGCTGCTCGTCGGCTGGCGCATCCACAACGGCCTGCCGAAGATGTTCGGCGCCTTCGCGCTCCTGCTGCTGCTCGGCTACGCCTTCTCCTGGATCGGCGCGCTGATCGGCCTGACGGTGCGCACCCCGGAGGCGGCCACCTCCGGCGGCCTGGTCTGGCTCTTCCCGGTGACGTTCGTCTCGAACGCGTTCGTCTCCCCGCAGAACATGACGCCCTGGCTGCGGCACGTCGCGGAGTGGAACCCCTTCAGCGCCACCGTCCAGGCCTCCCGCACCCTCTTCGGCAACCCGGGCGTCGTCCACTCCTCGGCCTGGCCGATGCAGCACCCGGTATGGGCCTCACTGGCCTGGTCCGTCCTGATCGTCGCGGTCTTCCGCACCCTCGCCGTCCGCAAATACCGCTCCGCCACCGCCTAGCCGCAGCGCAGCCCCGGCCGTCGGGGGACGGGCGGGGCTGCTGCGGGGGCGGGTGGGGGGAGGAGGGGGTCAGCCCTGGTAGGGCTTCACGTCGAGGACCTTCACCGCTGCCGTCTTGCCGTTCGGCAGTTCGTACGTGGCGTCCTCGCCCTTGCGCTTGCCGGTCACACCGCGGCCGAGCGGGGACTGCGGCGAGTACGTCTCGAGGTCGCTGCTGACACCCTCGCGCGAGCCGAGCAGGAAGGTCAGGGTGTCGTCCGGGTCGCCGTCGAAGGCGATGGTCACCACCATGCCGGGCGCCACCACGCCGTCGTCGGCCGGCGCCTCGCCGACCTTCGCGGTCTCCAGGATCTGGTTGAGCTGCCGGATGCGCAGCTCCAGCTTGCCCTGGTCCTCACGCGCCGCGTGGTAGCCGGCGTTCTCCTTGAGATCGCCTTCCTGACGAGCTTCCTCGATCTTGGCGACGATCTCGGCGCGGGCCGGACCAGACAGGTGCTCCAGCTCGGCCTTGAGCTGGTCGTACGCCGCCTGGGTGAGCCAGGTGACGTTGTCGCTGGTCTGGGTCACTGGTGCTCCTCGTCGATACGGTCATGCGGTGTTCTGGTGCGTGTCCCCTCCCGGTGCACAAGTGCATTGCCACCCGGCGCCGGGACGAAACCACGAGCCTAACAATTCCTGACCGGCGAGGCTGCCCCATATGCGGTTACATCGTGTGCGGCGGAACACCCCCCGGTGCCGACCGCGCCGCCACCGTGTCGAAAGGGGCGCCATGCCGGACGACCCGCACCAGCACGCACCGTACGCGCCCCTCGGCGTGCCGCGGCAGCGCCTGCTGTTCGGCGGGGTCTACGGCACGGTGCTGGCCAGCTCGCTCGCCTCCGCCCTGGACCAGGACACCGGGCAGCCCGACCCCCGCTACGACGCGCTGTGGATTCTGGTGGCCGCGCTCACCGCGGCCGCCGCCCACGGCTACGCGCACACCATCGCCCACTGGACCGCGGGCGGGCGGCGGCCCACCGTGGAGACGCTCCGGTCGATGCTGGACGAGTGGCCGCTGGTCGCCGCCGTCGCCCCGACACTGGTCGCGCTGCTCGGCGCGTCGGCCGGGTGGTGGAGCGAGAGCGGCGGCGTCGGCGTGGTGCTGCTGGTCAACACCGCGACGCTCTTCGGCTGGGGCCTGTGGGCGGCCCGCGCGGCCGGGCAGCGCTGGGCGCCGTCCTGCCGGGTCGGCATCGTGGACGTGGTGATCGGCCTGGTCATCGTGGGCGCGAACGCGCTGACCCACTGAGCCCGGCCACCGGCCGGACCCGGATCAGCTGTTCTTCGCCGACTGGCAGCCGACCAGTTCGCCGGTGCTGCCGGTCGCGGTGGTGCGCAACGTCACGATCGTGTCGACGTCCTTGGCGTGCTCGCTGATCCGCACGTCCTTGCGGCCGACCTCGTTGTGGTCGTCGTCCTGGGAGCGGACGGTGCACACCACGGTCGTCCCGGCGCCCTTGTGGACCTCCAGGTGGATCTGGAGGGAGTGCGCGGACACCGCCTGGAAGGACACGACCTGCGCGCTGATCCGGCTCTCCTGGAGGGAGTGCCAGCCGAAGTAGCCGACAGCCGCGGCCAGCAGCACGCCCAGCACGACCGCGGCCCTGCGCAGCGCCCGGTCCTTGCGTGCGTCGGCGTCTGCGCCGCCGCCGTACCGCCCCTCGGGCAGCGACGGTGCCGGACCCGGCTGCACGGCCGTCATGATCGTCCTCCCGTCGGGGACCGCGGAATTAATCGCCCCCGTCTCCCGTCACTATAGGAGGTGCCCCCGGCCGTTGTTTCGGAGGGGATCGAGACTGTTGTGATGACCGGAGACATAAGGAAGCCAGCCTTGACCGATCAGCTTCGACTGATGGCCGTGCACGCCCACCCCGACGACGAGTCGAGCAAGGGCGCCGCCACGATGGCCAAGTACGTGTCCGAGGGGGTCGACGTGCTGGTGGCGACGTGCACCGGCGGCGAGCGCGGCTCCGTCCTCAACCCCAAGCTCCAGGGCGACCCCTACGTCGAGGAGCACATCCACGAGGTCCGGGCCAAGGAGATGGACGAGGCCCGGCAGATCCTCGGCGTCAAGCAGGCGTGGCTGGGCTACGTGGACTCCGGGCTGCCCGAGGGCGACCCGCTGCCGCCGCTGCCCGAGGGCTGCTTCGGCCTGGTGGACGTCGACACCGCCGCCGGCACGCTGGTGAAGCTCATCCGCGAGTTCCGGCCGCACGTCATCACCACCTACGACGAGAACGGCGGCTATCCGCACCCCGACCACATCATGACCCACAAGATCTCGATGGCGGCGTTCGAGGCGGCGGGGGACCCCGAGCGCTACCCGGAGGCGGGCGAGCCGTGGACCCCGCTGAAGCTCTACTACAACCAGGGCTTCAACAAGGCCCGCACCCTCGCCCTGCACGAGGCGCTGCTCGCCCGCGGCCTGGAGTCGCCCTACGAGGACTGGATCAAGCGGTTCGAGCAGTCCGACCGGCCCGAGCGGAACCTCACCACGCACGTGCCGTGCGGCGAGTTCTTCGAGATCCGGGACAAGGCGCTGCTCGCCCACGCCACCCAGATCGACCCCGACGGCGGCTGGTTCCGGGTGCCGATGGACGTCCAGCGCGAGGTCTGGCCCACCGAGGACTACGAACTCGCCCGCTCCCGGGTGGACGTCTCCCTCCCCGAGGACGACCTGTTCGCGGGCGTTCGCGGGGCCTGACTGCGGGGAGCTTTCCGGTCTGAGCAACAATGGAGGGCGTGACTGACTACCACGCCCTCCACCCGCTCGTCCCGCTCGCCCAGGAGCTCGACAAGAACAAGGTGACCCCGGGGCTGCTCGGATTCGTGGTCTTCGCGGTGATCGCCGTCGGCCTGTGGGCGCTCATGAAGAACATGAACAAGCAGATGAAGAAGATCGACTTCGAGGAGCAGCCGGCCCCGGAGCCCAAGCCCACCATCCCGGCGGCCCGCGACTAGGGCGTCATCCAGTACGCCGGCAGCCGGTACTCCACCGGCCGGCACCCCACCGGGCCGGTGTCCGCCGCCCCTACGTGGGCACCGCCATGACCATGCGGGCGGACCTCGTCGGGGTCATGCCCAGCTCCCACGCGTTCCAGGGCGACCCGGGGACGATCGAGCCGCGCGCCAGCAGGAGCAGATACGCCTCCGCGTACTCCGCCAGGTCCGGGTCGCGCTCGGGGAAGGACGCGGCGAGCAGCGCCCGCAGCTCCTCGTCCGCGCGGGCCGCGCCGTCCGGCCCGGCCGGGTCCGGGGCCAGCAGCGGCAGCACCGTGGCCCGCAGGAACACCGCCCAGTCGTGGCCGCGCCGGTCGCCGAGCCCGGCGAACAGCCCGCCCGCCTCGTCCAGCAGCGACAGCGCCTCCAGCAACCGCCCGTTGCCCGCGTCGATCACCGCCAGCTCCACGCACGACCACGCCTCGCCGTGCGCCACCCCGATCCGCCGGAAGTCCTGCCGCGCGTCCTGGAGCAGCTGCCGGGCGAAGCCGCTGTTGCGCAGGTTCCCGGTCCGGGCCGCCCGCTGGTCGCGGGTCACCCGCGCCGAGTGGTGCCGGGCGCAGGCCAGCCCGTAGACGTCCCGCATCCGGGAGAACATGCTGCGCGCCCGCTCCAGGGTGCGCAGCGCCGCGTCGGTGTCGCCGCTCTCCTCCAGCGCGTGCCCGAGGTAGTACAGCGTCCACGCCTCGCCGCGGGCGTCCTCCGTCGCCCGGTGCCGCTGCACCGCCTCGTCCAGGTCGTGGGCGGCCTCCCGGGCCTGGCCGCGCATCAGCCGCGCGCGGGCCAGCTGGGTGAGCGTCCACGCGGTGCCGCGCGGGTCGCGGGCCAGCGCGTAGCACCGCCCGGCCGCGCGCAGCTCCTCCTCGCCCTCGTCCAGCCGGCCCAGCCGCAACTGCACCTGCCCGAGTTGGAGGTGCGCCCACGCCTCGCCCTGCACGCTCTCGTTCTCCCGGTGCAGCGCCAGCGACTCCTCCAGCAGCGCGAGGGCCTGGACGACCTCGTCCCGGTCGCGCAGCACCGCGCCCAGCGCGTGCAGCGTCCACGCCCGGTCCTCCTCCAGGCCCGGCGCGCCCTGGATGTCGACCGCCTCGCGCAGCCGCAGCTCGGCCTCCTTCAGGTTGCCCTGGTGGTGCAGGGTGATGCCGAGGCTGTCCAGGGCGCGGGCGGCGCCGGCCGGGTGCTCCGCCTCGAAGTACAGGTCCACCACGGCACTGAGGGTCGACTTCGAACGGTCCAGCTCGCCCAGCTGCCGGGCCGCGATGCCGGTGCGCCACTGCACCGACCGCACCAGCACCGAGCGGTCGCCCTCGGGGCCCGAGCGGCCGCCGGCCGCCTGCTGCGCCTGGGCCATCTCGCTGATCTCGCCGAGCCGGTACAGGTCGCCGCGCAGCAGGCAGTAGTCGCACAGCGCGCCCAGCAGCGCCTGCACGGCGGCCTGGTCCACCCCCGCGGTGTCGCGCAGCGCGGCGGTGATGAACGACGACTCCTCGTCCAGCCAGCGCAGCGCGAGGTCGAGGGAGGCGAAGCCGTGCGGGCCGAACCGCCCGGCGCGGGTCGACGTCTTCCCCTCGACCAGCCGGATCACGGTGTCGGCCAGGTCGGCGTAGGAGCGGATCAGCCGCTCGTGGGCGGCGGCGCGCTCGACCGGGTCCTCCTCGTCGAGCAGCCGCTCGGCGGCGAACGCCCGGACCAGGTCGTGCGGCCGGTAGCGGCTGCCGCGGACGTTCTCCAGCAGTCCGGCGGCGGCGAGTTCGGCCAGGCGGCGGCCGGCCTCCTGCTCGTCGGTGGCCAGCAGCGCCGCCGCGGCGGCCGCCCCGAAGCTGGCCCGCCCGGCGAGCGCGAGGCGGCGCAGCAGGCGGCGGCCCGGCTCGGGCTGGTCGTGGTAGCGCAGGGCGAGCACCCGGTCGACCGGGTCGCGCGGCCCGAACACCTCGATGTCGTCGGCCAGTCGGGCCGCGCCGCCGTGTGCGGCGAGCCCGGAGCCGGCGATCCGCAGGGCGATGGGCAGCCCGGCGGTCAACGCGCGCAGCCGCTCGGCCTGTTCGGGCGGCGCGGTGTCCGTGCCGGCCGCGTCGGCGATCTCGCCGAGCAGTTCGAAGGTGTCGTCGAGGTCCAGCGGGCCCACGGGCAGGTGGTGGACGACCGCGCCCGGCACGTCGGGGTCGAACGGTTCCGCGGCGGTGACCAGCACCAGGCTCTCGGAGCGCTCGGGCACCAGCGGCCGGACCTGCTCGGCGTCGGTCGCGTCGTCCAGCACGATCACCACCGGGACACCGGTCAGGTGCTGCTGGTACTGCTCGGCGAGGCGGGTCAGGTGCTGGCCGTGGTCCTGCCGCTCGGGCCGCTCCCGGAACAGCAACTGGTCGCGGGGCGCGCCGAGCCGGTTGAGCAGGTGCAGCAGCGCGTCCCGGACCGGCAGCGGGCTGGGCCCCGCGCCGCGCAGGTCCACCACGCACGCGCCCTTGAACTGGTCCCTCAACTCCCGTGCCGCGCGCACCGCCAGGGAGGTGCGGCCGCCGCCTGCCGGACCGTGCAGGACAACGACCGTGGGCCGTACGGCAGTCGAGGCACGGGACTGGTGCACCCACTTGGCGATCCGGGCGAGGTGGGCCCGGCGGCCCGCGAACGGGCCCTCGGACTCGGGGAGTTGCTGGAAGGACTGCTCCAGGACGGCGCGGGTGCGGGCGGCGGCGCTGCGGTCGCCCCCGCCGCGCCGGGTCTTCGCCACCGGGGGCCGCTCGGCCGCGCGCGGCGGCGGGGGAGCGGGGGCGTGGTGGGCGGCGGCCGGCTCCGGTGGCGGCGGGGGCACGGGCGCGGGGGCGGCCGGCTGCGGCCGCTTCGGTGCCGCGGCCTTCGCCGCCGGGGGCGCCTGCGCCTGCCGTACGAACGGTCCTATGGCGCGTTCCTCCACGGCCGCCAGCCAAGCGGCCCTGGCCTGCGCGGCGCCGGCCGGCAGCGCCTGGTGGGCCCGCAGCGTGCGCAGCGCCGCGACGGCGAAGGTGGCGGCCGCGGCGACCAGCGCGGTGGTCACGGCCGCACCGGCGGACAGGCCGTGCGCGAGGTCCACGCAGAACGCGGCCACCGCCGCCGTGATCGCGGCGAGCCCCGGGACCGAGCCCGGCGCCGCCGCCGACACATGGGACGCCGCCCGGCCCTCGCGCAGCGCCGTACGGTAGGCGGCGTACTCCGCCGGAGCGGCGGCCGCCAGCGTGTCCAGCTCCTTGCGGCCGCGCGCCAGCAGCCCGCGCCGGTCGCCCGCGGCGCCGGCCGCCGCCCGCCGCAGCAACCGCTCCACCTCGGCCCGGTCCGCCCCCCGCAACGCGCTCCGCGTATCCGCCACATGCCCTCCCGTTGCCTTCCGGCCCCCGTGGCATACGACAGTCCACGGGTAGTAGGAGGTTCCCGTACCGGCCCCGCCTCAACCCCGCCGCGGCGTCCGGCTCTCCTCCCGTGCGGGCTCGGACGGGGCGCTCAGCGAGCGCTGGTAGCGGCCGGGGCTCTGGCCGACGAGGGAGGTGAACGCGCCGATGAAGGCGCTCGGGTTGGCCCAGCCGCACGCGGCCGCGGTCCGGGTGACGGACTTCCCGTCGGTGAGCAGCAGCAGGGCCCGGTGGATGCGCAACTGGGTGCGCCACTGCACGAAGTTCATCCCGGTCTCGCTCTTGAACAGGCGGTTGAGGGTGCGCTCGCTGGCCCCCACGCCGCGGCCGAGCGCGGCGAGCGTGGCGGGCGCGGACATGTCCTGCTGGACGAGCCCGGTCACGGCCACGAGGCGCGGGTCGTGGGGCGCGGGCAGGTGCAGGGGCTGTTCGGGCGCGGCGACGACGTCGTCGATGACGACGCGGCGCAGGCGGGCGCGGGCGGCTTGGGAGCGCGGTTCGCCGGCGGTCAGCGCGAGGACGGCCTCCCGGGCCAGCGGCGTCATCGCGAGCACCGCCGGGCGCGGCGGCAGGAGCTCCGCCAGCCGGGGCGCCAGGAAGACGATGCGCATGTCGGTCGCGCCGTGCGCCCGGTGCTCGTGCGTGAAGCGGGCCGGAATCCACACGATCCGGTTCGGCGGCGCGACCCACGCCCCGGCCTCGGTGACCATCGAGAGCACTCCCGAGGCCGGGTAGACCAGGTGGCCGCGGGTGTGCGCGTGCGCGTGGGTGCGCTCGTCGTGCCCGAGCAGGAGGTACTGCTCCGGGCGCGTCGACGTGTGTCGGGTTTCGGGCATCACGCGTCAGATTAACAGTGGTCGGCCCAGGCGGCAGGGCGTTGACTTGACGGTGTCCACCAGGCAGAAGGCGCTGGTCACGACAGGTGAGGGAGACAACGTGGAGACGCGTGAGAGCGACCGGAGCGCGGTCGGCGGGACGGGTGGCCCTTCCCGGCCCGAGCACCCCGGCGACCGGTCGGCGCGCACCCCCGTACGTACCGCGGTGCTGGCCGGCGGCCTGCTGCTGACCGCCCTGAACCTCCGCCCCGGGGTCGCCTCCATCGGGCCGGTCCTGTCCAGCATCCGCGACGACCTGGGACTTCCGGCGTCCGTGGCGAGCCTGCTGACGACCATCCCGATCGTCGCGTTCGGCGCGTTCGCGTTCCTCACCCCAGCGCTGACCCGCCGCTTCGGCATGCACCGCCTGCTCGGCCTCACGATGCTCGCGCTGGCCGCGGGCATCGCGCTGCGGCTCCAGCCCAGCCTGGCCGGGCTGTTCACCGGCACCGTCCTGGTGGGCGCGGCGATAGCCGTCGCCAATGTCGTCATGCCCGCGGCGGTCAAGCGCGACTTCGCCCGCCAGTCCGGGCTGATGATGGGCCTGTACTCGACGGCCCTGTTCGTCGGCGCCGCCCTCGCCTCGGGACTCACGGCGCCGCTGGCCTCGGCGGTCGGCGGGTCCTGGCGCGCGGCGCTGGCGGTGTGGGCGATCCCCGCGGTCGTCGCCTTCGGCGCCGTCCTGCCGCAGATGGTCCGCGCGCCGCGGCGCGACCCGCGCACGCGGGAGGTTGCCGACGCGCCCTCCGAGCGGGGCGAGCCGACGTTCCGGGCCCTGTTCAAGGACCCCGTCGCGATCGCGGTGACGACCCTCATGGGCACGCAGAGCCTGGCGTACTACGCCTGCCTGACCTGGCTCCCGACGCTGTTGCAGGACCACGGCACGGACCAGCACACCGCCGGCTGGCTGATCGCCTACTCCGCCTTCCCCGGGATCGTGGCGGCGCTGCTCGTCCCCGGGATGGCCCGGCGGATGCGCCCCACCTGGCTGCCGGTGCTGCTGTCCGTCCTGCTCACCGGCGCCGCCTACCTCGGCCTGGGCACCGCGCCGGTGGCCGGCGCCTACGTCTGGATGACCCTGCTCGGCCTCGGCCAGGGCGCGGCGATCAGCCTGTCCCTGACGTACATCGTGCTGCGCTCCCCGGACGCGCGGCACACCGGCCACGTCTCCACGATGGCGCAGGGCGTCGGCTACCTCTTCGCGGGCCTCGGCCCGGTCGGCATCGGCCTGGTCCACACGCTCACCGGCGGCTGGGGCGTTCCGCTGCTCGTCCTCGGTGCGCTGCTGCTCCTGCAACTCGCCGGCGGCATCGCCGCCAGCCGCGACCGCCACGTCCTCACTTCCCGGTAGCCGCTGCCGGGTGGGGGTTCCGGCAGTACCTGCAACGGCGGTGCCTTCCGCGCCGCGGTGGACCGGGGTTCTCCCGACGTGGCAGCGGATGCGGCCCGCCCCGGCAGAGCCGACGGTGGAGTCGGCCTCACCTCCCACCCCTGACCCCCGTGCGACGGGTACGCGGACCACCCGGAGGACGCGCGTCCACCCCGAGAGCGGGGCGGACGGGGAGCGTGCCGGGGCATCGGCGCCGCCGATGGGCCACGCTGTGCGGGCTGACCGGGCAACGGTCAGTTCCCGCCGTGAGTAGGGTCGTTGACACCGCTCGATCCCATTGCGTCAGCTGTTGACACTCCGATATTCATGGCTGTGTCGTCGTCATGCCGGGCCGGGAAGGTCCGCTGGAAGGGGCAGCTTTGTACTCGCACGGAGATCGGCGCGACATCGGACACGAGTCCGCCGCCCGGCGCGGCCCGGTGCACCCGGACAGCACGGCGGCCCGTCCGCAGGAGGCAGCCGGTTCCATCGCGGCGATGATGCGGACGGTGCAGGGGGCCGCGGGAAACGCCGCCGTCGCGCAGCTCGCCGCGGGCGGGTGGCGCAGCCGGTCGGCGGGTGGCGTGCAGGCGATCCAGCGGGCTGCACGCGCGGCCGCACCCAGCCGGACCGTCCAGCGTGCGGAGGAAGAGGCGACCGGCGGGCACGGCGGGATGGAGTGGCGTGCCGGCGGCAGCATCATCGGAAAGCCCACGAACGAGGTGGAGCGGGACTTCTACGCCGACATGCGCGCGGGCAAGCACCCCGCGTTGGACGGAGTGGCACCCGCTTCGTACACCGCCGAGCAGGTGGAGCAGAAGGACGGTAAGAAGGGCGACGACGCGACCCACATCTACATCGCGAACCTGACGTCCGGCATGACGAAGCCGAAGCTCCTCGACATCAAGGTGGGCGAAAGCACCGCAAGCAAGCAGGAACTGCTCGCCAGCATGTCGAAGGCCGACGCCTGGAAGAAGAAGATGAAGCTGAAGGTCGCCGACGCGGTGACCGGCTCCGCGAGCCGCGGCTACCGGGCGGTCGGCGGCACGGGCCTCAAGGGGAAGAGCCGACGCGAGATCGGGCGGGCGTCCGAGAAGATCGTGGGCGGCTTCGCCGAGGAGGGCAGTGTCCACGACGTCCTCGTGGAGAAGCTGATGCACGTCCGGGAGGCCGCGAAGAGCTCGGGCCTCGCCTTCATCGCGGCGAGCGTGCTCATCGCGGTGGACGAGGAGCCCGCCGAGGGCACCTCGGCGACGTCCGCGAAGCTCAACCTGATCGACTTCGCGCACACGTTCGGCCCCGGGCGGATGAGCGCCGACCAGGTGAAGAAGTACCAGCAGCGCTTCGACCAGGGCATGGCGAGCCTGATCGAGGCCGTGCAGGCGGCGGGCAACACCAAGGCGGCGCCGGAACCGAGTGCGTAGGGCCGCGGGCGCGGACGGCCGCCTCACGCGGCAGTTCGACCATGGCGCGAAGCACCGGTAACGCGTTCGAGGAGCCTCGGCGGTTCCGGCGCTGCGCGCACCAGCCTACGGAACTGCACGGCCGGCACACCTGATCCGGAACGGCTGCGGGCGTTGGCGACGCGGCCGGGTGGCTGGGCCCGGCCCGCGGGGGATCGTGCGACGATGGCGGCATGAACCGACTGGGCAACTCGCAGTCGCCCTACCTGCTCCAGCACGCGGACAACCCGGTGGACTGGTGGCCGTGGGGGGAGGACGCCTTCGCCGCCGCGCGCAAGCGGGGGGTGCCGGTGCTGTTGAGCGTGGGCTACAGCAGTTGCCACTGGTGCCATGTGATGGCTCACGAGTCCTTCCAGGACGAGGCGGTCGCCGCGTACCTGAACGAGCACTTCGTCGCGGTCAAGGTGGACCGGGAGGAGCGGCCGGACGTCGACGCGGTGTACATGGAGGCGGTGCAGGCGGCGACCGGGCAGGGCGGGTGGCCGATGACGGTCTTCCTCACCCCCGACGGGGAGCCGTTCTACTTCGGTACGTACTTCCCGCCGCGCGCGCGGGGCGGGCTGCCCGGGTTCCGGGAGGTGCTGGAGGGCGTCGTCGGCGCGTGGCGGGAGCGCCGCGAGGAGGTCGGCGAGGTGGCCGCCCGGATCGTCCGGGAACTGGCCGAGCGGGCCGGGGCGTACGGCGGCGCGGCCGGCAGCGTGGGGGAGGGCGAACTCACCGCGGCGCTGGTGGGTTTGACCCGGGCGTACGACGAGACGCACGGCGGGTTCGGCGGTGCCCCGAAGTTCCCGCCGTCGATGGCGCTGGAGTTCCTGCTGCGCCACCACGCCCGTACCGGCGCCGAGGGCGCCCTGCGCATGGTGCGGGACACCTGCGAGGCGATGGCCCGCGGCGGGATCTACGACCAACTCGGGGGCGGCTTCGCCCGGTACGCCGTGGACCGCGCGTGGCAGGTGCCGCACTTCGAGAAGATGCTCTACGACAACGCGCTGCTGACCCGGGTGTACGCGCACCTGTGGCGGGCCACCGGCTCCGACCTCGCCCGCCGGATCGCCCTGGAGACCGCGGACTTCATGGTCGCCGAACTCGGCACCGCCGAGGGCGGGTTCGCCTCCGCGCTGGACGCCGACAGTGACGACGGCACCGGCCGCGGCGTCGAAGGCGCCTACTACGTGTGGACGCCCGCCCAACTGGCGGAGGAACTCGGCGCGGCCGACGGGGAGTTCGCCGCCGGCTACTTCGGAGTGACGAAGGAGGGCAACTTCGAGGAGGGCACCTCGGTGCTGCGCCTGCCGCAGGGCAACGGCGTGGTGGACGCCGACCGGGTGGCCGCCGTACGCGAGCGGCTGCTCGAAGCCCGGGCCCGCCGCCCGCGGCCGGGCCGGGACGACAAGGTGGTCGCCGCCTGGAACGGCCTGGCCATCGCCGCACTCGCCGAGACCGGCGCCTACTTCGACCGCCCCGACCTGGTGCAGGCCGCGGTCGACGCCGCCGACCTGCTGGTCCGGGTCCACCTCGACGTGCACGGGCGGCTGCTGCGCACCTCCCGCGACGGCACCCCGGGCACCAACGCGGGCGTGCTGGAGGACTACGGCGACGTCGCCGAGGGCTTCCTGGCGCTCGCCTCCGTCACCGGCGAGGGCGTCTGGCTGGACTTCGCCGGCCTGCTGCTGGACACGGTGCTCACCCGCTTCACCGCGCCGGACGGCACCCTCTACGACACCGCGGACGACGCGGAGGCGCTGATCCGCCGCCCGCAGGACCCCACGGACAACGCGGTGCCCTCCGGGTGGAACGCGGCGGCCGGCGCCCTGCTGTCGTACGCCGCGCACACCGGGTCGGAGCGGCACCGTACGACCGCGGAGCGCGCGCTCGGGGTGGTGGGCGCGCTGGCCGCCCGCGCGCCGCGCTTCGTCGGGTGGGGGCTGGCGGTGGCCGAGGCGATGCTCGACGGGCCGCGCGAGGTGGCGGTCGTCGGCGCGGTCGGCGACCCGCTCACCGAGGAACTGCACCGCACCGCGCTGCTGGCCGCGGCGCCCGGCGCCGTGGTGGCCGTCGGGGAGGAGGGCGCCGGGGAGTTCCCGCTGCTGCGGGGCCGCCCGACGCGGGCCGGGCGCGCGGCGGCGTATGTCTGCCGCAGGTTCGTCTGCGACGCGCCCACCTCCGACCCGCGCGCCCTGCGCTCCCACCTGCGGGCCGACGACTAGGAGCCCGCGCCGCCGGCGCTGCCCCGCAGAGCATACGAAAGCCCCGCACTCCCGTGGTCGGGAATGCGGGGCCTTGCGGGGTTTGCGGGGGGCGGGTCGAGGAGGGGCGGAGTGGGGCGGCGGGTCAGTTGTGGCTGTAGGCGACCAGCGAGATGCCCACGTAGTGGACGATGAACGCCACCAGCGTGAAGGAGTGGAAGACCTCGTGGAAGCCGAACCAGCGCGGTGAGGGGTTCGGGCGCTTGAAGCCGTAGACCGCCGCGCCCGTGCTGTAGAGGATGCCGCCGACGACCACGCAGACCATCACCGCGACCCCGCCGGTGCGCAAGAAGTCCGGCAGGAAGAAGACGGCGACCCAGCCGAGCGCGATGTAGCAGGGCGTGTAGAGCCAGCGCGGGGCGCCGACCCAGAAGACCCGGAAGGCGATGCCGGCCAGCGCGCCGGCCCACACCAGCCAGAGCAGGAGTTCGGAGGTGCCTCCCGGCAGCAGCAGGATCGTCAGGGGGGTGTAGGTGCCCGCGATGATCAGGAAGATGTTCGCATGGTCAAGTCGTCGCAAAATTCCGGCGCCCCGCGGCCCCCAGTTGCCGCGGTGGTAGAGCGCGCTGACGCCGAAGAGCGCGCAGGCGGTGACGGTGAAGACGGCGCAGGCGATCCGTCCCCTGGTGCTCTGCGCGAAGGCGGTGAGCACGACGCCGGAAATCAGGACAGCGGGGAACATTCCCGCATGCAGCCACCCTCTGAGCTTGGGTTTCGTCAGGGCGGGCAGTCCGACCGGAACAACGGCGGAGCGGGCGTCGTCGGTCTCGTCGACAGCGGTCATGTCGCGGATACTACCTACGAGATCGTAAGTTACTCGTAAGTAACATTACCGCTCTCCGAGTGGTGATGGTCACGCTGCGCGCCCTGGACGGAATCATTTGATGAGGGACATACTCATTTGAGTGCGGTCGGCACCGGATGAGCACACCACGAACGCGTCCGGGCCGCAGCCCCCACGGGGCCGAGACAACACCCTCACACCACGCCGGTCTGTGCGGACCCGGCGGGACGGAGCGATCGTGGCGCGCGGTATTACGGCTCCCACCAACCATCAGGAACTGATCGACTGGGTCGGCGAGATCGCCGACCTCACCCAGCCCGACGAGGTCGTCTGGTGCGACGGCTCGGAGGAGGAGTACCACCGCCTCGCCGGTGAACTCGTCGCCAAGGGCACCTTCACCAAGCTCGACCCGGCCCTGCGCCCCAACTCGTACTACGCGGCGTCCGACCCCACGGACGTGGCGCGGGTCGAGGACCGGACCTTCATCTGCTCGCGGCGCGAGGCCGACGCGGGCCCGACGAACCACTGGAAGGCGCCCGCCGAGATGCGGGAGATCTTCACCGGCGCCCCCGGCAGCGGCGAGGGCGGGCTGTTCCGCGGCGCCATGCGCGGCCGGACCATGTACGTGGTGCCGTTCTGCATGGGCCCGCTCGGCTCGGAGCTGTCGGCGATGGGCGTGGAGCTCACCGACTCTGCCTACGTCGCGGTGTCGATGCGCACCATGACCCGGATGGGCCGCCCGGTGCTCGACGCGCTGGGCACCGACGGCGCCTTCGTCAAGGCCGTGCACTCCGTCGGCGCCCCGCTCACCGACGGCCGGACCGACGTGCCGTGGCCGTGCAACAGCACGAAGTACATCTCGCACTTCCCCGAGGACCGCGAGATCTGGTCCTACGGCTCCGGCTACGGCGGCAACGCCCTGCTCGGCAAGAAGTGCTACGCGCTGCGGATCGCCTCGGTGATGGCCCGCGACGAGGGCTGGCTCGCCGAGCACATGCTGATCCTGAAGCTCACCCCGCCGCGCGGGGAGGCGAAGTATGTCGCCGCGGCCTTCCCGTCGGCCTGCGGCAAGACCAACCTCGCCATGCTGGAGCCGACCGTCGCCGGCTGGAGCGTGGAGACCATCGGCGACGACATCGCCTGGATGCGGTTCGGCGCGGACGGCCGGCTGTACGCGATCAACCCCGAGGCCGGCTTCTTCGGCGTCGCCCCCGGCACCGGCGAGCACACCAACGCCAACGCGATGAAGACGATGTACGGCAACGCGGTCTTCACCAACGTCGCGCTCACCGACGACGGCGACGTGTGGTGGGAGGGCATGACCGAGCAGCCGCCGGCCCACCTCACCGACTGGAAGGGCGAGGACTGGACGCCGGAGCGCGGCACCCCGGCCGCCCACCCCAACGCCCGCTTCACGGTGCCGGCCGCCCAGTGCCCGATCATCGCGCCGGAGTGGGAGGACCCGCGCGGGGTGCCGATCTCCGCGATCCTCTTCGGCGGCCGCCGCGCCTCGGCGGTGCCGCTGGTCACCGAGTCCTTCGACTGGCAGCACGGCGTCTTCCTCGGCGCCAACGTCGCCAGCGAGAAGACCGCCGCCGCCGAGGGCAAGGTCGGTGAGCTGCGCCGGGACCCGTTCGCGATGCTGCCGTTCTGCGGCTACAACATGGGCGACTACTTCGCCCACTGGCTCAAGCTCGGCAAGGAGCACGACCCGGCGAAGCTGCCGAAGATCTACTACGTCAACTGGTTCCGCAAGGACGCGGCCGGGCGCTTCGTGTGGCCCGGGTTCGGCGAGAACAGCCGGGTGCTGAAGTGGATCGTGCAGCGGCTCAACGGCGAGGCCGACGGGGTGCGCACCCCGATCGGGGTGCTGCCGGCCGACGGCTCCCTCGACCTGGACGGCCTGGGCCTGACCGCGGACGACCTGGAGCTGCTGCTGAGCGTCGACCGCGAGGTGTGGCGGGAGGAGGCGGCGCTGATCCCGTCCCACCTGGAGACCTTCGGCGCCCACGCGCCCACCGAGCTGTGGGAGGAGTACAAGGCCCTGGTCTCGCGCCTGGGCTGAGCGGTCACCCGGGCCGAGCGGTCGGGGGCGCGGGGCAGCCGCCCCGCGCCCCACCGGGGACGAGCGCTACGGCTGGCTGTAGCCGTCGAGGAAGCGGCCGATCCGGCCGACCGCCTCGCGCAGGTCCTCCGCGCGCGGCAGCGTGACGATACGGAAGTGGTCCGGCTCCATCCAGTTGAACCCGGTGCCGTGCACGATCATGATCTTCTCCGCGCGCAGCAGGTCCAGCACCATCTGCCGGTCGTCCTTGATCTTGTACACCTTCGGGTCCAGCCGCGGGAAGGCGTACAGCGCGCCCTTGGGCTTCACGCACGTGACGCCCGGGATCTCCAGCAGCGCCTCGTAGGTCGCGTCGCGCTGGGCCAGCAGCCGGCCGCCGGGCAGCACCAGCGAGTTGATCGACTGGTGGCCGCCGAGCGCGGTCGCGATGGCGTGCTGCGCGGGCATGTTCGCGCACAGCCGCATGTTCGCCAGGATCGTCAGGCCCTCGATGTAGCTGGCCGCGTCCTTCTTCGGGCCGCACACCGCCAGCCAGCCGCTGCGGAAGCCGGCCACCCGGTACGCCTTGGACAGGCCGTTGAAGGTGAGGGTGAGCAGGTCGGGGGCGATCGCCGCGGTCGGGGTGTGGGTCGCGTCGTCGTAGAGGATCTTGTCGTAGATCTCGTCGGAGCAGACCACCAGGCGGTGGCGGCGGGCGATGTCGGTGATGCCGCGCAGCAGCTCGTCGTCGTAGACCGCGCCGGTCGGGTTGTTCGGGTTGATCACCACGATCGCCTTGGTGCGGTCGGTGACCTTGCGCTCGATGTCGGCGAGGTCCGGCATCCAGTCGGACTGCTCGTCGCAGCGGTAGTGCACCGCGGTGCCGCCGGCCAGCGAGACCGAGGCGGTCCACAGCGGGTAGTCGGGGGCGGGGACCAGCACCTCGTCGCCGTCGTCGAGCATCGCCTGCATCGACATCTGGATCAGTTCGGAGACGCCGTTGCCGAGGTAGATGTCCTCGACGTCCAGCGGGATGCCCTTGGTCTGGTAGTGCTGCATGACCGCGCGCCGCGCCGACAGCAGCCCCTTCGCGTCCCCGTAGCCGTGCGCATCACCCAGGGTGCGCAGCATGTCCTCGAGGATCTCCGGCGGGCAGTCGAACCCGAACGGCGCCGGGTTGCCGGTGTTCAGCTTCAGGATGCGGTGCCCGGCCGCCTCCAGCCGCATCGCCTCCTCAAGAACCGGACCCCGGATCTCATAACAGACGTTCGCGAGCTTCGTGGACTGGATCACCTGCATGCCGGTCACCTTACGGCGGGGTCGGCGCGACCGCGCGGTGTTTTCCACCACGTGGACGGGGAGGGGTCTCCAGGGTGCCCGGGGCGGCCGGGGGCCGGCGGGCGGGCGGCCGCGAGGGCGCGGCGCGGATTTCGCCGAGGCGGGCCCGCGGCGGCGGCCGGACTGGGAGACTTCGGGCATGGCGCAGCAACCGTGGCCCACCCCGCCGCTCGCCGTGCCCGGCACCCTGCGCAGGGGGGAGGGCGCCCTCGGCGGACTGATGCTGCTCAACGACGAACCGGTCTCCGGCGCCGACGACGACGAACTGGGCGCCCGCTGGGCGGCCGAGCAGCTGTCCGCGCTGCTGCTCGCCTCCCGGCACGCCACGCCCTTCACCCTCGCGGTGGACGGCGGCTGGGGGATGGGCAAGAGCAGCCTGATGCGGCTGGTCGACGGCCGGCTGAAGCACACCGACGGCGTGCACACCGTCTGGTACAACGCCTGGAGCGCGACCGGCGCCGACGCGCTCGAAGGGCTGATCAAGTCCGTGCTGGCGCAGCTCGACCCGAACATCCTGCGCCGCACGCTGCGCCGGCTGCGCAGCGGCAGCGGCCCGGCCCGGCTGCTGCGCGCGCTCACGCTGCTGCTCGCGGCGCCGCTGGGGGTGGCCGGGATGGTGGACGGGCTGTGGCGCGCGCTGTCCGCGGACGCCACCGCGCGCAACCAGATGCGGGAGGCGCTGCGCGTGATGCTCGCGGACTGGACGGCCGTGCCGCGCCGGGGCGGCCCAGGCCGACTGCTGGTGGTCTTCATCGACGACCTCGACCGCTGCTCCCAGGAGACCGTGCTCGCGCTGTGCGAGGCGCTCAAGGTCTACCTGGACGTGCCCGGGCTCGCCTTCGTGATCGGCTGCGACGCGGAGGCGATGAACGAGGACGGCATGCTGCGCAACCTCACCCCGGCCGGCGCCGCCTTCATGGAGAAGATCTTCCAGACCACCTACCGCATCCCCGCGCCCGGCAACCGCGACATCCAGCACTACGTTCAGCGGTGCGCCCGGCGGGCCGGGATCGCCGACCTGCTCGACCAGGACCAGCGGCTGGTGGAGCTGATCGCCTACCGGGTCGCCCGCAACCCGCGCCGGGTCAAGCGCCTGGTCAACGGGCTGCTGCTGGAGGCGAACCTCAATCCCATCTGGTCCGGCCTCGGCACCGAGGCGGTGCTGCGCACCCTGCTGATCCAGCAGCTCTACATCGACTTCTACCGGCTGATGACCGTCCAGAACGAGCCCGGCTCGCAGCCCGAGGTGGTCGAGACCTTCTTCTCCTACTGCGAGGTCCGCACGCTGCTGCGGGCCGGGGCGGGGTGGACGACGGGCAGCGAGCGGCTGCTGGCGGACTTCCTCGGCCCGCACTCGGTGGCGCTGCCGGCGGAGAACGACCAGGCCGAGCGCGAGACCTCGCTGCGGCTGCTGGAGCGCGAACTGCCGGAGAGTTTCCCGGTGCTGGCCGCCGATCCGGCGTTCGTGTCGCTGCTGCGGGGGCTGCGGATGCTCGAGGGTTCGGATCTGGTGTTCCAGCGCCTGCGGGAGGGGGTCGACCGCCCGTCGCCGTCGGAGCAGGCACCGTACGGGCAGGCTGCGTACGGGCAGGCGCCGTACGGGCAGGTGGCGCAACAGCGCCCGGAGGGGCCGCAACCGCCGTTTACGCAGCAGCAACAGCCGTACGGACAAGGGCAGTTCGGGCCGCCGGAGGCGGCGTCGGCGCGGCCGGGCGGAGTGCCGGCGCAGGCGGCCGGGGAGGAGCGCTCCGGCGGGGCCGCGCCGCCTTCGGGCGGTGAACAGACCCCGGACTGGGGTGCGTTGACCGCGGGGGCGGCCGGGCCGACGGGCTCACCGTACGGGGCGCAGCGGTCCGATCCGGGCGGTGCGCCGCAACAGGGCGCGGCCCGGCCGGCGGGGCCGGCCGACCCGGTCAGCCCGGCGCTCGACCAGCAGGGCGCCGGTGGCTACCCCGCGGCCTACCCGCAGTCCGGCTACGGCGGGCGCGCGGCGTCGCCGCCGCGGTCGCAGCCGGAGGCGCGGGGCGGGCCGCCGCCGGTCGTGGTGCTGGTCGGCTTCACGGGCGAGGCGGCGGGGTCGGTGGGGTTCGCGCTGCAACGCAGCGGTCTGGGCCGGGAGTTCGCCTTCAACCAGGTGCTGTGGGACGACTGGCTCGCGCGCCGCCCGGCCGCGGTGCTGTGCCACGTTGCCGCGTTCGGCCTGCGCGGCCACGGCTTCGAGCTGATCGAGGCGGCCCGGCGGGACCAGGACTACCAGGGCGCGGTCGTCTTCTACAGCCCGACCCTCACCCCGAACGAGCGGCTTCGGGCCGAACACCTCGGCGCCCGCATCACCAGCGACCCCGACCAGGCCGCCCAACTCCTCCTGACCGCCCTCTCCGCCCCACCCCCCGCCCCCTCCACCGGCTCGGGTTGACCAAGGGTGCCTACGTCTTCACGGGCACTGTCGCCGTTGCCCCGACTCGGCTGTGGTTCAGGCCCTGACGGGCCGGCTCCGTCAACGGGCCTCCAGCTCTTCGGCTCGCTGCGTGAGCTCCTCGACAGGATCGCGTCCGCATCGGCGAACGTCAGCTCTTCGACAAAGTAGTGCTCGCGGTGCTCCTGACCACATGCCGGGGTCGGACCGTACTCGTCACCGTAAAGGCACCGGGCGTGTTCGGTGAGCGTGCCGTGCATGCGCTGCACCTAAGGCGTCATGATCCGCCGGACGGAATCTGGCCCCACCAGGGGCCTCATGCGGCGTGGGCGATGAACTCGACGGTGGAGGTGCCACCGTCAAGAGCGATGTTGAGCGACGCGTCGAGCGCCTCGGCCAGGCGGGCAAGCAGCGGAAGGGTGGGCACGGTGCCGCCGAGTTCGAGCTTCGACACCTGCGGTTGCGTCATGCGTGCCCGCCTGGCGAGTTCGGTCTGGGACATACCCAACTCGGTCCGTCGGTCGTACACCGCTTGTCCGAGGTCGAAAACCATCCGGATCTCGGCGCGCATCGCCTCCACCTCGGGGGGCTCGGTGCCGCCTTCCACGGTCTTCCGCTCGCGGGCGAGTTTCCATCGAGCGTGGTTCACAGGTCCTCTCCCTTCGTGACGTCGCGAGTGAACTCGTCGTGGGCTGTGTGGCGCTCGGTCTCACAGAGCTTTCTGGCCTGCTTGGCGCGATCCACTTCCGTATCCTCCCGCATCCGCGTCTTGCGGAACACGGTCAGCAGCACGATCCGGCGATCAGGGGCAAGCCAGTAGGTCAGACGGACGGCGTTGCCGTCATGACCGAGGCTGAATCGGAGTTCACGCAAGCCGTCACCCATATGGGCAAGCGGATGCGAACGGCCGGGACCGATGGCCTCGGTGAGCATCAGGCCGCGCGTAGCTCGGGCAGCCCACTACAAGGCGACGCGCGGTGCGGGGGTCAGCGGCGGCCGGGGCGGGGTGGGGAGCGGCGGACGGAGCGGCCGGCGAGAACGCCGGTGCGGCGGCCGTCGGACATCACGAAGCGGCCGTCGACCAGCACGTACGGGATGCCCGTGGGCAGGGTGCGCGGGTGGTCGAAGGTGGCGCCGGACGCGACCGTGTCCGGGTCGAAGAGCACCAGGTCGGCGCGGTAGCCGGGGCGGACCAGGCCGCGGTCGGGCAGCCGCAGCCGGGCCGCGGGCCGCCCGCTGAGGTGCGCCACGCACTCCTCCAGCGTCAGCACGCCCAACTCCCGTACGTAGCGGCCGAGGTACTCGGGGAAGGTGCCGTAGGCGCGGGGGTGCGGTTTGGCGCCGCGCAGGATGCCGTCGGAGCCGGCGGTGTGCGCGCGGTGGCGCATGATCGTGCGGACGTTGGACTCGTCGCCGACGTGCTGGAGGATGGTGGTGCCGAGGTGGTCGTCGAGCAGCAGGCGGCGGGCGGCGGGCCAGTCGGCCACCCGGGTGCCGATGCGGGGGGACAGGGCGGGGTTCGCGACGCCCGAGACCTCGATGGTGGACCAGTCGACGGGCACCCCGTGGCAGCCGTCGGAGCCCTCGACCTCCAGGGCCACCCGGATCGCCTCGGCCGTGCGGTCCTCCCGCAGCCGCGCGAGGGTCGCCTCGGGGCCGCCTTCCGCGGCCCAACTGGGCAGCAGAGCCACCAGGGTGGTGCAGCCCGGGGTGTAGGGGTAGGTGTCGAGGGTGATGTCGACGCCGGCGTCCAGGGCCCGGTCGAGCAGGGCGAGCAGTTCGGGGGCGCGGCCGGTGTTCTCGGCGAAGTTCATCGTGGCGTGGGCGAGGTGCAGGGCGCACCCCGACTCGCGGGCGAGCGCGATCATCTCCTCGTACGCGGCCAGCGCGCCCGCGCCGTAGGAGCGGTGGTGCGGGCAGTAGTAGCCGTCGTGGGCGGCCACCACCCGGCACAGTTCGGTCAGTTCGGCGTCGGAGGCGTACATGCCCGGGGTGTAGGTCAGCCCGGAGGACATGCCGACGGCGCCCTCGGCCAGGCCGCGGGCGACCTCCTCCTTCATCCGGTCCAGCTCGCGCCCGGTCGGCGGCCGGTCGGCCCAGCCCATCACCATGGCCCGGACGGTGCCCTGCGGCACCAGGTAGGCGGCGTTGACCGCGATGCCCCGGTCCAGCCGGTCCAGGTACTCGCCGACACCGCGCCAGGTGAAGTCGGCGTCGGAGCCGTAGCCGTTCCACCCGGCGATCTGGGTGCGCAGCTCCTTCAGGGCGAGGTCGTCGACCGGCGCGTACGACAGGCCGTCCTGGCCCAGCACCTCCAGGGTGACGCCCTGTGCGGCCTTCGCCTCGTGGACGGGGTCGGTGAGCAGCGCGAGGTCGCTGTGCGCGTGCATGTCGATGAACCCGGGGGCCAGCGCCAGACCGTGCGCGTCCACCGCGAGCCGCGCGCTCAGCCGGGTCCCGCCGTCGCGCTCCCGCCGGATCTCGGTGATCCGCCCGCCGTCCACGCCGACGTCGGCGACGTACGGGCGGCCACCGGTCCCGTCCACGACCAGCGCTTCGCGAAATACCAGCTCCATGGCCAGCCATCTTGCCTTACATCCGCAAAAGGCCGGATCGGGCCCCCGCGGGTGCGGCCGGGGCGGTCAGCCGGTCCGCCGGCGCCACCGGTCCCGGCGGCGGGGACGGGGACGGTCGGCCGGGGGGAGCAGGCCGTGCACGCGGAGGTGGGCCTCGAAGGCCGCGGCGTCCGGGTGGGAGCCGCCGGCCGGCAACGGGTGGGCGCGGGCGTAGTCGGCGAAGGCGGACCGGTAGGCGCCCTCGCCGAGGGCGGCGGCGAGCCACGGGTGGTGGGCGGCCGCGGTGCGGGCCCGCTTGGCGAGGAGGGCCCGGGCCTGGACGGCGAGCCGCTGCCGGTCGAACCCGTCGGGTGCGGATGCGCCGGCCACGAGGCAGGCGAGCAGGGCGTGCTGGGCCGCGGCCAGGGCGGTGCGCGGGTCGTGCGGGTCGTCCGGGTCATGCGCATCGTGGGACGGGCCGCACGCCCGGTCGGGGCCGTACGGCTCAGCGGGCACGGCCGGCTCCGGTGACGGCGGTGCGGATCGCGGCCAGTTCGGCGGCGAGCTCGGCGTCGGCCGGGTAGGCGCCGTCGCGCTCCAGCAGCACTCCGGGGACACGGGTCCGCGACGCCAGTTCGGCGAGCACCTCGAGAACGGGCGCGGTCACCGGGTGGGTGTGCGTGTCGTGCCAGATGCCGTCACGCTCCGCGCCACCGGCCACGTGCACGTATCCGAGCCGGTCCAGGGGAAGTTCGTCGAGCACGGCCCGCGGGTCGATGCCGAGGTTGACGTGCGCGGTATGCAGGTTGGCCACGTCGACCAGCAGCAACGCACCGGTACGGTCGGCGAGTTCGGCCAGGAAGCGGCCCTCGGTCAACTCCTCGCCCGGCCAGCGGAACAGCGGTGCGATGTTCTCCAGCGCGAGGGGCACGGGCAGTTCCCTCTGGGCGGCGCGGACGTTCGCCACGACGACGTCGAGTGCCGCACGGGTACGCGGCACCGGCAGCAGGTGACCGGCCTCGAGGCCGCCGGCCCGGGTGAAGGCGATGTGCTCGCTGACCAGCGGGGACCCCAACGCGGCAGCGCAGGAGGCGAGATGGGCCAACCGGACGGGGTCCGGGGGTTCCGCCCCGCCGAGCGACAGCGACACCCCGTGCGGGACCACCGGGACGCCGCGCTCGCGCAGCGCCCGCAGAGAGTCCGGCAGCCGGCCCGGGGCGAGGTTCTCCGCGACCGCCTCGACGAACTCCACCCCGGCCAGCCGCTCCACGGCCAGGTCGATCGCCGGTCGCCATCCGATGCCGTAGCCCAGACGCGGCGCTTCGGCGTACGCTGCCGCGCCGGTCATCCGCCGCACCCCCCGCAGCCGCCCCCACCGCATCCGCCGCCACCGCAGCTGCTCCCGCCACAACTGCTGCCGCCGCCGGAGGAGGACATCGACACGCTGCCGTACAGCGCCGTGCGCAGTTCCGCGTCGGCCAGGCCGACGGCGCCGAACGCCGCCACGCCCAGGACGACGGCCGGCGTCGAAGCGGGGTAGCCGCCGCCGTAGTTGCCGAACAGCAGCGGAGACGGGAGATCGGCGGGGCCGCCGCCGGCCAGCGCCCGTAACTGCCGCCCGGCGGCGGTCAGCCGGGGGGATCGGGCACCCAGCAGCACGAGGGCCGCGACCAGGGCGGTCAACTCGACGCACAGCAGTATCACCGGTCGCCCGGCCGCGATCCCGTGGACCACGCGCACCACGCCCAGCACGAGGACCGCGGCGGGAGCCAGCAGCGCCCGCCGAGCCCGTTTCCGCTGACGGCCGCCCAGCACCAGGCCCTGCCCGACTGCCTCGTCGTGCACAGAGCGCACGGCGGCACTGTCGCCCGCCCGTGCGCGGACGCCGTGCAGATCCGCACCGTCCAGCGCCGTGATCGCCGACAGCACCGCCTGCTGCACGGGTTCGGCGGCCGTCGCGCCGGACACGGGCCTGATCCGGTGGTCGCGACTGACCCGGACCTGCCCGGCGGCCAGGAGCGCCTGCACGGCGGTGTCCACCACGCGCTTCCCGCCACCGCTGACCAGTGCGAGCGTGTACACGTCACTCCGAGTGCCGACGGGTCGCCCGGTATGCGCGCGGGCCGTACGCAGCGGCGACCACAGCAGCGGCACCGCCGCCACCGCCACGACCGCCAGCACGGCGTAGAGCGCCAGGAACTGCGGGCCGCTCAGGCCCCACGACTGATGCTGCATACCGACCTCCATGACGGAGCCCCCCGGGCTGCTGTCAGCAAGCACGCCCGGTCGCGCCGCGCCGGTTCCCACCCGGCGGCGGACGGGGCGCCACGCGGCGGCGTCAGAAGTACGTGCGGACGTACGACGTGACCGTGCCGTCCGCCCGGGCGACCGGGATGAGCACCCACTTGTCGAAGGTGGTGCACGGGTGGGACACGCCCAGCGCCACCCAGTCGCCGACCTCCAGGCCGTCCCCGGGCGGCACCCGCAACCAGGCGTGCTGGTCGGAGAGCTTGACCACCTCCAGCCCCTCCGGCGCGGCGCGGGTCGAGCCGTCACGGGCCGAGCGGACCGTGCGGGGCGCGGGCAGCCCGAGGTCGTAAGGGGCGTCGCGCTTGCCGGCGTTGAGGAACGCCTGGTCCGGCGCGGGCCGGGAGACCACCTGCGCCCACAGCCGGAAGGCCGGTTGCAGGTCGCCGTCGGCGGGCACCCGGTTGAAGGGGGTGATCCGCCGGTAGTGGTCGTCGTCATGGGTGACGTACGCGCCCGAGCGCAGCAGCCGCAGCACCGGGCGGGACAGCTCCGGGACGTCGGCGAGGACGTCGGCGACCGCGTCGAACCACGCCGAGCCGCCCGCGCTGACGATGATCTCCTCGGCGTCCGCGAAGTGCCCGGCCCGGTCGAGCGCGGCCGCGAGCGCCACCAGCCGGTTCAAGTAGGCCCGGACCCGCTCGGGGTCGGCCGCCGGCACCTCGCCCTCGTAGCCGGCCACGCCCACCAGGCGCAGCGCGCCCGCCGCCGACACCGCCGCCGCGACGGCCTGCGCCTCGCGGTCGGTGCGCACCCCGGTCCGCGCGCCCTGCCCGGCGCCCAGCTCCACCACCACGTCCAGCCGCCGCCGTACCCCGGCCGCGCGCAGCTCGGCGTCCATCAGCTCGACCGCGCGCAGCGAGTCGACGTAGGCGACGAAGGTGAAGTCCGGGTCGGCGTCCAGTTCGGCGCCGACCCAGCGCAGCGCGGCAGCGTCGACCAGCTGGTTGGCCAGGAAGATCCGCGGCACCCCGAACGCCCGTGCCACCCGCACCTGGTGGGGTACGGCCAGGGTGATCCCCCAGGCGCCGCGGGCGAGTTGGCGGGCGAACAGCTGCGGGGCCATCGACGTCTTGCCGTGCGGGGCGAAGGCCAGCCCGTACCGGGCGGTGTACTCCTCCAGCGCGGCCAGGTTGTGCTCCAGGGCCTCTTCGGACAGCACGAGCAGCGGGGTGGTGAAGCCGCCGCCGAACAGGTCGCGGCGCTGCGCGGCCAGTTCGCCCACGGTCAGCCCCTCGGCGTCCGGCGGCAGGCCCTTGAACCGGTGGTCGACCCGCTCGCCGTCCAGCGCCGCGACCTGCTCGTCGATGTCCATCCACCCTCCCGGGAGGCGCTCCGGCGGTGCCGGCGTCTCGTCGTACCGCCGTTGCGCTGTGTGCAACGGCCGTTGCGTATCTTGTCCTCCGTTGTCTAACATCCTGGTCGGCGCGAGGTCAACGGGCGCCGAGGACCGGCCGCCCGCCGCCCCGACGAGAACGGAGACCCGCGTGAGCGCACCGCCGAGCACCGAACACGTCGACGTGGTGTGCCTGGGCGAGTCCATGGTCACCTTCGTGCCCTCCCGGCCCGGCCCGCTCGCCGACGTCCCCTCCTTCGACCGGGCCATCGGCGGCGCGGAGTCCAACGTGGCCTGCACGCTCGCCCGCGCCGGGCACGCCACCCGCTGGGTGAGCCGGGTCGGCGCGGACGGCTTCGGCGACCACCTGGTGGACACCATCGCCGCGGCGGGCGTGGACGTCGGCGCGGTGCAGCGCGACCCGCACCGGCCCACCGGCGTCTACTTCCGCACCGCGCAGGAGCGCGCCACCACCCTCGACCGCCGAGCCGGCCGCGCCGAGGTCGTCTACTACCGCAAGGGCTCTGCGGCCTCCGCGCTGTCGCCCGCGCTGGTGCGCCGCCGCGATGTGTGGGCCGGCCGGGTGCTGCACCTGACCGGCATCACCGGCGCGCTCTCGGCGACCTGCCAGGCCCTGATGACCCGCCTCACCCACCGCGAACCCGGCCGCCCGCTGGTCTCCTTCGACGTCAACCACCGCCCCGCGCTGTGGCGGGACGCCGACCCCTGGCGGCTGGCCGACCTCGCCCGCGGCTGCGACCTGGTCTTCGTCGGGGAGGACGAGGCCCAGGCGGCCTGGGGCCTGCCCGACGCGGACGCGGTACGGGCCGCGCTGCCGGAGCCGGCGGTGCTGGTGGTCAAGCAGGGCGCCGCCGGGGCCACGGTGTTCGTCGCGCAGCAGTCCCGGCTGCCCGCGGAACTGGCCGGCCTGGGCTCGGCCGACGGGCCGGAAGGAGCCGCCCGGCCGCACACCGCGGCCGGCGGCGGGGTGCGGCTGCACGTGCCCGCACCGGCCGTGGACGTGGTCGCGCACGTCGGCGCGGGCGACGCCTTCGCCGCCGGGTTCCTGTCGGCGACGCTGCGCGGGCTGCCGCTGCGCGACCGGATGCGCCACGGCCACCTGCTGGCCGCCGCCGCCCTGACCGTCCCCGACGACCTCGCGGTGCCGCCGCCGCGGGCGCGCTGCGACGCGCTGGCGGCGCTCGACGACGAGGCGTGGGCCGGGCTGCGGCTGGGCCCGGGGTGGACCCGGGCGGCGGCCGCGGGGGTGCCGGGATGAGCCAGACCGTGGACCGGGCGCTGAGCATCCTGCCGCTGCTCGCCGAGGGACCGGCCGGCCTGGAACAGGTCGCCACCCGGCTGGGCGTGCACAAGTCGACCGCGCTGCGGCTGCTGCGCACCCTGCACGAGCACGGCCTCGTCTACCGCCAGCAGGACCAGCGCTACCGGCTCGGCGCCCGCCTGTTCGCACTCGCCCAGCAGGCCGTCGAAGCGCTGGACATCCGCGAGATCGCCCACCCGCACCTGGCCGCGCTCAACGAACGCACCGGCCACACCGTGCACTTGGCGGTGTACGAGCAGGGCGAGGTGGTCTACATCGACAAGGTGGACAGCCGCTACCCGGTGCGGATGTACTCCCGGATCGGCCGCCCGGTCGCCATCACGGTCGCCGCCGTCGCCAAACTGCTGCTGGCCGACCTGCCCGAACCCGAGCGGCGCGCGGTCGCCGAACGGCTGGACTACCCGCGCTACACCGCCCGTTCGACGCCGGACGCGGCCGCGTTCCTCGCGGAGCTGGCCCGGGTGCGCGAGCAGGGCTGGGCGAGCGACCTCGGCGGCCACGAGGAGTCCATCAACTGCGTCGGCGCGCCGATCCACGGCCCCGACGGCCGGGTCTGCGCGGCGATGTCCGTCTCCGCCCCCAACGTGGTGGTCGGCGCCGAGGAGTTGCTGCGGCTGCGCCCGCTGATCCTGCGGACCGCCTACGCGGTGGGGGAGGAGCTGTCCGGCCGGTCGGCCGGCGGCCCGCGCGACGACGACCCAGGCCCCCGCGGCCACCACCTTGACGAAGACGAACCGAGCGACGAGGACACCGACGCATGAGCGACCACCCCAAGACCGCGATCACCCCGCCCACGCACACCGTCCCGCCGGCGAAGTTCTCGCACGGCGTGCGCAAGGGCAACATCCTCCAGGTCGCCGGCCAGGTCGGTTTCCTGCCCGCGGTGGCGGGCCAGGCGCCGACCCCGGCCGGCCCGACGCTGCGCGAGCAGACCCTCCAGACCCTCGCGAACGTGGAAGCGGTGCTCACCGCGGGCGGCGCGAGCTGGGAGGACGTGGTGATGGTCCGCGTCTACCTCACCGACACCGCGCACTTCGCCGAGCTGAACGACCTCTACAACGCCTACTTCGCCGACCTGGAGCAGCCGCCCGCGGCCCGTACGACGGTCTACGTCGGCCTGCCCGCCGGCCTGCTGATCGAGATCGACGCGCTGGCCGTCCTGGGCTGAACCGCCGCGCCGGCCTGAACCGCCGCGCCGGCCTGGGCCGAACCGCCGCCCCTGGCAGGGCACCACACGAAGGGAGCGCCCCCCGGCCGGGGGACGCTCCCTTCGCTTCTCTTGCCGCGGGTGGTGCCGGCTACGGCATCGCGTGGACGTGCGCGCCGACCGTGTTCGACCAGGAGTTCCCGTTGGACGCGTCCCAGTTCGTGGACCAGGTCATGGCGCCGCGGATGGTGGGCCACTTGGCCGAGGGGTGGAAGGTGCCGCAGTTGGTGCCGCTGGCCAGGCAGTCGAGCGCGTTGTCGACCACCGTCGGGGAGACGTAGCCGGAGCCGGCCGCGCTGCTGGAGGCCGGGGTGCCGATGCCGACCTGGGACGGGTCCAGCCCGGCCTGGATCGCGGTGCAGGCCAGCGTGGTGATGAAGTCCACGCTGCCCTGGCTGTAGACGCCGCCGTCGCAGCCGTTCATCGAACCGCTGTTGTAGTACTGGGTGTTGACGACCGTCAGGATGTCCTTGATCTTCAGCGCGGTGGCCAGGTAGTCACTGGAGGCCGAGAGCATGTCGATGGTCTGCGGCGCCATCGTGATGATCAGGCCGGAACCGGCCTTCGCGCTGAGGTCGCGCAGCGCCTGCGACATGTAGGTGGAGTCGATCCCGTTCTCCAGGTCGATGTCCACGCCGTTGAAGCCGTAGGTCTGCATGAGGCTGTAGACGCTGTCGGCGAAGTTCGTCGCCGAGGCCGAGTCGCGCACCGAGATGGTGCCGTTCTGCCCGCCGACGGAGATCACCACCTTCTTGCCCGCCGCCTGCTTGGCCGCGATGTCCGCCTTGAACTGGGCGTCGCTGTAGTTCAGCGCCGGGTCCAGGGAGAAGGTGACCGCGCCGGGCGTGGTGGTGGCGGTGGCGAAGGCCACGGCGATGATGTCGTACTGGTTCTGCACCTGCGCCAGGGTCTGCACGGCCGCGCCGTTGTCGAAGTCCTGCCAGTAGCCGGTCACCGCGTGTGCGGGGACGTCGGTGGCCGGCGGGTTCGTCGGCGGCGTGGTGGGAGGTGTGGTCGGGGGAGTGGTGGGCGGGGTCGTCGGGGGAGTGGTGGGGGGCGTGGTCGGCGGGGTGGTCGCGGTACCGCCCGGGCCGGTCAGGGTCACGTCGTCGGCGTAGTAGGCGGGTTGGGCGTACCAGCCGTGGGTGTAGACGGTCACCGAGGTGGTGCTCGCGCCGGTGGTGAACTTGACGCTGAGCTGGCTGTAGGAGGAGGCGCTCGGTGTCCAGGTGGACGGGTCGGTGCCGCCGGTGCCGGTAGCGCCGAGGTAGACGTACGACCCCTGCACCCAAGCGCTGAGGGTGTAGGAGGAGTTGGGCTGCACGCTGATCGTCTGCGTGCACTGCCCGGTGTCGCTCGCGGTCGGGGTGGCCTTGAGCGCGCTCGACCCGGAGTGCACGGGGCTGGTGACGACGGCGCCGCTGCCGGCGCTGCACGTCCAGCCCGAAAGCCCGCTCTCGAAGCCGGAGTCGGTGACCAGGTTGGTGTCGGCGGCGGACGCGGCGCCCTGGGTGACGAGTGCGACGCCCGAGCCGATGACGGCGGCGGCGCTGAGCCCGGCGACCAGCCGGCGCCGCAACGTCGCCGCGGACCTCGCATGGCCTGCTGGGTGCTGATTCGCGCGCGATGCACGTTCCACGACTGCCTCCTGGGGGCAAGGAGTTGGGGGGTGGTGGGGTGTGCGGGTGACCCGGTGGCCATCGTTGGCATGGACACAGGTAATAGGGAGAAAGTTGGTCCAGACCAATAAGGTTGTCAAGACCCCTGGTGGACACCGGTCGTTCACGGTTTCCGATCCGCGACTTTCCGCGCTCAACCTGCTACACGTCGATAAGCTGACCACCGCGTACAGCCGGGCGGACCCCCGCTCGACCCGGCCGGCGCACCGCAGATGGGGAGGTGCCGCATGCCGAGCGTCATCACGGTGACCGCGGACGACCTCGCGCTGCCGCTGGAGGAGCACGTGGTGCGCACCTCCGCCGCCTTGGACGCGCACGGCCATCTGATCGCGCTCGCCCCCGTCGAGGCGGACGACCCCGCGCGGCGCCGCATGCACACCGTGCGCTCCGCGCTGGAGGGCGACCGGATCGCCATCGTGCCGCTCACCCTGCCCCCGCTGGCCCGCACCCTGCTCGGCGAGCAGCTGCGGCAGCTGTCCGGCACCGACCTGGGCCCCGGCGTGCTAGCCGGCGCCGCCCGCCTGCTCTCGTACTACCTGCACTCCGGCGCGCTGCTGGCCTCCGTCAGCAAGCTGGACCGGGTGCCGGTCGGCGTCGGCAGCCACGTCAAGTCCCTCGTGCCCGGGCGGCACTTCGCGGTGCTCGCCCACCCCGAGCCTTACCTCGGCGAGGCCGACGCGGCCCACGTGCCGCCCGGTCCCTCCTACACCACGCAGCTCGCGGTGGCCGGCAGCGGCCTGGACCCCGGCTGGGTGGCCGGGCCGCTCGCCGCCGGCTGGCAGACACAGGCCCTTCGGGAGGTGCCGCTGCCCGCCGACTCCGCCCGCTGGTGGGGCACCTCGCGACTGGTCGAGTTCACCGCGTACATCGCCGACGTCGGCATGCTCTACCAGCTCGTCACCTCGGTGCGCCGCGACACTTGCACCTGGTGCGGACTCGAAGTCATCGGCGACCAGTGCCTGTTCTGCGCCACCAAGATCGGCGAGCGCACCACCCCCGCCCGGCACGCCGCCGCCCGCCCGCCCGACCGGGCCGTGGAGACGCCGCGCCGCCCCCAACTCGAACCCCACAAGCGATAGGTCCACCCGCCCATGAACTCACGTCAGCGCCGTGGCGTCGTCCTCCTGGTGGTCTCCGTGGTCTGCGCGGTCGCCGCCTTCGCCGGGGTGCTCGCCGTCGTCGACAACGCCCGCACCCAGGTGGGCCAGAAGGTGACGGCGTACGAACTGACCGCCGACGTGCCCGCGTACACCGCGCTGGACTCCTCGAAGGTGCGCCGGATATCCATGCCGAAGCGGTGGCTGCCGGACACCGCGGTACGCGACCTCGGCGCGCTCCAGGGGAAGATCGCCGCGGTCGCGCTGAAGAAGGGCTCGCTGCTGGAGTCCGACATGGTCGCCGCGCAGCCCGAACTCAAGCCCGGGCAGATGGAGATCGCCATCATGATCGACGCGGAGACCGGGGTGGCCGGCAAGATCACCCCCGGCGCCAAGGTGAACATCTTCGCCACCTTCGCCGGCCGCAAGGACACCGACCCGGACGTCTCGAAGATCATCGTGGCGAACGCGTCCGTGCTGGACGTCGGCCAGATCAAGGCGTTCGACAAGAACGAGGACGCGCAGCGGCTGTCCGAGGAGGGCGTCCCGATCACCTTCGCACTCGACGCTGCCGACGCCCAACGCGTCGCGTACGCCGAGTCGTTCGCCGAGCACGTCCGGCTCGCGCTGGTCGCCCCCGGCGACACCGCGGCGCCCCCGGACAGCGACCGCACCTACACGCTCTCCGGCGACACGTCCGCGGGAGCCGGGCGATGAGGCCGGGCGCGGCCCCGGGCCGCCGCCCCGGCCGCCCCCGCACGGCGGCGCGCCGGCCGGACCGGGGAGGGCCGAGATGACCGTACGCATCCTCGCCGGCACAGCGGACGCCGACACCGCCCGCGCGCTACTCGGCCTGCTCGGCCAACTCCCGGGCGCCGAACCGGCGCCGGCCCTGCCCAGCTCCACCGCGCTGCTCGACGCGCTCGCCCGCGCCGCCGAGTCGGGCGTCGAGGAGCTGCCCGAGGTCGTCGTCGTCCACGACCTGATCGGCCCGATGCCCGGCCTGGACCTGGTCCGGGACATCGCGCTGCGCTTCCCCGCGGTCGGCGTGGTGCTGCTCACCGCCGACCCCAGCCCGTCGATGCTCGCCTCCGCGATGAACTCCGGCGCCCGCGGCGTGATCGGACTGCCGCTGGCCTACGACGAGTTGGGCGCCCGCGTGGAGGCCGCGGCCGCCTGGGCGGACGGGGTGCGCCGCCACCTGGCGCCCGGCCGGACCGCGCTGCCCGCCGTCACCGGCGGCACCCTGGTCGCGGTGGCCGGCGCCAAGGGCGGCGTCGGCACCACCGTCACCGCCGTCCAACTCGCCCTGGCTGCCCACGCGTCGGGCCGCTCCACCGCCCTGGTCGACCTCGACCTGCAAGGCGGCGACGTCGCGTCGTACCTGGACGTGCAGTTCCGCCGCTCCGTCGCCGACCTGGCCGACATCGCCGACGTCTCCTCCCGCGTGCTGAACGACGCGATGTACGTCCACGAGTCGGGGATCGCGCTGCTGCTCGCCCCCGCCGAGGGCGAGCGCGGCGAGGAGGTCACCGACCGCGCCGCCCGCCTGGTGCTGACCGCCCTGCGGCAGCGGTACGAGGTCGTCGTCGTGGACTGCGGCACCCAGGTCACCAGCGCCAACGCGGTCGCCGTCGAGACCGCCGACACCGCCGTGCTGGTCACCACCCCCGACGTCGTCGCCGTACGCGCCGCCAAGCGGATGGTGCGGATGTGGGACCGGTTGCAGGTCCGCAAGGCGCAGGACACCACCACCGCGGTCAACCGCTACACCCGCGGCAGCGAGATCCAGCCGTCGCTGGTCGGCCGGATCACCGGCACGAAGGTCGCCGAGGCGGCGATCCCGGCCGGCTTCCGCGAACTCCAGCCCGTCATCGACGCCGGACGCCTGCACGACCTGGACGGCCGCTCCGCCGTCCGCGGCGGGATCTGGTCGCTGGCCGGGGAGTTGGGCCTGGTCACCGCGGTGGCGCCGACCGGTCGGTCCGGCGGGAAGCGGCTGCGCCGCGCCGACCGGGACCGCGGCCAGGTCACCCTGGAGACGCTCGGTATGACCCCGGTCATCCTGATCACGCTGATCCTCGTCTGGCAGGCGGTGCTGGCCGGCTACACCTTCACCCTCGCGGGCAACGCCGCCGACCAGGCCGCCCGGGCCGCCGCCGTCGGGTCCGACTTCCACGCGGCCGCGGCCGACGACCTCCCGGGCGCCTGGGCCTCCGGCATGCAGGGACCGGACGTCGGTCGCGCCGACGGGCAGGTCTCCGTCTCCCTCGGGCTGAAGGTGCCGGTGCTCTTCCCGGGCGCCATCGACTTCCCCGTCACCGTGCACGGGCACGCCTCCACGGTCGACGAGACCGCCACGAAGGGCGTGAACCCGTGAGACGCCGGGGCGGTCCCGAGCGGAGCCGGGGCGGGCGGTTCGGCGGGCGGCTCGCGGTGCGGCGCTCGGCCGGTCAGGCGTCGCTGGAATACCTCGGCATGCTGCCCTTCCTCCTGCTCATCGCCCTCGCGGGCATCCAGCTCGGCATCGCCGCCTACTGCGGTTCACAGGCCGGCACCGCGGCCCGCACCGCGGCCCGCACCGCCGCGCTGCACGGCACGCAGGGCGGCACCACCGCCGGAGCCCAGGCAGGCCAGGACGCGGTCAGCGGCTGGATCGACCCCGACATCAGCTGGCCGGTGGACAACCCCGAGCAGATCACCGCGCGTGCCACCGTCAGCATCCCGTCCGTCCTGCCCGGGGTCCACCTGTTCGGGCCGGTGCACCGCGACGCGACCATGCCGAAGGAGGACTGGACGCCATGAGCCTGCGTGCCCGCCTCGCCGTCGAAGAGGCCACCCCGCAGACCCAGGAGGGCCACCTCGTGGCCGTCTACCGGGCGAAGCTGCTCCAGGAGATCGACCTCGCGGAGATGTCCGCGCTGGCCGCCGCCGAGCGCCGCGCCCGCCTGGAGCGCGTCCTCGGCCACATCATCAGCCGCGAGGGCCCGGTGCTGTCCAGCGCCGAACGCGCCGCGCTGATCCGCCGGGTCGTCGACGAGGCCCTCGGCCTGGGCATCCTCGAACCGCTGCTGGAGGACCCCTCCGTCACCGAGATCATGGTCAACGGCCCGGACCGGATCTACGTCGAGCGCGGCGGCCGGGTCGAACTCGTCCCGGCCCGCTTCTCCTCCGCCGACCAGCTCCTCCAGACCATCGAGCGGATCGTCTCCACCGTCAACCGCCGCGTGGACGAGTCCAATCCGATGGTCGACGCCCGCCTGCCGTCCGGCGAGCGCGTCAACGTCATCATCCCGCCGCTGTCGCTGACCGGCCCGACGCTGACCATCCGCCGCTTCCCGCGCGCCTACACGCTCCAGGAACTCATCGAACTGGGCACCCTCGACGAGCACATGCTGCTCCTGCTGTCCGCGTTCGTCCGCGCCAAGTGCAACATCATCGTCAGCGGCGGCACCGGCTCCGGCAAGACCACCCTGCTCAACGCGCTGTCCGGGCTGATCCCCGACGGCGAGCGGATCATCACCGTCGAGGACGCCGCCGAACTCCAACTCCAGCAGGAGCACGTGATCCGGCTGGAGTCGCGCCCGCCGAACGTCGAGGGCGACGGCCGCATCACCATCCGCGACCTCGTGCGCAACTCCCTGCGCATGCGCCCGGACCGGATCATCGTCGGCGAGGTCCGCGGCGGCGAGACCCTCGACATGCTCCAGGCGATGTCCACCGGCCACGACGGCTCGCTGGCCACCGTGCACGCCAACTCCGCCGAGGACGCCGTGCTGCGCCTGCAGACACTGGCCTCCATGAGCGAGGTCAAGGTGCCCTTCGAGGCGCTGCGCGACCAGATCAACTCCGCGGTGGACGTCCTGGTCCAGCTCCAGCGGCACGTCGACGGCACCCGCCGGATCGCCGAGATCGCCGTGCTGTCCTCCCGCGGCCGCGACACCTTCCGGCTCACCTCCGCCACCCGCTTCCGCGCCGAACCCCTCGGCGTCGACCGCATCGTCCGCGGCTGGTTCGAACACCGGCCGCTGCCCGGCGAGATCGGCGAGCGGCTCTACCTGTCCGGGGAGCACATCCCCGCCGCCTACGGCGTCGGCACCACCGCACTCGACCTCGACAGCCGGGAGGCGAAGTGACCGCCACCAGCCCCTTCGCCGCCGGAACTTCCCTCGCCGGCACCCTCCTTGCCGGCACCCAGTTCGCCTCCGGGCCCTACCCGCTGGCCGTGCTCGGCGCCGCCACCCTCGCACTCGCGCTCGGCGTGTGGGGCGTGCACGCCTGGTGGGGCGGCCGCGCCGACCGCGCCGCGCTGGTCGAGCGCCTCGCCGGGGAAGAGGGCGACGCCCCCGCCCGGCGGCCCGCGTTCGCCGCGCTCGACCGCCGGGTGCGCCGCTACGCCTGGGGCCGCCGGCTGGCCGGACGGCTCGCCGCCACCGGCACCAACCTCACCCCCGGCCAGTTCACCGCCGCCGTCGCCGGTGTCGTCGTCGCCGCCTGGGTGGTCGCCGCGACGCTCCTCGCACCGTTCTTCGGGCCGATCGCCGCGCTGCTGGCCGGCTGGGCCGGCGTCTCCTTCCTGTCCTGGCGGCGCCGGGTGCGCAACGAGCGCTTCATCGCCCAACTCCCCGAACTCGCCCGGGTCCTGGCCAACGCCACCCAGGCCGGCCTGGCCCTGCGCACCGCGGTCTCCATGGCCGCGGAGGAGCTGGAGGCCCCCGCGGGCGAGGAGTTGAAGCAGGTCGCCGACGCCATGGCGCTCGGCCACTCCGTGGAGGACGCGCTCGGCGAACTCCAGCAGCGGCTGCCCAGCCGCGAGTTGGTGGTGCTGGTCTCCACGCTGGTGCTCTCCAGCCGGGCCGGCGGCTCCCTGGTGGAGTCCCTGCGCAACCTCACCGTCACCCTGGAGGAGCGCAAGGAGACCCGCCGCGAGATCCGCACCCAGATGTCCCAGGTCACCGTCACCGCCTACGCGGTCCCGGTGATCGGCGTCGGCTCGCTGCTGCTGCTCAACCGGATCATGCCCGGCTCGCTGGCCGCGATGACCGGCTCGGGCATCGGCCGGATCTGCGTACTGGTCGCCCTGGCGCTGTACGTGGTCGGGTTCGCGCTCATCCGCCGGATGTCCCGGATCGACGTGTGAGGAGCCTGCCGCGATGAACCTGACCGGACTCGGCCTCGCCGTCCTCCTCGCCGCCGCCGTCGCCGGTGTCGTCCACGGCATCGGCCTGCTGCGCGCGGACGCCAAGCTCCCCGACGACCTCGCGCTCGCCCTGGAGGTCGGCCGCACCCGGACCACCCGCACCGGCAACGCCATCGACCGGGTCGGCATGCGCTGGGCGCCGATGGTGCTGCGCATGATGGGCCCGGCCCGGATCGCGAAGATGCGCGCCCGGATCGACCACGCCGGCCACCCCTACGGCCTCACTGTGGAGCGCTACGCCGCCCGCCGTGCGGTCTACGGCTTCCTCGGCGGCGTCGCCGCGCTGGCGCTGCTCACCCGCGGCAACTGGTTCCTCGCACTGCTGCTGCTCGCGTACGCCTGGTGGTGGGCGGACCTGGGGATCTGGCTGGCGGTGCGGCGGCGCCGCGACGACATCGAGCGCACCCTGCCGGACTTCCTCGACGTGCTCGCGGTCGTGGTCAGCGCCGGGCTCGGCTTCCGCCAGGCCCTGGAGCGGGTCAACTCCGTGTACCAGGGCCCCTGGTCGGACGAGATCCGGGTGGCGCTGCGGCAGATGGACGTCGGGGTCAGCCGCCGGGACGCCTTCGACCAGCTGCGCAAGCGCAACCGCAGCGACCAGGTGGGGCAGTTCGTCACGGCACTCCAGCAGGGGGAGGAGCTGGGCGCGCCGATCGCGCGCACGCTGCTCCAGATCGCCACCGACATGCGCCGCACCGAGGCGCAGAACGCCCGCCGCCGCGCGGCGCGGATGGTGCCGCGCGCGACCGGGGTCATCACGATCCTGCTCGTCCCGGCCACCATGATCCTGCTCATCTCGGGCACGATCATCGGTTCGCAGATTCACTTCGGTGACCTCTTCGGGGGTGGGTGAGCCGGTTGTTTTGCGTGAACGGGGTACGACGCAGCGTGAGTTCGCGTCATGCTGGCTCTGCGGGCGCGGACGCGCCCGTTGTGAGCGGCAGGAGCAGCGAAGGGCGGTGCGCCGTGCCCGACGAAACCGGCCGGCCGGAACCGGCCGCCGTGACCAGGAGCCAGGTGATCAGGAATGGGGCGAGCAATGAACAGGTGGGTTCTCCAGCACTACACGGACGCCGAGGTATGGCTCCGCACCCGCACGGACCGGCTGACCACCCGCCTGGCCACCCGCACGGCGACCCGCTCGGACCGCGGCCAGACCTCCTTCGAATACCTCGGCATCGCGGTGGTGATCGCCGTGATCATCGGCGTCCTGGCGGGAACGACGGACATCGGCAACACCATCAAGACCGCGATCACCAACACCATCAACAAGATCACCAGCGGCAGCGGCAAGTAAGGCGGCTCGGCGGCGACAGCGGCCAGACGGTCGGCCTCTACATCGTCGCCATCGGCGCGCTCTTCTTCCTGGCCTTCGCCTACTTCGCCGTCGGCCAGGCGGCGGTGACCCGCAACAGCGCCCAGACGGCGGCGGACTCGGCGGCGTTGGCGGCGGCCCGCGAGAACCGCGACGACGTCCAGGCAGCGTTTCTCGCCGCTTTGCAGGGCGACGACGTCGCGGCGCTCGCCCGCCTGCTCGAAAGCGCCAGCCTGGACGACGTGAAAGCCTGCGGCGCCGCCTCGGACTACGCGAACGCCAACGACGCTACGGTGGCCACGTGCGACTCGCTGGCCGACAAGCCCGGCTACACCGTCACCGTCATCACGAAGAGCACCGTGGGCAGTTCGGTGATCGACGGCACCGAGGACACCCATGCGAAGGCGACCGCGACCGCCGTGGTCGAACCCCGGTGCAGCTTCGGCGCCAAGGACGGGAAGATCCTCCGGTTCACCTGTGACGGCAGCGAGCTCGCCATCGACCCGAAGGCGGGCGACTTCACACTGGACCTGTCGGACTTCTACTCCGTCCACCTGGCCAAGTCGCCACAGGACGATCAGTGAGGGAATGGGGAGCGATGAGGTACGGGCGGAGGGCGACGACCGCGGTGGCATGCGCGGCCCTCGCCGTCGTGTCACTGGCCGGCTGCGGCGGAGGAGGCGGGAGCAAGGACGACGGCAAATCCTCTGCGTCGCCGAGTGCGTCCGTCCAGGCCACGAAGAGCGCAGGCGGCACGGACTCGCCGTCCCCGTCTGCGACTCAGGTGCTGGCCCAGATCAAGGGTGAGAGCGACATGCTCGTCACCATCAACTCCGCTGTGCGCGACTCCGGAGGGTTCGTCACGGTGGAGGGCACCGTGACCAACAACGGGCAGACCGCCTTCAGCGCCGACCTGTGGGTCGGGGAGGAGACCGCGCTCAGCCACTCGGGTGCATCCGTCGCCGGGGCCGTGTTGGTGGATGAGGCGGGGAAGAAGCGGTACTACGTCCTGCGGGACACCGACGGGCGGTGCCTGTGCACCATGGGCCTGGTGGGCATCCAGCCCCAGGAGACCCGCCCCTTCTTCGCCCAGTTCCCCTCCCCCCCGGAGTCGACCACCTCCGTCGAGTTCGAACTGCCCACCATGCCCCCCGCCAAGATCTCCATCTCCGAGGGGTGACCCCGCCGTGACCCGCACACCCCACCCCCACCCCCACCCCCACCCCGGGCCGCGCCCCCGCCGGGCCGCCGCCGCGATCGGCGCCTCCGCCGCCGCCCTGATCCTCGTGTGCGCCGCCCCCGCCACCCCCGCGGCCGCGGACTCCACCCCGCCGCCCACCGCGGGCGACACCACCGCCACTCCGCCCGTGCAGGTCGACCCGAAGTCACCTGACCTGAAACTCCAGGCGGGCGCCACCCTCGCTCCGCCGAAGGTCCTCGACATCGTCTCGGTCACCGACCAGGGCTCGGTCTCCGCCAGCCAGCCCGAGGAGCGGCAGGAGACGTCGAACACGACGGTGACGTACGCCCTGCAGTCCGAGGTGCTGTTCACCAAGGACAGCGCGAAGCTCTCGGCGACCGCGACGTCCCGCATCCAGGAGATCGCCGGCGACATCAACGCGCAGCACGTCACCTCGGCCATCCGGGTCTTCGGCTTCACCGACAACCTGGGCAGCAGCACGCACGGCGACGTGCTGTCCAAGCAGCGGGCCACCGCGGTGTACAACGTGCTCGCCGCGCAGCTCGCCACGCTCGGCGACCCGAACCACACCTTCCAGGTCCGCGGCTACGGCGAGCAGTATCCGATCGCCGACAACTCGACCGAGGCCGGCCGCCGCGAGAACCGCCGGGTGGAGATCACCTTCACCCCGCCCGCGGCGTCGTAGCCCGGCGTGTCGTACCGCGGCGGACGGCGCCGGCGCGGTACGGTTCAAGTCCCCCCCTCGGGCCGGTTCGCGCTCCCCCCCTGCGAACCGGCCCGTTTTCCGTGCGGCACCGCGGCACCGCGGCACGCCGCGCCCGTACCGGCGCCGGCACCGTGCTCCGCACCACCCCGCGCCGCCCGAGCCGGCGTCAGTCCCGTACCTCCAGGGTGACGCCCTTCGCCACACCCCATCGGGCGAACGCGCCCGCCTCCGCCTCCAGCACGTGCCGGGCCCGCAGCCGGGGGCGGCCCAGCCGGCCGGGCGGCATGGTGCGCACCGCGAGCACCCGCAGCCGCCGGTCGAGGTAGGCCACGTCGATGGCGAACCGCATCCGCACGGTGTGGATGCTGGACGCGGGGGTGAGCAGCAGCGCGCCGTCGATCCCGCTGCGGCCCAACAGGCCCCGGGTGCGGGCGCGGTAGGAGGCGGCGACGTGCAGCGGCACCTCGCCGGTGGGTGTGCGCAGCGCCCCTTCGCCGTCCCGCCAGCGTCGGCGCATGACCCGTTCCTCCCTCACGGCGCGGCCGCCCGTGTACGGTCGGCCCGGTGCATGTCTATCTGATCGTGGGCGCCGCCGTCTGGGGAATAGCGAGCGGGCTGCTGCTCCTGCCGCGTGCCGCCTACCGGTTGGCGGTCCCCGCCGGTGAGCCCTGGGCGGCGCTGTGCCCGGTGGACGCGCATCCCGTCGGGGGCTGGCTCGGCCCGGCCCGCTGCCCGCGGTGCCCGCAGGGGCAGCGGCGGTACGGCCCCGGGTACGGCGCCGCGCTCGGCTGCGCGCTGGTGTGCGCGGCGCTGGCCTGGCGGGTGGGCGGGCACCCCGAACTCGCGGTGTGGCTGCTGCTGGTGCCAGTCGGGGGCGTCCTCACGCGGGTCGACCTGGCCGTCCGCCGGCTGCCCGACGTCCTCACGCTGCCCGCGCTCGGCCTCACCGCGCTGCTGCTCGGGGGCGCCGCCCTGCTGCCGTCTGCGCAGGGCTCCTGGACCCGGGCGCTGATCGCCGCCGCCGCCCTGGGCGTGCTGTACGCGGTGCTGTTCTTCGTCAACCCGGCCGGCATGGGGTTCGGCGACGTGAAGCTCGCCCCGACCCTCGGGCTGGTCCTGGGCTGGTACGGCTGGGGGGCCGTGGTGACCGGCACCTTCGCCGGTTTCCTGCTCGGCGCCGTGGTGGGGCTCGGCCTCATCGCCGCCCGCCGCGCCACCCGCAAGACCGCGATGCCCTTCGGCCCCTTCATGCTCGCCGGCACCCTGGCAGCGGTCCTGCTGGCCTGACCGCCGCCGGACGGCCGCCCGGATGCCAAGCCCGCCCGGATGCCAAGCCCGCCCGGATGCCCCTCCCGCCCGGGTGCCCCCGCACTGGTGGGTGCACCCGGGCGGCCGGTGCTCAGGCGTCGCTGCTGACGCTCCACAGGTTCACGCCGGCCGGCTCCACCGCGTGGCGGTCGATCTCGGCCAGCTCCTCCGCGGTCAGCGGCGCCGCGCCGACGGCGGCGACGTTCGCCTCGAGCTGCGCGACGGACGAGGCGCCGATCAGCGCCGAGGTGACCCGCGGGTCCCGCAGCACCCAGGACAGGGCGAGCTGCGCCAGGGACTGGCCGCGGGCGGCGGCGACGTCGTTGAGGGCGCGCAGCCGGGTGATCGTCTCGTCGTTGACCAGCTCGGGGTCGAGCGACTTGCCCTGGGCGGCCCGCGAGTCGGACGGGATGCCGCCGAGGTAGCGGTCGGTGAGCAGGCCCTGCGCCAGCGGCACGAAGCCGATGCAGCCCATGCCCTCCTCGTCGAGGACGTCGAGCAGGCCCTCGTCCTCGATCCAGCGGTTGATCATCGAGTAGGACGGCTGGTGGATCAGCGCCGGCACGCCCAGCTCGCGCAGGATGCGGGCGGCCTCGCGGGTCCGCTCCGGGCCGTAGGAGGAGATGCCGACGTACAGCGCCTTGCCCTGCTGGACCGCGGTGGCCAGCGCGCCCATCGTCTCCTCGAGCGGGGTCTCCGGGTCGAAGCGGTGGGAGTAGAAGATGTCGACGTAGTCCAGGCCCATCCGGGACAGCGACTGGTCGAGCGAGGCGAGCAGGTACTTGCGGGAGCCCCACTCGCCGTAGGGCCCTGGCCACATGTCGTAGCCGGCCTTGGTGGAGATGACCAGCTCGTCGCGGTAGGGGCGGAAGTCCTGCGCGAAGAGGGTGCCGAAGTTCGCCTCGGCGGCGCCGTAGGGCGGGCCGTAGTTGTTGGCGAGGTCGAAGTGGGTGACCCCGAGGTCGAACGCGCGGCGCAGGATCGCGCGCTGCGAGTCCAGGGTGCGGTCGTCGCCGAAGTTGTGCCACAGGCCCAGCGAGACCGCCGGGAGCTTCAGGCCGCTGCGGCCGGTGCGGCGGTACTCCATCGTGTCGTAGCGCTCGTCGGCGGCGCGGTAGAGGTTTCTGATGTTCACCGCCTCTGCTTATCACGAGTGGTTGAAGCTTCTCCCGTTCGCGGCCGCCGAACCGGTGCGCAAGCGGGCCCGCGGCCGCTCGACCCGGTTCGTGCGTACGGCTGTTCGCGCAGTAGTGTGGCCGCGCGGGCGACGAGCACATGAGGGGCTGGTACGCGATGAATCTGCGCGACCTGGTGTACGGGCTGTACTCCCGCCGGGTGGAACGCCGGATCGACGTGTCGCAGGCCCCTAAGCACATCGGTGTGATCCTGGACGGCAACCGGCGGTGGGCGAAGGCGTCCGGCGGCAGCCCGGAGCAGGGCCACCGGGCCGGCGCGGACAAGATCGCCGAGATGCTGGGCTGGTGCGAGGAGACCGGTGTCGAGGTGGTCACGCTGTGGCTGCTGTCCACCGACAACCTGGACCGGCCGGCCGACCAGCTGGTGCCGCTGCTGGGCATCATCGAGGACGCCGTCACCGAGCTGGCCGCGGCCGGGCGCTGGCGGGTGCACCACGTGGGCACCATGGACCTGCTGCCGGCGCACACCCAGAGCGTGCTGAAGGAGGCTGAGCAGGCCACCGACGGCCAGGAGGGCATCCTGGTCAACGTCGCGGTCGGCTACGGCGGCCGGCAGGAGATCGCCGACGCGGTCCGCTCGCTGCTGCACGAGCACGCCGGGCGCGGCACCTCCATCGAGGACCTGGCCGGGATCCTCGACGTCGAGCACATCGCCGAGCACCTCTACACCCGCGGCCAGCCCGACCCGGACCTGGTGATCCGCACCTCCGGTGAGCAGCGGTTGTCCGGTTTCATGCTGTGGCAGAGCGCCCACTCGGAGTACTACTTCTGCGAGGTCTTCTGGCCCGCTTTCCGGAAGGTCGACTTCCTCCGGGCGCTGCGCGACTACGCCGCCCGGCACCGCCGCTACGGGGCCTGAGCGACCCGGTAGGGCGCGGTGAGCGCTGCGTGGCGGAGCGATGACCGTCGGGTGACTGTCGTATGCATCCGCATGCGCGCGGCTGTTCCAGGGCATATCACTGGCAGACCGGCATCCGGGTCCTGGTTGCCGGACCGCAAGACTCACCTCTCCCGAGGGGGTTCGTCCACACGTGGTGACCAGCAAGAACCGCCGTGATCACGACCGGCGCACATACGTACTCGACACCAGCGTGCTGCTCGCCGACCCAGGCGCCTTCACCCGCTTCGAGGAGCACGAGGTCGTGCTGCCGCTCGTGGTGGTGACGGAACTGGAGGCCAAGCGCCACCACCCGGAACTCGGCTACTTCGCCCGCCAGGCGTTGCGCACGCTCGACGAGTTCCGGATCAGGTACGGCCGGCTGGACGCGCCGATCCCGATCGGCGACTTCGGCGGCACGCTCCGGGTCGAGCTCAACCACTCGGACCCCGGGGTGCTGCCCGCGGGCTTCCGGCTCGGTGACAACGACTCGCGCATCCTCGCCGTCGCCCGCAACCTCCAGGCCGAGGGGTACGACGTGACCGTCGTCTCCAAGGACCTGCCGTTGCGGGTCAAGGCGTCCTCGGTCGGGCTGCTCGCCGAGGAGTACCGCGCGGAACTCGCCATCACCTCCGGCTGGACCGGGATGGAGGAGCTCCAGGTCGGCGCCGAGGACGTGGACACCCTCTTCGCGCAGGAGGTCGTCGACCTGCCCGAGGCGGCGGAACTGCCGGTGCACACCGGCCTGGTGCTCCAGTCCGAGCGCGGCAAGGCGCTGGGCCGGGTCACCGCGGACGGCCGGGTGCGGCTGGTGCGCGGCGACCGCGACGCGTTCGGCATCCACGGGCGCAGCGCCGAGCAGCGGATCGCGCTGGACCTGCTGCTGGACCCGGAGGTGGGCATCGTGTCGATGGGCGGGCGGGCCGGCACCGGCAAGTCCGCGCTGGCGCTGTGCGCGGGTCTGGAGGCGGTCCTGGAGCGCCGCCAGCACCGCAAGGTGATGGTCTTCCGCCCGCTGTACGCGGTCGGCGGGCAGGAGTTGGGCTATCTGCCGGGCAGCGAGGCGGAGAAGATGAGCCCGTGGGCCCAGGCGGTCTTCGACACCCTCGCGGCGGTGACGTCGAAGGAGGTCATTGAGGAGGTGGTGGCGCGCGGCATGCTGGAGGTGCTGCCGCTGACCCACATCCGGGGCCGTTCGCTGCACGACGCGTTCGTGATCGTGGACGAGGCCCAGTCCCTGGAGCGGAACGTCCTGTTGACGGTGCTGTCCCGGATCGGGGCCGGCTCGCGGGTGGTGCTCACCCATGACGTGGCCCAGCGCGACAACCTCCGCGTGGGGCGGTACGACGGCGTGGTCGCGGTGGTGGAGAAGCTGAAGGGCCATCCGCTCTTCGCGCATGTGACGCTCAGCCGGTCCGAGCGGTCGCCGATCGCGGCGCTCGTCACCGAGATGCTGGAGGACGCCGGCAGCTGAGCAATCGCCGCATCTGTCCGATAATCAGGTGAGTTGATGCTGCTGCGTCCGGGTAAACCGGGCGCAGCAGCTTAGCGTTCGGGCGGTGCGGACGCAGGGAATTACCTCCTTCCGCAGCATGTGAAGTTTGCCACTCAACCGGAAATTGCCGCACGGCGTCGGAGTACGGCAGGGTGTGAGGCTGTCAGGCCCCGCTCATGGCACTCCCGTCACCCCTCGGGGAACGGGAACGCGTCACTCACAAGTCCACATCGACGCCATGAGCCGCCCGAGCACCACGCGGACCCCGCAAGGGACTTCGCACCGGGCCAGTACCCCCGTGACCGCCCGGCCCGTACGGCGGACCGGCCCAGGGGGACCGCGCCAGGGGCACGATTCCGTCCGTGCGGTCACCAAGCGGGCGATTCCGGAAGGAAACCGTGTGAGCCGGATCTCGGTCCGGGGACTCGCGGTGGCATCTGCCACTGCGGTCACCACTGTGGGCGCCGTGGTCGGCGTCGCGTCGGGTGCAGACCAGGGCCACGGCACTGCCGAACAGCCGGTCGAAGCCGCGGGCACGACGACCCTCCTCGCGGACATCCCCGCCGGCCAGCAGGTGCAGCAGGCGTCGTTGACGGAGCAGGTACAGGCTCAGTCCGACGCGGCAGACGCCTCGGCCAGGCAGTCCGCGGAGCAGGCGGCCCGCGTCCAGGCCGCGAAGGACGCCGCCAAGAAGAAGAAGGCGGACGACGCCGCGGCGGCCAAGGCGGCCCAGCTCAAGGCGGAGGCCGGCAAGGGCGATCCGAGCGCGAGCTTCTCGGTCCAGGCTTCGTACAGCACCGCGCAGGTGCAGGCGATGGCGAAGCAGATCGTCGGCAGCGGCCAGTACATGTGCTTCTCCAACATCGTGACGCGCGAGAGCGGTTGGGACTACACCGCGACCAACGCGTCCAGCGGCGCCTACGGCCTCGTGCAGGCGCTGCCCGGTTCCAAGATGGCCTCGGCCGGCGCGGACTGGCGGACGAACCCGGCCACGCAGATAAAGTGGGGCCTGAACTACATGAACAGCCGCTACGGCAGTCCGTGTGACGCCTGGCAGTTCTGGCAGGTCAACCACTACTACTAGGATGCGGCGCCGGACCGGGGTCCGGCGCGCACCCCGCCCGATCCGGCCACTCGCGCGGCCGGATCAACCTTGTCCCGGGTAACGTCGTCTCCCACAGCAGTGCCACAGACGGCCGACGGGCCGAGGGGGAGAGCAGCGATGCCGGACAAACGCCACTGGAGCGCGACACTCGCGTCCGGTTTGGCGAATCTCGCCGGGCGGCTGGATCAGAGACACGCCACTGTTTCCGCGCGCGACGCGGAGCACCAGGGGGCCGTGACCACCACGGCCCCCTCTGGCGTGCCTGCGCAACCCGCGCCGGACCGTACCGAATCCGCCGCGGTACAGGCGGCGCCGCCCGTGGCGGCCCCGGCTCCTGCGGCGCCCGCGGCGCCCGAGCCGGCCGTCCCGGCACAGGCCGCCGCGCCGCAGCCGGTGCCGGACCCGGTCGCGGTGGTGCCGTGGAGCATGCGGGTCGCCGCCGAGATCGGCTGGCGGCTGCTGGTACTGGCCGGCACCGTGTGGGTGCTGATGCGGGTGATCGGCGCGGTCCGGCTGGTGGTGCTCGCGTTCGTGGCGGCGCTGCTGATCACCGCGCTGCTCCAACCGTTCGTGGCCCGGCTGAAACGCTCCGGGGTGCCGCGGGGGCTGGCCACCGCGATGGTCTTCATCGGCGGCTTCGTCGTCATGGGGCTGGTCGGCTGGTTCGTGGTGTGGCAGGTGATGGACAACGTCGACAACCTGTCCTCCAGCCTCCAGGACGGTATCGACCAGGGGAAGAAGTGGCTGCTCAACAGCCCCTTCCACGTCACCGACGACCAGATCAACCAGGTCGCCAACAACCTCAGCAACGCCATCGGGCACAACAGCAAGCAGCTCACGGACGCGGGGCTGCAGGGCGTCACGGTCATCGTGGAGTTCCTGACCGGCGTACTGCTGGCGATGTTCAGCACCCTGTTCCTGCTCTACGACGGGCCGAACATCTGGAACTGGGTGCTGCGGCTCTTCCCGACCGACGCCCGGGCCGGGCTCGCCGAGGCCGGCCCGCGCGCCTGGCGGACCCTGACGCTGTACGTGCGCGGCACCGTGATCGTGGCGCTGATCGACGCGATCTGCATCGGCATCGGGATCTTCTTCCTCGGGGTGCCGATGGCGGTGCCGCTGGCGGTGGTCATCTTCCTGTCGTCGTTCGTGCCGCTGGTCGGCGCGGTCGCCTCGGGTGCGGTGGCGGTGGTCGTCGCGCTGGTCACGCAGGGGCCGTTCACCGCGCTGATGGTGCTGGCGGTGGTGCTGGCGGTGCAGCAGATCGAGGGGCACGTGCTCCAGCCGTTCATCCTCGGCCGCGCGGTGCGGGTCCACCCGCTCGCGGTGGTGCTGTCGGTGGCGGCCGGTTCGCTGATCGCCGGGATCGGCGGCGCGGTCAGCGCGGTGCCGCTGGTCGCGGTGAGCAACACGGTCGTCGGTGTGCTGCGGGCGCGGGCCAAGTCCGGCGCCACGACGGCCGGTCCAGTAACGGGTCCGGTGGCCGAGACGGTGGCCGCGCCCGCCGGGCAGGCTCCACCGGCTCCGGCGGCGGCTCCGGCGGCGGCCACCGGCCCGGCCCCCGCCCCCGCCGCGGACGGCGGCGCGGGAGCGGCGGGCGAGGCTGCTGCGGCTCCAGTGGCTCCCGCCGGGCCCCAGGCCGAGGACGCGTCGGCCGAGCCGCGCGAACCGGTCGAGGACGGCGTGGAGTAGCCGCGCCGCACCGCCCTCGCCGTATCGGAACGCCCGCGGGGACCCACACCCTTTCAGGAGTGCGGGTCCCCGCGGGCGTTGCCGGGCTCCTACTCCGTGCGCAGCCCGTCCGCCCGCATCAGCCGCCACAGCGGCGGCATGCTCAGCAGGGTCACCGCGAGGATGACCGCCGCCCCGACCCCGGCCATCGTGCCGACCCCGGCCCAGTCCATCTGGAAGGGCCGCTGCACCATGGCGAGCAGCGCAGCCCCGAGCCCGATGCCGCCCGCGACGGCCAGCAGCAGCCCGAGCACCACCGGCACCGCGGTCTGCCACAGCACCGACCAGCCCAGCACCGAGCGCCTGGTGCCGAAGGCGACCAGCACCGCCAGCAGCTTCTTGCGCTCGCGCAGCTGCTCCAGCATCGTCACCAGCAGCCCGGCGCCGATGAGCGCCATCGTGAAGGCCGCACCCGCGAACAGCCCGCGGCGGATCTGGAGGAAGCTCTCCTTCGTCCGGGTGTCGTAGAGGGTGTAGATGTCCATGTCGATGCCGAGCCGGGCCACGGCGTTGCGTGCGTGCTCGATCGCGTCGGGTTGGTGCGGGTCGAGCACCACCGACAGCCGCGCGTCCAGCTCGCCCAGCGGCGCGCCGCTGACCGCCTCCGGGGTGGCCAGTACGCCCCAGGCATGCGAGCCCGTCGCGTCCGCCCGGCTGCCGGCGCGGACGGCGGTGGCCGGGATCTGCCACAGCCGGGGGGTGCCGGTGTAGGTGTCGCCGACCGGCGCGTTGAGGTCGACCTTCGCGCCGGGCCGCAGATAGCGCTGGTAGCCGTCGTCCGCATAGCTGTCGGAGTCCGCCGGCACCAGGAAGACGCTGCCGGGCCGGCAGGCGGTGATCCGCGCCATCTGCCGCAGCGCGGCGCAGTCGCCGACGTCGACCGGCAGTTCGGTGTACTGCGTGCCCGCGCGCCCGGGCAGGCTGCTCGCGTCCGGGCGGGTCGCCTGGACCTCCCCGTAGCCGTAGACCTGCGCGACGCCCTGGGCCGCCGCGACGGACTTCGCGTCGGCGTTCAGCCGGGCGATGTTCTCCACCCGGCCGTCCACGACCGCCTGGGCGCGCTGGGTGTCGGCGCCGGTGTTGCTGACGTAGTCGTCGCTGACGCCGTTGAAGAGCATCTGCAGAGCTATCGCGCCGGCCACCGCGATAGTCACCCCGCTCACCATCCGGGCGGAGGCGCTGCTGCTCAGCTGGAGCCTGCGGGTGGCCAGTTGCCAGGACAGCGGGCCGCCGCTCAGCCGCCCCACCGTGGCCTCCACCGCCCACGGCAGCACCGCGGTCACCCCGAAGAGCAGCAGGACGGCGCCGGCGGCGACCTGGTACTCGTTGATCCCCGAGCCGTTGTGGATCTTGCCGAAGAGCGGGGCCAGCAGCGCCAGTCCGGCCACGGGCAGCAGCAGCCGCCACCACAGCCGGCGCCGCCGGCCCAGCGCCTGGCGTACGACGCCCAGCGGCTCGATCGCGGTGCCGCGCAGACTGGCCAGGGTCACCGCTATCGACGCGAACGGCACGGCGAGCACGATCAGCACCGTCAGCGCCGGGTTCGGCGTCAGGTCCGAGGGGAAGGCCGAGACCGACACCACGCTGATGTGCGCCGCGAGTTGCCGCCCGCCCAGGAAGAGCGCGGCACCGACGGCCAGCCCGAGCAGCGCGCCGAGCAGGGCCTCGCCGGCCGCGATCCGCCGGGTCATGCGGATGTCGGCGCCCACCAGCCGCAGCGCGGCCAGCCGCCGGTCCCGGCGCTCGCCGCCGAGCCGGACCGCGGTGCCGATGAACACCGCGACCGGCAGCAGCAGCACCACCAGCACGATGACCAGGAGCAGTTCGAGCGGCGCGCCCAGGTCCTCGGAGGTGTCGCGGGCACCGAAGCCCGTGATCCGGTCGGCGTTGCCGTGCACGTACTGGGCGTCGTGGGCCACCAACTGGTCGCTGCCGACGTAGTAGTACAGGTCGGCCGGGCCGACGAGTCCGGCCTTCCCGATGGTGCCGGTGACCTGGTGGTCCAGGCGCTCGCGCAGCAGCGGCGCGGAGGCCAGCAGCTTCTTCAGCGCCGGGGAGACCACCATTTCGCCGGGGGCGGGCCAGGCGTCCAGGCCCGGCGGGAGCTGCGCCTTCGCCCCCTCGCGCTGGAGCCGGTAGCCGGTGATGTCGTGTTCGTGGTAGGTCGTGTCGGCGTTCGCCCACAGCAGGGTGTGGTCGCTGGGGTGGGCGACGTAACTGTTGCTCGCGCTCTCCCGGGCGTACTCCTTCTGGCTGTGGGTGTGGACCATCGCCGGGACCGCCGCGGTCAGCAGCAGCAGGGCGACGCCGAGCCCCACGCCCACCGCGGTGAGCAGGGTGCGGGTCCAGCCCTCCCGCCCGCCGCCGAGGGCGAAGCGCGCGCCGAGCGCGAGGTCGCGCAGCCAGGTCCGCACGTCGGCCGAGCGCTCGGCCGGTCCGCCGCCGGACGCCGGGCGGCGCGGCCCGCCGCCGGTCGCGTCGAACCCGGCGAACGGCTCGACTTGCGCGGCCGTCTCCCGCGTACTCATGATGCCCGTTCCATGTCGCGCGACTTCCCGTCCCGCACGACGACTTCCCGGTCGGAGTAGGCGGCCACCCGCGGTTCGTGGGTGACCAGGACGACGGCCGCGCCCGTGTCGTGGGCCGCGTCGGTGAGCAGCCGCATCACGCGCTCGCCGTTGAGCGAGTCCAGCGCGCCGGTCGGCTCGTCGGCGAAGACGACCCGCGGGTCGTCGACCAGGGCGCGTGCCACCGCGACCCGCTGGCCCTGCCCGCCGGAGACCTCGCCGGGCCGCTTGGCGGCGACGTCGGCGACCTCCAGCCGCTCCAGCCACTCGGCGGCCTTCCGCTCGGCGATGCGGCGCTTGACGCCGCCCAGCCGCATCGGCATCGCCACGTTCTCCAGGCAGGTCAGCTCGGGGACGAGCTGGCCGAACTGGAAGACGAAGCCGAAGTCGGTGCGGCGCAGGGCGCTGCGCTCGCCGTCGGTCATCGCCGACAGCTCCTGCCCGCGGTAGCGGACCTGCCCGGAGTCGGGCCGCACGATGCCGGCCAGGCAGTGCAGCAGCGTGGACTTGCCGGACCCGGACGGGCCCATCACCGCGACGACCTCGCCGGCGCGGATGGTCAGGTCCGCCCCTTCGAGTGCCGCGGTCGGTCCGTACGCCTTGCGCACCTCGACCGCCTGGAGCAGCGGTTCGGGGTGTGGCGCCGCCCGGCCGCCCTGGTGCGTGCCGAACGTGTCGGCGTCGTGCGCGCCGCTTCCCCCCGTGGTCACTTGGCCACCTCCGCCGCGAGCTGGTCCAGCCGGGCCGCCGTCAGTTCCAGCCAGCGCAGGTCCGCTTCCAGGTGGAACAGGGCGTGGTCGCAGATGAGCTGGTCGGCGAGGTCGCCGTCCCGCTTGCGGCGGGTCAGCTCGCGCATCAGCCGCAGGTGTTCGGCGCGCTGGGTGTCGAGCAGGTCCACCGCGGAGCGGCCGGTCAGCAGGGCCAGGACGACCTTGGTGTACAGGGTCGTCTGGAGGTAGGGCTCGGGCTTCTCGGGCTGGGCGAGCCACGCCGCCACGTCCGTGATGCCCGCGTCGGTGATGGCGTACCGCTTGCGCTCGGGGCCGCCGCCGGGCTCTATGCCGTCCACCTCGACCAGGCCGTTCTTCAGCAGCCTGGCCATGGTCGAGTAGACCTGGCCGTAGGCGAGGGGCCGGTCGTGTCCGAAGCGTTCGTCGAAGGCGCGCTTGAGGTCGTAACCGTGGCGCGGCCCGGACTCCAGGAGCCCGAGCAAGGTCTGGCCGATTGACATGCGAGCAGACTACACCATGCGTATACATCGCGTGTATACCCACTGTGCATAACTCCTCGCATGGGCGTTTTTGCAGGTCAGGCGCCTGCTGGGTGGTGCGGTCGGAACACGAAGCAGCCCCGGGGCACGGGGGCGAACACGTGTCCCGGGGCTGCGCCCGTGCGGCGGGCCGGCGCGCGGCCCGCCCGGGGTCAGGGCGCCGTGACCGCCTGCGCGATCCGGTCGCCCACCGCCTGGTCGATGCTGCGCCAGTACGCGAAGGCCCGCTCCAGCACCGGCGCGCTCACCCCGTCGGACAGGTGCCCGGCGACGTTGCCGACCAGCCGGTCCCGCGCCGCGTCGTCCAGCACCTCGCGCACCAGGGTTCCCGGCTGCCCGAAGTCGTCGTCCTCCCGGTGCGCCGTGTACGCCTCCCGCACCATCTCGCCGGCCGCCTGCCACCCGGCGATGTCCCCGTACGCCTCGGGGGACGCGGCCGGGCCGCCGTAGGAGTTCGGCGCGTACGGCGCCCCGGTGCGGGCCGGATCGAAGCGCATCGGGCCGTCCTTGGCGTAGGAGTGCACCGGCACGTGCGGGCGGTTCGGCGGCAGCTGCTGGTAGTTCGGGCCGATCCGGTACCGGTGGGTGTCCGGGTAGGAGAACAGCCGGCCCAGCAGCATCTTGTCGGGGGAGGGGCCGATGCCCGGCACCATGCTCGACGGCTCGAACGCGGCCTGCTCGATGTGGACGAAGTAGTCGTCGGGGTTGGTGTCCAGCGTCATCCGCCCCACTTCGATCAGCGGGTAGTCGCCGTGCGGCCACACCTTCGTCAGGTCGAACGGGTTGAACCGGTAGTCCGCCGCGTCGTCGAACGGCATCACCTGCACCCACAGCGTCCATGACGGGTGCTCACCGCGGTCGATCGCCTCCCACAGGTCCTGCCGGTGGTAGTCGGCGTTGTGGCCGGCCATCGCGTCGGCGTCGGCCTGGGTGAGGAAGTCGATGCCCTGGTCGGTCTTGAAGTGGTACTTCACCCAGTACTTCCGGCCGGCGCTGTTGATCCACATGTAGGTGTGGGAGCCGTAGCCGTTCATGTGCCGGTAGGTCTTCGGGATGCCGCGGTCGCCCATCAGCCAGGTCACCTGGTGCGCGGACTCCGGGGAGAGGGTCCAGAAGTCCCACTGCATGTCGTTGTCGCGCAGGCCGTTGTCCGGGCGGCGCTTCTGGCTGCGGATGAAGTCCTGGAACTTGATGGTGTCCCGGACGAAGAACACCGGGGTGTTGTTGCCGACCAGGTCGTAGTTGCCGTGCTCGGTGTAGAACTTCAGGGCGAAACCGCGCGGGTCGCGCCAGGTGTCCGGGCTGCCCATCTCACCGGCGACGGTCGAGAAGCGGGCCAGCATCCGGGTGCTGCGGCCGGGCTGGAACAGGTCGGCTTTGGTGAACTCCCGCACGTCGCCGGTCACCTCGAACCGGCCGTACGCGCCGCTGCCCTTCGCGTGCACCACCCGCTCCGGGACCCGCTCCCGGTTGAACTGGGCCATCTTCTCGATCAGGTAGTGGTCCTGGAGCAGGATCGGCCCGTCCGGTCCGACGGTCAGCGAGTGCTCGTCACTCTCCACCGCGATGCCTGCGTTGTCGGTCGTGGCCGGAACCTTCGACGTGCTCATCGCGCGCCCCTCCATGGGATTCCCGTCGGGCATGACGGTTCCCACCTTGGCCCGCACCCGGCCGCACGGCACCTGGAAGCGGGCGGCCGTACGAGGGAGCGGCACCTGTGTGAAGGGCCGTGCGGAGGAGCCCGACGAGGGTGCCCTCCTGGCAGGAGGGCCCCGGTCAGAACGGCAGCTCGAACCAGACGACCTTGCCCGCGCCCAGACGGGTGGCGCCCCAGCGCTGGGCCATGCGGTTGACCAGGTAGAGCCCGCGGCCGCCTTCCTCCTCTGGGGCGGCGTGGCGCATCCGGGGCAGCAGCGGGGCGTCGTCGCCGACCTCGCAGCGCAGGACGTCGGTGCGCAGCAGCCGCAGCGTCACCGGGCGCTCGGCGTACCGCACCGCGTTGGTGACGATCTCGCTGACCAGCAGCTCGGCGGCGTCGACCTGGTCGTCCAGCCCCCAGCGGGTGAGCGCCTGCCGGACCAGCCGCCGGGCCCGCCCGGCGGTCTGCGCCTGCGGTTCGAGGAACCAGTACGCCACGTCGCTCGGCGCGATCCCGGCGAACCGTGCGGCGAGCAGCGCGATGTCGTCGTCGCGGTCACCCGGCCCGAGGATCTCCAGCACCTCGTCGCACAGCGGCTCCAGCGGCGGCGGGGAGACCACGCTCGCCGCGTCGTGCAGCCGCTCGCGCAGCATCTCGATGCCGCCCCACACGTCACGGCTGCGCGACTCCACCAGCCCGTCGGTGTACAGCAGCAGCGTCGCCCCGGCGGGCGCGGGCAGCTCCACCGCCTCGAACGGCACCCCGCCCACGCCGATCGGGGCGCCCGGCGGCACCCGCAGCACCTCGGCGAGGCCGTCGGCATGCAGCAGCACCGGCGGCGGGTGGCCGGCGTTGGCCACCACCAGGCGGTGCGCGATCGGGTCGTACACCGCGTAGACGCAGGTCGCCATCCGGTCCTGGCCGAGCCGCTGGGCCTGCTCGTCGAGGTGGTAGAGCACCTCCTGGGGGGCCAGGTCGAGCCCGGCGAGGGTCTGCACCGTGGTCCGCAGCTGGCCCATGATCGCCGCCGACGTCATGGAGTGGCCCATCACGTCGCCGACGACCAGCGCCACCCGGCTGCCGGGCAGCGGAATCGCGTCGTACCAGTCGCCGCCGACCCGGGCGGACTCCGCGGCCGGCAGGTAGCGGCTGGCGAGCTGCACCCCGGTCGGCTGCGGCAGCGAGTCCGGCAGCATCTCGCGCTGGAGCGCGTCGGCGATGTACGCCTCGCGGCCGTAGAGCACCGCCTTGTCCACGCCGAGCGCGGTGTGCGTGGCGAGTTGGGCGGCCACCAGCAGGTCGTCGGCCTCGAACGGTGGCCGGTCCGCGCGCCGCAGCAGCACCGCGGCGCCGATCACCCGGCGCCGGCCGCGCAGCGGCGCCAGCAGGGCGCGCCGACCGGTGGGCAGCGGGCCGGGCGGGTTGCCGAGCAGCTCGGCCATCGCGTCGGCGGCCCGCTGCGACTCCGCGAAGACCGGGCGGACCCCGCGCAGCACCTCTGCGAGCGGTCCGTCCAGCAGCACCCCGATGGTCTCGGGGGCGCCGCCGTACGGCGTCTCCAGCGCGGGCAGGGTGCCGACCGGCACGTCCGGTGTGTCTCCCGGGCCCTCCAGCCCGCCGTCCGCCCGGCGCAGCCGCAGCCGCAGCGGGCCCGAGGGGCGCTCGTCGCCGACCGGCAGCGGCTCGCGCAGGTAGACCAGGATGGCGTCGGCGAACGCGGGCACCGCCGAGCGGCACAGCCCGAGCAGGATCTCGTCCAGGTCGAGGCCGCGGGCGATCCGGCGGGTGGCCGCGCCGACGTACCGCAGCCGGTCCGCCTCGGGGCCGGTCTGCACCGGCATCGGGATGCGCATGCCCACCGAGTCCTCGTCCGCGGTGTGCCCGGGCGCGTTCAGCGCCGTGCCCCGCGGCGGTGTGCTCACAAACGAGCTCAACGCCTCGCTCCCCTCCGTCACTGCCGGCACCCATCCCGTGTCGTGTGCCGCGGCCGGCCCCTCGGGCCGGGTCCCGCCGTGCGCCTCGCCCGGCGCCCTTTCCGCGTGGTGCTGCCCCGCCGCCGGGGCACTGTCGCTCCGCGGTGCACTGTACGCCCCGGGCCGGGCCGGTGCGGCGGGCTCGGGGGTCTGCTCGTCGTGCGCGCGGGCGATGGCCGCCGCTCCGCCGTGGTCGTGGCGGTGCGCCTCGGCCTCGGAAGCGCCCGGCGCCGCGGGGCCGGGCGGTGCCGCGGGCTCGTCCTCGGCCGGCGGCACCGGCGCGCGCAGCCCGAACCGGCCGCGCGGGTCCTGCGGGTCCTGGGCGTCCTGCGGGGGCGGCGCGGCGTGCGGCCGGGGCGGGTGTGGCGGGTCCGTGGTCACGCGAGTAGGTCCATCCGTCGGTGCTCCGCCTCGGACAGCGCGCGGCGGGGCTTCGGCCTGGGCTGGGTCAGGCGCGTCGGCAGTAGAGGAAGATCTGCTCCTCCGGCGGCACGTCGGTGCTCGCCGGGGCGTACGTGTACGACGTCTCCTTGACCACCTCGAAGCCCGCGTCCGCCACGATGCCGAGCAGTTCGTCCTTCAGATACCCCGAAACCCGGATGCTGTGCCCGAGGAAGGGGATCGAGACGTCGTCGACGTCCGCCTCCACCATGCCGAGCGCCAGCAGGCCGTCGGGCACCAGCAGGTCGCGGATGGCCGTCAGCGCGCCGGGGATCTCCGCTCTGGGCAGCATCAGCAGCGTGAAGAACGCCGCGACCGCGGCGAAGCTGCCGAGCGCCAGCGGCCCGCCCTCGACCAGGTCGGCGATGTCGGCCTGGAGGAACTCCGCCTCGGGGACGTTGGCCCTGGCCCGGGCCAGCATGCCGGCGGACAGGTCCACCCCGGTCACCCGCATGCCCGCGTCGGTGAACTGCCGGGCGGACGGCAGGCCCGTCCCGCAGCCGAGGTCCAGCACCCGGGAGCCGGCCGGCAGTTCGGCGATCAGCCACCCGCCCGCGGTGAGCTGTCCGTCCTTGTGGGGGAACGCCTCGTCGTACCGGTCGCCGATGGCGTCGAACGCCTCGGCCTGGCCGGTACGGTCCCGCCCCGCTGCCGCCGCGGGGTTGGTGGAGGGCGTGCCAACGGGCTCGTAACCGTCGGAATCCACTGCTCAGGACCTCCCTGACTGCTGTGACGCGCTGTGACGTGCTGTGACGAACGGAGCTGGTGCGGGGGTGGGGCGGGGCTGGTACGGGACGGGCGGGCGGACCGGGGTGGAACAGTGCCGGGCCGGGTGGGTCCGGTGGTGCGGTGTACGGCATATGCACAGGAGCGGCACTCGTTTGTACCCCCGTGACGTGGCGTCAAACTCTAGGCCGTGCCAGCCGATTGCGCAGGCTTCCCGGGAACGATCCTACGGTCGGCAGCCGGGGGCGTGCCAAGGGGATCGCGCCCGGCGCCCGCACCTTTGCCGCGCGCCCCGGCGGCCGGATCGCGGCGCGCCGCCGCGCGCCCGCCGCCGTACCGACGGTTACCCAAGGTCATGCCAGGGGGCGGCATATTCACACCGCGGGGCGGTCCCAGTCGTCCGGCAGCGCGGGCACCGGCCACGCCGGATCGGGGCGCCAGTCCGGCCAGCCGTCGCGGAACGGCGGCGCCCAGGCCCGGATCGCGCGCACCGCGTCCTCGCCGGCCTGCCGCACCCGGGCGGCCTGCTCGGCCGGCATCAGCCCGTCGGTCTGCGCCTGCGCGAACTCGTCCTCGTCCCGCCAATACCACGTGCGGTCCGGGTGGACGGAGATGTCGAGGAAGTGGTCCTGCGAGTCCACCCCGCCCGACCAGCGGCGCAGCGGCTCCTCCAGATTCACGTACCAGCTCTTGAAGTGCCAGCCCTGCTCCCAGAACAGCCAGACCGACCACGGCTGCCCCGGCCGGGCCAGCTTCAGCACCCCGGCGCCGAACCACTGCTCCACCGCCCGGGTGCGCGGCCTGGTGTACCGGGTGGCCAGCGGCTCCTGGTGCACCGGCGTGCCGTCGGCGAGCACCGGCTTGATGCAGCGCGTGCCGGGCGCCAGCCACACCGCGAGCAGGTCCGGGGCGTCGCGCACCACCGTCACCGGACGGCAGATGTGCACCTCGTCCGTGCCGTTGCCGCGGTAGCGCCACAGCACCTGGTCGCCGGCGGCCCAGCGGGGCGGCTGCGGTGCGTTCGGTCCGTCCGGTTGCGTGGTGTCGAGGTCGGCTGTCATGAACGGAGTTTACGGAACCCACTGTTACGGATGGGTCACCTCCCACTACGCAGCGATGATCACCGGCTACGGACGGGTCATCCGCAGCACATCCAGGGCCGCGTCGAGCTGGGCCTCGGTCAGGGCGCCGCGCGCGACGTACCCCTCCTCGATCACGACCTGGCGGATCGTCTTCCGCTCCGCCAGCGACTTCTTGGCGACCTTCGCCGCCTCCTCGTAGCCGATGTAGCGGTTGAGCGGGGTGACCACGGACGGCGAGGACTCCGCGTACTCGCGCGCGCGCTCGGGGTGGGCCGTGATGCCGTCGACGGTGCGGTCCGCGAGCAGCCGGGAGACGTTCGCCAGCAGCCGCACCGACTCCAGGATGTTGCGGGCGATCACCGGGAGCATCACGTTCAGCTCGAAGTTGCCCGCGGCGCCCGCGACGGTGATCGCCGTGTCATTGCCGACCACCTGGGCGGCCACCATCAGCACCGCCTCGGGGACCACCGGGTTGACCTTGCCGGGCATGATCGACGAGCCCGGCTGGAGGTCGGGCAGGCTGATCTCGAAGAGGCCGGTGCGCGGCCCGGAGGCCATCCACCGCAGGTCGTTGGCGATCTTCGTCAGCCCCACGGCGATCGTCCGCAGCTGGCCGGACGCCTCCACGATGCCGTCCCGCGCGCCCTGCGCCTCGAAGTGGTCGCGGGCCTCGGTGAGCGGCAGCCCGGTCGCCCGCGCCACCTCGGCGATCACCGCGGCGGGGAACCCGGGCGGGGTGTTGATGCCGGTGCCCACCGCGGTGCCGCCCAGCGGCAGTTCGGCCAGCCGCGGCAGCACCGCGGTGAGCCGCTCCACGCCGTACCGCACCTGGGCCGCGTATCCGCCGAACTCCTGGCCCAGCGTCACCGGGGTGGCGTCCATCAGATGGGTGCGGCCGGCCTTGACCACGCCCGCGAACTCCGCCGACTTGCGCTCCAGCGCCTCCGCGAGGTGCTCCAGCGCCGGGACGAGATCGCCGGTGACGGCCGCGGTCGCGGCGATGTGGATCGAGGAGGGGAAGACGTCGTTGGACGACTGGGAGGCGTTGACATGGTCGTTCGGGTGCACGGGGCGGCCCAGCCGCTCGGTGGCCAGTGCGGCGATCACCTCGTTGGTGTTCATGTTGGACGAGGTGCCCGAGCCGGTCTGGAAGACGTCGATCGGGAAGTGCTCGTCCCAGCGGCCCTCGGCGACCTCCGCCGCGGCGGACACGATGGCCGCCGCCATGTCGGCCTCGATCACGCCCAGTTCCGCGTTGGCCTTCGCGGCGGCGGCCTTGATCCGCGCCAGCGCCTCGATGTGCGCGCGGCTGATTCGCTGCCCGGAGATCGGGAAGTTCTCCACGGCGCGCTGGGTCTGCGCGCCCCACTTCGCCGCCGCGGGGACCCGCATCTCGCCCATCGAGTCGTGCTCGATCCGGAAGTCGTCCATGCCCTTGCCGATGCCCTCGTCCATACCTTTTACAGTGCCGCGCTCGCCCCCTTTGTTCCCTTGCCCGTTCACTCGTTCGTGTAATGGATCACGCTCGGCCGGTGGCGTGCATATGCAGTCGCGCACCCGTTCCCGGCGGTCGAACGGCAGGTCACCGGCCGTGTTTCCGGGGCGCCTTGGCCGCCCTCAGCCCTGTGCCGCCGGCGCGTCCAGATCGGACATGTCGAGCACGAACCGGTAGCGGACGTCGTTGCGGGCCAGGCGGTCGAGCGCGGTGTTCACCCGGGCCGAGGGCACCAGCTCGATGTCGGCGGTGACCTGGTGCTCGGCGCAGAAGCGCAGCAGGGCCGCGGTGGCGGGGCGGCCGCCGCTGCCGGCGGAGCCGAGCCTCTTGCGGCCGATCAGCAGGTCGATGGTGTCCAAGGTGACCGGGCCGATGTGGCCGAGGAGGCTGAGCGTGCCGTCCATGGCGACGACGTGCAGGTAAGGGGACAGGTCGTGGGGCGCGGAGATGGTGTCCAGGACCACGTCGAACCGGTCCCGGACGGCCGCCATCTGCGCGGGGTCGGTGGAGACGACCAGCCGGTCCGCGCCCAGGCCGCGCGCCTCCTCGGCCTTGTCCGGGGTGCGGCTGATCACGGACGTGGTGGCGCCGAGCGCGACGGCCAGCTTGACCGCGAGGTGCCCCAGCCCGCCCAGCCCGGCGACGGCGACCTTGCTGCCGGGGCCCACGCCCAGGGTCCGCAGCGGCTCCCAGACGGTGATGCCCGCGCAGAGCAGGGGGGCCGCCGCGGCCGGGTCGAGGCCGGCGGGTAGGTGGTACGCGAACTCCTCGCGCACGAGGTACTCGCGGGCGTAGCCGCCCAGAGTCGTGGTTCTGTCCCGCCGGTCGGTGCCGCCGTAGGTCAGGGTCGGGAAGTCGTGGCAGAAGTTCTCCTGGCCGGCCCGGCACATCGGGCAGGTCCCGCACGAGTCGACGATGTTGCCGACCGCCACCAGGTCGCCGGGGGCGAAGCCGGTGACGGCGCTGCCGACCTCGCGGACCGTGCCGGTGAACTCGTGGCCCGGCACCAGGGCGGCACCCTCGTCGCCTTGGCGGGCGCGAAGGTCGCGCAGGGCGTGGAGGTCGCTGTGGCAGACGCCGCAGTAGTCCACGCGGATCGCGAGGTCGTCCGGGCGCAGGTCGCGGCGCCGGATCGTGGTGCGGCGGAGGGCGGGCGCCGTGGCGTCCGCCTGCCAGGCGGTGGTGGTGCGCATGGGGCTCCTTCGCGGTCTCAGATCACAAACAAACTGTTCGGTCTGTTTCAGCGTAGGGCGCGTGGGGCGCTCCGGCAAACCGACCGTTTTGTCTGTTAACGTGGGCCCCATGCCCGGCCCCCTGTCCGACCAGCCGTCCAGCGCGCGCGGCGCCGCCACCTACCGCCGGATCGTCGACGCCGCCACGCAGGAGTTCGCCCGGTACGGCATCGCCGGGGCCCGCGTGGAGCGGATCGTCGCCGCGGCTCACACCAACAAGGCGCAGCTCTACGGCTACTTCGGCAACAAGGAACAGCTCTTCGACGCGATCTTCTTCGGCTCGCTGGAGCGCATCACCAACGTGGTGCCCATCGATGTGGAGGACCTGGCCGACTGGGCCGTGCGGCTCTACGACGAGTACCTGGCCCGCCCCGACCTCATCCGCCTCGCCACCTGGGCCCGCCTGGAGCGCCGCCCCACCGGCCACCTGACCGACGACCCCCGGCGCTACGACGACCACAAGCTCCGCGCGATCGCCGTGGCGCAGGCCGCCGGGCGGATCAGACCGGGCGACCCCTTCGACATCATGGCCCTGGTCATCGCGATGTCCATGGCCTGGTCGCCGGTGAGCAACGTGTACGCGGCCGCGGCCGACGAACCCGCCGAACTGCACGAGCAGCGCCGCGAGCTCCTGCGGGACTGCGTACGGCGGGCGGTCACCCCGTAAGCGCGGGTCCGCTCAACGCGGCGGCCCGTCCGACGAGATGACGTTTCCGGGTGTGTCCCTCCCCGCCCCCGTACCCTCGGCCCCGAACGGCCTGCCCTTGCCAGGCGCCGTACTGCCGCCCGGTAAACCGTCTCGCGCAAGGAGACCACCACCGGCCCGCTCGTCACCGGATTCGCGCTCACCGGCGGCGTCAAGTACTGCATCGACGACGCCAACGCCAACACCTCGCCCGGCGCCGTCATCCGCACCTACACCTGCAACAACTCCGCCGCCCAGCAATGGGCGTTCGGGACCGACGGCACCGTGAAGGTGCTGGGCATGTGCCTGGACACCACCGGCAACGCCACCAAGGCCGGTACCGTCGTCACGCTCGACACGTGCAGCAGCGACGCCACCCAGAAGTGGAAGGTCACCGCCTCGGGCACGATCGTCAGCGTCGCGAACTCCGCGATGTGCGTGACTGACCCGGGCGGCTCTTCCACCCTGCGCACCGCGCTCACTCTGGCGACCTGCGGCAGCGCCGGCCAGAAGTGGACCACCATCGGCACCGGAACGGACGCGCTGCCGCCCGGCCAGACCCAGACCCTCACCTACGACGCCGAGGGCCGCACCGCGACGGTCTCGACGCCGTCCGGTACGAGCACGGACACCAGCAGCTACCTGTACGACGCCGACGGCAATCTGCTGGAGCAGACCTCGACCGTCAACGGGGTCGACAAGACCCGTGTCCTCTACCTCTTCGGCGGCGCCGAGCAGATCACCCTGAACGTCGCCGCCAAGACCTGCACGGCCCTGCGCAACTACACCGGGCCCGACGGCACCACCATCACCCGGTCCAGCACCGGCACGGTGACCTACCAGATCGCCAACCTCCAGGGCACCGCCACCACCGCGATCGACGCGGACTCGCTGGCGGTGACCCGCCGCTACTACGACCCGTACGGCAACCCGCGCGGCACCACCCCGGCGAGTTGGATCTCCGCCGACGAGAACCACGGCTTCCTCGGCCAACCCACCGACTCCACTTCCGGGTTGGATCTCCTCGGCGCCCGCGACTACGACCCCCTCACCGGCCGCTTCCTCACCCCCGACCCCATCTTCGAAGCCGGCGACCCCAACCAGATGGGCGGCTACACCTACGCCGGCGACAACCCCGCCAGCGGCAGCGACCCCACCGGGCTGGTGAACATGCCGACGGCCGGCGCCGGAGGCGGCTCCGCAATGGGTGCCGGCATGTCCAGCGGCGGCGGTGCCGGCTCGGGCGGCTCCACGGGCGCGACCACAGCGACGGAGTCCGGGTCAGGCTCGGGGACGGCGACCCAAACAGGATGGAAGCACTGGGTCGGAAAGGGACTTGATTACACAGGGTTCGGTGTCGGAGCGGCATTGACCGGCATTGCATTGGGATCCTGCGAAGACATCACTGTCCTCATAGGCACCCCAGAATGCATGGCCGCTGGAGGAGCGGCTCTCAGTTGGGACTGCGGTGCCTTCCTGCACGGGGATTGCGGCCCTGGCTTCGGGGACGATTCCGCCACCACGGAGGAGTCGGAGGATGCCGGTCCTGGACAGTCCGAGGATTCGCCGCATGGCTCTTACCGGCCAGTTCCCGAGGAAGGTTCTTCGGACTCAGGCGATCCGAGCTTGATGGACCCCGACAGATGGTACGAGGACGGCTCGGACACCCCGAGCAAGCCCGCCAGCGGCACACATGAGAAACCGCAGCCCGAGCACGACTCCCACGGGTCAGGAACCGACGACGCCCACAGCTCCGGATCGAAGGACGCACCCAGCAGCGCGTCCGAAGGCGCCCACGACGACGCCGCCAGCAGCAGCGGTGGAAAGTGCAGCTTCTCGCCGGACACCCCCGTGCTGCTGGCGAAGGGCAAGACCAAGCCGATCGGGAAGATCAAGAAGGGCGACGAGGTCGAGTCCGCTGACCCGACGACCGGCAAGCACAAGGGCCCACGTGAGGTCGAGGCGGTCTGGATCAACCACGACAAGGACCTCCTTGACGTGACGATCGAGGGCAGCGACGGCAAGGCCGCGACCCTCCACACCACCTCCAACCACCCCTTCTGGGACGACACCACCCACACCTGGGTCCCCGCCGGCAAACTCAAGCCCGGCGACGCCCTCAACACCGCCACCGACACCCACGCCACCGTCCTCAGCACCCACGCGACGCCCGGCACCGCCAACCGCTGGAACCTTACCGTCCAGCAACTCCACACGTACTATGTTGTGGCGGGGGCTACGCCGGTGCTTGTTCACAATACGAACTGTGGGCCGGCTGTATTCCGTGGGACCACGAAGGGATTTGAAGGCAGTCCGGGTACTCAGCGGGTTGGCATCACGCCGACATCCTCTGACCCGGGAGTGGCAACTATTTTCGCCACGCATTCGGAGCAATTTGGCGAATCGGTGGTGCAGATTGCCACTCCTGAAGACCTTGCTGGGGTCCCCACATACGAGGGTTATATCTCTTCGGAGGCGGAAGTGGGAGTCGAACTATCCCCAGGTGAGTTTGCACGACGTGCGAGTATTGAGATACCCGCATCGGCGGCCCGAGAAATTCTAGCAGACATGGGCATTTCAATACCTTCGAGAATCACGTACGGGGATCTCAATGGCGGAATCTTGACGGACACGCCAAAGTTGACACCAGGACAGATCGGCGAGTTTATCGATAGAGCGGGGTCGTACGGTGGCTGACGGCGTTCTTGGAATCGAGAGTGTAGAAGATATTTCGAGTATTGGTGTAACCTGCATCGTTCGCTGTTTGCGAGGAACGGTCTCTGTTGGGGATGTATTCCGGGTAGGGCAGACGAATGCTGGCGGCATCCTTGGGCTTGAAGTGATCGCGGAAAAAATCTGGAGATATGAGAGAGCTGTAGAATTGATCGATGCTCCCCATGCGGCCAAAGTGCGATTCTCTGGGGCTTCCCCTGGGGTTCTTAGAGATTTCTCGAAGATCGCGAAGGAAGGTCTATAGCTTGGCTCTAAGGTGCTGATTCTTCCTTTGAGATATTCCTAGATTTTAGAACTCGCTGAGCGTTTGTCCGGTAGCAGATCGGCCCCACCGCAGTTTGATTCCGGTGGGGCCGTTGTAGTGTCTCGCGGCAGTGAGCCTTTTCCACCATCGGTCTGAGCTGCTGAACTTGAACTCGTGATGTCGGACGTCCGTTGGGGCGTTGGTCATAGGCCCTGGGTGACCTCACGGGGTACCCGAGCACGTCAGCGACTGTGGTGACCTCGTCGATGGGCCAGGGGGCGTTCGGGGCTCAGTGCGGCTCACCGTGCCAGCACAGCTGCGGTGAGTTGGAGCACGATGGCGGCGGCCAGGAAGAGCCACAGAGAGCGGGGCTGCCAGCGTCGGGCGGGTGAGTGCGAGGTGGTGAGTTCGGCGACGACGAAGTCGAGGATCATCTTGCGGGCCCGGAGGCTGCGGACGCCTGGGAAGATGCGCTGCCGCAGCCGGCGCCCGTCCTTCGTCGTGAGCAGAATGTCCACCTCGCCGACCACTACAACGGCGGAGACGTCGGCGACGTCGACGTGCCGGACGACGAACGGGTAATAGATGGTGATCGCGCCGTTCGCCAGGTCTATGCGGGCGGCACTGGCCACCTGGAGGACGAGCCAGCCGAAGAAGGAGAAGAACATCGTGCCGCGCGCGTACCAGCAGACCAAGGTTGGTGTCGGCGCTGAACTGAGTCACCACACCCAAGGCCCCCCAGAAACTGCAAAAAGAAGTAGCCCAGAGCCCGCGCGCCGGAGGGCACACGCGGACGGCATGGCACCGGCCTGACGGGGGCCGGCTGGTCCTCCTTGTACCGGCCGTGGAGCGCAGTGCTGTCAGGTCTTGTCGCTACTGCGCTTGAAGGAGCGACATCGGTCAGCTGTCCAGAGTGAGCCCGGTAGGCAAGGCAGCTATAGACCAGGTGAGAGCGGTACTGGATCGTCTTGAGTCGGCGTTTGACGGCTGTGGTGATCTGGGTGAGGTCGGCGGCGGCGAGGTGGCCGATGTCGCGCTTGACCAGCGACCAGATGCCCTCTTGCGGGTTGCGGTCGGGTGCGTTGGTCGGCAACTGGAACACGGTGAGCCACCCGGGCATTCGTGTCGATGAACTCCCGTATTCCCGCCGTCAGATGGAGCCGGACGTTGTCCCAAACCAGCACGATCGGGCCGCCGAGCTGGATGCGGGCTCGAACGATCAGGTCGCGGAAGTCCCGCCAGCCGAAGCCCTTCGGTTCATCCTTGTGGCCCCGGTACTCCCGGACCGCGTAGATCAGCCGGGAACGCTCGCCGGGTTTATAGCAGGTCATGCCCGCCATCGACACCCGGCCCGATCCCCGTCCGCGCACCCGGACGACCGGGGTACTGCCCCTGCGGCCCCACGTCCTGGCACGCGGCGGCGTCATCGACTGGCCGGCCTCGTCCTCGAAGACCACCCAGGCCCCGTTCGCCGCCGCGGTGCTCTTACCCGCGGCCATACCTCCCGCTTCCACAGCTCCACCGCATCGTCGTCACGCTCGATCGCCCGGCGGGCTGGCTGCTGCCACGACCAGCCGTTCCGCCGCAGCAACCGCCACGCTGCCCTCCACTGTGTATGAGACGTGGAACAACCTGCCGATCAGTGTCTTCACCCGGGCCAGGGTCCACCGCTGATCGGTCCAGCCGTGTGCCAGCGGGCCGCGCTCCAACTCTCGCTCCAGCCTGGCTATCTGCGCACCGGACAATCGGGGTCGGCCAGGTGACCCCTTGGAGACCACCCCGGCGGATCCGTTTTCGCGCCACTGACGTCGCCAGCGTTCCACCGACCGCTCCGAGACCCTCAATGCGGCAGCGATCTCCCGGTTCTTCTCCCCACCCTCGAAGCACGCCACGGCCCGAAGCCGGACACGCTCCCGCGCAGCCCTCCCAGCGTCGGTCAAGCCAGCACCCTGCGAATATCTCACCGCACCAGGACTACCGAGGCCACCTGCTCGCAGTCCGAGGTACAGCCCGACATCGCCCAATCAAGTTCAGTAGTTGACGGCAACGTCGGCGGACGGGGGCTGGACGAAATGGTGGGGCTTTGTCGTCGTCGGGCTCGGCGGCGGCGTCGGGGAGGTTGCTGAGGGTGTGGTCGAGGAGGGCGATGGCGTCGCGCTGGGGGCGGAGCGGACGTGGAGGTAGACGGTGATGGTGGCTTCGATGGGGGGCGTGGTCCAACGGTTCCCTGGTGACGGCCAGTTCGACGCCCTTCCCGGAGCAGCGTTGCTGTCGAGTGGCGGAAGCGAATGGATCGCGCGCTGGCTGGCTCGGCGGAGCATTGTGGTGAAGTGACGGGTGAGGGTGGCGGGTTCGATGTGGGTGGCTGTCCGGCGGGTGGAGGCGAGGCCGTTCTCCACCCGTTCTGTGCCGGCCGGGCGCTTGTTGGGGGTCTGCCGGCCGCGGTGTGCGAGGAGTGAGGCGATGCGGTCGGCGGGGTGGTGAGGCCGCCGGTATGGGGGCGCGTTGGAGCGGGCTGGCGTTGGGCCGCCGGGGGTCAGTCCTGCCAGTCGAGTTGGGGGGTGGGGATGCCCAGGGTGCGGGCGTGGGTGACTGCTGCGGCGCGGGCTTCGGGGTTGCCGCGGGGGTAGTGGAAGACGCGGTCGGGGAAGACGACGTATGCCTCGGTGGGGGTGTTGAAGTTGGCGTACCAGCCGCCGGTCGGCGCCAGGCAGCGCGACAGGGCGGCTGCCAGGCGCTCGGCGTGGGCCTCCTCGGCCTGGAAGTCGAGGAGGGTCCAGTGGCGGGGCTGGGCGGGTGCGGCGCCGGGCACCTCGATGCGGCGTATCCGGGTGAGGCGTAGGGGCACCTCGTCCAGGACGCTGCCGACCCGCAGGCTTTCCGCGATCAGTACGCCGTCGAGCATGCGGGTCTCTCCTTGCGGGGGATGGCGGTCAGGCAGTGGGGAGTTCGTCGGTGCGGACCGCGGTGATGAAGGAGGTCCAGGCGGCCGGGGTGAGGGTGGGGCCGTGGGGGTCCTTGGAGTCGCGAACGGGCACGGTGCCGTGGGGGGCGAGGGCGGGGGCCCATTCGAGGCAGTTGCCGCCCTCGCCGCCGCTGTAGCTGCTCTTGACCCACGCGGTGCTGCTGGGGCCGGGGATGATGCTCATCTGGCGTACTCCTCCGCGATGCCCCGCCCCCGGCCCCGCCCTGACCCCGGGCCCGTCTCGCCCCCGGGACCCCGCGCCAGATCCGACTCAGGCGCCCGGGCGGACCGGGATGGAGGTGAAGGTGGGGGAGGGGGCCGGGTCCTGGAAGAAGTCGTTGCCCTTGTCGTCCACGACGACGAACGCCGGGAAGTCCTCGACCTCGATCTTCCAGACCGCTTCCATGCCCAGCTCGGCGTACTCCAGGACGTCGACCTTCTTGATGCAGTCCTGCGCCAGCCGCGCCGCAGGTCCCCCGATGGAGCCGAGGTAGAACCCGCCGTGCGCGGCGCACGCGTTGGTGACCTGCTGCGAGCGGTTGCCCTTCGCGAGCATGACGAACGAGCCGCCGGCCGCCTGGAACTGCTCGACGTAGGCGTCCATCCGGCCCGCCGTGGTGGGCCCGAAGGACCCGGAGGCGTACCCCTCGGGCGTCTTGGCCGGACCGGCGTAGTACACCGCGTGGTCGCGCAGGTACTGCGGCATCTCCTCGCCCGCGTCCAGCCGCTCCTTGATCTTGGCGTGCGCGATATCGCGCGCGACGACCAGCGGCCCGGACAGCGACAGCCGGGTCTTGACCGGGTACTTGGTCAGCTCGGCGCGGATCTCGTCCATCGGCCGGTTGAGGTCGATGCGCACCACGTCGTCGTCGAGGTGCTCGTCGGTGGTCTCCGGCAGGAAGCGCGCCGGGTCGGTCTCCAGCTGCTCCAGGAAGACGCCCTCCGCGGTGATCTTCGCCAGCGCCTGCCGGTCGGCCGAGCAGGACACCGCGATCGCCACCGGGCAGGACGCGCCGTGCCGCGGCAGCCGCACCACGCGCACGTCGTGGCAGAAGTACTTCCCGCCGAACTGCGCCCCGATCCCGATCTTCTGGGTCAGCTCGAAGACCTGCTGCTCCAGCTCCTTGTCGCGGAAGCCGTGCCCGGCCGGCGACCCGGACTCCGGCAGCTCGTCCAGGTAGTGCGCCGAGGCGTACTTCGCGGTCTTGAGCGCGAACTCCGCGCTGGTGCCGCCGACCACGATCGCCAGGTGGTAGGGCGGGCAGGCGGCGGTGCCGAGCGAGCGGATCTTCTCCTCCAGGAAGCGCATCATCGACGCCTCGTTGAGGACCGCCTTCGTCTCCTGGTAGAGGAAGGACTTGTTGGCGCTGCCGCCGCCCTTCGCCATGAAGAGGAACTTGTACGCGCCGCCGTCGGTGGCGTACAGCTCGATCTGGGCCGGCAGGTTGGAGCCGGTGTTCTTCTCGTCCCACATGGTCAGCGGCGCCATCTGGGAGTAGCGCAGGTTGAGCTTGGTGTACGCGTCGTAGATGCCCCGGGAGAGGGCTTCCTCGTCGCCGCCCTCGGTCAGCACCTGCTGGCCGCGCTTGCCCATCACGATCGCGGTGCCGGTGTCCTGGCACATCGGGAGGACCCCGGCCGCGGCGATGTTCGCGTTCTTCAGCAGGTCCAGGGCCACGAAGCGGTCGTTCGGGCTGGCCTGGGGGTCGTCCAGGATGCGGCGCAGCTGGGCGAGGTGGGTCGGGCGCAGGTAGTGCGAGATGTCGTGCATGGCCTCGGCCGCGAGCCGGCGCAGCGCCTCCGGTTCGACCTTCAGGAAGGTGCGGCCGTCCGCCTCGAAGGTGCTGACTCCCTCGGCGGTGACCAGGCGGTACGACGTGGGGTCCGCACCGAGCGGAAGCAGATCCGTGTACGTGAACTCGGGCATTGCGGCATCCTCACAGGCTGCGTCGACGCTGAAGCGTATTCAGAGTAGATCCCCCCGCCGCGGCCCTTCCCGGGGGGCGCCGGGGCCGCCCCCTAGGGGAGCGTTCAGGGGTCTTCGGGGTAGTCGCGATCTATCGCGTCTGTGTACCGTGGCGGGGTGGACGAATCGCCGCTCCAGAAGCCCCCACCGCCCGCGGCAGAACCCGCGGCGGCGCCCGTGACCGAGCCCGCGGCGGACCTCGCGCAACCGTCCGCCCAGCCGCCCGCGCAACCGTCCGCCCAGCCCCCCGCGCCCGCACCCGCGCAACCCTCCCCCCAGCCACCCGCAGGGACCCTGCGCGCCTCCGACGCCGACCGTGACCGTTTCGCCGACATCCTGCGCGAGGCCCTCGCCGAGGGCCGGCTCGACGCGTCCGAGCACTCCGAGCGGCTGGACCGGGTCTACGCCGCCAAGACGATGGGCGAACTGGAGCCGCTGGTACGGGATCTGCCCGCCGGGAACACATCCGCCCCCGCCCCCGCGGCCCGTCCGTACGCGGTCGGCCCGACCGGCGAGAACCCCAACCTCGTGGCCGTGCTGAGCGGCGCGGAACGCAAGGGGCGCTGGCGGGTCGGCAGCCGGATCACCGCGGTCGCGGTCATGGGTGGCGTGGAGATCGACCTGACCGAGGCCACCTTCACCGCGCCCGAACTGGTCATCCACTGCACCGCGGTGATGGGCGGCATCAGCATCAGGGTGCCGGAGAACGTCACGTTGCACGGCAGCGGTGTGATCGGCGTCATGGGCGGCGCCGACGTACGCGCCTTCGAGTCGCCCGACCCGCAGGCGCCGTCGGTACGGGTCACCGGCGTCGCGTTCTGGGGCGGGGTGGAGGCCAAGGCCAAGCGCGGCAAGACCGTCGTCGACTGGACGAAGAAGCGGCTCAGCGCCTGACGTGAGCGGGGCGCGCCGGGGCCCGACGGCCGCCCGCGGCGCGCCGGCCGGGCGTCCGATACGGCGTACGCCGGAGCGACGGTCGTACGCGGGAACGAACACGGTGCGCATGAAGTCGCGCACAGCGGGTAGGGGAACGGCACGCCGCCGCACGGCTGCTCGCCCAGCACCGCCCGGGCGCCGGGTGGTGACGGGCAAGCGTGGCAATCCCCCCAGTTCCGCGCCTTGGGGCCCCAAGCCGTCGTCAGGAGTTTCCCGTGCTTCAACCGATCGAGCCCGCCACGGACCCCACGCTCCCGCTCGGACATCCGCGGGATCTCGGTGGTCCCTGGCACTCGGAGGCCGCCTGCCGGAGCGACGAGGCGGGGCTGTTCTTCGCCCCGTCGAAGGAGCCGACGGCGGCCCGGCTGTCGCGTGAGGAGGCCGCCAAGCGGGTCTGCGCGCGCTGCCCGGTGATGCTGGAGTGCCGCGAGCACGCCATCCTCCAGCCGGAGCCGTACGGGGTGTGGGGCGGCATGACCGCGGCCGAGCGCCGGGTGGTACTCGCCCGGCGGCGGCGCCGCGAGGTGGAGCTCCAGCACGCGGCCCCGCCGATCGCCGCCGCGGGCTGAGCCGCGCGGCGGCGATCGGAGGCCGTCAGGACGCCGTCAGGACGCCGTCAGGACGCCGCCCGGACGCCGTCGGCCGTCGGGACGTCAGGCGCCGTCAGGACGTCAGTGAGGACCGCAGGTCGCCCATCGGGACGGCGAACACGATCCGCTGCCGCAGTACCGTGCCGCTGGTCGGGTACTCGCCGTTGGGCCCTGCGGCCCATTCGGTCTGCGCCCACACCTGGTCGAGGTCGGCCATGAAGGTCATCCCCTCCGAGTGCTGGGCCCAGGTGTGCTGGGCGCCGGTGCTGCCGCCGGTGGAGGTGGTGGCGTTCGCCGCGGTCTGCGTGCCGCTGCCGGGCAGCGGGACCCGCCACGGGATGCCGTGCACCCCGGGGCTGCCCAGGGAGTCGGCGGTGTACACGACGCGCTCCCCGTCCTCGGTGCGGTTCAGCGTGCCCTGCATGCCGACGATGTCCGTGTCGTACACGTCGATCGGGTCGGCATGGCCGGCGCTGTTCACCGCGATCGGCATGAGGCGGCTGGTCGGCGCGAGCTTGTACCGCCAGATGCGGGACGTCACCCCGGTCAGGCCCGAGCTCACCCACTCGTTGGCGACCAGTGTGTACGGGTTCTGCGACCGGTCCATGGACAGGCCGTCGAAACAGGGCAGCCGGTCGGCGCTGTGGTCGTCGTAGGTGCAGGACGACGTGACGCTGTACGACCCGATGGCCGGCCAGAAGTACTGGTAGCCGTGGGCCGACACCTCGCTGCCGCGGTGCCCGATCCAGGAGGCGTTCGTGGTGGCCCGGTAGATGTGCTTGGTCGAGAACACGTAGATCGCGTTGTGGTGGGCGTCGCCGTCGAGCGATGCGGTGACCAGGAGTTTGTCGCCCCACCACACCATGCCGCCCATGTGTGAGCCGAAGCGCGCGAAGTCGGTGCCGCCGGACGTCGGGATCACCGGCAGCACCCACCGGTAGCCGAACCTGTTCGCCGAGCCCTCGGTGTCGTTGATGACGGCGATGCGGCCCATCGCGGTGGTGTGGGGCGCGCTGGCCCAGCCGGAGAGCAGCACGCGGTCGGTGCCCCACATGCCGTCGGCGTCGGCGTCACCGGACGAGGTCATGCCCTGCGGCGACCAGTTCTGCGTGCCGGCGTCGCCCGCGTCCCAGCAGTAGGCGCTGCCCGTCGTCGGGTCCAGCGGCACGGTGGCCCGCTCGTCGGCGGTGCACGAGGAGCCGCTGACGGCGTGCAGGTGGTGGTTCACCGAGTTCGCGATGGCATCGATGCTGCTGTTGGCGAAGGTGTCGTCCATCGCCTGCTGGCTGGCGTCCGACACGCGGTGCACCGTCAGTTCGAGTTTCGCCGCTGCCGTGGACGAGGCGCGCACCGCCTTGCCCGGCGTCCCCGGCGACGCGCTCGCCGGGCCCGCGCCGGCCAGCGACACGGCGCCCAGCGCCAGGATCGCGGCGCCCGCCGCTGTGACGCGCCCGGCCAACCGCCACCTGCCGGTCCGCTGCCGGCCCGTCCCCGCTGCTCTTCCGTCCCCGCTCGCACGTTTCATCGTCACGCCCCTCCGTCGCGGTCGGTCCGGCGGGCGGATGCACCGCGTCGCGCGTCACAGCGGACTCGCCACGCGAGCGCCCCCCGGCGAGGACGCAACCTACCGCGCCGCGCACCGGCGGTGAAGGGTGCGCAGAACGCGCCCCGCCGCCCAGGGGGCGCCCGCCCGGCCCGGCGGGAGCGGGGCGGGCGCCTACCAGCCCGTCAAGGGGGCCGACCGGTGCGCGGGGGGCCTCAGTTCGCGCGGTCGAAGTCGATCGCGCTGTACGCCCGCAGCTTCGACAGCCGGTGCACCGAGTCGATCTGCCGGATCGTGCCGGACTTCGACCGCATCACCAGCGACGAGGTGGTGGCCGTCTCCGCGCGGTAGCGCACGCCGTTCAGCAGTTCGCCGTCGGTGATGCCGGTCGCCACGAAGAACACGTTGTCGCCGCTGACCAGGTCCGCGGTGTGCAGGACGCGGTCGAGGTCGTGGCCCGCGTCCAGTGCCTTGCGCCGCTCGGCGTCGTCCTTGGGCCACAGCCTGCCCTGGATGGTGCCGCCCATGCAGGCCATCGCGCACGCGGTGATGATGCCCTCCGGGGTGCCGCCGATGCCCAGCAGCAGGTCCACGCCGGTGCCCTCGCGGGCGGCCATGATCGCGCCCGCCACGTCGCCGTCCGCGATGAACTTGATCCGCGCGCCGGTCTCCCGGATCTGCCGGGCCAGTTCGTCGTGGCGCGGCCGGTCGAGCACCACGACCGTCACGTTCTCCACGGCGATGCCCTTCGCCTTCGCCACCCGGCGGATGTTGACCGCCGGCGGCGCCGTGATGTCCACGAACTCGGCCGCCTCCGGGCCCGCCACCAGCTTGTCCATGTAGAAGACCGCCGAGGGGTCGTACATGGTGCCGCGGTCCGCCGCGGCGAGCACCGACACGGCGTTCGGCATGCCCTTGGCGGTCAGCGTGGTGCCGTCCACCGGGTCCACGGCGACGTCGCACTCCGCACCGGTGCCGTCGCCGATCCGCTCGCCGTTGTAGAGCATCGGCGCCTCGTCCTTCTCGCCCTCGCCGATGACGACCACGCCGTTCATCGACACGGTGTGCACGAGGGTGCGCATGGCGCGCACGGCGGCGCCGTCCGCGCCGTTCTTGTCGCCCCGGCCCACCCAGCGGGCCGAGGCCAGCGCGGCGGCCTCCGTGACCCGGACGAGTTCGAGGGCAAGGTTGCGGTCGGGCGCCTCCGGGCTCACTTCGAGTTGCGGAGGCAAGTGCTGTTCGGTCATCACGCGCACCTTTCTGTACGAGGACGGCCGGAAAATGAGGGTAGTGCGACCCTATCGGGTGAACTGCGAATCTGAGCAGGGGGCATGTCACATGAGCGGGCACTGCTTTGCGGGTACCCGGCGGACGGAGCGCAAACGTGGATGAGGGACGATAGGGCGCGTGGCAGCGGACAAGCGTGGTGGCAACAAGACGGTGCGGGACCTGATCCTGTCGATGCTGGTGCTCGGCGTGGCGGTCTACCTGATCTACCTGTTCATTCCGCACGACTCGAAGGCCACCCCGGTGAAGACCGAGAGCGTCGGGTACACTGTGGAGTTGCAGCAGGCCCGCCGGGACGCGCCCTTCCCGGTCGCCGGCCCCACCGGGCTCGGCGCGAAGTGGAACGCGACGTCGGTGACGTACTCCGGCAGCGACCCGAAGAACGTCACCTGGCACGTCGGCTTCGTCGACCCCGACCAGCAGTACGTCGCCCTGGAGCAGACCAACGGCGACCCGGCCGACTTCATCACCCAGGTCACGATCAACGGCCACCGCGACACCGGGCACACGCTGCCCGTCAACGGCGTGGCCTGGCAGCGCTGGACCGGCGGCCGCTACGACGCGCTCGTCCGCGAGCAGGGCGGGGTCACCACGGTGGTGCTCGGCACCGCCCCGACCAGCAGGCTCCAGAGCTTCGCCGCGTCCCTCAAGCCGTAGCCGTAGCCGTACGGCTCTGCCCCCGGCTCGTCCGGCTACTCGGCGCCGGGGCCGTCCGCCTCCTCGGCCTCCTCCGCCGCCAGCGCCGCGTCAAGGCGGGCCCGGGCGCCCTCCAGCCAGCGCCGGCAGACCTTGGCCAGCTCCTCGCCCCGCTCCCACAGCGCGAGCGACTCCTCCAAGGTGGCACCGCCCGCCTCCAGGCGGCGCACCACGTCGATGAGTTCGTCGCGCGCCTGCTCGTAGCCGAGGACGGCGCCGGAATCCTGGTCAGCCATACCCGCAAGCCTAGGGCGTACCTCGGACACCCCCGGTCACGCCGGGGTGCGGATCTCCAGCATCACGCACCCGGTCCGGGTGCGGTACGGGCCGTGCGGCATCCCCGGCGGCCGGGAGGCGTAGGACCCGGCGGTGAAGACCCGGCCGAGCGTGAGGTCCTCCAACTCGCCCTCCAGCAGGTACACCTCCTCGTAGTACGCGTGCCGGATCACGCCGGCGGCCGAGGTGTCCAGCCCCGGCTCCCACCGCGCCAGCCGCGTCTGCTCGACCGCCGGGTCCGCCCCGGCCGACAGCCGCCGCTCGGCCACCCCGGCCGCCCCGGGATCGGCCCGCCACTCCACCCCCGCCACCTCGTAGAACTCCCGCTCGTCCTTCATCCCGTGCCCTCCTCCCCGGCTTCCCCGGCTTCCCGGGCTGCTTCTCCCGCCGCTTCGACCCGTACGGTGAAGTCGCCCTCCGCGACGCGGGCGCGCAGGGGGTCACCCGGGGTGACGTCGGCCGGGGCGCGGACCGCGGTGCCGTCCGGGCGCTGGAGGACCGCGTAGCCGCGGCGCAGGGTGGCGGCGGGGGAGAGGGCGACGACACGGGCCAGGGTGTGGGTCAGGTCGGCGTCGGCGCGGTCCAGGAGGTGCCCGAGGGTGCGCCGGGCGCGGTCGGCGCGGTCGGCGACCTCCGCCTCGCGCTGCTCGACCATGCGGTAGGGCTGCGCGAGGGCGGGGCGGCTGAGCGCCGCGGCCAGGCCGCGCTCCTCCCGGTCGAGGATGCCGCGCACCACCCGCAGCGCCCGGTCCCGTACCAGCTGGACGCGGGCCAGTTCCTCGCGCACGTCCGGCACGATGCGCTTGGCGGCGTCGGTCGGGGTGGAGGCGCGCAGGTCGGCGACGAGGTCGAGCAGCGGGGTGTCCGGTTCGTGGCCGATCGCGGAGACCACCGGGGTGCCGCAGGAGGCGACCGCCCGGACCAGCCGCTCGTCGGAGAAGGGCAGCAGATCCTCCACGCTGCCGCCGCCGCGGGCCACCACGATGACGTCCACCTCCGGGTGGTCGTCCAGCTGCTGCACGGCCTCGATCACCCGGGGCACCGCGGTGGCGCCCTGCACCGGCACGTTGCGCACCTCGAAGCGGACGGCGGGCCAGCGCAGCCGCGCGTTCTCCCGTACGTCCCGCTCGGCGGCCGACGCCCGCCCGGTGACCAGGCCGATCAGCCCGGGCAGGAACGGCAGCGGGCGCTTGCGGTCGGCCGCGAACAGCCCCTCGGCGGCCAGCGCCTTCTTCAACTGCTCCAGCCGCGCCAGCAGTTCACCCATCCCGACCGGCCGGATCTCGGCCGCCCGCAGCGACAGGGTGCCCCGCGGCCCGTACCACTCCGGCCGGGCGTGCACCACGACCCGCGCGCCCTCGCCGACCACGTCGGCCACCTGCTCGTACACCGCGCGGTAGCAGGTCACGGAGATCGACGTGTCGTGCGAGGGGTCGCGCAGCGTCAGGAACACCACCCCGGCGCCCGGGCGGCGGGAGAGCTGCGTGATCTGGCCCTCCACCCACACCGCCCCGAGCCGGTCGATCCAGCCGCCGATCAGCCGCGACACCTCGCCGACCGGAATCGGCGCTTCCGCCGAGGTGTTCAGAGCCATGACGGCACCCTAATGCGCCCCGCCGACACCCCGCCCCGCGTCGGGAGCGGCCCCGTACGATGGACGGCATGACCTCTGACTCCGCCCGCCGTGTCCTTCTTGCCGCCCCCCGCGGGTACTGCGCGGGTGTGGACCGCGCCGTCGTCACCGTCGAGAAGGCGCTGGAGCAGTACGGCGCCCCGATCTACGTCCGCAAGCAGATCGTGCACAACAAACACGTGGTCCAGACCCTGGAGAAGAAGGGCGCCGTCTTCGTCGACGAGACGGAGGAGGTGCCGGAGAACGCGATCGTGATCTTCTCCGCCCACGGTGTGGCCCCGGTCGTGCACGAGGAGGCCGCCGAGCGCAGCCTCGCCTCCATCGACGCCACCTGCCCGCTGGTCACCAAGGTGCACAAGGAAGCGGTCCGGTACGCCGGCGAGGACTACGACATCCTGCTCATCGGCCACGAGGGCCACGAAGAGGTCGTCGGCACCATGGGCGAGGCCCCCGAGCGCATGCACCTGGTCGACGGCCCCGCCGACGCGGCGAAGGTCAAGGTGCGCGACGAGTCCAAGGTGGTCTGGCTCTCCCAGACCACGCTGTCGGTCGACGAGACCATGGAGACCGTCGACGCCCTCCAGGAGCGCTTCCCGAAGCTGGTCTCGCCGCCGAGCGACGACATCTGCTACGCCACGCAGAACCGCCAGGTCGCGGTGAAGCAGATCGCCGCCGAGGCCGACCTGGTGATCGTGGTCGGCTCCCGCAACTCCTCCAACTCCATCCGGCTGGTGGAGGTCGCCCTCCAGGCCGGGGCCGGCGCGTCCTACCTGGTGGACTTCGCCGAGGAGTGCGAGGACGCCTGGCTGGAGGGCGTGCGCACCGTCGGCGTCACCTCGGGCGCGTCCGTGCCGGAGGTCCTGGTGGACGGGGTGCTGGAGTGGCTGGCCGCGCGCGGCTTCGACGACGTGTCGGTGGTGACCTCCGCGAAGGAGTCCATTCAGTTCTCCCTGCCCAAGGAACTGCGCCGGGATCTGCGTGCGGAGGCCGCTGAGCGGGCATCGGCCAAGAGGTGAGCGATTCCACCCACCTTTAACCTGGGGGCCATGAACATGTTCGGTGTGGACATCGGCGGTACGGGTATCAAGGGCGCTCCGGTCGATCTCGACCGGGGCGAGCTCGCGGAAGAGCGGTTCAAGGTGCTGACCCCGCACCCGGCGACGCCGGAGAGCGTCATCGACGGGGTGGCCGAGGTGGTCGGCCACTTCGGCCACTCCGGGCCGCTCGGCGTCACCTTCCCCGGTGTCGTGGTCGACGGTGTGACCCGCACCGCCGCCAACGTGGACAGCGGCTGGGTGGGCGTGGACGCGCGCAAGCTGCTCAGCGAGCGGCTCGGCCGGCCCGTGGTCATCCTCAACGACGCGGACGCCGCCGGGGTCGCCGAGATGACCTTCGGGGCCGGGCGGGGCCGCGGCGGCACCGTCATGCTGCTCACCTTGGGCACCGGGATCGGCAGCGCCCTGTTCGTCGACGGCCACCTGGTGCCCAACACGGAGCTGGGCCACCTCGAACTGCACGGCCACGACGCGGAGAAGCGCGCGTCGGTCAAGGCCCGCGAGGACGAGGACCTGAGCTGGGAGCACTGGGCGCGGCGGCTGAAGAAGTACCTCGCGCACGTGGAGATGCTCTTCTCACCCGACCTGTTCGTGATCGGCGGCGGGGTCAGCCGCAAGCCGGAGAAGTTCCTGCCGCTGATCCACGGGATCAGCGCGGAGATCGTCCCCGCGGAGCTCCAGAACAACGCCGGGATCGTCGGCGCGGCGATGGCTGCCGCAAAGCTCTGACCGCCACGATCGCGGCGGCCAGCACCGTGCCGGTGTAGAGCCAGCCGGTCATCATGGCCAGGCCGGTGAAGACCCCCACCAGGTGCCCGACGAGGCTCCCGTCGCCCCCGTCGGCCGTCAGGGTGACGGCGGCGGCGAACGCGATGGGCGCCGCCACCGGCGCCGCCACCAGGTCGTACGGCCGTACGTACAGTGCGGCGGCGATGCACACGGCGACGAACACCAGCCCGAAGAAGGTGCCGGGGCCGTCGAAGAGGAAGGCGTCGGCGGCCCCGGCCAGCACGGTCACCACGGTGGTCAGGGCGCCGGTGCCCAGGCCCGTGAGGCGGGGACGGGGGCGGGGCAGGGCGCGCAGGCGTTGGGTGGCCGCGGTGAGGAGGGCGGCGCTGGAGGTGCCGGCCGGGGGCTTGCCGGGGGGTCTGGCGGGGGCCTTGCCGGGGCGCTGGTTCGGGCGCTGGTTCGGGTTCGGGGTCGGGCGGTTCGCGGTGCGGGGGGCCGCGGTGCGGGTGTTCGCGGGGGCCGCCGGCGCGGTGGGGACGGTGCGGGCGGTCATGCTCGTACGCGCTGTGTGTTGCTCCACCTACTCAACGTAGGCGCGTGGCGAGGGCGGCGCGCGCCCGGGACACGCGGATTCGCTCGCCTGGGCCCTCTGTTCGAAGTGGCCCGTTCGAGTGAGGGGTGGGGGTGGCGGGCACTGCGGGGTGGACGGCCGGCTCGCGGAGCGGGGGGTGGGGGTGTGCTGCGATGCGGGCGGCGGGAGCGTGCTGCGATGCGGGCGGGGCCGGGGGCGGGGCGGCGGCCCGTAGACTGGTCGGCGCCAGCTCCCACCTCCTGCCACGGGAAGACGTCACGTGTCGCTCTCCATCGGAATCGTCGGCCTGCCCAACGTCGGCAAGTCGACGCTCTTCAACGCCCTGACCAAGAACGACGTGCTGGCGGCCAACTACCCGTTCGCCACCATCGAGCCGAACGTGGGTGTGGTCGGGGTGCCCGACCCGCGGCTGGACAAGCTCGCCGAGATCTTCAGCTCGGCCCGTACGCTGCCCGCGACCGTGGACTTCGTCGACATCGCCGGCATCGTCCGCGGCGCCTCCGAGGGCGAGGGCCTGGGCAACAAGTTCCTCGCGAACATCCGGGAGTCCGACGCGATCTGCCAGGTCATCCGCGCCTTCAAGGACGAGAACGTGGTCCACGTGGACGGCAAGGTCTCGCCCCGGGACGACATCGAGACGATCAACACCGAGCTGATCCTCGCCGACCTGCAGTCCGTGGAGAAGGCGATCCCGCGCCTGGCCAAGGAGTCGCGGATGCAGAAGGACAAGGCGAAGGTGCTGGCCGCGGCAGAGGCCGCGCAGACGATCCTCGCCGCCGGGGACACCCTCTTCTCGCACGGCATCACCAAGGGCACCGAGCAGGGCGCCCTGCTGCACGAACTGCACCTGCTCACCACGAAGCCGTTCCTCTACGTCTTCAACGTCGACGAGGACGAGCTGACCGACGAGGCGTTCAAGGACGAGCAGCGCGCGCTCATCGCCCCGGCCGAGGCGATCTTCCTCAACGCGAAGCTCGAAGCGGACCTCGCCGAGCTCGACGACGCCGAGGCCCTCGAACTCCTCCAGTCCGTCGGCCAGGACGAGCCCGGGCTCGCCACCCTCGCGCGCGTCGGCTTCAACACCCTCGGGCTCCAGACCTACCTCACGGCCGGCCCCAAGGAGTCCCGCGCCTGGACCATCAAGCGCGGCGCCACCGCCCCCGAGGCCGCCGGTGTCATCCACACCGACTTCCAGAAGGGCTTCATCAAGGCCGAGGTCATCTCCTTCGACGACCTCGTCGCCACCGGCTCCGTCGCCGAAGCCCGTGCGAAGGGCAAGGCCCGCATGGAGGGCAAGGACTACATCATGCAGGACGGCGACGTCGTGGAGTTCCGCTTCAACGTGTAGCGGCTGACATATCACCACGTCGCTGATCTGGCAAACATGCAGGTCGGAAGGGGTCCACCTCTGAGGGGGTGGGCCCCTAGCTTTTTCCCGTGCTGGGATGGTGCTGGGATGGCTGACCCCTCGTCACCTGTCATCACCCCTGTTCATCCGTACCGTGCTGGGATCGTGCTGGGATGGGACGGGGGTGCCCGTGCTGGATTTCGGTTGGTGATCTGACCGGTGCGCGGGGTGGCTGGACGGAAGGGGATGCTCACGCGCGTTCGTCACAGGCTCACGACCCATTGCGGAAACAAATCTGCACCCGCCCGACGTTGTTGATCTCCTAGCCGAGGAGGGGAAGGTGTCGGGCCTGAAACTGTTCCGTACGACGAATAGCGGCGTGACCGAGGTCATGCCGCGTCTTGCTGCGGTCGAGGCGGATGTGCAGGGACTCGTCGAGGCGCACATGGAGGCGATGCTGGGCGTCACGTTCCTCGCGAGCGAGTACGTGATCGACTGCGCTGACAGCGGGCGGATCGACTCGCTGGGTCTCGACGAGAACGGTTCGCCCGTGATCGTGGAGTACAAGCGGGGCACGGATGCCGGGGTCATCAACCAGGGCCTCTTCTACATGGCCTGGTTGATGAGCCACAAGGATGCCTTCCGGAGCCTGGTCCGAGACCGGCTCGGGGCGACGACCGCGTCCCAGATTCTGTGGAGCGTGCCTCGGCTGATCTGTGTGGCCGGCGACTTCACCCGCTACGACGCTCATGCCGTTCGTGAGCACCGGCGGTCGATCGACCTGGTCCGGTACAGGCTGTTCGGCGGTGACCTGCTCGGGCTCGAGACGGTGGCGACCGGGAATGGTGGAGCGCAGACATCGCGACGGCCGCGCCGCCGTGCAGTTGTCGCGGCGAGCGTCGACGTCAAGAGCAATTCGATGGTGGAGTTGGCGAGTGCGGTCGACGAGGTGCTGCTCGGACTCGGGGAGGGGGTGCACCGTATCGAGCGCGCGCAGTATCGTGCGTACCGGCGGCTTCGGAACTTCGCCTGCCTCTGTCCACCTCAGCGCAGCAAGTTGCTGCTCTACCTCAAGGTGGACCCGCAGGCTGTTGACCTTGTTCCGGGTTTCACCCGTGATGTGTCCGGGCTCGGCCACCATGGGACGGGCGACCTGGAGGTGCAGCTGCGGACGGGGGAGGACTTGGCGCGCGCCAAAGACCTCTTTCGGTTGGGCTATGTTGCGGCATGAACGAGAGGTGTTCGGCGCGTAGTTGAGTCGCGCGTTCGGATGAGCAGGTCGTCGTGTCGGTGCCTCTCGACGTACGGATGGTGGATGGCGGTGGAGTGTCCATCATCTGTGGGATCGCCGGTTTGGCCAACCGGAGATCCCACGCTATGCGCGGGCCCGTCCGGCACCGGCACCGGCATTGGCATTGGCATTGTTGTGAAGCTGCGCGCTGCGCGTTTCACGGTTGGGCTTGAGGCTGTCCCTGGATGTTGCCGGTGTCGTAACGGTTCGGTCATGGGCGCCGGATGCTGGGCTGGGGCGCGTTAGGACCGTGATATGACGACTGCCGCCCCTTCGTGGGCCCACTGCGGGCAAGGCGCCCTCCCGGGAGACCCCTTCGCGGGGTGCATGGCGATCACCGTCGCCACGTCCGCCTCCGGCCGGTGCCTTGCCCACGCGGACGCCGCCGAAGAGGCGGCGTACCTTGCGTCGCTGTCACCCGGAGCGGACCTGGATTTACGGGGTACCACCCTCGACGGGACTCTCCTCGATCGAATCCTGATCGCCATGAACGATCCAACAAGTGGTCAACCGATTGTAGGCCATGCCAAGTTCAGTGAGGTGACCTTCGCCGGGGACGCCTGGTTCGAAGAAGTGACCTTCACCACGTACGTGTCGTTCGGCGCGGCGACCTTCTCCGGGCAGGCGGAATTCACCGGCGCGACATTTAATGGATATGCGGAGTTTAGTTTGGCGACTTTCGGAGAGGATGCCGATTTCGAGGGCGCGACCTTCGCCGAGAATTCCGATTTCACCACAGCGAAATTCGCCAGGTGGGCTAATTTCACCTCGGCTACCTTCTCTGGGGACGCCAGTTTCCGCAAGGCAAATTTCGCCTATTATGCTGATTTTGACAATGCGACCTTCGCTGGAAGTGCCGCGTTCGGTAGCGCGGCCTTCGCGGAGGACGCCGGTTTCAAGTTGGCCGCATTCTCCAGCGCTGCATGGTTCGCCGGGGCGTACGTCGCCGGGGACGCCAACTTTGCGTCGCCCACCTTCGCTGGGGCGCCGGAGCTAGGGCCGCTTGTGTGTAGGGGTACAGCCGGGTTCCGAGGTGCGACGTTCGGGACGGCGGTGACCGTGCAAGTCGCGGCAAAAACAGTGGACTTCCGGGGGGCCCGGTGGACGCAACAGGCCACGGTATGGCTGCGATACGCCGATGTAGACCTGTCCGATTCGCTGGCCGAGTACCCCGTCACCGTCGCCGCTCGCCCCGGCTCCCTGGTCGACACTAACTTCTCCCCGGCCGAGGCCGTACTTGCCTGGGAGCTGCCGACGGATCAGGTGCGGGTGACTTCGTTGCGTGGGGTCGACGCCGCGCAGTTCATGCTGACCGATCTCGACCTGAGCAGGTGCCGGTTCGCTGGGACGGTCCACCTGGACCAGTTGCGGCTGGAGGGAGACTGCCGGTTCGCCGGGACACCGGCGGGCATCCACAGCTCCGTCCGAAGGCCGTTCGTGCGGTACACCCGGCGCAGCACGTTGGCTGAGGAGCACCAGTGGCGCCACAGCCTCCCCGATGCGGTCGCCGGATGGCAGCCGCCCGCGCATGCCGGGAGCGTGGTGCAGCCGCGGGCTCTGGCCGCGGTCTATCGGGCTTTGCGCAAGTCCTACGAGGACGCCGGCAACGCACCGGGAGCTGCCGACTTCTACTACGGCGAGATGGAGATGCGCCGCGCCGACCCCCGCACCGCGCCAGCGGAGCGCGGCCTGCTGACCGCGTACTGGGCATTGTCCGGATACGGGCTGCGCGCCACCCGCGCCCTGGGTTGGCTCCTGCTCGCCGTCACGCTCACGATGCTGGTGATGATGCTGTGGGGGCTGCCGCAGCGCGACACACCCTCGCTGAGCACCGGCACCCTCACCGGACGGCGCATCACCATGACCACCGGCAGCCCGGACCCGCAGAACCCCACCGGACCGACTGCGGACCGGCTCACCGGCCGCCGGTTCGAGAAGAGCCTGCGCGTCGTCGTCAACTCCGTGATCTTCCGCTCCTCCGGCCAGGACCTCACTACCACCGGTACCTACACCGAAATGGCCTCTCGCCTCACTGAACCCGTCCTCCTCGGCTTCGCCGCACTCGCTGTCCGCGGCCGCATCAAACGCTGACCACAACACGGCGGGCCGCGTCCCACGCAGTCCGGGCGGACCGGCCTCTTCGGGGGAGTGGAATTCGACTGCCGTCGGCCCGCTCTGATGGTCTGCTCACCACGGTCGGGCGGGAGTCCGGTGTGCGAACTGCCCTACGGGCGCCGGGGCGTGTTCAGCGGGTGCGTCTGATGGGGCCGGCCGGGAGGGTGGTGCCGGGAGCTGACGGGGGTGTGCGGTTGCTGGTGTGCGGCTGACGGGTGCCGACTTCGCGGGTGAGGATGTCGGCGAGGTGGGCAATCAGTGAGCGGGGGGCGCGGGCGGAAGCGGTGAGGTTCCAGGTCGGCCGTCCGAGGTGTCGTCCGGCCTGCACAGTCCATGCGGCGAGGTCCTGGTTGGGGTGGCGGGCGGCGTCCCCGTCGTACTGGACGGCGGCGTCCCCGGCACGAGGTATCCATCGGATCTGGCGACCGCTCACGGTGCGATTCCAACCCGCGCTGGCGAGGGGGATGGTGGCGGCGGCGATGCCGCCCTCGCTCACCCTGGCGTCGGTCTCAGCCTCCACGTCCTCGGCGTCGGCGAGGTGGTCGAGAAGGTGTTGCAGGATGGGTGCGGGCGTGGCGCCGGTGGCGGTGAGGACCCAGGTGCGGTCGGAGACGGGGCTTTCGTAGGCGGCGACGGTCCATGCGGTCTCCCGTGCCTGTGCCTCGTGGACGAGTTCGATGCGCAGGATCTGGGATTCGTGGATGGCGTGGGTGGTGTCGTCCGACCATGTGCGCCATTTCTCCCAGTCGTTGTGTGTGTCGAGGAACCGGGTCAGGAGCGCGTCGTGGTCGCCGGCGTCGCCTGCGTAGGCGGGGACGGTGTCGAGTTGCGGGTGCGGCGGTTCGTGCGCGGCGGGCGGGGTGCGGGCCTCAGCGGCCGCGCGTTCGGTATCGGTCATCGGAGCCGGGCCGGGGAGCATCGAGGTGCCGTGGCGTTGCTCGAATGCCGTCATGGCCGCGGCGGGCGAGTCGTAGGTGTCGGTTACCTGGCGAAGGTGGTTCTCGCCGTGGAGGTGGACACTCTTGTGGTCGGCGGTGAAGTAGGTGCCGACTGCGACGGTGATGCCGTTATCGGTGGCGTGGGCGTGGATGAGAAGGTCGCCGTGGCGGATGTCGCTGTAGATCTTCTGGGCGGCGTCGGAGACTTCGCGTATTTCGCTGCGGGTGGACCACGGGGTCGGGTAGTTGGCCCAGGTCCACTCCTCGTCGATGGCCGCCTGGAGCCTGGGGGTGATCTCGACACTCGCGCCTTCGGCGGTGAGTTCCCGGGCTGTGTCGTTCGCCCAGTAGGGCTCCTCGTGGTCGATTCGGGCGAGGACCAGGGTGTCCTTCGCTACGACATCCCACCCCGCGGCTTCCAGAACGGTGACGGCGACGCCCACCTGCGGGCCGGTCACGACGGCGGTCACGGCGCTGGGGTGGTCGGGATGCAGGTCGAGCAGGACGTGTGCATCAAGGGAATCGGGGGTCATTGAACGTGCTGCTTTTCTATGCGGGCCACCTGGGACATCCGCTCGGCACGACGGGGCGGTGAGACGGCCGGAAGTGGCTGATCGGCGTGGAGCAGTGGTCGGTCGGTGCGGGCTGTCGGGTGTCTTGCCGTCCTGCGCGGCCCGCGTGCATGGTCATCGACGGGGGGCTCGCCGCGGTAGCCGGAGCGGGGGTGGAGGCACCGTTCCCGCGGTGAGGGGCGCAACGCGCTGTTGCTCGGCGGTGTCGATGCTGTGCAGTACCGAGGCGTGGTCGATGAAGGTGCGCACGGCCGGCCAGGCGTGGGCGTTGCGGGCCTCGATGGCGTGGCCGTAGGCGGTCCAGCGTTCTGGGCCGTGAATGCGGTCGAGAAGGAAGACGATGAGGGCCTCCCAGGTGTCGCGGATGCGGGTGCCGTCGTCCAAGGCGCCATTGAGGGTGCGGAGGTGGTCACGCCACCGGTCGGTCGTGGCGTCCGGGAGCCGGAGCGTGGGGAGCACAGCGTCTGCGTGGTCCAGCGCGGCTCGGCCGTGGTGGAGGAAGGTCTCCAGGGCATCCCAGCCGTCCCAGTCGCGGCCGGATTGATGCGCGTGGTAGTCGTCCGTGTCCAGGGGGAGGCCCTGCTCGTCGCAGAGGGAGCCTGACAGGGAGTTCCAGGCGCGCAGGGCTTCTTGGGCACGCGAATGTGCTCGACGTAGTGCGGGGGTTCGTACGGCTTCGACGGCCTGTCGGTAGCGGGGCAGCAGGCGCCGCTCGATGGATGACGCGGCCCGGATCGGATCGCCGGCTACGGCGATGCCGCGGGGTGGGTCGGTACGCAGGGGGTGGTCGACTCCGGGTGGTGCAAGAGCTGCCACCAAGAACTGCCGGGGCCGGCGGGGGCGGGTGAGGACGACGAACGTCTCGTCACCGGGGCCGGTGAGCACGGCGCCTTCCTCGTGGGTGAAGTAGTACAGGGCCCAGTCGACGTGGCCGTTGTCCCAGAGCCTTTCGGCTACGTCAGCGTGCATCGGGCTGTGGGCGAAGCTGTCGTTGCCGGTGGCTTTCCAGCGGCCGGGGAGGCGACTCGCGAGGGTCTCGCTGAAGGTCCGCAGATCGGGGGCGGATTGGTCTGGGCGGGGCGGGAACGGATCGAGTGAGGGCATGGGGTCCAAAGGGGGGATCGAGGTGCGAGGCCGCTACGTTCCTGGTCCGGTTCGAACTCCTGTGCAGAGCAGTCAAGTTGGCAGCCGGCGTGGAGGTCTCGGCGAGCGGGACGTGTCCGTCGACGACCGCTGGTTCACCGTCCGGGACGGCGCCGAGCGGCGGCCGCAGCACGTGCTGGGTGCGGGGGTGGTTCCGTGCGTGTCCGGGTCGGCACGTCGCTCGATAACGCGGTTGGTGCAGGGGGGTGGCCGGCGAGATGGGCTGCGGCGTCCCACCACTCCTCGTGGTCGTGTGATGATCTCAGCGTGTTCTGCGGATGGCGTCGGTGGCGGCCTGGGCGATGGCGGCGGGGGCGCTGGAGGGCTGGGGCAGGTGGAGCAGGGTGGTTCCCGGCAGGTGCTGTGACCTGGCGGTGAGGGTGAGTTGGAGTACGGCGCAGCCGGCGGTCGTGAGCTGCTTGACGCGGGTGACGGCTTGAGCGGTTTCGTCGGGGGTGTAGATGGCGTCGGTGACGATCACGAGGAGGCGGCCGGCGCCGGGGCGGCTGAGTTCGAGGCCGTGGTCGAGCGCGTCCAGGGCCTTGGCGAGGTTGTGACTGCGGCCGTTGGCGCCGACCGTTGTCACGCGCTCCGGTGCCCGGTGGGTGGGTCGGGTCAAGGCGGTCAGGTGCGTGTCGTAGGCGATGGTGGCGGTGCGGGAATCGGGGTCGGTCAGGGCTGCTGCGCGTGCCACGATCCAAGCAGCGGAGGCGACGGGCGCGCAGGCGGCACGCATGGACGCGGAGACGTCGACGGCGATCCCCACACGCAGGGGTGGGGTGGTGGAGCTGCGCCGCCGCGTGCGGGTGAACGGTTCCGCGGTGGGGACCGACCCGGCCGCATGCTGAGCGTCGCGGGCGAGGGCGGCGCGCATGTTGAGGCGGCCGGGCGGAGTGGGGCTGGTGGTCCGCTCCTCGGTCCGTTCGCGGTAGGCGGCGGCACGCAGGGCGCGGCTCAGGCGCGCGGCGGCACTCTTCTCGGCGGCAGTGGGCCTGCGGGCGCCGGTGACCGGGGTGCTGGAGGGCGCCGGTGTGCCGTCGGGACTGACGGTGGTGCCACGGGTGTTGAAGACCGACTTGGCGGTGGCAGCGGCCTTGCGTCGCTGGCTGGCCTGCTGGGCGCGGTCCTGTGCCTGTGCCTTGGACCGCGTGGCCATGGCGTTGTCCGCGGCAGCCCGTGCCGCGAGGTCGGCGGCGTCGTTGGCGTCCATGCTGTCCAGGACGACCGCGGCGGCGGCGGACAGCAGATCGCTGAGGTCCTCCGGCACGGGCAGGGTGGGCGAGGCGATGTCCAGGGCGTCGCACCAGTCCTGGGCGTGCGCGAGCATGGTCGTGGCGTCGTGGTCGGCGCACTGGTGGGCTGCGGTCCAGATGCGGGTGAGTGTGGCCAGCAGGTTCACGCCCAGCACCTTTTCGCACAGGTCGGCGACGGCCCGGGTCTCGCCGGCGTCCAGGATGCCGGCGTCGCGGCGGCTGAGGATCAGGGCCGCCACGCCGGCGGCGTGCTCGATGCCCTGGAGGGTGGGGTGGGCGATGTCGGGCATGACCAGGGTTCGGGCACTGGTGCGGAGGTACGTGCGGTCGGTGGGCCGCGTGATCAGGTGTGCGCCTTCGACACGGCTCTCCTCCAGTAGGAGCGCGGCCTCGACGACACGGGGGTCTGCTCCGGCAGGCGGTGTCCAGACGGAGTGGGCCGCGTGGGCGGCCTCGTGGACGAACACGCCCCAGGCGGCGGGATACCGCTCCTCGTCGCCCACGATCCGTGGATGGATCTCGTGGGGCTTCAGCGGGGCGAACAGACGGGCGTCGAACTCGATCTCCGCCGAGCCCGGGAAGTAGGCGCCCGGTGCGCCGCTGCGGGTGCCGGGGCGGCAGGTGACGAGCAGGTCCTCGCGGCCGGACAGGGCGACCAGCCGATCGCCGAGCTCGGCTCCCACCCGCAGCCATGCGGCTGGCGAGGAACGGGGCTGTGCGGGCGGGGCGCCGTCGTCGTCCCAGCGCGCGAGGGCGGCGGCGTCGTCGGGCGTGATGGCGGGGGTCTGGACGTGGTGGTGGGCGCTCATCGCGAGCGGCCCCGCTGTGCGGAGCCGGTGCTGCCCGGGGGCTGCCGGACGGCCGAGGCGGGAAGCTGCTTGCCGAGGGTGAGGGGTGCGACCTCCTTGACGCCGGCGATCTTGCCGACAGCGGCGGCGACGACTTCGCGGTCCTCAAGAGGGGCGATCCCGATGAGGTTCGCGAGTGCGGCCCTGGTGCCGAGGACGGCCTCGGCCTTCTGGTAGCTGAGCAGCTCCCGTAGTTGCGGGGCCCATCCCAGCTCCCCAAGTTCGACTTGGGCGGCGAGGTGTCGGGCGATCCGGACTACCCGGGCATCGATCTTCAGGGCCAGGGCGAGGTCGTAGTCCGTGCCGATCTGGATCTGCACGCTGAACCGGCTCGCGAGTGCCTCGGTCAAAAGGGCGCCGTGGACGCCGGGATTGTGACCCGCTACCACGTAGAAGCCCGGCTCGGCCTTGATGGTTTCGCCCTTGTGGGCCTTGACCTGGATCTGGCGGCGCCCGTCCATCGCGGGATACAGCGCCGCCAGGACCTTCGGCGAGATCAAGGTGGCATCGTCGATCAGCAGGGCGCGGCCCTCGGTCATCGCGGTGACCAGCGGACCGTACTGGAAGACGTAGGCGCCCGCGTCGTCCTGTGTGTACTCGCCGATCAGGTCGCCGACCGTGGTGTCGCCGTCGCCGGCGACGGTGATCAGGTCGGGGAACGCCGCCTCCACCAGGGACGTCTTGCCGGTGCCCGGAGGGCCGTAGAGCAGCACCGGCACGTCGGCGTCGCGCAGGCGGTTCAGAGCTTCGACGTCGGGCAGATCGGCCAGCTCCCGGGGGTGGTAGAGCTGGCCTCCTGCGCGGCGGATCGGGCCGGTCTGCTTCGGCCTAGCTGCTGCGGGAATGGTCGTGCGGGCCGTGGCCGCCTGGACGCGGGGAGCGTGGGTGCCGGGCGGGCTGATCACAGGGGTCTGCGCGGCAGCGGCAGTCAGGCCGTTTGCGCGGAACTGCGGCTGTCCGGTGCCGTGTTGGTCGGCCTCGCCCCGTTTCGCCAGTGTCAGGGCGGCGTTGCGGACGGCACCGTGGGAGTGGCCCAGTCGCCTGGCCATGTCCCCGATGGTGAGCGAGTCCGTCGGCCGGTCGGCCAGCAGTCGGGCCACCTTGGCCCGTAGTTCGCCGCCCTTGGTACGTGCTGGAGTGGCGGGCGGCCTGGGTGTGGTCAAGAGGAGGCCCTTCAACGGGTTCGCGTGCGGGCGGGGGCGCCGGTCGGGACGGGGAGACAGCGGAAGTGGCTGGTCGGCGTGGAGCAGTGGTGCTGGGTGCGGGCCGCCGGGTGCGTTGCGGTCTTGCATGGCCTGCGGGCGTGGTCATCGACGGGGTGCTCGCCCCGGTGACGCTGAGCGGGTGCAGGTGATGCCTTTCGTGCGCAGCTTTGGGCCGTGCCGGTTTCCGTTGCTGGGCAGGCTCAGTCAGGAGCCTCCTCGAAGCCGGCCTGGAGCAATATCCGCCGCGCGGCGGCGTTGTAGCGGGTGGTGGTGGTCTCGCCGGTGGTGGTGTGCCGAATCGTCACGAATGGCGGGGCTGTGCGCTCTGCTGCCGCCGACGCCTCGTGGACGGGCGAGGTCCCCTGGGCAGCGACGGAGTCGAGAGGATGCGAGGTCACGGTTTCTCCATGGTGTCTGCTTCGGTGCTTGGAGGGCTTGGGCGGCCGAAGCCCGCCGTGTTCCGGGTGCGGGACCCGGCGGTGCGGGGCCTGACCCCCGCAGGGCCCGGCGGACAGGGTGTGAAGCCTGGGCTTCCCGCCGTTCCCGGGTACGCTCGGCCCGTCGGCTGGCTGGGGGCGCTCAGCGCGAGCGGCCGGGCGGACGTGTGGCGGGGTTTTTCGCCACACCGGCGGGGCGGTTGGCGGCTGCTGCGCGGACCGGCGGGAGAGGGCCGGCCTTACCGGTGAGCCGGTCGCGGCACCACTGGAGGGCTTCGTGCACTGTGTCGAAGCCTCCCTCGCGCAGGGTGTGCGTCCACGACTGGGCGTCAATCTCGCGGACCAGGACGCGGAATGGCGACGGCGCGCGCTCGTCCATGGAACGCAGGGCAACGACGACGACCATGTCGTCCGGGTCGTCGCTCGTGTAGCAGTAGCCCATGGCGAAGTGGTCGCCATCGCCGACCAGGCGCTGCTCCAGCGTCCGCGTGGCGTCGTCCGTGGGTTGGGGCCCCAGTTCGGGGTCGAGGCCGATGGCGTCGGGCGGGCAGCCGCGGTGGATGAGCCAGGACTGCGCCATCGCCGGCAGCGGCAACGGCGCCTGCTCGAAGTCGAACGTCTGCCTGTCCCGGTCCCGGCGAAGATGCAGGGCGACGATCTCCGAAGTTCCCGGGTGATCATAGGTGGCGGACTCGTCGAACAGAACGTAGTAGCTGTGCCCGTCTGCGGTGTGATGCTCGGCAAGGGGAACGAAGCAGTCCTCGAACCCCACCTGTTTGTAGAAGGCTTGGAGGATCTGGTCGTCTGCGCTGAAGTCGTTCAGGTGGAAATCGACTTCGGGACGTTGCCTGCTGGCCGCTGCCGGATCAAGAGGGTGGTCACCGGCGGATGCCGAGTCGGTGGGTTGCAAAAAGGATCTCTCGGTGGTTGTCGGTTCCGCTACAGCGGAATTGGCGGTGATGTGCCGGGTGGGTTGGCAGGACGCGGACCCCGGTTGGGGTACGCGGGTGAGGCTGCCGCCCTTTCCGCGGGCGGGGGCCGACCGCGCTGGCGGTCAACGCGGGCTGTGGTCAGTGCCGGAGGGCGCCGTGGGGCGGTGGGCGCGGCTGTGGGTGGGGGTGTATGCCGTCGGGCACGTATCCGGGCAAGGGGGGCGAGGGCGCGGCGGGCAGCGTGCAGGAGGTGGTGGGGGGCATGGGTGGAATCATGGGTGAGGTCGGTGATCTGGCGACCTGCGGTTCGGGCTGCTGCGACGACGGCGCGTGTGTGGATGCGTTCGGCCCAGTGCTCGACGGAACCGACGGGACGCCGGAGGAAGTCCAGGACTTCTGCGGGGTCGGAGCCGGAGAAGACGGCGTGTTGGTGGGCCTGCCACAGCACGGTGATCGGGTCGATGGGGTCGCCGCGGTGGGCCATGGCGGTCACGCAGCGGTATATGACCTGGTGTAGGGGGAGGACGAGGTCCTCGGGGTGGAGCCAGGCGACCAGGGTGTCGGGGTAGGCGATGGCGGTGGCCAGGAGCAGCCGCTCGTCGTCGAGTGCGTCCGGAGTCGGCGGATCGGCGTCCGGGGCGGCCTGTTTGGGCATTGGGCCGGAAATGTGCGGCCACATCGGTGCTGCGCGTTCGAGGAAGACGGCGAGGGCGTTGGCCTGGTTGGCGACGATCATGGCGGGGTCGGGGAGGGTCGGGTCGTCGCACAACTGGGTGAGTCGCATCGCGTGCTCGCGCAGGCTTCTGCGGAGGTGCTCGGCGCGAACCATCTGCGCGTAGGCGGCCGCGTGGTCGGGCTGGGGACAGACGGCCATGAGGGTGTTGAGGTAGGTCGCGTCCAGCCCCGGCGCCCGGGTTGCCGCGGCTGCTTGGACGGCCTGCGGCCATATCGGGCGGGCGCGGTGGACGTCGGGGGCGGGGGGAGTCAGGCGACGCATTGCCGCGAAGACTGCGCTGTGCAGGGAGTTGGCGAAGTGCTCGGGCAACAGGCCGGGGACGGACAGCAGTTGGTCGGGTTGGAGGAGCAGCGCACCGACGAGGGCCTGTTCGGCGTAGTGCAGTGCGCTGGGCGGTTCGTCTTCGGCGGGTTCGGACGGGGTGGGGGGCATCAGGCGGCGAGGGTGAAGTTGTCGCGATCCAGGGTGGCGCCGAGGTGCGGGGCGAGCAGGTGGGCGGCGAGTCGCGGCGGGACGGCGTTGCCGATCTGGGAGAACTGCTGGCCCTTGGCGCCGGCCCAGGGGTAGTCGGCGGGAAAACTCTGCAGGATGCCCGCCTCAGCCGCAGTGATACGGATCGGGTCCGGCACGGCGAGAGACTCCTGCGGCGTCGGCGCGGCGTTGTCCGGGCGTTCGGCGACCCATAGGCATTCGTTCGCGCGGTTTCCGAAGAACAGGGTGCCGGCTGGTTCCGTTGCTGAACGGACCGTGGCGTGCGTCTGGTTGTTGCTGCGCAGCGACCACGACCAGTGCCGGCTTTCTGCCCGGTCGGTCGGCCGACTGTCGGCCGATACGCGCTGGGGCTTCCAGGCGCCTCGGTCGCGGGCGCTTTCCAGCGACTTCCGTGCGCCAGCCGGAAACGGCTCAGGGCCGCCGCCCGGGCCGCCGCCCGCGCACACGGTCGGCACCGGCCTGCTGACTGCTCCCCAGCCCAGAGCTTCTGCCATGCTGATCCACCGCTCGCGGCCCGGGCCGAACAGCGATTCCGGTTCGGCGACTTGGGCGTGGGTTGGCTCGGGCGGAGCCGCACTGCGGACACGAGAAGCGACCAGGATCGCTCGTCGCCGCGTCTGGGGAACGCCGAAATCGGCCGCGTTCAAAATGCCCGACCAGACGGAGAACCCCCAGGCGCGCAGGATCGACGTGTACTGGCGCCACAGCGGCAGCACGTCGGGCACTTCCTCCATCACCACCCACTCGGGCTGATCAGCAGACCGGAGCGCATGCAGGTACCGCATCGGCTCGGCTGCGAGCAACGACCGCTGGTCTCGGCACTCGACGAGCAGGCTCGCACGGGTATCGCGCCCGGCCGCGAGATCGGCGACGGCCTGGTGGACCAGGGGCTGGTCGAACAACCCCAGCCGCCGCCCGGCCATCGACCACGCCTGGCATGGAGGAGACGCGATCACCCCCCACGTGCGTCCGACGAACGGCCATGTCGGGTACACGGAGACGTCCGTGCGGATCGTCAGCAGCCCGGCAGCCGCCCTGGTGCGGCACGCCCATGGGTCCCACTCCAATCCGAGGTCCCGCACGCCGAGTACGGAGGCCGCATAGGACCAGCCGCCCGGGCCGGCAAAGAGGTCCAGCAGCAAGCCGCGGGTCACGCGGTCAATCCGAAATCATCCTGCTCGGGTCGCTGTTCGTCGCCGCGGCAGGACCACGGTGAGCAACCGTCCGGCTCGCCCTGCTCCACCTCGTCGGTAGCCACGGGCAAGCTGTTCTGCAGCAGGGCGTGTTCGTGTGCGGTGATGTGGTCGATGGGGGCAACCGCTAGCGGAACTCGGCTGCGGTGGAGATACGCAGTCCCCAGTAGCGGCGCCCCGTCAGCGGTAGCCCGCGCGTTGCCCGAGCGGATCGCGGCATCGAAGTCCACGACGTCCGCCCACTCCTCCGGGTTGGTGTCGCGCAGGGCCCTCCACTGCTGATTTCCGTGGTAAGGGCACCCGAGGCACGCTGACTTGGGGGTCGAGCCGAAGCCATGTTTGCGCAGCAGCCGCTGGCAGTCGGTGCGGGACAGGCCGAGATCGATCAGTGGGAAGTGGTTCTTCATGTAGGCGACGTCGGCGTCCTTGGCCCGGTGGAATTCATCGGTGGAGATGCCGATCCACTGCTCGACGAACGTGCCTTTGGGGATGCGTCGGGGGTAGGGGTAGCCGAGCAATTCACGGACCTGGATCTTGATCGGGCGAATTTTATACTGGCCCGTGCACTGGCGGCGTGACATCCCCTTGCCGCCGTCGGGATTGAGAATATGCAGCGGCATCGACGCGAAGCGCTTGCTCGCGTCGAGTGCGTCGTCGCGAATGTTACCGGACGAGACCCGCAGGATCGGGATTCCCGCCGGTCGGGCGATCTCGCGCTCGATCCGGTCGAGGTGCTCGTATACGGCCCGGGGCTCCCAGCCGGTGTCGGCAAATATTGCATAGTCCACCCGGGGGAGGACTCCTTGGGCGGAAAGGAGGAGGAGCGCGGTGGATTGGACTCCGGCGCCTAGTGAAAGGGAACGGAATTTCGCGGTTTCGGGGGCGGTAATGAAGAATCCTTACAGGAACGGCTCGATGGGACGGCGGTGAGCAGCTGCTGGTGGTCAATCTGCAGGAGTGTCGAGGTGTCGGCGCGGGGACGTCGGATTGTTCTCCGTGCCGGTTTCATGGGCGATGCGGTGGCGGGTCTATCCGAGGGCCGACGTCATCGACGCCGAGTCTCCGACTGTGAAGCGGGAGGCGCCGGTTGCCTTCCGTTGCCGGCGCCTGTGCCTGGCTGGAGGGGCGCGGCCGTACGTGCCCCCGACCGCGGTTGCGGGCCTCGCCTTGGAGTTCGTCCTGCGGGTCGCGGCCCGGTCAGTGCGAGCCGCCCGTCCTCGGTGAGCGTGATCCGCTGACCGTGGTACAGCGATGTACTGACGTCGACCCTGACGAGCTTGCGCCGTTGCAGGACGCGCAAGGTGGCGGTCGAGACACGGGCATTGCCGATGTGGACACGAACCGAGCCCATGCGGCCGAACTCGCACAGCTTGCCTTCTCCGCTCGCCAGGGCCTGGAGGGCGTCGTACTGGGTGCTGGTGAGGGGTGTCGGAGCCCGGGGGGTGGTGCGCCTGTCCTGGCTGATGCCGGCTGCGGCGTGTCGGCATCCGGTCATGCTCAGGCCGAGTTGGCGCACGGCTTCGGCGAGGTGATCCGTGACCTGCGGGAGGACGACGCCACGGGCGCCGTGCGCCGCGTCGTTCCGCGCCGCACGGCCGGGGGACGGCTGGTCTGCCCACTCGGCGAAGTACAGCGACTTGGCCAGTTCGGCCCCGGCCGCGGCCGACGAGGCCACGACCTTGGCCAAGGGGTCCAGGCCGGCCCGGCTGACGGACATGTCCGTGCGCCGGACTTCGTCGAGCGTGGTGAGGAGGGCGAGGGCGACAGAGGTCAGGCCCTGGGCTCGGAGCAGGAGGGGGCCGAGCTGCGTCGACGGGGTGCTGGCCGAAGGCGGTCCGACATCGGTGCGCAGTGCCTCGAACTCGTCCGACAATTTGCGGATCTGCTCGATCGGTTCCAGCTTGTCACGTGCGGGCATGTAGATGCTCCATGGAGGCAGGGGTCATATACGGCGGGTCGTCTTGCCGAGTTGGGACACGGCATGGTGGATCTGTGGGGGTGTCGCGGTTCCACGGGCGGCGGTGATGTGGGCCCCCTCGTAGTTCTGCACGAGGAAGGGGACATCTCCGAACCGGCGTTCCACCGGGGCGGACGAGGCGAGGTGGGCGAGGAAGTGGGCGACAAGTTGGTGGGGTGCGCCTGTGAAAGAGGCGTCCCACTGGGTGTCGAACCCTTCGTAGACGTCGTGCTGGAATTTCCAGCGGTTGCCGGCGGAGGTATGATGCAGGCGGCAGTGGCCGTCAGGCGAGATGTGGGTTCCCTCCTCGGAATTCCAGCCGCTCAGTTCGGCGATTTGCATGAGGGAACTCGTGGTGAGGGCCATCTGGTCGGAATGGCGACGGTCGCCGATCATCTGGGGGAGTACCTGGGTCACGGCGGCGACGGCCTCGATCGGCGTCTGTCGGCTGAACTCTGCGGTCCAGTACGGGTCATGGTGGCTTATCGTCCACCACCGGCCGAATCGATCGCTGGGATCGAAATCGAGCACGATGGTGCCGCCAGGGCTGGTGATACTGACGTGTCCGGTCGCAGTGTCGTGCTGCGGCAGCCAGCCGAAGAGGTGGATCAGAGGACCGAGCGCGTCGCCGATGCGGTCGGGGCCGGCTCCGGCAAGGTAACGAGGGGAGACCAGGACGCGATCGTCGAGGGAGAAGCTGTTCATGGGGCGGCTCCGTAGATGTCAGCGGTGTCGGGACGGGCCGGAGCGGACCGGGTGGGCGGCCACCGGGGTCGGGGCGGGCGGCGGCAGATCGATCACGGCTGCGAGGCGGACCGTTCCGGCCGCGGTCAGGCGGATGCGGTCCTGGAGCGGCCCGTTGCGGTATGCGGCTGGTGCGGAGTTCGGTATGCGGTCGGCGAGCCCCTCGGCTTCCAGTGATCGGACCGTGCTGATGGCGACCGGGACGTCGAGGTGGCGGACGTAGCGATGCGCCAGGGAGTTCGTGGTGGCGATGTGTCCGCGCGCGATCTCCCGAAGGGCGGAGTGTTGCGGTGCGGTCAGTCGGCCGCCTTCGCCGCTGGCTTGGGGTCGGCGCCGCCGGATCTCGGCGGCCAGGAGCGCGGCGCTGTCCACGGCGGCTTCGGGAGCCAGCGCCGTCAACTCGCGGGCGAGGCGCGGACGGTGGGCTCCGGCCCCTGAGCTGAGGTAGGAGAGCTGTCTGAGGCGGGCCATCACGGTCGACAACCCAGCACTGCTGGGAAGCCGTTCGTCGGTGATCACCCTGATGGCTGCGTGGGTGGCTGCGGCGAGTTCGCCTGCCGAGGAGACGTGGGCTTCGGGGTCGGCATTCGAGCCGGGAAGGAGGGAGCGATCGAGTGCGTCGTTGTGCTGCACGTACTGGTCCGCGAGGAGGAGGAGCCGCTGGACCGGCGTCGGGGTGGCCGACACCTCGAAGGGAAGCACGCCACTGGGGTGATCGTCGGTGGGGTGACCTATGTCTGGCATGGCGTCCTTCTGCTGTAAAAGGGGGAGAAAGTGGCAGGCCCCACCAGGGAGTGGCTGTTCGGTCCTGTCCGGCGGGCACTGGGGCGGTGCACGCGGAGCAAGGCCAGCTGCGGCACCTTCAGGGGGCTTGCCACAGGAAGCGGGCGATGTGGTCGTTGCCGTGATCGGTCCGGGGCCGGGCGGGGGTGTGCCATCCGGCCCGGGGCGGGCGGCTGGCGATCAGGTGCCATCCCGCGCCGCGCAGGGACGCGCCGCTCTCGCCTTCCTGGGTGAACGTGATCAGGCGCCGGTATCCGAGCGCCTTCGCCGCGCGCCACGATGCGCCGTACAAAAGAGAGTTGGCGTTGCGGACGCCGTCGGTGGCCGTCCTGGTGACTTCGAGGGTGGAGCCGTCGTCGAGATGCCGCGCCACTGGCCGGCCGACGATGGCGACGGCATGAAGGACGCCGGTTGTGTCGGCAGCGCCGACGGCGAAGACCTGCCCGGTTGGTGGTGGATGGTGGCGGTGCCAGGCGCGCACGAAGTCCTTCGCCTCACGGGACCGGACCGGCACCAGGTGCAGGAGGACGTCGCTCACGCGGCCTTCCCGAAGTCGGACCGTGTCGCGTGCTTCGCGACGGCCCGGGCGGTGATCGCCTTCGACGCACGCGCGGAGTCCGCGGACAGTTCTGCCGCTCCTGGTTCCCGGTACCACGGTCGCAGGTCGAGCATGGCGGCGCGCAGGCCGGTGGCGAAGCAGAGCGCTGAGCCTTTCGGAAGCGCGCGGATCGCGTCTGCGGGCAGGATGCGTTCCTGCCTCATCGAGACCGAGGTCGACTTCCCGGACTCCGAGTGCGAGGTCGATGTGGTCTTGACGTCGTGGTCGCCGATCAGCCGGCTCAGCTTGTCGGCGAAGTCCGGGTCGTCGATGCCGGAGCCGATGATCTTGACCGTGGAGGCGGACCACATGGCGTCCATGCCTGCGTCGCCCCAGACCTTCTGGCCCTGGCGGTAGGACTGCAGGATCGTGATCGGGATGATCCCGCGGGAGCCGAGGTGTGAGTACAGGTCCGGCAGGTCGGTGATTTTGCATACGTTGGCGGCTTCGTCCAAGACGCAGAGGGCGGGCGGGTCGAGTCGGCCGCCGGCCCGCTCGGCCTGGGCGGTCGCGGCCCGCATCACCGAGTCCGCGCAGGCCGCGATCAGCGCCGAGGCGCCGCCGCCGCCGTCCTTCGACAGCAGGTACAAGGTGTCAGTGGAGGTGACGAACTGCGTCGGCCGGAATTCCGGGACGCCGTTCTGGGGGGTGACCCAGGCCGCGATCTCGGTGTTCAGCAGCGCGGCCGCGTATTGGCGCGCGGTCTCATAGATCCCGTCGCGGGTCTCGGGCGGGCCCTCGACGGTGCCCTTGAGTTGGGCGGCGACGGCCGTGAAGCCGTGATCACGCAGGATGTCCAGCGGGGTCCGGTCGCCGGGGAAGGCCAGCCAGGCCATGACGTCGGTGATCGGCCGGCCGTCGAGGGACGCGGCGAGGAAGAGTTGGCTCAGGATGTTGGAGCCGGCCTTCGACCAGAAGTCGCCTTGTGCGCTTGCGTCGACGGAGGCGGCGAGGAAGTGGCCGGCCAGCCGTTGGGCTCCGTCGAGGGTTCTGGCGTCTGCCAGGGGGTTCCACCACATCTCACGGGCGGCGTGCGCGATCTGCTGCGGGTCCATCGACCACACCCGGCCGATGCGTGCGCGCGCGTCGTAGGTGGCGGTGTAGGCGTCGCCGGCGGCCTTGTTCGAGGTCAGGACGACCGGGCCGGGCGCGGCGAGGATAGAAGGGATCGCGAGCGACGTCGTCTTCCCGGAGCGCGGCGCCATGATCGCGACGGCGACGTCCTCGAAGCCCATCCGCACTTCGTGCTTCGAGCCTTGCAGGTTGCCCAGGAGGATGCCGGTGTCGCGGGCGTCGATGCGTCGGGCGTCCTTGAGGCTCGGCCGGAGCGAACGGGCCTTGGCGGCGATGCTTTTGGCCATCAGCGGTTCGATGTCGTGCCGCTTCGCCAGGCCCGTGATCCGTTTCGGACGGCGGCTGCCGCCGTTCTTGTGCCGGAGGTAGAGCGCCGCGGTGGTGGCGGCCAGGGCGAGGAATACTGCCGCGGGCAGGACGCGGGTGCCTACGAGCAAGGCAGTCCTCCCGAGGTCGGGCCACAGCTGCTCGGGGTGGAGGAGGGCCTGCACGGGCTGGTAGCGGGCCTGACTGCCGCCGGTGGCCCAGGCGGTGAGATTGCCGCCCAGCCAGGCCATGTTGGCCAGGGGAACGGCGACGGCAAGGACAGCGCCTAGGACACGGAAGGCTATGTCGTAGCCGTCGGACGAGTTGGGGGAGGGCTGGGGCAAGGGCGGGGTTCCTGATGCGGGAAGGCGGGTGAGGAGCAAGCTGCTGAGGCCCGCCCGGCGCGGGTCAGTCCGGAAAGCCGTGACGCGAGGTGGCAGCTCCGGGTAGTAGCCGCCCGGGGGAGGGCTCAGCGGCGGAGGGCTGCTTCGGCGGTCGGGATCGAGACGGGGGCCGAACGGCCGGGTGAGGCAGTTGCGCTGTGTCGTCGGGCCGTGCGGGCGGCTGAACGTGCCGCTGTGAGGTGAGCTTCGTGCTGGTCACGGTCTTGACGAACGCGGCGAGCAGGTGAGTGGGCGTGGACTCGTCGAGGTCGGCTCGCCAGATCCGTTCGCGGGGGTCGCCGCCGTAGTCCACCGAGGCTTCTGCGGTCACGAGCGACCGTTCGTCGCGAGCGATGTGTCGGCGCGGGAGACTCAAGGTGCCGTCGAGGAGGATGGCGGTCTCGTTGCCGTCACGGTCGCGTTCGTACGTCCAGCCGGCTGCCCGCAGTACCTGGGTGACGTGCCGGGGGTCGCCCGCGCCGGCCAGGTGGGAGGGCTGGTTGCGCACCACAAGGTGGTGTCCGGGTCCTAGGCGCAGGTGGGAATGCACGGAGGCTCACGTCGGCGGGTCACTTCGGGGGTCGGGGGCCTCCAAGTCCGTTGCGCCGAAGGGATATCCGCTGAGGTGATGGATGCCCCAGTGCAGGTCGTGGCAGTCGGTGACTTCCGGGGCGGCCGCTCGCAGCCGGGCGATGACGCGGCGGATCTCGACCGGCCAGGGGAGCAGCGCGTGCCCTTCGATCAACTGCGCGGCATTGCGCAGGATCGTGCCGAGCACCATCGGCATGCCGTACTCCTCGTTCAGCACCTGGGCCAGAGGTGGAAGGGCGTCGGCCATGACGGTCGGGCTGTGCAGGTACCTGCCGAACTGGTCGAGCACGTCCAGTGCCGTGGCGATCTGCGCGGCCGAAGGCGGCCGGCACGGCCGAGGGGTTGTGCCGGCATCGTCGAGAGGGTTGCTCATGGCGTCGAGGCCGTCTCGGCAGCAGGCAGCAGCCGGCCGGTCAGCTGCTGGATGTCGTAGTGGAGGGTGTACCAGTCGGTGGCCTGCTCGGCGGCCTCGCGCAGTGCCCGCATGGTCAGGCGTACCTCGTGGTCCATGGGGTGGTCGGTCTGCTCGGAGACAAGTCTGGAGGCTCCGCGCAGGATGTCGCCGAGCAGGATCGGCACGCCGGAGTCCTCGTCAAGGAGCGGTTCGAGCAGGTGCAGTGCGTCCGCCAGGGGCGGGCCGGTGCGCAGGTAGCGCTTGACCTGGTCGAGGGTGGCCGTGGCTTGGGCGATCTGGTGGGGGCTGGGGATGGTTGGCGTGGACATCAGCATCCTTGGTCGAAGGGAATGGCGGGCGACGCGTCAGCGGTGCCTCCTGCGGTGCTTGGGCCCCGGTGCCGGCCCGGCGGTCTGCGGTGCGACGGGCGGCGCGGTGCGACGGGCTTCTTCCAGGCGCTGGTGGTGCCGACGGCGGTGCTGGTCAGGGGAGACGGCGCTTCGGGTGGCGGTGGCGAAGCCGAAGACGAGGCCGGTGAGCTGTGATGGCGAGCGGAGCAGCGGCGCGGGATCGGTGAGTGCTCGTACGAAGCCGGCCAGGGCGTGCCCGGGAGCGGTCTCGTCGATGGCGGCTCCCCAGATCCACGTCCGGGTGCTGTTCGGCCCGGGCAGGGACACCTCGGTCTTCCAGCATGCGGGGGTGCCGGACAGGCCGCCCGCCGTGCGCAGCCGTGCCAGGACCGCGGTGGCGTCCGGGGAGAGCACGGCGTCGCCCGGGCCGGCTGTGTGAGGTGTCCAGCCGCGGTCCGCTGCGAGGCGCCAGGGATTCTCGGCCGGCACGGGAGCGTGGAGAAGGGAGTCGGTGAAGCCGGCGATGATCTCGGCGGGTGCGTGAGCGCCGAACCGTGCGGTCCAGGTCCGGTCGGCGGAGCTGATGCGCCACCAGGAGTCCCGGAGGGTGTCGGGAAGGGGCTCCAGTGCCAGGTGCAGCTGACGGTCTGGGCTCTCCAGCAGGACGTGGGGGTAGCCGGGTACCGAGCGGTTGCTCCATCCCGTGGCGATCAGGTAGTCGGTGACGTGCCGAGGATCGCCGGCCCCGGCCAGGTAGCGCGGTGAGACGTCGTCCAGCGTCTGTCCGGCGTCGCCCCGCGCGGGGGACGACTGGATGCGGTTCACCGTGTCCTGCTTCGGGAGGGGGCGTACGGCCGGGCGGTACCGGACGTGCGGCGGGTGCCGGCAGGGGAGTTGCGGGCCCAGGCAGCCTTCCGTGCGGCGTACAACCGGGCCTGCTGCCAGGCGCTCAGTTGCGCGGGCAGAACCGACACCGACGTCGTGCGGACCTTCCGGGAGGGAGGGATGGTCCCGCGTGGCCGCAGCACCGGTTGCGGGTCGGCCAGCGCCGTGCTGAACGCTTCGACCAGGCGCATCGGCGCGGTGGACGTCAGTACCGCTTCCCACATCGGACCGTGCTCGGTGCGGGCGCCTGCCCACCAGTGGGCCTGCCCGGCGGCCGGCTGGTGGAACCGGACGAATGCGTCGCCCTGTGGGCTGCGTGCGGTGAAGTGCTGACCGTGCTCGGTCTGCCACTCCTGCTCCAGCAGCGGCGCCCACACGTTGGGGGCGTGCGCGGAGCGCGGCCTGGTGAGCGCGTCGGTGAGGCCGGCGACGATCTCGACCGGTGTCGCTCGGGAGAACGTGGCATGCCACGCCTCCTGACTTGCCGTGGCCCGGCCGCTGATCGTCCAGCCGCCGGGCTGGGTGAACGGGTCGTACCCGATGCGAACGGTCTTGTCCGGGCTGTCGAACACGATCGGGCCGCCTGACTTCGAACGGTCCTTCCAGCCCGAGGCGCGCAGGTATTCGCTCACGTGCCGCAGGTCGCCGCCGCCCGCGAGATGGCGGGGTTCGACGAGGTAGTGCTGCTCGGGCTGTTCACGGGGCGCCCAGGTTGCCCGGGGCTGCCACGCGGTCATCGGTGGTGCCCGACGGTGGGCGACGAAGTGCGGTCACGGCAGCGGACGGGGGCGGGGCGGGTCCCGGCCAGGAGAGTGCCGAAGTCACCGGTGGGGCTGACGGAGCGGAGATAGCGGCGGTACAGAGCGCGGGCCAGGCGGGGCTTGCGGTGGCGGGCGATGAGGGGCGGCTTCCGCGCTTCACGGGCGGCTTCAACTGTGTCGGCGCCGTTCCGGCTGCCGCTCGTGATCGTCTGGGCGGTAGTGTCGAAGGGAGCGCTCATAGTCACCTGTGCGGTGCGGGCGTAGGCGGCGATGTCGGTGCGGGCACCGTGTTGGTGTCCGGGGCCGGGCGCGGTCTGCTTGCCCGGATGGCCACGCCGATGCCTACGTGGTGCAGGCGCTGGCTGAGGCCGAGAACCGCCGCGGACTGACGGCCGGTGTCGGCTCCGGACAGGACGAACCCGGCCCTACCGAGCATGAACCCGCAGGCCGTCAAGGCGCGGTTGATCGCGGCGTCGGCTGTGTCGGGGGTGACGAGGTCGGTGCCGGACCAGGCCAGGACGACGCGCTGCTCCTGGTCGTTTGTCGGCGCAGAACCACGGGACGCGTTGGTACGGACGTGCGCGAGAGCCCGCTCGTAGCGGGGCAGCAGGTTTTCCCTGACCTCGTCGGCGGCGCGGAAGGGGTCGGCGGGGACCGAGATCCCGTCCGGCTCGCGGACACCGCGAAATGCTCCGGGCGGGATGCCCTGTGGAGCGAGGGCCGCGATCAGGTACGTCTCGGCGGTGTCACGGCTCCACGGGGCGATGATGATCAGACGAGTACCGTCATCGCGCGTGAGGACGGCGCAGGCGTCAACGGGGTGTCGGGCCATGGCGTCCGCCACTTCGTTGAGGTCCCACACCTGTGCGGTGAGGTCGGCATAGTCGTGGTCGCCGCCACGGTCTGGGTGGTAGCGGCTGGTCCAGGATCGGGGCAGGGAGTCGGCCAGGATGCTGGCGAACGCTTCAAGAGTGCTGGGGGTATCGGGGCGCACGGGTTCCTTGGGCAGGGGTGTGAGGTGGCCGGGTGACCTCGCCGGGGGCACCGGCGTTGCGGAACGGTCAGCGGGTGCGCGGGGCACGGGGGGACGTCGTCGTCGCGGGCGCCGTGGTGACGGTCAGTGTTCGCGCCGCGGTCGGGAGGACCGCCGCGGTGGCGGCGACGTCATGCTGGATCTTGTGCAACCGGCGGGCGAGCAGATCCAGTTGGTGCCCGAGCGCGGCGTCGGATGCGTGGGCAGAGCTTTCGAGGCGGTGCGCAGCGTGCTCGATGAGCACGCGCGCGGACGCCACCGGGCTGGTGCTCTCGTCGGCGAGCCAGGTCAGCAGCTGTCCGATCTGCATGGTGTCCGCGATCGAGCCGGTGCGGAAGCGAGTGGTGGCCGGAGCAATGAGGTCGAAGTCACGCTCGATGTGTCGGCATTCGGCTTGCAGGAGCCGGCCGATCCGGGGCGGCAGCCGGTTCCACCGGTCGTCCTGGCGGATGAGGTTGGCGAGCAGGTCCAGGTGGCCGAGCTGACTCTGGAAGGCGACCCACCGGCATCCGCGATCATCGCCGGGTACCTCGATGCCGGCGGCACGGGCGAGTCGGTGCGCGATCTCGGCCCATTCGGGTCCGGTAAGGGCGCGGTCGTCGGGATGCAGCCGAACACCGGCGTGCCAGATGACGCACCGTTCGCGATCCGGGTCCATGATGAACGGCTGCTGCCACGTGGGCTCGTCGAGGTGCTCGGCCCACTGGTCTGCGGTCCAGGTCCTCAGCTCGTCGGGTTCGACGAAGAAGGCCAGGTCGGACCAGTGCGCGACCACGGTGCACGCGGTCAGCAGCTGCGTATTGGACGGTGGACGGGTGAGGACCTCGGTGACCCGCTCGTCGGCGCGGGCGCCGGGCGGATACAGGCGCGGGATCACGCGGTGACTCCGCCGGCCCGGGCCGCGCAGAGCCGGGTGATGTCGTCGGCGGCGCAGATCAGCGTGCGCTCCCGCACGAAGTCGGCATGGACGGCGGGGTCGCCGGGCGGCAGCACGTCCAGGGCGCGGTCGATGCTGGCCAGCGCGGCCTGGAAGCGGCCGAGGCTGCGCAGTGCGCCGGCCTCGCGCAGCAGCGCGACCGGGTCGGTGCGCGCCGTGAACGGGCCTCGGGCGGTGAGGTGGAGGATGCGCCGGGAGCGGTCCGGCAGGTGATGCCCAAGCCAAAGGCCGTGCAGGAGCACGTGCAGGGTCTTGGCGTGGCCGCCCGCGCGGTCGAGGACTTCGTCTGCGAGGGCCAGGCCCCGGGGCTTGGACTGGCCCAGGAACGCGAAGGCGTACAGGGCGGCCGTGTACGGGTCGCTGTTGAGAGGGACGTGCTGTTCGACGAGGGCCTGGATGGCGCGGCAGCGGAAGTCGTAGCGCAGGGCGCTCAGGTGCAAATGCCGGTAGGTGCGGACGTCGATGTCATCGCTGCCGGTGATCTGGACCGGGCGGGTCAGGCCGGTGACGGGCCGCTGGGCGGCTCTGGCCGCCCACGCGGCATCCGCGCACACTTCTGCGGACTCCTGCCAGGACGCGTGAAGCTCGGCCAGGTCAGCGGCGAGCCGGTTCGGCCACGTCTCGTCGCCGATCCCCCTGGCGCCGTGGCGGGCACGGCGGGCAGCCTCGCCCAGGGTGGTGCTGCGGCTCGGAGCGGTCATCGGCGGCGCTCGTCGACGTGGACCAGGTGGTTGAGACGGGTGAGCGTGTACCAGCCCACGTCGACCGGGCCGCAGGGAGCGCTGACCTTGGGCAGCAGGTAGTCCTGCAGGGCGCGGTGGTAGATCAGGCAGTCGGCGCAGGACCGGCCGAGGTGGGCGAGGTAGCGCGGGTGAGCGGTGATGTAACTTCGGTCGCCACCGCGCGGGTTGCGCAGCCGCCACCCGGCTTCATCGGTGGGATCGTGCCAGGAGGAGGCGACGATGGTCATGATGTCCCCCCACAGGCTGTCGCCGGCCACCCCCCTGAAGACGATGACCGAATCACCGGGCCGGAAGTGCCCGTGCGTGATGCTCCGCACGGGAGTGACGATGTCGGTGGGCGAGAACGGCGGGCGCGTAGCGGAGTCATGCACGACGGGTCCTTGCGGCAGGAGAAGACGTGGGAGGATCAACAATCCGCACGATCCCCGGTTTCGGAACCCGGGGATAATCGGGTATGAGGGCTCCTACCGGAACGGGTTCTCGGTGCCGCGGTCGTCGCCCGTGGCCGCCTCGAGCAGTTCGGGCAGGTCCGTGCCGTCAGCGTCGCGCTGGTCAATCCACCAGCCGGCTCGAGTCACTCTGCGGACTTGGTCTTCCAGGTCGGCCCACGCGGGCTCGCCGTAGCTGCCTTCGACGACGAGGGCGGTGTATGCGCTGGTGACGAGCCGATGTCGGGCGCGCTGTCCCCATTCAAGGACCTTGTCGGGTCCTTCGAGCGGCGGCATCGCGAACTGCTCTGCCCAGGCTGTGGCTTTGTGCTGCTCCTCTGCGCGCTTGGCGGCGAACCACTCCTCGCGGCTGGGCCTTCGGACGTCACGGGCGGCCTTCCAGCAGTCGGTGCAGTCACGCTCAGCCAGCCAGCGGGCGAATCCCGCGCGGCGGTCGGCGGGCCGGCCGGCAAGGTCATGCGACGCCTCATGCCCACAGCTGTGCACGACGGTCCACGTCGTAGGGATGGCCATTGACGGAGAGATCCTCACGGGTTCGGGGAAGGTCGGTGGGGGCGCTGACGAAGTTCCTTGACGCGGACCCGGACGACAAGGCGCGGTCGGTGCAAGGGGGAGTGCAGGAGACGGGGTCCGGATTGCAGAGGTGATCGGTGAACGCACGGATGAGGGGATGAGACTGCGGTAAAGGCGTGCTCAACGGTCTGTCACCTCGTGGGGGCGGGCTGGTGTGAGTGGCGGTGACGGAAGGCGACGGGCGCGGCGCGGCGCGGGTGCGCAAAGCAGGTGCAGGGGCGGGGGAGACCGGGTCGCGCTGCCACCGGTGGGGTGTGTCGGAGAACCTGGTGAGCGGGCTGGTGGTCCAGGCGACGATGGGCCCGTTCGTCGCGCCGTGGCCGGTGGGGATCACTTCGATTCCGATGTCGCGCAGGACGTAGCCCCACTCGGCGCCGCTGTGGGTTGCTGGGTCGTGGGTGACGAGCATGCGCTGGGCGGGCTTGCCGTCCATGGTGCGGATGTCGTCCAGCGGGGTGCTGGGGACGTGCTGGTCGCCGACGAGCGCTCTGCGCAGGTCTGCCGGCACGCCGTCGAGGAGGTCGGTGCCCAGTTCGTCCCAGCCGACGGGGACATCGATGAGGTGGCCGACCAAGGCGGCAGTGTCCCGGCGGAAGCGCCACCGGTATGCGGTGAGCAGCAGCGGCAGGTGGTGGGAGGGCTTGCCGTCGTGGTGGACGTATATCCCGGTGTACCCGTCGTCGGTCGGGCGGGCGATGAAGGATCGTGTGCTCAGGTGGACTCCGATACGAACGGATGGCCGGCGGCTGCGCGGGGGTTACACGCCGTTGGGGAAGCCGGCGGAGGTGGGGCCCTGGACGTCGGTCATCTGGCAGCGGTACCCGAGGAGGGTGGCCCGGCCGCTGGCGGGGGCGAGGGCGGCGTCCGTGCACAGGAAGGTGGTGTTGATCGCCTGGCGGGGGGCGATGCCCAGCCAGGCTCGGGACGCCGTGCCGGGGTCGATCTCCCAGCCGAGATCCGCAGTTTCGGTTTCGACGTGAGAGTGGGCGAACAGCACCAGCGTGCCGCCGGAGGTCGTGCGCAGTCCGTACGCGGTGGAGGCCAGCTCGGTCTGGAGCCCGGTGAAGTCGACGGTGGCGTGCTTTCCCACGGCCGTCTCCCGGGTGCGGGCGGCGATCTGCCGTCGGCTGGCGGAGGAAGAGGCAAGGTAGCGGGCGCCCGCCTGCTTCCCGCCGGTGGCGAAGTCGTCGATCACTGCTTGCCGCAGGTGGTCGGCGTCCGCGGTGGCCGCAGCGGTGTTGTCGACGGGTACGGCGGTGGCGTACCCGTCGTGGTCGAGGGCCACCCGGGGCGGCACGGCGCTGTCGAGGTCGGTGGCCTGCACCATCTCCCACTGCCCCGTCGGCTGTTGCTCGAAGACGACCATCACCAGGGTTTTGTCGCCGGTGACGGTGAGCGCGGCGGCGAACCAGCGGGGGGCGCCGGCGGTGAAGCGGGGGATGTAGAGGTGGGCGGTGGACGTGTCGTAGGACCACGGCTTGTACGCCGTACGGTCCTTGGCCGGGGTGCCGCTGCCCTGCTTGTACTCGCCGAGGGACATCTCGTAGAGCGGGCCGTCCTCGACGGTGTCCAGCAGACGGGAGTTGGCATTGGTGTTGGCCTTGTTGTTGACCAGCGTGTAGTGGCGGATGAGCGCGAGTGCCGCCGACTTGCTCACGGCCGGCGCCGGGGCCGTCGCGCTGATCGTGCTCGGTGACGTCGTGGGCTTGGCGGTGCCACCGCTGGTGGTGCAGGCGGCCGCAGTCGCGGCGACGCAGGCGGCAGCAGCGACGAGGGACAGCGTGCGTTGGGAGATGCGGATGAGGTGCTCCATGATCGGGTCAGCGGGTTCGCGGGGACGGCGTGGTGGGTGGAGCCTGTGGCGGGGACGTCGACTGCGACCAGATGGTGCCGGGGGGCAGCGAGGCCAGCAGTCGGTCTGCGGCCCGGTGCAGCTGGTAGCCGCCGTCGTTGAGGTGGAGCCGGGCGCGGACGAGGTGGCCTTGGACGGTGTCACGCGCCACTCTCCGGGCACGGACGTGCTGTCCGTTCCACGCCTCGGGTTCGAGTTGTCGCAGCAAGCCGGCCTGTGCCATCGCGTCACCGAGGCGGGCCAGGGCCTGGGTCAGGACCCGGACCGACTCGGCCAGCGCGACGATCTTGTTCTGGGTGACGGCCGGATACCGGAGCGCGCCGTCCAAAGAACGGTCTGCGTGGGCGGCTGCGGTCGTCATGTGGGCGACCACGGTCGCGATCTCGCGCATCCACCGGTCGAGGTCGTCGAAGTCGCAGCGGCTGCTCGGCGAATCGAGGACCGCCAAGTCCTCAGCGACCAGGTGCACTCGTTCGGCCAGGCCGTGCATCTCGCTGATGTCGTCGTAGGCGGACGTCACCGCTGGCGAGGGGATGGCGGGGGAACGGGTTCTGGGGGCGGCACCGGGGAGGGACCGGGCGGAAGTTGCGGGGCACGGCTGAGGTCCGAGGCGGTCTTCTCCAGGTCGTCCCGGGCTTCGATGTATGCCTCGACGGCGTTGACGCTGGCAGCCCGGTACTGGAACTGGTGACTGGATTCGCCCTCGGCGCGCGCCGCATGGGTCAGAGCCGCTACCAGGTGGCGCGATGCCTTGTCCATCGGGACGGTCGTGTGGGTGAGGCGTCCGACGACCTGGCGCTGCGGCGGGCCCCAGGTTGTTGCTACTGGTGAGTACCGAGTGGATGCAGGCAGCGGTGCGCCGTTGGAGGCGGAAGAGGTGGTCGACGTGTTTACGGGCAGCGATTGAAGTGACCTCGGCGCCATCGAATGGGAGGCCATCGATCAGTTCCCCGAGCTGGACCATGAGGGCGTGTGCGGTGGCAGCGCTCCAGCGCCACGGGGCGTCGGTGGTAGGGGCGGTGGGGGTGCGTCCGTCATGGCCTTTGCTGGTATGCGTCCGGGAGACGGCGGCGGACGGTGGAAGGCTGGCTTGTCGTCCGAGTCCATCAATGCTTGAACTCCCGTACACAGCAAGCGAGTTGTGAGCTTGATGGACGTGTACTGGCAGCCGTGGTCGGCGTGGTGGATGCGCTGGCCGGGTTCGACCTCGCGGGAGGCGAGGGCGTACTCCAGCGTGGTTAGGACCAGGTCGGCGTCCGCGCGGGCGGACGTCCCCCAGGCAACCCCCCCCATGCGCGCGAACGCGTCGCGGATCGCGGAGAGCCAAAGGGGCCCCTCGCCGGTCGAGATCATGGTGAGGTCGGTGACCCACAGCCGGTTCGGTGGCTCGACATGGTGACTGCCGTCGCAGGTGGGAGAGCATCGCGTTGCCGGCGGGGTTGGTGTGGTGAGACCCGCCGAAGTCGGCAGCGAGGCGGCCGACGTCGCGGGCGAGATCCTGTGCGCCGGCGGCATGCTGGAGGAGTTCGGCGTAGGACGGTTGGGTCGGTATGCGACCGGCCGAGTCGAGCAGATGCCATCAAGTGACCTTTCAGTGCATGCGGGCATCGGTGTCGAAGAGCTGCAGCTCGTGGCTGTGCAGCAGGTGCTGCACGATGAAGGATCGTCCGGCGACCTTCCACAAGCCGCGGCCTCGGGTGAGGTGGGCGATGGCCTCCGTCTCCACCGAGGTCAAGCCGAGCAGGGAGGCGGCAGCATGGAGTTGGTCGGCCTCCTGGCGGTAGATGATCCGGGTGGAGCAGTCGGCGAGGAGCCCTTCGGCCAAGGCCCGCCCGCGCGAGCCGGCGTCGCCGGCGGTGAGCAGGTCGGACAGCCGGTGGATCACCATGAGGTTGGCGATGCCGAGACCGCGGGAGAGCTTCCACTGCGCCTGCATCCGTTGGAGCAGCCCGATGTGCCGCATCAGCCGCCACGCCTCGTCGTAGATGATCCAGCGGCGGCCACCGCCGCCGGGATCGGAGAGGGCGGATTCCATCCAGGCGCTTGCGCAGGTCATGGCCAGGACGAGCCCGGTGTCGTCGCCGGACCCGCCGAGGCGGGACAGATCGATGGTGAGCATCGGCGCTTCCGCGTCGAAGGCCACGGTGGAGGGAGCGTCGAACATGCCGGCCAGGTCTCCACGGACCAGGCGCCGCATGGCGTGGGCCAGGTCGCGGGCGGCGCCACTGAGGTGGCCGGCCACCGTCCCAGCGGCTTCGTCGAGCACACTAGGGGTGGCCAGGGCTGCGGCGATGTCGCCGAGGAGCGGAGTGCAGCCGGTGGCATCGGCGCGGGCGGAGACGGCGTCGAGGGTGATGTCCAGCGCCGTGTGCTCCATCGGCAGCAGATCCCGGCCCAGGACCGTGCGGGCCAGAGAGCCGAGAAGCAGCAAGCGCCGTTTGCGCACCTCGCCGGCCCAGTCCGCCTCCGCCACGCTCGGCGGCCGCGGGGCTGCGTCCAGGGGGTTGAGCCGGCCGGGCAGACCAGGGCCGAGTGCAACGGACCGGCCGCCGAGCGCTTCGGCCACCGGGGTCCACTCGCCCTTCGGGTCGCACGGCACGTAGACGCGGTATCCGAAGGCGACCGACCGCAGCGCGATGCTCTTGGCGAGCGCGCTCTTGCCCTGCCCGATCACCCCGGCGAGCAAGAGGTTCGGGTTGGTGAAGCCGTCGAGGCGGCCGTACAGCGCGAACGGGTCGAAGACGAACGATGCCTCTGAGTGGACGTCTCGTCCGATGTAGGTGCCTTCGGCGCCAAGTCCCCCTTCGGCCAGGAACGGGTACGCGCCGGCTGCCACGGCTGTGGTCATGCGGTGGGCGGGGAGTTTGAGTTTGGTGGTGCGGGCGGAGGCCGGTCCGGGGCGACCCGAGGACGGGAAGACCGCCGGGGGCATCGCAGGGTCGCCTGAGGTGGCGGCAGTGGCGAGGGTGCTGACGCTCGCGCGGGCTTTCGCGGTGGCCTCGGCGGCCTGCCGGCGGGCTGCCTTGCGGGCGGCGCGTCCGGAGCCGTGGGGGGTGAACAGGGTGCTGGCGCTGGTGCGCTGGTCAGGTCTGTGGGTCAAGAGGCGGCGGCTTTCGGTGGCTGGCCGAGAGATCGAGCGGTCGCGTGTCCGGCAGCACCCGGCCTCGGTGCGGCGGTCAGCGGGCGCAGATGGTGGCGTGACCGGGGGGCGGGTCGGTGAGGTCCGAGGGGGTGGTGCTGCGGCGGACCCGGTGGACCGCGGCCAGGTGGCGCTGGCAGATGGTCAGGAACGGCGGGCCTTCGGGCACGCGCTCAGGGCGGCACGACGTGGGCTGATCGGTCGGGCCGGGCAGGAGGTGGAACGCGTCGTGTACAGCGGCCGCGGACTGCCACAGGCGGGTGTGTGCCGCAGTCACCTGGCGAGCGGCTGCGGGATGCGGGGTGCGGATGGTCGTGGCGACGGTGTCGACGAGCTGATGCAGCGCGATGACGTGCGCGTGCAGGGCGTCGAGGTGGGCCCGGTCGGCCGAGGCGGATGCTGCGTCGTGGGCGGACAGGGACCGCGCGTGATGGCGCAGGCCGGCGGTGGCGGCACGCAGATAGGGGTGCGCGTCGGGAGCGTCTGGAGTCACGAAGGTCCTTGATGGGCGGCCGGACGGTGGAGCTGGGCTGGTGTCATCGGGTGGTCCGTGCGAGGGGCAACGCGGCAAGGGTGAACGCCGCCGGCTGCTGGAAGAGCAGGCGCCGCAGGTCGACCTGGGCGGTGGCGGCGGCTGTCTCCATCTGAGCGCAGGCGGCGTCGAGAAGGGCGTCGGAGGCGGCGGAGACGGTGAGCAGGCCGGTCATGGCGACATCGGTGTGTCCAGCGATCAGCTGCCGCTCGCGGGCTTTGACGTCGGCGTACTCCACCGAGTCGGCCTCGGAGTCGACGAGTCCGCGTCGGGTGCGCTCGCTGGCGTCGGCGATGATCTGCGCCTTCCTGCGCTGCACGTCGCGCATCGCGGACTCCACCCCCTGGGGGACGTAGATCAGGGAGAGGGAGCGGCGGACCCCTGCGGTGAACATCAGCCCGTGCAGGAAGCCCGTGTTCACCTCGACGCGGGGCCAGTCCTCGACCCAGTAGGTGGCGTGCCGGGCGGAATCGGTGGCCAGCCGGTCGTACGACTCGACCTGGACGACGGGCCCGGCGGCGGCCGGGGCGGCTTCGGCGCGCCCGGACGGCGACCACTGCTGGAGGGCGGAAAGGGCGTTCGGGTCGTAGGCCGTGCGGATAACGGCGGCGATCTCACGCGCTGAGAGCCAGCCGGAGACCATGAGCCCGGCGGTGCGCGCGGCCTGGGCGACGGCCGACGTGGTCTGTTCCATCACGGTGAAAGCGCCGGGTAGTCCGCCTCCGGCCTGGGCGATCAGCCTTCGGGCGGCTTTCAGGTCGAGGCTGATGGCCAGGTATGTCTCGTGGGGTGCTGCCGCGGGGCCGGCGGAGGCGACGAGTTCGGCGTAGACCTGCCCAGCGACGGGCGCTTCCGGGTGGCCGGTACGGGCCCAGTGCCGGGTGACGGTGTCGCCGGAGTCGGGAACGGTGCGCTCCAGGACTTGCACGGTGGCCACGTGCCCGGTGCGTGAGAGGCCGGCCAGTGCTCTGCCCCACCCGGCCACGGCCTGGTTCTGGGTGGCGGGGTCGAGCAGCGCGTATGCCCGGGAGGAGACACGTGCAACGGCGGTCAAGGTCTGTTGGTGCGGGTCGTGCACCGCGGCACCCTCGTTTACGGAGTCGCTCGGGGTGACCACCCGCAGCGACGCCGCGGTGCCCGGCAGGTGCAGGAGCCCGTCTTGGCGTGGGCGTGTGACCGGGCGGGCCAGCCACAGCGCCTGGCCGGTGCGGCGCCGCCCCGTGTACGTGGCCACGATCGGTGCCCAGTCGGCCAGCGGCCGGCCGTGCCGGCGTACGGCGACCAGCAGGCCGACCGCCGCCCACAGGGGGGTGAGAGCGATCACGCCGAGCAGTCCGGTGGACACCACCGTGATCAGCAGCAGGGCGACCGCAGCGGATACGAGCACGAGCTGTGGCAGGGAAAGACCGAGCAGAACGCCACGCCTCGGCCGGTGGGGGAACTTGATGGTAGGGGCGATATCAGACAAGGCGATTCCGATGGGCGCGCGGGAGGGGCCGGGGCGGCGCGCGATGCGGGCCGCCCCCGGGGTGGTGGATGCTCACCCGCCCGTCGGCGGCGGACGCGTGCCGGACGCACCCGGCGTCACGGGCGGGCCTTCGCTGTGCGGCGAAGGGGTCGTGGTCGGAGCCAACGCTGACAAGGTCATGAAGCCTCCGCCCTGACCGGACGTTGGTGATCCGGAGCCGCCTCCTGGCCCCGGAACGCCGCCGACCTGGCCGATGGTGTCGTCGCGTGTGCTGGTCGGCGGCGGCTGGAGGGCCTTGTCCATGCCGGCCTTGAGGCCGCCTTCGCCGGAGTCGGGGGACAAGCCGGTGGGGTTCGCGGCGATGTCACCGGGGAACCCACCGCCACCGGTCGCGGCGGTCGCGGTGTCCGGTCCCTGCGGTGAGGCTCCGGCGGCGGCTCCCGCACCGCCGGTGGCAGCCATGGCGGCCGCCTTGCGGGTGGCCTTCTCGGCGTGCTGCCGGGCCATGTGCGCGCCGGCGCCGCCGGCGCGGTGGATGTCTTCGCCGGACGTGCCTTCGGCGGCCCAGTGCGCGAACTTGAACGTCGCGTACGGGCACATCAGCACGAGGAGCATGATCACGATGCCGGTCATGATGTCGGACAGCGCGCCGACGCCGTCCTTGGCCTGCGTCTTGCCCATGGCGGAGATGCCGAGGACGAGGACGACGGTCATCAGCAGCTTGCTGACCACGAGGGTGGCGGTGGCTTCGACCCAGCCGCGGCGCCACCGCCGGGCCACCTCCCAGCCGCCGCCGGCCCCGGCGAACACGGCCAGGGTGACCATGACGAGGATGCCGACCTTGCGGGCCACCATCACGCACCAGTACAGGACTGCGCCGACTGAGGCTGCGAGTCCGGCGACCACGGCGACGAGCCAGCCGAGTTGGGAGACGACGCTGATCTGGTTGACCTGGATCATGCGGCGTACGGCCGTTTGGATGTTCAGGTGGGAGGCTTGGAACAGTCCGTCGGACAAGGCGTCGACCACGGCCAACGCGACCGATGTCAGGGCGACGGCGCAGAAAGCGAACAGGACGCCTGCCATCGTGCCGGTGAACGCCTGGCTGAGGGCCTGACCGTCTCGTTTGACCGCGGCACGTACAAGTTGCGCGCAGAAGGTCGCGACCAGCACGGTCAGTCCGATGGGCAGCAGCATCTCGTAGTTGTCGCGGAACCAGGTGGCATTCAGGTCCACCTCGGTGGTGCTGTCGACGGCTTTGGCGGCCAGGTCCGCGGAGGCGGCGGCGAGTTCGCCGGCGCTCTTGGCCATCCAGTCGCCGATGGTCTTGCCGGGATCGGACACGAAGCTGGCGGCGTCACCGACGCTGCACACCTTGTCCGCGAGGGGAAGGTCGCAGAAGCCCACGGATTGTCCTCCTTACACTTCGGTCGGCTTGGTCACTGCGCGACGGTCGGGTCGATGGCCGCGAGGCGGCAGTCCTGGCTGGGGCGGCACTGCACGGCGAGGGTGATCGCACGGTCCTCGCCGCCGTCGCCTCCCTTCCACGTGATCTGCTGAGTGCCGTTGACCGTGACGACGTAGATGTATGCCTCGGTGATCGCGGACGGGTCGTCGGCGAGGGCCTGCTTGAACGCGCTCGGGTAGTGGCCTTCGGTGATCGTGGCGGTGGCGTGCTGGTCCTGGTCGGCCATCCGTGACCACAGCACCGGATCGGGGATCTGGCCGGACACCGAGGAGAAGTCGGCGTACTTGGCTTCGGCGGTCATCCAGGCGCGCATACCGGTGAGTTGCTGGTCTCGGGTGGTGTCGCGGGTGTCGTAGGACCACAGCATCCGTGCGGTGGCCTCGGCGAACGCGACCGGTTCGGAGATCTGCGGCGGCGCGGCTACCGAACTGGGTGTCGTGGAGGGCGCGGGCGTCGCCGATGTGGGAACGGGGCTGCTGGCCCGAGGCGGGTCTGCCGCACGGTGCTGGGTGGTGGAGCCGGTGAACCAGGCGACGGCGGCAGCGACGGCGACCAGCACGGCGACGGCGGCTGCTAGGACCGCGATCCGCATCCGCGCCGACCACATCACGCCGTATCCGGACAATGAAGGCAACGGCATCAGTGGACCTGCGATCCCAGCGCACTGAAGAAGGCCACGATCCCGTTGGCCGCACCGAGCCCGAGCGCGGCGCCGGCGGCGACGACGGCGCCCTTCTTGCCGTTGGCCTCGGCCTGGTGACCGCCGGAGTGATGGCCCCAGGCCCACACCGACAGGGACACCGCCAGGGCGCCGACGACGGCGACGATTCCGAAGAGGTTGATGCTGTTGACGACGTTCTTCAGTACGGACAGGCCGGGGAGGCCGCCGCCCTTGGGGGAGATGCCAGGGTCGTATGCGAGGTGGACGGCGGCGCGGGCAGCGAGTGAGATGGGTATGGCGGGGCTCCTTGCAGACGCCAGGCCGCGGCGGCGACGGCGGGTGGAAGTGACGAGCGGGGAGGGGAATGGCGCGGGCGCGAGAAGGCCCTCCGGGCGGGCCGATCCGGGGCGGTGCCCGGGCGGCGCGCGAAGGGCGGCGTCAGACGACGCGGCGGGCGGCGAGGATGACCCAGTCCTTGATCGGGCTGATCCTCACCGGCTTTGAGGTGCGCGGAGCCTCGATCACGAGGCCCTCGCCGATGTACATCCCGACGTGCTCGGGGTGGGCCGCGCTGCCGCGGCTGAAGATCAGGTCACCGGGCTCCAGGGCCTTCGGCGAGACGGCCTTGCCCTGCTTGACCTGGGTGTACGTGGTGCGGGTGAGGCTGATGCCCGCGCGCTTGTACGCCTGCTGCATCAGGCTGCTGCAGTCGCAGCGGCCCATGGGGTCGGCGCCGTGTGCGTTCGTGCAGGAGCCGCCCCACTGGTAGAGCGTGCCGAGTTGCTGCATTGCCCACTCGATGGCCTTGCGTGCCGTCGGATCGGTGTTGTTGGGAATGGCGTAGCCCTTGGGCACAGTTCCCTCGGGGTACTGCCCGAAGGAGGCGCCGTCGGGCGTGCAGTCGCTGGCGCCCGCCGTGGATGTGGCGGTCGTGCCGTCCGTGGGCGGGCTTGCGCTGGTGGTGGGGAAGGTCGCGGCGATCGCCTTCTGCAATGCCGCGGCGAGCGACGCCCATTGCGCGTAGGCATCGGGGAACGCGGACTTCTGGACGGCCTGCGCGGCTTCGGCGACTGTCATCTGCTGCCACCCATCGACTGCGAGCAGGTGCTTGTAGAACTGCTCGGACGCGTAGACCGGGTCACGGATCTGCTCGGCGGTTCCCCAGCCCTGCGAGGGCCGCTGCTGGAATAGCCCGAGGCTGTCGCGGTCGCCGGTGCCGAGGTTCCGCAGCCGTGATTCCTGCATCGCGGTCGCGATGGCGACGATCTGGCCCCTCGCCGGCACGTTCATGCTGATGCCGGTGGCCACGATGGTCTGGGCGTTGGGGATCTGCTCGGCGGGCAGGTCCAGTCCCTGGATGTGGACGGTCTCACTGGAGGCGCCGTCGAGGATGGCGGTGACCTGCTTGGCCACCTCGTCGGTGTCGATGCCGCCCAAGCAGCTGCTGGAGGTGCTGGTGTCGGTCGCGCCCTTGCTCGACGAGGCGACCATCATGGCCGTCCCGGCCAGAAGAAGAGGCGACAGGACGACGACACCGATGCTGGCGGCCAGCGCCTTCAATCCGGCGCACCGGCCGGTCGGCGGTCAGCGCGCGGAGGACCGTTTGCGGGCAGGCAGGAGCGGAGCGATGTCACAGCGAGTCCTTCGAGTGGAGCCGGGGCGCGCGTGCTTGGCGGTGAAAAGGGCGCGTGGTCCCGGGGGGGAGGGCAAACCTTGGGCGTACGTGCCGGAGTTGCAGCTCGGGCACGTGCCGGTCCAGGACGAGGTCAGGGATGTCGGGGCACAGGGGTGCGACCTTCATGGGAAGCGATGGACGGAGGAATGCCATCGGCGTTGTCCCGCCGGGCAGTTCCAAAACAGTAGGCGCCGAAGCCCGGTTGCCGAAATCATCCGCCCTCCGAGATCCGATGTCGGGCCTCCACGGCGCCGATAGCGCCCAACCGGGATTCGACGGCTACTGTTGTAGGTCCTCCTCTCCCACGCTCCGGCTGCTGCGCACCGCCACTGGCCCGAGGCCGGTCGCGGCTTCCGGCGAGACGGAGGTATCCCGTCCTCCACCAGAATGCGAGGCACCTCTTTGCCATTTTCCCTGCACCAAGGTGATGCCCTCACCGTCCTGGCCGGTCTGCCCGACGGTTGCGTCGACTCCGTCATCACCGACCCGCCGTACAATTCGGGCGGTCGGACCGCCAAGGAGAGAACGTCCCGATCTGCGAAGCAGAAGTACACCTCGGCCGACGCGAACCACCAACTGCCGGACTTCACCGGCGAGAACATGGATCAGCGGTCGTACGGCTTCTGGCTGACGCAGATCATGACCGAGGCCCACCGGCTGACCAAGATCGGTGGGACTTCGCTGCTGTTCACCGACTGGCGCCAGCTGCCCGTCACGACGGACGCGATCCAGGCGGCCGGCTGGCTGTGGCGCGGCGTACTGGCGTGGCACAAGCCACAGGCAAGGCCCCAGAAGGGCCGGTTTACCCAGAACTGCGAATTCATCGTCTGGGCATCGAACGGCCCGATCGACGCCGCACGGAACCCCGTGTACCTGCCTGGCCTCTACAGTGCCTCGCAGCCCTCGGGCAAGGGGCGTCAGCACATCACCCAGAAGCCACTGTCGGTGATGCGCGACCTCGTGAAGATCAGCCCGCCGGGCGGCACGGTCCTGGACTTCACAGCCGGTTCGGGCTCCACCGGGGTGGCCGCGCTCTTGGAGGGGCGCGACTTCATCGGGATCGAAAAGACCGGCCATTATGCCGAGATCGCGGCTGCCCGGCTCACTGAAACACAGCAGCAGACCCTGACACAGGCCGACTTCACCTTGACGTCCTAGCGCCCACGCCTGGTTGGTGCAGCGCCGGGCCGCCCACACAAGAACGAACAAGCCAAGCACGCTTCTGCTCGCCAGCCGCTTCAGCGGCGACGAGAAGTGGTTCTCCCTGACCCGGCCGCGGCGTCGCCATGACTCGTCGGGCTTCCTCGCGCACGCCGCGCTGGAAGCCGTGTCGGACCGGGCCCGCACGGCAGCTGATGTGGACACCGAGCGAGCCCGTTTAACTCGCGGTGCTCGTCCTAAGTCGGTTCTTCAACTCGCATTATCGGCGACACACAAAGGAGCCCGGATGCAACTGTCGATCGTTGTTCAAAACCTCGGCTTGGGCGGACTCCAGGACGGTGACGGCAACCCACAGGACCGTTGGCCTCTCCTGGTCGACCGCATCAATGCCGCTGCCGACCGCGTAGACGTGGTCCTGTTGTGCGAGGCAGCCTCATGGGGCAGCGCCGGACATAAGCAGTTGGCTCGCGCCTGTCGTGATCTCGACCTCGACGCAGTGCCGCTCACCCCAGCGCGCAGCGGGTTCGGCACCGCCCTCATGTACCGGCGTGAGGTGCTTGGGCGCTGGACGCGATGGAACCCCGACTTCTCCGAACAAGCCCTGCACGGTATCGCCGTCACCGCGTTCGAGATCCCTGGCCTGCCTGCGCCCCTGTCCTTCGTACCGGTGCATTTCTCGCCGTTCGCGGCCGAGGAAGCCTTCATCGAAGCGAACTGGGCGGGGACCCGCGGCTACAAGTACGGACCTTTCGCCGTGCTGGGGGGCGACGTCAACTACCCGCCCGCTAGTGACGATCATCCCAACCCGCAGTATTCCGCGATGAGGCCGTACAACTTGGGCTCCCGTACCCTGCTACCTCCAGCCGGCATCCAACCGGACGCAATCCCGGTGCCTGACCGGCGCATCGCGCGCAAGTTGGCGCACCTCGGCTATGTCGATGTGGCCTGGCACCTTTACGAGCGGACCAAGGACCTCGCGCTCCTCGCCCCGACAGGCTCTGATGACCGTGTTGACCAGGCATGGGTCTCGGGGCCACTCGCGGGAGCAGTGACCGGCTACCGCCTGCTTGACACCCCGCCCGGCGCGAGCGATCACCACGGCTTCGTCTTCCAACTCGACACCGCGGCCATCGACACCACGGACCTCTGGTCCTACCGCTGACACTGCAACGGCTTCTGGTGATCGCTCTACACCTCGAGTTCTCTGCCGCGCGATCGTGATCAACGACTCGGCTTCGGCGCCCACCGCCGGCCGGTGCGCGAGTTCAATAGATGTTCTTCCCTGGTACGTCGGTCGGACCTGCTCGTGTGCTCTGCGGTCGTGCTTGTAACACGCCGTGCCCGGTTAGCGAAATCGGGAAAATTTCGGATGATTATGGCCGCAGCCGATTCCCGCGGTAGCGAATGTGAAGGAGAGATTTCTGTGCCCGACCCGATATCTTCACCGAATGGCGACGACGCGGTCCGCGTCCCGGAGCTCGATCTGGAGAGCATCGATGCGACTGTCCGCAAGCTGCTGGATCGGTCGCGGGAGCAAGCGCGGCAACTCGACAGCCTCAGCCTCTCGGCCGGTTCGTCCGGCGCCGGTCCTTTCGACGCCTTCGGCCTGCCGGGCTTCGCCGGCGCCCCGGCACAGCCGTCGGTGCCGGATTCACGACCGATCGTGCCGATTCTAGAGCTGGAGGGCGAGGCGTACGAGGATGAGGTGGATGCCCTGTCCGACTGGGTGGACGGGTACCTGATGCGGATCTACGGGGCGGAGGTCAGCACCGCAGCGCCCTGGTGCGACCAGTGGCAGGCCCACGAGGATGTCGTGGCCTGGCTTCACTCGCTGTGGCTGGCCTACCTGCAGCACAAGGACCCCGACAGCAGCGGCCTGGCGGGCATGGCCGTGTGGCACCGGGACTTCCTCGTGCACGTCATGGCTACGGTGCGGGCCCCGGGCGGACCGATGTCCGCCTGTATGACCGACCCGGACCGCCGCTCCCATCGGAGGCTGCCCGGCCCGCCTCCCTCGCCCCGGTCGGTCGCCGAGCAGAACGACCACGGTGACGAGGTCCGGGACGACCAGTGACGGGGCCGGTGTTCGGCCTCGCCTTCGACCCGCGGGCCCTGACCGACCTGTTGGAGGCCCCCGCCGGCATCCGTGATCTGGCGCTCGCCCAGCTTGAGGACGTGGTCGCGGGCCGTCTGCACGGGGCCAAGCTGGTCAGGGAGCTGGCCGGGGCCAGGAAGCTGTACATCGATCCGTCGTGCGCGTGGCGGATCGTCTACCAGCAGCGCCCGGCCCCCGCCGGTTCCGCGCACCGTTCCGAGATCTACGTGGTAGCTGTGCGACCGCGCGCACGGCATGACGTCTACACCACCGCCCGCGAGCGGTTGGGGCTGCCCCGGAAGCCGACGGACGCGCGTTCCCACGCCGCGCGTACCCGCCCGCCGCAGTTCGACGCGCGCGAGCACGCCCCCGCCCCACCTGCCCAACCTCGCGCGGTGACGGGCGGCACTCGCCCTGATCCCAGGCCGGCGCGTGGCTGAGGGCGGAGCCGTACCTTCACAGGAAGGACCACTTGTTTGGACCACGACCCCTCTCATGTCCCTCCCGCGCTGACCGCCCTCGACCAGCAGGTCGAGCTTGTCGTGCGCAGGACCGTGGACACGTTGTGGCAGCAGCTCGACGACGGTGTGCTCGACGCTCCACACGCCGCGCTGGCCCAAGCCCATCATGAGTTGGCCGAGGCCGAGATCGCTGTCACTTTCTACCGCGTGCGCCTTGCCGACATGGTGTCGGGCGTGCTCCCCGTCGACGCGAACCTGCTCGAAGCCATCGACCGCACCGCCGACTCGCTGGAGAGCGCCATGATCGACCGCGACAACAAGCAGCAAGCAGTCGCGGACGCGCTGAGGCCGATCGAGGCCGCGCATTTCGACAAGCCGGTTTCCTCGGCGGACTTCGTGGCACTGCAGGCCATCGGCCAGGGCGCTGACCTGCGGCAGGACCTGCGTACGGGCCTCCGTGCCGTCTCATCGGCATCCCTGTGGATCTCCTACGCCCACTTGCTCTCCTTGGAGGCGGCCGGCTTCGTCCAGCGGGACACCTCGCGTCCGCTGTATGTGAGCCAGCCCCTCTCGCTGACCGACGCCGGCCGGGCCGTGCTGACGTCATCACGCCCCGTCGGGAAGCGGCACTCCCGGTCCCCCGCACCGGCGTACGGCGCTTTCCCGTACCGTCGGGCGGTCGGCTCCGGACTCCGCCGGAATCACTGATGCCCGCGTACGCACCCGACTTCCGCCTCGACGGCTACAAGGCCGTGACCAACAGCGCCAGCGGCGCGTTCCGCGGCATCAACCTGTTGAGAGCTGTCGATGTGCAGGCGACGACGCCGTTCCGCGTCCTGCTGGAAGACATCGACACGGAAACGTGGCCTTACGCGTTGCGGGAGGGCGGCTTCGCCACCTGGGAGGCTGCCACCGCGTGGTGGGAGCCGCACTGGTGCTGCGAGGTCACCGCTCTGCCCCTGTGGCCGCCGGTTCAGGACTCGCGATGGCGGCGAACCCACTGCCACGTTCCGGTCCGCCTCGCTGACGGCTGTGGAAGCTGCCCGTGGAATGCAAAGTACACAGTCCACCACAGGGCGAGGCTACCACTCCATTTCCGGTTACCGAAACCTGCGAATCTCCGGACCCTTTTGTGGAAGCCACGTTCGAAGGGAGACGGAATTGCTCGATGAAATACCTGGCGTCATGGGGATCGCGGCACAGGGAATCGAGGACCGCTTTCACATGCCGGTCGCGGAGCTGCGCCGGCGCGTTGCGGCCAATCCACGTGCAGACAGCGAGGAGCGGCTCCTGATCCACTGGTACGACATGCTCGCCCAGGCGCAGATCGTGGTCGAGGAGGCGGAGGACGCTCTCGTCAGCGCCCTCAGCAGCAGAGCCGGGGTGATCGACGACCCGGTCATGGAACTCGCGCACCGTCTGAATGCCGCAGTCGGAGCCCGGGACGGGCGGGCCCTGGTCGTGACCTATCTGCTTGATCCGGACGCTCCCGGGAAGCGAACTCGCGGCAAGGCCCAGGACACTGCCCCGGCGCCGCGTCGCCCACCGGCACTGTCCACGGCCGCCGTACCGGTGCCTCACCGTCCCACCGTCCCGGTGAGGAAAGGACGATGACCGAGCGGCATAAGCGCAGCAGTCGGGACGGGGCCCTGGCCAGCGCCTTCGGCGGGCCGATTCCCGAGCTGGCCACGAAAGCCATGGCACCTGCGGTCTCCACTGCGCTGCGGCGCGCACTGGAACTGCGGGGTTTCCTGGCCGTGGTCGAGGACCAGGTGGTACGCGTACGCGAACGCGTCCATCGGGCAACCGCCGCCGACCGGCCCTTGGGAGACCTGACAGCTGCCGATCTGTGCATCGACGCGGTGTGGTTGGAGTCCGCTCTTGCCGCACGCACCGCGTACATCGACGCACTCGACCAGCTGCTGACAGCCATGCCGTCCCAGCAGCCCCCGGGCATCGACCAGCTTCCTCCGCCGACGCTCACGACCGTCCGCACATCCCCCAGGCTGGTCCGAGGCGGCGTCGCAGACCCAGGAAGCCGCTGATTGCCCCGCCCGGCCGATATCTCGAGCACCTCTTCAGCGGCCCTCGCCGACCGAATCGCGGAGCTGTTCGGGCAGCCGCTCGCCGACCTGAAAGCCCTCGTCGCTGACACCCCGTACGCCACGTTGCTGGGCGCGCTGACCCGCAGCCACGCCGAGCTGGTGCTCGCCGAGCACAGCATCGCGTTGCACGTGGCACGCCTACACGAACTCACCGCCGGCGAGGAGGTTGGCCGGCCGCAGGTCGGCCAGATCACCAACTGCGCCCGCCGCATTGCCGAGGGCGTCGTTGCACGTGATGCCTTCGCCGCCAGCATCAGCGCGGTCCTGGGAGGGCTGCGCCGCGCCCCGGGCACGGACACCTCGCCGGCTCGACCCGCGCCGGCGGCTCCCTTGGCAACGCCTTCCCGCACCCACTGAGCCCGCCATACCACGTACCCAGGAGCTGATCCTTGCCCGCTTCCAGCGTCCGGACCGACCCGACCGACCTTGCCCGCACCGCGGAGACCCTGGAGATGCTCGCGCCGCGTTGGAGTGCATGGGTGCTGATGACCCTCGCGTCCGAGCCGCTGCGCTACGCCACGATCAAGCTTCGGCTGCCCTGGCTTGCCGACGGACAACTCCATCCCAGGCTGAAGAAGTTGACCGATGCCGGCGTGGTGCAGCGCTCCGAGTACCCGCAGCGCCACGTCAGCTACGGCCTGACCGCACGCGGCGCGGAGCTGCTGCCGATCCTCGGCGTCCTCGCCGCCTGGGGCAACGCACACCTGGAGAAGGAGTGGGTCCGCGACGCAACCGGGGCCAGGCGCCCCCAGCAGGTCGCGGCGGCCGAGGACATCGAGGACACTCTCGCCCTCATCAGCCCGCGGCACACCACCGCGATCGTGTGGACGCTCCGGGCGCGCGGTGCAGCGAGTGCGACGACCGTGGCCGCCGAGGCGATCCCTGGAAAGGCACTGACCGCCGTGTACCCGCCGCTCAACCGCCTTGTGGCCGACGGTCTGGTCACCGCAGAGGATGGGGAATTCCGGCTGTCTGAGAGCGGCGTCGACCTCGCTCCGGTCTACCGGGCCGTCTCCGCGTGGGCAGCCGGGCGGCCGCTGGGCGACACGCACCCGCTATGGGGAACAGCGCCCGCACCGTCCGTGTCCCGAAACCGCACGTGGGCAACCACTGCGAGCCGGCGTCCAGCTTCACCCGCCCCGGGAACCACCACTCCCGCATGGAAGTCCACCGACCTGTTCTCCCATTCCCACCCGGTACAGGCCCGCCCGTCCCTGCCGTCCGGGGCCAAGCGCCGATGAACCCGCCCACATCCGCCCCGTTCGCCCGCCGCACACTGACGTCGCTCGCCCTGCCCGGCCTGATCAGGCTGGTAGCCGAGATCGACGACAACGGCCCGATACGCCGTGGCAGTTTCGCGGTCACGTTCGCCGACCTCAGCCGCCACCAGCTGCGGTCGGCGGTCGAATCCGCGCGTGCTCTCGGCGTTGTCACGGTTACCACCCGGGCCCCGGTGTGCTACATGCTCACCGACAGCGGGCAACTGCTTGCCGACACGTATGACGCTGCGGCGCGCTGGGCGCGCGCCCACCGATACCCCACCTCCAGCGGCAACTTCGTCACCCGCGTCCAGCGCACCATCCACCTGATCGCCCTTGACCTGGAGGACGGCACAGAACACGCACCGGACAGTGAGATCAGCCCGGCTGCGATCGCTGATCTCCGCGAGCCGCGGTTGGCGTTGGAGGCGCTGATCGAGCGTCTCGCCGCGGGACTGGAACACACCGAGTGAGAACACCCCTCAGGTGGACCAGAGCCGTGAGACACGTTGCACCCTCCGCGATGCTCCGCGGCGTGTACCTGCCACGCGCTGCGGACGCTGGCGCGGCCGCCATGGCGACCTACGGCATCCCGCTGCTCGTACTGGCCACCACGAATTCGTCGGCCCTGACCGGCGCGGCTTTCACGCTGGAATGGATACCGCGATTGGCGGCCTTCACCGTCGCAGGTCAGCTGGTCGACAGACTGGGCGCCAGCGCCGTCTTCCGCGCGGCCACAGCAGCGCGCGCCGTCGTCGCCTTGGCTGCCGCGGTGGTCCTGCCCACCCAGGGAGGCCCGATCGCGACCACCGTGGTCATGGTGCTTGCCGCTTCGACCGGCGTCCTCAGCGAGGTCTCGTACATCGCTGCCGAAACAACCGGTGGCATCGCCAGCCAGGACGCCGGAGAGCGCGCCCACCGCGTGCAGGGGGTGCTGCTGGGTTGCGATCAGGTCGCGGGACTAATGGGTCCCGCGTTGGCCGGGCTGTTCCTCCAGAAGTTCGCAGCAACAGGGATGTTGATCGCGATCGCCGGACTGTCTGCGGCCGCCGGAGCGCTGGCCCCCTGCCCCCACCACCCACGACCGGCTACAGCCCGAGCTCGCAGTAACGGTGTGTTGCGCGGGCTTCGCGTCGGCCTGTGCACGCTACGCTCCCTTCCCGCGCTCGGTTGGCTGGTGGCGGGCCTGGCCCTGTCCAATCTGGCCTCGGGAACACTACAAGCAGCCGCCCCCGCCATCGTCGTGACGCAACTGGGCCATTCCACCGCGGACGTGGGGCTGATCTGGTCCGCCGCCGCAGCAGCCGCCCTCGGCACGGTTGCCGGGTGCCGCCTCGCGATCTCCCGCTTCGGCCTGTGGCCGGTCATCGCGGCGTGCGCGGCGGTAGCTTCCAGCGCCTGCCTGGCCGTCTCACTCACCCACACCTACACCGGCTACCTCGTGCTGATCGCGCTTCTGACGGCCGGCGAGGCAGGCATGACGGTCGTGCTGCGCACCCTGCGCTCCCACCTCATCCCCAAGGACGTCTTCGGCGCCACCCTGTCGCTGACGATCCTCCTGCTCCTTCTGCCCTTCCCGCTGGCCGGCATCCTCGTCGCCGCGGTCCCGCCCCCCGAGCTGGCCCACGTGGTCACCGGATGCGCTGTCGCGCAAGCACTGGGCCTGCTCGTGACGGTCACGCGCCTGCGCACCAACCCCGCGCTCCGTACCTCAACCAGCTCCTGACCGACCCTGGCATCCCCGCCCGGCGCGCCCTCTTCTTGGAGTCGCCACCGATGACCTCGCCCTGTCCCCCCATCCGTTCTCGTCCTTCGTCCCGCGCTGGGGCACGTCCGACGATCGCCGATCGCTTCGCCGCCTTCGACGCGGAACATCCGTACGTCTACAGGGCCCTGGAGCGACTCACGGCCCAGCGGCTGGCTGCCGGGGCCACCCGAGTCGGACTCAAAGCACTATTCGAGGACCTGCGCTGGCAACTGCCCACCGGCGCGGGCGGACTCGACAACTCCTTCACCGCCCTGTACGCCCGAAAGCTGATCGAGGACCACCCGCAGTGGGCATCTGCGTTCGAGCTGCGGCGCCGCCGCACCCCGTGACCCCTCATTCCGTTGCGAATCCTGTCCCTTTTGGAGATGTGTTGTCCGATCGACCCGTCATCCTGGTCGTCACCGCTGCCGATGAGGACGCGGAGGAATACCGCGGCTACTGCCTTGAGAGCGTCGCCTCCCACTACGACGTCGTACTGATCTCTGACGCCGCGCCCACCTGGGAGCGCAGTCACGTCATCGACGTAGAGATCGCCGATCCCCACGACCAAGCGGCACTCGGCGCTGCCGGCCGCGCCCTGGCCGAGCGGCACGACGTGGCGGGAGTGATGACGTGGACGGAGTGGTACGTGGTCCCGGCGGCGCGCTTGGCCCGTCAGCTCGGTCGACCGACCACAGCCCCCGAGGCCGTACAGGGCTGCCGAGACAAGTACGTCTCCCGCACGCTATTCGCCCGGCATGGTGTGCCGTCGGCCAGCTCTGTCAGTGTCCGCACGGAAGCCGAAGCAGCGGCTGCCGCCCAGCAGATCGGATACCCCGTCGTCCTCAAACCCGCCGCGCGGGCCGCGAGCATGGGCGTGATCAAGGTCGACGCACCTGACGGTCTGCCCAATGCCTACGCCTTCGCCGCGCGAACGGCCGACGACGGCGTGGAGAGCAGCCGCGTGCTGGTGGAGGAGTACCTGAACGGAGAGGAGATCTCGGTCGAGTGCGTCACCTACCGGGGTAAGACCACGGTGGTGGCTGTCACCCGCAAGACCGTCGGCTTGCCGCCATACTTCGAGGAGATGGCGCACTGCGTCGACGGAGCCGACCCGCTCCTTACTACGGTGGCACCCACCGCGACGGCGGCCCTCGACGCGCTCGGTGTCACGAACGGCATCAGCCATGTGGAGATGCGCCTCGTCGACGGCCGCCCCCGCCTGATCGAGGTCAACGCGCGCATCGGCGGGGACCTCATCGGCCATCTCGTCCGCCTCGCGACCGGTGTCGACCTGGCCCGCGCGGCCGCAGACATCGCCTGCGGCCGGGCACCCGACCTCACTCGAACTCGTAGCCGAGCTGCGGCGATCCGCCTGATCTACCCCGCCCACTCCGGCACCCTCACTGCCCGCGGACTGGACACCGACGTCGCCCACGCCGACTGGCTGGAGCGCCTGCGCTTCCAGCGTGAGCCGGGCGACCGCATTCAACTTCCGCCGCAGGGAGACATCTTCAGCGCCCGCATCGGTTTCTTCATCACGACCGGCCCGACCGGGGACGTCGCCACGGCCCGCTCCGCCCGGGTGTACCGGCACCTGCAGGTCGAGGTCACCCGTGAGGCGCGATGACCGACCACGACTACCTCTCGTGCGCGCAGTGACACTGAGCGGGCCAGACCCCACGCCGCTGCCGCGATGGAAAGAGGGCATACTTCCCGACTTGCGGGAGCACGCCCGGGTCAAACCCGTCACGTCTCCACCCGCGCGCGTGCCGACTCCGCTGGACGTGCGACGCATCACGGCCCCGCGCTCAACCGCGCTGAGCGCACGCAGCGTACCGCGGTGGAGTACCTCCACCCCGGGTGGCCGTCGCCAGCCCCCTGCCTCGACCGCCACCGCGCGGCCTGAGCGCCGACAGTGACCCCGCGCGGCCTGCACGGTCAATACGCCCACTCCTCGGAAGAACTCCCCTTCACCGACGAGGACGTGCGTCGCGCTGCTGCCGACATCTGCGCTCAGAGCCTGTGCCGACTCGACCACCCCTCCGGCACCGGCGAGTTCCTGGAAGACCGAGCCATTTCCAGCTCCTGTGCGGCTGGCAAGCCGACCGGCTGGTCTGCGTTGCCGGTCGCCGCCTTTACCGCCGTGGCGGACCAATTGCACCGGTTGATCACCGATGCGGCCGATTACACCTACCTCGCAGCCTCCTCCACCCAGCCAACCCGTCTGCCCACCTACCTCGACCACCTCCTGCCGCCGGCAATCGAACTCGGGATAGCCGGCACGGACATTCGACACGCCGCGCTGTGCCTTGCCCATGACCTGATCGAGGAGGAACTGCGCCAAGGACCGATCCTTAGCGGCATCCTCGACGAGCCGATCGCATCGACGTTCACGCTCGACGGGCCGGCCCCTACCTGGGGCCAGCTCCCCGCCCGTCATCTGATCCACGGCCTGCATCTGATCCACCAGACCGTCGAACACGCTCAGATCCACATCGATGCAGCAGTGGACACAGCCATCCGTGCCACCGTCCCGGAACAGCTTCCAACGCCGGCTACGACCGCGGCCGCCAACTCCGGCTCGACTGCCATTCACAACGACCCCGCCCAGCCGCCCGGCCCCCCCGCATCGATAAAACCGGCCCCAACCGGTGGACCCGCCCCGGCCTCCGGCCGCGCTCGATGACTTTCCCCGTCCCCTGCCCCAAGGAGCCCCTGTCCTCGTGCACGCACGTCTCGTCCGATCCGCTGCTGTTGTCGCCGTCGCGGCGGTCGGCACCCTGACCTGGGCGCCGGCCGCACGTGCCGAACCCACCGACCCGCTCCCCTCGGCCTCCGCCGCACCCGCCGAGACACCAGCCCTGGACACGGGCAGCGTCGAGATCACCGCGAAGGACACTGCCGGAGACGTCCAATCTGGCGCGGCATTCCTGCTACTCGACTCGACGGGCCAGGAAGCCGGACACGGACAGAGCGGCACCCAGGGGACGCTGACCTTCCCCAGCCTCGCGCCGGGCGTCTACCGGCTGAAGCAGACGTCTACCGGCGACCAGTCCCACGAGGCTGTCGCCGACCAGGACGTCATCGTTACCCCGGGCGCAACCACCCGGCTGACAATCACCGACCCGTTCAAGGCCGCTGCGATCCTCCTGCAGGTCAAGGACGACAAGACCGGGAAGCTCCTGCGCGGCGCGACCGTGAACATCGGCACCGGCACCTCCACGCTGCTCACCCTGACCACCGGGCCCCAGGGCACGGCCTCCGGCGAACTGCCCGTCTCGAGCCGCACGACAGAGTTCTGGGCCAAAGAGACGACTGCTCCAGCCGGACACGACCTCGATACCAGCGACCACCGCTTCGAGGCCACGTCCGGCGAACGCGTTACCGTCACCCTCACCAACTCCCCGTCCGCGTCGCCGAGCAGCGGTCCCTCCGGCAGGCCCACCATCGCGTCTCCGAGCCTTCCCGGACGCGGAGCTTCTCAGCCGCCGTCAACGGCCAGCGCCAGCCCTGAGCCGGCCTACGCCGTCTCCTCCCTACCTCGAGAGTCGCTCGCTCACACCGGTGCCGGGGCGAGCCCCTGGCTTCTCGGTGGAGCTGCGCTGCTCGTCGCGGTCGGCTCAGGCGCGGTGGCAGGCACCCGGCGACGCAGCTTCGAAGGCATCGGCGAAACCGACGAGGAGAGCGCCGAAGGCAGCTGAGCTTCACTGCCCCACACCGAACCCCCGGAATCCCCGCGATTCCGGGGGTTTTGCATGTCTGCGGAGGACGGGGAAAGCAGAAACAGTTGTGTCGAAATCCTCACCGCCGTGGCGTACGAAACCATCCCCGGCCTCGAAACCACTGGGCCGGTAGGGAAGTTCGCCGGAGGCAGAAGGAGAGGACTGGTGGACGCGGCACACCTATGTCACCGTGGACGACCTCCGGAATCCCGGGACCAGCCACCTGCCACCGAATGGAATTCCTTGCAGCAGACACAATGCGAAATCACCGTCAGCGAGATGGTCGACCTGCTGGCCGAACTCGACCCCGGTGCCGTCGTTCGCCTGGCCATCAACCCGTTCTTCCCGATGAGCCACGCCTTTGGTGGGGTGATCGAAACGGTGGATGCCGACGGGACCCCCATTGTCTACCTGGCAGAGTCCGCGGAAGCCGAGCAGCCCGGCTATCTCCCGCCCGCCGTGGCCGTAGCCCTGGAGTGGCAGGAGCCGACCGCGGCTCCGCCGCACCGCAGGCGCGGCACAGCCGCGCCCAACAGCAGCCAGTAACACCCGCAGAATCCAACGGAGGCGCCCCTGTACCCCGACCCCGCCCCCGATTACTGGGTCTTCCCGCGCCGCTACGCCGGCGACGACGCGGCCCTAGCCGAGCGCGTCGGCGAGACGCTCACCAGTCTCGCGTGGAGCATGTGGCCGACGGCCCGCACCACCCTGCTGTACGTGAGCCCGGACGGACTGCGCGGCGCCGAGTGGATACGCGCGGCGTACCCGTTCGAACTGGGTGGGCTGCCCGTCGCCTGGCAGCTGTCCGCGCGTGCCCGCACCGACGCTGTGATGACCGAGTGGACCGCGTACTTCACCGAAGGCGTACCGCACGAGGCACTGACTGATCTTGTCGTCGAGTTCGATGCCCGAGCCGAGCCGGGCCAGAGCATCGGGGAAGCCGAACGTGTTCTTTCCGCTCTCTCCGCTCGCGGCTGGCCGCGCGACATTGACCGCCCCAACGGAGCTGCGACCGACCCCTCGTTCTCCACCACGTTTTCCCTGGAGACGGTGCCCTCGCTGGTCCACGACGCGGACCCGCGCGATGACCTTCTGGGTTGGCAGGCATGGGCAGAACCCGTCCCAGGGGCTACCTACCTGTGGTGCGCCAGCTTCAGCCCGAGCACCCCACCCGACCTCGTCGCCGCCTTCGCGTCTTCACTCGCATCATCCGTACCGGTTCGCCGTCGCACGCTCCCGGAGCCGGCTGCCGGCCACCTCACCGTGGTCCGCGCCATCTGACTCAGTGCACCGTCTCGTCGAGGACTTGACCACGTCAGTCCACCGGACCGCCGACGTTGCCGCTGCCCGTCGGGGCAGGTGTGTCCAGATGAGACACCTGCCCAGGTAGAAGCCTGCACGCTCGGCGCTGCCAGGGCTGACGGCGGGCGCCCATTGAACTGGCGCCCGCCGTTGGTCCACCGCATCGGCGTTCGTCCGGCTCGGGGCCGCGGAGGCGGAGCAATGCCGGCGCGGCGCGGTGGTGGTCCGCCACTACGGGCACGGCGGCGCCGATTTCACGCGCTCGTCGGGATGCGCAGAGGTGGCTCGAGGTCTTCTTTGCCGTGTGGCTTCTCCAGCCAGGCGCGCTAGGTCGCGCCGTCGCTGAGGAGGGGTCTCACGATTAGAGCGTGGGACGATTCGCAAGATCACTCAGCGCTTTTCGGAGACGTCGTGCCGCCGAGCGGCTAGTCTCGTGGCACGCCTTGCGAAGGAGAAGAAATGGACCTGTCGGCTAGGATACGTTGCAGAGTCGCGTGGATGGCTCGCCGAGCCGAGCAGCTTTACGCTATGGCCGAGAACGACCTTAAGAAGTCGATGGAGCGGCGTAGCGTTTTGGGTGTATATAGCCCATATCTTTTGTCTGGCGTGGTAGAGGGGCAGAAATACTGGGATCTGTGGGAATTTACTCGTGACCACGTGATTCCGAACCATGAGTGTGGGGAGGCTGTCTCGAGCTTTCTCCCCGAAGGCATCTCATCTCTCCGGTCGACCGACGATCCGATTGAAGCGCTTCGGGATGTCGTCGGCTATATCAAGGAGCCCGATCCGCATAGGGTATGGGATGGAGAGGGGCCGACTCCGTGGCCCATGGACGTGGCTTTCTATGATCTGGAGATGCGCGCGTACAGAAGCTGGCGCAAGACATGCGAAGATCTGATTGAGGCTGCGCAGAATTCGAATCCGGCCTGTTTCTGTTCGGGCGCCAACTGCGTGTGACCAATCTGCCGCTACGGCCAACTGCCTGGTTTCAGAGGCCGAGGTGGTGCAGAGCCTCGTCCAGGGTGGGATGGAAGGTGTCGATGGGACCGGAGTGGCGGTTGAACCAGGCCGTGTCCAAGCCGGGTTCCTTGGTCTCGTGGCCGGCGGTGCAGCGCAGCCAGATCGTGTCGTCGCGCATGCTGAAGACGGCCCATGACCGGTAGGCGCCGCACTCGGGGCATGCGCGGACTTCGCCGTCGACGACGATCGGCTGGTCCCAGCGCATCATGAAGCCCGCGCAGTCCTGGCGGGTGGGAGCTCGGAAGTCCGGCGGCAAGAAGTCCGGGGCCGGGGAGCTGTCCGGCACGGCGGGTGCTCCTGCCGTGTCGTCGGGCAGGGGCATCTCGGTGTGCGTCGCCAGCATCGCCTGGCCGGAGCGCTGGATCTCCTGGTACTCATGCTCGATGTGGTTGCGTCGGAACATGTTCGTCTCCCGTCTGTAGGTCCACCGGCCATGTGGAGAGTGCCGCACGCCGGCGACCTGCTGCAACTCTGAAGCGGCCGAAGCGGCACGGGTCCTGTGTGCAGCCAGCCCGGTCATCCGGACGTACGCGGCGGTGCGGATGTCGGCTGCGGTGTGGGGCCCGCTGCCCGTCCCGGCGGTGTCCGCGGCGGACGTCGACGCGGTGGGGCGGAGACATCGGCGGGCAGATCGGCGATGCGGCGCAGCCGCCATGTCAGCACGTCGCTGACGGATTCCGCGGTGGCCAACTCCCTTTGGCCCACAGCGTGGACGAGGAGTTCCGCGGGGTCGTGGCCGGCCTTCTCGACCTCGGTGATGGTCGCCGCCAGGGCGAACCAGCCGGGCTCGGCCAGGATGCGTTCGGAATAGGCGGGGAGCGCCTGCCGCAGCTGCGCCGCGTGCTTCTGCTGCCGGGCGCGGGGCAGGAGCTGGCCTCGCCGGTGCATCGTGGTCAGGTGCGTGGGGGCGGCAGCGCGGTAGGCGGCGCGCAGGTGTTGGGCGGCTTGGTGTGCGGCGGCGGCCTGTTGGGCGTGCTGGTGCTTGTTGTGCCAGTGAACGGCCGCGGTGACGAGGAAGAAGACCATGTCGATCAGCATCGCGGTGGTGGCCCCGTCCTCTCCGCGGACGAGTGCCGGACCGCCGCGGACGAGGTCGCGTGCGGCCTGCCGAAGCGCGCGGTCGTGGCCGCGCTCGGCGCGGATGTGGGAGCGGCTGGCCCGTTCGAACGCGGCAGCGGCGGCACCGAGTTCGCGGCGAGTGTGCGCGGCGGAGGTCTTGGCGAGCGCGTCGAGGACCTCTCCGGCCGCTGACAGCTGTGCGGCGATCTTGCCGTCGTGGCCCTGGTCGACGATCACCAGAGCATCCCATATGGCCGTGGCAGCATCACGTCGTGCCGTGGCAGGGCTGACGCGGCGGGCACGTGGCGAGCGGAGTTCGGTGTCGGTATCACGGTCGGGGAAGGGGGTCCATCGTTCGCGGAGGCGGGGCAGGGAGAGGTCGGGGGCGAGTGCGGAGCCGGGGTAGAAGACGGGCTGCTGGTTCTTGTTGCGGTCGTCGGCCAGCGCGACTTTGTAGCCCAGCGCGTTCCCGGAGGGCGCGATGCGCCGTCGGACCAGGAGGCCCGCGCCGGCCAGGCGGTCGAAGAACTCCTGCTCGCCTGCGGCACCGGTGGCCGCGCGGCGCACGGCTTCGCGCAGTTCCTCGCGCGCGGTGCGGTCCTTGCCCCGGCGCTGGGCCTTGTGGATCTCGGCGCTGGTGGGGCGTTTCGCCGCCGTGCCGTCGCCGGCGTTCAGCCTGCGCAGTCCGTAGTCGATCTCGATCTTGCGTGCCTCGGCCTGGGAGCGGGCGCCGTCGTGGCGGATGCGGGCCCGGCGGCCGTCCTCGCGGATGGCGGTGGCGATGATGTGGATGTGGTCGTTGGCGTGGCGTACGGCCGCCCAGCGGCAGGCTGCGTCGTCTCCCGTCGGTGCGATTCCGGTGGCGGCGACCAGGCGGTGGGCGATGGCTGCCCACTGCTCGTCGGTGAGGATCGGGTCCTCGGGTGCGGCGCGCGCGGACAGGTGCCACACGTGCTGCGCGGGTCGCCGGCGCGTGGGTAGGGCCATGACGGGCTGGTCGAGCAGGCGCTGGAGGTCGCGGAGCGTCGCGTCAGGATCGCGGCCGGGGTCGGGGGCCAGACTGTCCCACGCGGCGACAAGGTGCGGGTCGGTGTGCTCCTCGCGTTTGCCGGGCCCGTAGAGGTAGTAGAGCAGGCGGATGGTGTCGGCGCCCATGTTATGGACTTTGGGGATCACGAGGTGCGGGGTTGGCTGTCCAGCTGGCGCTGCGTGAAGGCATCGATGCGCCGGGCGGCGCGGTGCACGGCCGAGAGGACCGCGCCGACCTGCGGCGCGTCAGCGCCCGAGTTGAGTGTCTTTGCTACCTGGTTGAGGTTGTTGCCGACCTGGGCGAGGTGGCGGCGCAGCCGGAACAGCTCGGCGATCACTTCGCGTTCGGTGGCCACGACGGCTGCCGTGCGGGTCAGGTCGGATGCGGCGGCGAGGGCGGCATGGGCGAGGAACCCGGACGGGGTCATGGCGCACGCTGCTGCGGCGTCTAGCAGGGACTGTTTCTCGTCGTCGGTGAGGCGGGTGGCGATCAGGTGGGTGCGCTTGGCTCGGTTGGTCTTGCGCGGGCGGTTGCGGGCGGGTGGTCGGCTCGGCGGCGTGCTGGTGTGCGCGCAGTGCGGGTTGTGGCAGAGGTGGGGGTCGGCCTTCTCGGGATGTGGGCCGCCCTCGGTCGCACCCCCTCGGTCCGGTGTCCCCTGGCTCCGGACCGCCTCCGCCGCTGCGGAGGACGCGGAAGTAGCACTCCCGACGGGAGTGCTACTTCCGCACCAACTTGCTCGCGCTGGAACGGAGTTGGGTTCCTGGCGCTTGGGCGCGGGGGCGCTGTCGGTGCGTCGTTCCGTCATCGGGTATGGGTCCTCGGGGTTTGTCGCTGGATGTCCGCGGCGAGTTCGACCATGGCGGTGGGCCCGTCGAGCAGCTGGACGGGCGAGTCTGCGTGGTGTTGAACGAGCCACTGGCCGGTCGGGGCGGGGGAGGCCGCGTACAGCAGGCCGTAGCGCACCAGGGTGTGGGCCCATGCGGCTGCCTCGTCCGCAGTTGGCGGATGCGGACGAGAAGGTGCTGCATGTTCCAAGGTGTTCTCCTCGCTGGGGGAGCTGAGCGTGGTCAGGCCGCTGGCCTGCGCCTCCGGAGGCCCGTCCATACGGCGGGCAGCGTTCGTCACGGGTTTTTCCTCGGTGGACGGGGGAGGTGGGCCAGGGCAGGATCGGTGTACAGGTGGGCCTGGAGGGCGGCGAAGTTCTCGTTGCTGACGCTGATCCCCCGGCTGCGCAGGTGGGGTCGAATGGCGCGCCTGGTCATCCGGCCTTCGGCGAGGGCGGCTTGGCGGGCGACCGTGACGACGTCCCACGGCACGTCGTCACCTTGGTCCGCGGCATCGCCGAGGTCCTTGGTCCGCGTGTGGCGCGCGGCGTCGTTCGCGTGGTCCGCGGCCGGGGTGGTCCGCTGGTCCGGGGTTTGCGCGTCGTGGTCCGCGTCGGACGGGCGGTCCGTGGTCCGCGGGGAGTGGTCCGGGCCGCGGTGCGGGTGTCGGCTTCGGGTGTGGTCCGGTGCTGGAGATCCGTGGTCCGCGGCGTCGTCGGCTTGGGCGCGGTCTGTCGGGGCTGTCGTGTCGCCAGCGGTTCGGCCTGGGGTTTTCCTGGTCCGCGTGGTCTGGTCCGCGGTCCGGGGTGCAGGGGTGGTCTGCACGGGTGCGTGGTCCGGTGCAGTATCGGGCCGCGGTCCGGCAGTGCGCGTGTCGTGGTCCGCGGGGGCCGGCGGCTTCGTCCTGTCCGTGGTCCGCGGATGGTCCGGACCGGCCATCCGGACGTGCCAGCGGTCCGGGGCCGCGGGCGTGGTGGCGATTTGGTCCGCGGGTCGGGCAGGGGTCCCGGTGGATCGGACCGCCATCGTCGGCTGCTCGGTCCGGTCGGAGAGGACGGTGGCGCCGAGGTGGACCGCGAGTGCGGCGGCCAGTGGTGGCACGGCCGACACTCCGATCACGAGTCCCGACCCTGCCTGCACATGTCCGGTCGACACCAGGTGGCCCAGGGAGTTCAGGACGACGGAAACCGCTACCGAGATGAGGGTGAGGGACCGGCCTAGGACCCGGCCAGCGCCGCCGGCGAGCCAGGCGAGTCCGGCGACGAGGGCGAGCACGTCGACCGCGACGGGCAAGGACCAGGCCAGGACCCGCCCCCAGCCGACGGCATGGCCGAGATCGGCCAGCGTCGTGGCGCTGGCAGCCATGGCGACGACGGCGACGAGGGTGGCGCCGACGACGATGAGGACGTGCTGGGTCGAGCCCGTGGTCGTTCCGGCCGGTGCGTACCCGGCCGAAGGGGACTCTGAGCGCGCTGCTTGGGCCGGGCGGTCACGGGGCTCAACGGGGCGGTCGGCGGGGAACGTCATGCGGCCTTTCGCAGAGCGGCGATCAGGGCGGCGGTGTGGACGTGGCGGGTGACCCCGCCCGGCGTGGCTGCATCGTCGTCGAGCGCCTCTTCCTCGGGGTCAGCGCCTGGGGCGAGTTCCTCTTCCTCGTCGTTGAGGTCGGCCCCCTCGGTCAACCCCCAGTAGCGGTCGCGGTCGGCGACGTCGTGAGCGGCGTTGCGCATCAGGTCACGCGCCCACAGGAGGTCGAGCCGTAGGGCGTACGCGAGACGCTCGGCGGTCCATCCGCGGGTGTAGGCGTGCCGGGTGACCGCGTCGCGTTCGGCGGGGCTGAGGTGGATGTCGCGGCCCTGGAAGGCCGCCTTGACCCGGTTGTAGTCCAGGCGTTTGGCGACCTTCGCGTGCCAGGGTCGGCGCTCGGTCTCGGTGAGCCCTCCCCACATGCCCCGTCGGCTCTCGGTGTCGAGTGCGTAGTCGAAGCATGCCTGCTTGACCGGACAGGTCGCACAGATCCGCTTTGCCTGGGCTATGTCGCCGCGGGCGCGCGGGGCGGGGAAGAACAGCCGCTCGGCTGTCGTGGGGTCCAGTCCCCGGCAGGCGGCACGGGCGTGCCAGCTGTGATCGGCGATGCCGCGCAGGGCCGGGGTCGAAGTGCTGTTGGTGGTGATGTGGCGCAAGGAAGTCTCCGGAGGTCGCCTCGACATCGGCACGCTGGGCACTGTGGGAGGTGCGGGACGCGTCGAGGCAGGGGTGTGGAGTGCGTGGGGCGCGATCAGCGCGGTCGGGCGGCTGCTCGCTGGGCCTGCGCGGCTTTGTCCAGGCGGCTGGGGTGCGGAGTGGCACGTGGTGCGTTGCCGCGTGCTTGTCCGTGGGGCCCGACGCGCCGACGGCGGCAGGCTTCGCCGACCGGGGCCAGGCAGTGGTCGCAGCGCACCGCGAGCACATCGGGTAGGCCCTGGGCGAGGGCGGCTTCGCGAGCAGCCCGGGTACGCCGGTACGGGGCCAAGACGGCGCGGGCGTCCGCAGGTATGCAGGAGCCGAACTCCTGTAGCCGGGCTTCCAGTTCGGGGCTGATTCGGCGGCGCCCGCTGGTGATTGCCCGGGCCTGTGCCGGTTCTTCGGCTCCGTGGGCAACGGCGCGCCGTGCCCTGAGCAGCTCGGCGCGCCAAGCAGCCGGGTTGTCAGGGTCGACCGTCGGGGTCGGGTCGGAGTGCCGACTGAGGCGATCCCGCCAGTGCTTCTCCCAGGGACGGGCGACGTCCGAGGGCACGATTGGATAGGGCGAGCTGCGGATGTGGACCAGCGCGGCGCCGCGGGCATCCCATCCATGGGGAGTGACCAGCGGCACATCGCCAAGCAGTTCATGCCATTGGGCGAGTTGATCACTGGCCTCGCCCTTGTCGGTGCGGATCAGTCGGTGGTCGAGCCGACCGACGTACGCCAGCAGGGCAGCTGTTTCACGGCGGTCCATCGCTACTCCCTTCCGGTCGTCTCGTCCAGCGCAGCGAGCAGGGCCGCGAGGTGCGCATCGGCCCGGGTTGCCTTCCGCGTGCCGGAACCGGTGCCCGGCCCGGAGGAGGAGATGGGTCCGGTGGGGGAGTGCTCCCGGGCGATCCAGGCCCGCCAGTCGGCAGCCCACGCCGTGGCTGATCGCGGTGTCCACGGCGAGCGGTGTGCACGCCACTTCGCGTCGGCGGCGGCGAGCCCGTCCTCGCCGAGGCGGTCGAGGTGCCCGTTCTGGCGGGCCCACGTGTGGGTGTCCGGGTCGAGCCGCCAGTCGTTCGCGGGCATCACGGACGTGCTGCTGGAATTCCGGTTCACCTTCGGTTCACTACGGTTCTGGGGGTCAGTCCCAGACCCTCCCGGGGGCCGGTTTCCGACCCCCCTGGGGGGCACCTTCTGACCCGTGGGCGCAGGATCTGACCCGGTCGGATGCTGACGACGGGGGGCGAATTCCGACTCCTGCTTGGGCCAGATCCCGTGCTTGCGAAGTCGTCCTTCGTCCAGTTCAGGCACAAGGTCGGACAGCGCCGGCGGTTCGACGTACGCGTCGGGGGCATCGCGCCGTGCGGCGGTGGCCTTCGCCAGCCATGCCGCGGCGCGCGGTAGGCGGTAGACCGTGCTGCGCTGCGGCCCCTCGAAGGCGGTGAGCACCTTCACCTCGCCGCTGTCGGCGAGCGCGGTGAGCGCGCTGCGCACCGCGTTCCGGCTGGCATTCGTCCGCTTCATGAGCGAGGCGAGGGAGGCCCAGACGACGCACTGCTCGTCGGGCGCGCGGTCGGCCAGCGAAAGCAGGACGAGACGTGCTGTACCCCGGCTCACGCTGTACTCCCACGTCCACTCGCGGGCTTCCTTGCTCATCGGCCCACCGCCAAGGCGAGGAGCGGGGCAGGATGCGGGGAAGTGCGGAAGTCTGCCGCGCTGGCCGGAGGCACCGGCCTGTCGCGCAGGGCAGTCGGCATGTAAGACTCTCCTACGTAGTGAAGCCCGCGCCGGTGTGCCCGTGGAAAGGTCCGGTGCGGTGAAGGTGGGCATTTTCCTGCCCTTGCAGGGGCAGAGGTGCCGTTGAGCGCCCGGCGCCCGGGAGTTGAAACCTCCTTGGGCGTCGGGCGTTTCTGCCCGGATCGCGCTGCCCGGGCTGTCGTCTGTCGCTGAGCCCCCCGCGTCGTGTCGTGCCGGGCAGGATGCCCGGTGAGGACGACGAACATATGCGAGCCGGGCGTCAACATCCAGGCTTAGCTAAAGGACTCTCTACAAGTCCTCGGCTGCCGCGAGGCTAGGGCCAACTACCCATCCGCGTCGTGATCCAGGCGATGAATCCGTGATGGCCCCCCTTGTTGCGGCGCCGGTGGCACGACCGACTTCGTCATCAGTGACGTGATTGTTTCTCTGGTCTGGATCTTAGTCAACGTGTCCGAGCGGTTACGCAGACTAGCGCCACAGCGTTAGCCGACCTCGTGCGAAGGCGGTAACTTGCAAGAACAGAGGACCAGATGACGGTTAGTTAGCGAATCCAGCAGGCGGATAGGAGTGACGAAGATCGGCAAAAAATGGGACGAAATTTCTCATAGGCAATCTTCTGCCGCCCGAAGGGTGTGACCGGTACCCTTCGTGGTGGCTGTGGATGAGACGAGGTTGGGAAAGATCAACTATGGTTCTCGTATCATCTATCCGGGGTTCGAATCGGCGGGTCCCGCGTGACATGGCGAAGGTGATTGGCATGCCCATGGTGGCCGGCGGCGGTGCGCCTGAATCGAGTACGGACGGGGCGCGTGTTGGAATCCTGCTGCGCACGTGGCGCGAAGGGGCAAGCCGACGATTGGGCCACCCTGTCCTGCAGCGCGATGTCGCCCGCGTGATGGGGAAAAGCCTGCGGTGGGTCCGTGATCTCGAAACCGGCGCAGTCCGCAGGACTCTCACCCGTGACGAATGCGACGCAGTCGCCGAACTCCTCGAACTCGACGGCGCCCAGCGACGCGCACTGCTGCTCGCAAACATCGGCGGGGCGTTCCGTGCGGTGGAGCCCGCAGAACGGCGCGTCAGCCCGGAAATGCAGGAACTGCTCGATGGGCAGAGCCCCTCGCCCGCATATGTGGCGGACGCCGCCTGGAACGTCCTTGGCTACAACCAGCCGGCTGCGGACTGGTTTCCGTGGATTGCTCGGCCTGGAGCCAATGTCATGCGTTGGATACTGCTGGATGCTCAATCACATGAGCAGCACATAGACTGGAAGTCGGACGAGGCGGAGTATTTGCAGATACTCCGCGGAGCCGTACTCGCCCGCCCCTACGACACCGACCTCCGGGACATCGTAGAGGATGTTAAATCCAACCCGATTTTGTGCTGCGCGTGGGACGAGTCCGCCGGCAATCTCTCCGAGCACCGCGACGGGGACCTGATCCGCATGACGCTGCCGATCGGAGGCGGAGAAATCATCGACTTTGTCATGCACGTGCTGTACCCCGCCAGCATGCCCGATTGTCGAATGACCGTGCTCACGCGGCAATGACCGCGTGAACAGCGGGAGCTACGGCCTTGCGACGCCGAACCGGCAGCAGGATTTGGTAAACATCCCCCTCGCGGACGGGCTGCATACCTGCGGGAACGTGGTCGCCCCGGGGGCTCTCCCCGAACTCTCGCAGATGAACATCTGTGAGAGAGCGGCCGTGCCCCCGCGCGCTCCCGAATGCATCAGCACGCCGACAGCGCAGGATTGTCAGCGCGATGCTGCGCAAGGAGTCTGGGGCCATGACGAACACCGACAAGCCTCTGTACCCGATTCGGCCGATCCCGTACGTGATGGACGAAGACCAGGCCCAGTTGCTCGCACGGCTCACCGAGAGCTACGCCGACGACCTTCAGCAGGTCCGCGAACGTAATCCGCTCGCGTCGGTCACCGCACTCCTGTACGCGGTTCACGCGCACCAGGCTCAGCGCGTGTTCGCCTGCCATCCGCGTTGGAGGGAGACCGCGGGCATCACCGAGGTGCCCGAAGACCGAGCGGACCACGTGGCCGCCGCGCTCGCCCTGCTCCAGGTCGCCCGTGACGACCTGGAGGGCCTGGAGGGCGCCCTGCTGCTGGCCGCCCGCACAGCCAGCACCCGCACAGGCAAGCCGCTGCTGACGTTCCGGCAGATCGCCGGCGCGCTCGGCGTGGAGTCCGAGCAGGCCGCGCAGGGCCGCTACCGCCGGAAGGTCGGCACGCCGAACGCCGCTTCGTCGGGCGTCGACGGCACCCCGTAGCAGCGGCCGTCAGATGCCCGCCTCGCACACACCACATACCGTGTCGCGGATGTCGAGGACCATCACGCCGTCGATCTCCTTGACGCCGCCCCTGCCGAAGCGGACCCACTGAGCCGTTTCCAACCTGCCCTGCGGGTGCGGCAGTTGGCGTGACAGACGAGTGAAGCCCCTGGTAGACGGGTTCACGACCAAGATCTCCCGTACCGCCAGAGGCTTCACGTGCTTGTCTACCCGTCCGGCTTGGACCTGTCCAGCTCGCATCTTCGCTTCCTCAGCGCCCGTCTGGGCGAACGTCGCCGTGCGATCGGCAGCCGATGGCGCCGGTTGAGCGCCGGCGGGCAGGCACTGCTCGCCCTCGCCCACCTCCGCAACGGGCATCCCTACGCCCAGCTCGCGTCCGGGTTCGGCATCGGCACGACGACCGCGTACCGGTACATCACCGAAGCCGTCGATCTCCTGGCTGCCCTGGCACCCACGCTCGAACAAGCCGTCCGCGAGGCATCGGGGAAAGCGTTCGTCCTGCTCGACGGCACGCTCCTGCCGATCGACCGCATCGCCGCGGACCGACCCTTCTACTCAGGCAAGCACAAGCGGCACGGCATGAACGTGCAGGTCCTCACCGATCCGTTCGGCCGCCTACTATGGGCCTCACCAGCCCTGCCCGGAGCCGTCCACGACATCCGAGCCGCCCGCGAACACGGCATCATTGACGCCCTCGCCCAGGCCGGCATTCCCTGTTGGGCCGACAAGGGCTACCGCGGCGCCGGCGGAACAGTCCGTATCCCGTACTGGGGACGATGGGTGACCCTTTCCCCAGGTCAGAAGGCAGTGAACCGGTCCCACGCCAAGATTCGCGCGCTCGTCGAACAGGCCATGGCCACCCTCAAGAACTGGCGACTCCTGCGCAAGCTCCGATGCTCCACCACCCGGATCACCGCCCTCGTCCAAGCCGTCCTCGCTCTACATCTGGCCAGCTCAGAGCGATGATGAAAAGCGCTCACTGCGGGAAGACGCCGACGTCGCGGACGAGGGCGAGCTTCTCGGCGGAGGCCGCATTCGGTGCGGAGTCGATCTCGATCACGAAGTTCGGCCCGCCGGGAATCCAGACCACTACGTCGACCCGGCCGTGGCGGCCCTTGCCGTCCGGCACAGCGGGCAGCCGTAGTTCCTTGTTGGCACGGGCGCAGGGGGCGAGCGGGCTGTCGCGCACCAGCTCGTCCTTGAACGAGAGCACGACCTTGGTCAGGACGCGGGTGGCCCCAGCGGTGGAGGGCGGCCCCTGTCCCTTCGCGTGGACTGCGGCGACGGCTTCGGCGGCCCGGTGCGAACAGGCGGCGAGGATCTCGCCCAGTGACCAGGCCATGGTGCCCAGGTCGTCCTTCTCCACCCTGCGGGCCGCGCGGCCGGTGAGCTGGTGGAGCCAGCCCTCCGCCCAGTGGGCCTGGCCCAGGGGCCGCAGTACCCCGCCGTCGACCGCTCCTCGCCCGGCTTTCTCCTTGGTCGGCAGCAGCCGGGCGGCCATCTCGGTGACCTGGGCACATTTCGTCGCTGCGGCCTTCCCTGCCCATCCTCTCCTCGACGGCGAGTTGCCCATGCCCGGATCTCCGCCGTTGGACACGGCTCAGTGTTCGATCGCCGCGGAAACGCGTGCGCGACGATGAACTGGCGGCAGGCCCGGGTCCGTTCAGCGGCAGCTTCGGCCCTCAGTCTCGAGCTGCTGCTGCCCTGAAGGCCACCGCCGCCCAAGCGGTGCCGATTCGGCATTGCGCCGGAAATTGTGCTGCCGGGCGGCATAAGACGGACCAGGTGACCGCGCGAAGGTACCGTCGGGTGCTCAAGCGGAATCCGACGTCCCGCAAGAGGAGAAGCAGGCTCCTGGTTCTCGGCTCGGGTATTCATGTCCCTTTCCCCGACGCCGTGCGGAGGGAATAGAAAAATTGAGGATATGCTGGGCTACCTGTGTTGCTGCGGGCATCTGCCGAGCATGGTTTCCACGGGCCAATTTCTCCAGCGCGTTATGTGCTTCAATCCCGAAAGTGTTGGATTCCGTCAATGGAATGTGCACGGTCTGGAGAACGGGTGGAGCCAGGTGGAATTGAGATATCCGGAACCAGCATGCTGAGGGCGCGGATTCGGCAAGGCGGGATGCCACGAGGGTGCTGGTGGCCCGGTCGACAGTCGGGTTGGACCAGATGGACACGATCAGTGGGGCACTGTCGACCGCGGCGATCGCCTCTCGGTACGGGTCGCCGGAGGCCGCCGGCACGGTGGCGGTGGCTACCGTCATTCCTGCTGCGCGGAGTATCCGTGCGATCGGGAGTGTCACGTGCGGGTCGGCTAGTACCGCCACGTCGTGTCTGGGGACCAGGGTCGGCCAGGTGGGCGTCATGGCATGGCCTCGGTCGGTCAAGGCCGCCTTGGCTCGGCTGCCTGTTCCCTGTGCGCTCTCGCGAGTAGCCGCTGTGTTCATGGTTTCAAGGTGACCGCTGATCTCGTGCGTCCGGAAGGGTCGGCTACACGCCCGGGTGGTCGCTCGACCCGGGTCGCACGCAGACCCGGGTCGAACGCGGACCCGGCACGTCCGTTGTGAGCGCCGAGTCGAAGAGGTCAAAACCCTGATATATGGTCAAAACGTCAGCGTTCGTCTCTCAGGGGAGTACGGCGATGTACACACCGGGACAGCCGCAGCGGCTCGGTGTGGACATGCTGCCAAGGTGGCGGTCTCGTATCACTCCGGATGGGGAGATGTCTGCAGCTACCGGGATGAAACTCCCGAAGACGATGACGGTTTCCCTGATGGCCCGCCTGCTGCATGTCGATGAACGACATTATCGGAGAATTGAAAAGGGCACCGCTCACGGTGCGAGCGTCGAGCTGATCGAGGACATTGCAAAGCTGCTCCGCCTCTCCTCGGATGAAGTGGAGATGCTGTACCTGTGGTGTGGGAAAACTCCGCCTCGCGTCCCACAGGTTGGTGGCGAGGTGCCGCCGGAGTTGCTGTCGGTGATGCATGCGGAATCACACGGCGCCTACTGGTGCTCGTCTGGATACCAGGTGATGGGCGCCAATGAGCGGGCGCTGGCCAATTGGCCGTGGATGCGGCGTCCGGGTGTGAATGTACTGGTGTCGCTGTTGCAGGGGGAAGGTCGTGCGCAGTGCGTGGAATGGGAGACTCGCTGGGCGCCGCTCTTGTTGGCGCAGCTGCGGCGTGAGCTTATCGAGTCTCCGGACAACGACGAGTTGCTGCACCTCGTCGACCGCCTCGTGGGCGACCCGGTCGTGGAGCGTATCTGGCGTGCCACGGCGGAAAGTCAGCCCCGCGCCTACGGAACGCGCCGAGACATGATCATGCCGCCGTGGGGCGTGCCTGTAGAGATCACCGTCACGGCACTGGTGCCGGCCGGCAGGCCGGACCTGCGGCTCGTGGTGGGGGTCCCCGCTCCTGGCGTCGTCCCGGAATTCCCGGCTCTACCCGCGCCGCCGGGATAGCGGCGCAGTGCCTTCACCTCGATCGTGCGCCGCGGAGCCGCAACCGGTGTGCCCCGGGCGCCGACGAGGCATCGGTTCCCGTTGTCGCCCCGCTCGCGCGGTGTGGCGAAGCTGACGCTGGAAAAAGCGGATCACTTACGCACGTGGTGCATATCACTGCAAGATGTCCCTTACAAAGGGCACAATGCACTTAACTCGGCATAAGCCGGGTCGAGGCCCATCGCCGAACACCGAGGAGACAGGCGCGGCATGCTGATAGCTCTGAGCCGACCGGTGGTGGTGCGCGCGCCACACGACGTCTCGACTGACGCGATCGAGGCGGACTGGCTGAGGCGGTGGCCGCCGGAGATTCGTCTGCCGGAGCAGCGCCGCCAGCTCGCTGCCGCGCTGCGGATGGTGCGCTCTACGACGGTGGCCAGCAGGCCCTGGATAGCGCCGCTGGATGTCGTCGCAGACGGCTCCCGGGACGCGCGCGAGGTGTACGACGCGGCCTTTGCCGCGGTGGTCGACATGGCGACCGCTGCCGCCCGCGAGGCGCTGGAAAAGGCCGGGCTGCGACCGGAGGACGTCGACTGCGTCGTGACCTCCCACACCACGAGCTGGACGATCCCGCAGCTGGACGTCGCCCTCGTCAACTCTCTGGGCCTGCGCCGGGACGTGGCCAGGGTGCCGGCCGCCACGCTCGCCTGCGCCGGCGGCGCGCACTGCCTGATCCAGGCCACACGGTATCTGGCCGGGCGGCCCGACGGCGTAGTCCTGGTGGCGGCCGCCGAGGCGCTGTCAACTCTTCATATGCCGTGGCGGGAGCCGACCAGGACCCGCGTGCTCTACGGCGCGCTGTTCGGCGACTCCGCCGGCGCCACGGTGATGGTGGGTGCCGGGCGCGGGCAGGGAGACACCGCGCAGCAGCTGGTCGAGGCCGGCGGTTTGGTGGCTGACGTCGACACGTGGGAGTGGTTGCAGCACGGGGAGAGCCCGTACTGGGGCGAACTGCAGCCCGGCGGGTTGCCGGGTGCGGGGCGGATCACCTTCGAGTCCAACCGAGATGCAACCAAGGGCGCTCGCGAGACCCTGCCTCACCTGGTGACTTGGCTGTCCGGCCGCCCCGTGGATTGGGCGGTGGTGCACCCGGGCGGGCCGGGCATCATCGCCGACACCATCAGCGCACTCGGCCTTCCTCCGGACTCTGGCCGCCACGCGGCCGACTCCCTCACGAACGGGAATCTCGGCGGCGTCGCGATCCTCGACGTGCTGCGCCGTCAGCTCAACGCCGGACCAGTACGCGGGCAGGGAGTGCTGGTCGGCTACGGCCCCGGGTTTGTGGCGGACGCGCTACTCCTCACCATCCCGGACGCGGCCGGTCGTTAGTCAGCCCACGTCGCGGATGTCAGGCCGCGGTGATTCAAGCGTCAACTTCTGTTGAAGGCCATGACATGACGCTTGAGATCGGTGGTGCTCATCCAGTGCCGTAGGACGCTTTCCGGGCTGGAAGAGCTGTTCCGCCCGCCGCCGTGGTCCGGCCCACGGAACGCCGAGTTCCCCGTCCACTGTGGGGTGGCCGCCCAGCCCCCTCGGGACGAGGCGGACATCGACTTGTGCGCCTTCGATCCTGCCCGAGATGCCGGTGCGCTGGCACGGGGCACCGACCTTCACGGGCACTTCCATTCGTCCCCGGTCTCGTCCACGACCAGCACGGCCGCCTTGCCCTTAGCAATGTTCGATGGCGTTCCGTGCACAGCGTGGCGACGTCAACGTGCCAGGACGCCCGACGCAGCAGGTGCTGCATGCCGTAGGGAGTTGCCTCCCCGGCCTGCTCCGCGATCGTCCGGTCGCGAGGCCCCGCCCCTAGTACGCGGACCACGTGGCGGTGACGACACCGCCTGGCGGCCGTTTGCACGGCTAGCGGCAAGACTGCACATGAGACCACTCGTACGAGTGAATTAATGTGCCCGTCGGATTTGCGGCGTCGTCGATGTGGTGCTCGCCACAGGTACGGTGTCCCGTTGGATCATGACCGATTGTGTTCGATCCTGCCGTTTGTCCATTCGCCTTGATGGTCTTGTTGTCGTTTTGCGATCTTCTTTGCGATCGGTTGCGCCGCGGCGTCGCTGCAATTGCTCATGGAGTCGGGTCGGGGGAATCGCATTGTCATTTGCACGGAAGGGATGGGTGTCGCCGGTCTGGCCTGTGGCGGGCTAGGTTCGCGGCAGCGCCGTACGACGAGGGCCCCGAGCGGTAGCTGGCCGGTCTCGGAGCCCTCGCGGCGCGCATCCATCCGCCGCGGACCTTGAGGAGCACACGTGGATGAATACATGCGTCGAGCGGACGAACCGCCGACACTGCCGAGGGTAATGATGCCGTCTCCCGGTCTTGCACAAACCCTTGGTGGGCAGTTTTCAGTCTTCTCCGTGTCCTGGAGCGCTGTGCTGATCGCCCTGGCCGCCTGTCAGTTGGCGGTCGGTGGGGACATGGTGGTGGGCATGCTGCCGGGCCTGTGCGTGGCGCTAGGGGATACGCAGCCGCCGACTGTCGTCTGGTGGCGCGGCCGCGCCCGTTAGTCCGGTCTGGTGGGCTGCCGACGCCTTGCGCCGACGGCCCACCAGGCCCGTTCGCAGGTGCTGCCGCTGGTCGGCGGCGGCTTATCCCGAGAAGCAGGCCCGGTGGAGGGCGTGATGCAAGAACCGTGTGCCAATCCGGAGTGCAGACGCAAGTTCGACCAGCGCACCGGGCCCGGCCGACGCAAGGACTACTGCACGCCGGCGTGTCGGCGGCGGGCACAGCGAGTACGCGATGCGGCTCGCAGCGGAACCCCGGTAGACGGGGTGCCCACCGGTGAACAGATCGCGGTCAGTATCGCTGCCGGCGCGCGTGAACTCCTGGATGCCGAGCGCGCGGGCGAGGGTCTCGCGGGCCTGGCAGCGCGTGCTGGCAACCTCGCGGCGCTCGTCGAGTGCTACCTGCCCGTGCTGGTGCACCGCGAGCGCGCCAACGGGACCAACTGGCCGGAGGTGGCGGAAGCAACGGGCATCAGCGTCGCGCAGGCCCGCGGCCGATGGACCCTGGCCCGACTGGCCCGGCTGTGCGCGCCGGTGCAGGGGACACACGCCTGCGACGCGGCGGCTGCCCTGGATATGCGGCGTCACGCCACCGGTGAGGGCGCTTCGCAGCCCGCGCGGGCGCGTCTGGTCGAGGCGTTGTCATTTCTGCGGCGGACCAGCGGTATGTCGCTGTCGACGCTTCAGCGGAACACCGCCCTGGACATGAACGACCTCAAGGCGGTGATGTGTGGGGAGCGTGTGCCGTCCTGGCTGGAGACCGGTCTGCTGGCCGCTGCCCTTGGGGCGGTGCCCGCGGACATGCGTCACTTGTGGGAGTGCGCCGCGGGTGTCGAACCGGAACTGGCGACGATGACGTCTACCACCGCCCGGCTGGCGCTGCGCCGCGCAACGCGGGGGATCTACCTGGCGGCTGGGTGCCCGCCGCCGGCCGTGGTCGCGGGCACGGCCCGCACGGTGAGCACTGAGGGTGTCGAGGAGGTGCTGGACGGTGAAACTCCCGTGCTGTGGACCTCGTTGGCTGCGGTGGTGTCCGCCTTGGAGGGCGACGTGCGTACCGTGCACGGGCTGTGGCGTGCCGCGTGGGGGACGGCGCCGCAGCGGCGGCCGGCAACGTCCGCGGCCGACCCGTCCGTGCACCCGGCGGTAGGCTCCCGCCCCGCGCGAAGGGAGCGGCGGTGACCCCTCGCCGACCCGGGACTGCGCTGGCGACTGTGCGGATGCCGCTGACGTTCGCTGCGTTCTGCGCGCACAAGCAGGGGCTGTATCAGCGGTACGTGACGCTGCGCGTGGGAAGTCCCGCGCGGGCGTGCAGGCTGGTTCAAGTCACGCTCGGCGACCTGGCGATGAACTGGCACGAAGTCTTGAGCAGTTCGTCTCCGGCCGCCGAGTCGTGGCAACTGCTGACGGCGAGGGTTGCCGAGGCAGCCGGACGAACCCTGCGCGCTCCCTACGATGTGCTGTCCCGCCAGGACGCCGACGTCCTGGTGTTGCGGTATCGCATGGGACTGCCGCTCGGCGTTGCCGCGGATTTGATGGGCTTGGACGAGTCGACCCTCACATGCCGGCTTCACGCGGCTCTCAGGACGTTCCGCTAATCGTCACGCTGCGGAATGCGCCGGGCATGGGGCGCTCGGTCGGGTGTTCGGTTGTGCGCGTGGGCGACCCTGTTTTACACCCGGATGAGGGTGATTCACTCCCGTAAGACGGGCGTTTTCGGCCAACGGACTGGTCTGCGCAGGCCCGTTGCTCCTAACATGATCTCCCGTCAGGGAGCGAACGCTCCCGGCGGGGGCGGTGGCGGAGCAGTGACGGGGAGTATCTCATTTCTTCCGAATCGATCGACGTCACCCGCCCCAGCGTCGCACGCATGTACGACTTCCTTCTCGGCGGCACGGACAACTTCCGGCCCGACCGGGACGCTTGCCGCCAGCTGCTGACGATGGCACCCAACGCCCGGGAAGCGGCCCGCGTCAACCGGGAGTTCCTGGAGAGGGTCGTGCACTTCCTTGCCGCTTCCGGGATTCGGCAATTCGTCGACTGCGGCGCGGGCCTGCCCGCCCGCCGAAACGTTCACCAGATCGCCCAACGCGTTGCTCCGTCGTCGCGTGTCGTCTATGTCGACAACGACCCGCACGTCTTAGCGCAGGGTCGGTTAATGCTCGAAACAAATCGGCGGACCACTATGCTCGGATCTGACATCCGGCGGTGGCGCAATCTATTAGAACGGCCCGCGTTCGCCCGGCTCATCGACCTCGGTCAGCCGATCGCTGTTCTTTTCGTCTCGGTGCTGCACTGCATTCCCGAGGAAGACGATCCGCGCAGCATAGTTCACGGGTTTGCCGAGAGCTTGGCTCCCGGCAGCTTCGTCGTCACGTGCCAACTCGTCAGTGATGAGGGGGCGTTGCGTGACAGAGTCACGGATTTCATGGTCCGGACGATCCCAGGAGGATGGGGGCGCGTGTGCTCACGGCAAGAGGTACGCCGCTATTTCACCTCGGCGCGCATGCAGATCATGGACCAGATCTGCGAGGTATCCCGGTGGCGCTCTGACGGCGAAGGCCCTCTCCTCGGTGACGTTGGGCAGGGCCTCATGTGCTTCGGGGGCGTGGCACGTATTGTCTGACTCCGGGATCTTCCTGGAGGCGTCAGCGCTCCAGCCTGTCGACGGCTTCCAGTAGCATGCGCATGCTCTCCTCGCGATCGGCTGCAGCTTCCATCAATGCCATCAGCGCGCGCTGGTATTCATCGATCTCCTCGCGGGCGTTCAAGTACTGCCCGCCCGTGGGATGCTGCTCAAGGTAGATCAGTTCATGGGCGTCACCCGATGCGAACTTCAAATATGTCATCGCCGGAGCCGGCGCCACCCCCTTGGCGGCAGCGCTGAACGGAACTATGCGAATGTTGATCCGATCGCTGTTCTCTTCCAGCATGTGCAGGGTGCGCAGTTGAGCGCGGAACACGGGGATGCTGCCGACGGTTCGGTGCAGGATTGCCTCGTCCAGCAGCGCTGAATATACCGGCGGCTCCGCCTGGTGCAGGATCTGCTGACGCTGACGGCGTACGTCCACCAGCCGGTCGATCTGCCGCGCCGAGTCGGCGGGGTTGGTGAAGGCCATGCTCACCACGGCCCGGGCGTACTCAGGCGTCTGCACCAGTCCCGGCACGTACTGGCAGTGATACGTGCGGATCTCCGTCGACATGGCCTCGGTCGCGATCAACCGCGGCATCCAACCCGGCAGGACGTCGCTGAACTGGTGCCACCACTCGGCCTTCTCCGCCTGCGTGAGCAACTGCCGTACGGCGTCGAGGCTCTCCGGGTCCTGCTCACCGTAGAACTCCAACAACCGCATCACGTCCTCCTCCTTGGGAGGATGCATACCCCGCTCCAGCCGGCTGAGCTTCGCAACGGAGACCCTCACCTCGGGAGCGACATCGGCAAGCTTGAGGCGCTGCTCCTCCCGCAACTGCCGCAGGTGCGCGCCGATGACGCGACCTGCGGCAGCCGGACCTGCCAGTGCCTCCGCATTAGCGGGCACGAGCCTCAACGCCGGACCGGCCACTGACCGACTCCTCACCATGGGTGGCATATGACAACCCACAGCCTGTCCGGACGCCTCGGCCAACGCAAGTTCTAGTGGGGACTTTTCAGTCAGTCATGGTGTCGAAGTCGCCGGCCCGAGCCCCGGCAACGAAGGCACGAAATTCCGAACGCGTGTACACCAGGGCGGGGCCCTTGGTGTGGCGAGAATTGCGCACGGCTACATCCCCGTTTGCAAGCTTCGCCACTTCGACGCAATCGCCCTTTGGGGCGCTCGCCGTGCTCTTCACCCACCTTGCGTCCACAATCGAGTCCGCGCGAACCCCGTTGTCGTACATCGTCTTGACCTCCTGAGTCGAACCGCTGTGACCGGTGCAAACGAGCGCGCATGCCGGGAGTGTTGTACGGCTGCAACTCGGGTACGACTGCTGCCGTATCACTTGCTCGAACTGTGAAAATTGCACGAACGAATGGAACCAACTTGATGCTAGACCTCGTCCGGGGCGTCAACCATCACCCGAAAGACGGCATTTGCGCTCGGTGTATACCTGGATTCATTCGAACGTGGGTACGCGAGATGGAAGGAGATGGACCTGTCCGAAGCTGCCCGGGTGGCGCGACCCCTCTGGCCGGACGCAACCCGCGCCACCCAGGACTTGATCGTTGTGGGAACCGGCTGTGTCGATGTATCGGAATGGCGTGGGGCGACTGCCTCGCGGCCGACACTGCGTGCTCCCGTCTGTGCCATTCCAGCCGCTCCCCGGGCTGGCGCGGTCGCGCCGCCGCCGAGCACCGTTCGAGTGCGGCCCCGGCGTTCCGAAACCACCCGGGCCGGGGCCGGTACGACGAGGACGTGAACGGCTCGATTCCCAGGCCGGAGCCCCCGGTCCTCAGGTTTTCCTCAGAAGCACTGGTCGATCGATGCGCGGTCGAGGCGAGAGTGGAGTGCGTCCAACCTACCCACGGTCGCTGGGTGTTCCTCTGCCGGTGGTTATCCGGGGGCGGCGCAGCGGGGGTTTCGCGCCTGTGCGGTGGGTCAGGGAGGCAGCCGGGTGCCACTCCCGCGTTAGGGCTCGTGGCCCAGAGAGCAACTCGGGCATCTGATCCGGCTGCCCGCCTGGCTCGCCGCACCGGCGCGTGTCACAGCCGCGCTGGCGCCTTCTCGGGGTCGGTGTCGTCGCGGCCGGGCCACATGGCGGCTTCGTCGTAGGGCTGGCCGGTCGCCAGGCAGCGGTGGAGGCCCGCCAGCAGGCGCCCGCCGACGATACGCAGTGCCGCCGCGTACCGGTCGCCTTGAGCACGCCGCTCGTCGTAGCGGGCCCGGCTTCCCGGTGAACGGGTGAGGGTGCTGAACGCCCAGCGGTGCACGGCGGTGCGCAGCAGCTTGTTGGCCGAGCGCCGGTAGGTGACGGTCCGGCTGGTGCTGGACTCCCAGGTGATCGGTGAGACGCCAGCGTAGGCGCGCAGGTGCCGGGCGGTGGGGAACCTCGCCGGATCGTCGCCGATCTCGGCGAAGATCCGCGCGCCCAGTGTGGAGCCGAGGCAGGGGAAGGAGCGGTAGACCGTCGCGTGCGGGTGAAGGTCGAACGCGGTGTTGAGCCGCTGGTCCAGATGCTCCTCGGCGCGGCAGACCGTCTCCAGACGCTCCAGGATGGTCAGCGCGCGCTCGCCGAGGGCGGCCTCGGTGGCGGGCGGCTGCCGCAGGTCGAGCACGACCAGGTGGTCACGGACCGCCGCGGCGGTGTCCTCCAGTAGCCGGAACCGCCCGGACCGCTCCAGGACGTCCGCCACCTTGCGGACCGACAGGGCGGCAGCCTGTCCGGGGGTGGGGGCGAGCGCGAGCAGTGCGCGGGCCTCCGCGCGGCGCAGCCCGAGGTGGTAGGGCTCCCAGGCCCGTACGTACGCCGGGAAGTAGATCATCAGGTGGCTCCGCAACTTGGCCAGGAGACGCCGACGTTCCTCGGAGGCGTCGAGCCTTGCGTGCGCCAGGACGCGCACGGCCTGCGCGGCGTCGGTGGTCTTCGGCGCGGACCGGATCTCAGGGTGGGTCCGGGCGATGTGGGCCAGCAGTGCGGCGTCGGTCCGGTCAGCTTTGCTGACGGCCACGCCGGTGCGCCCTCGGAAGCGGGCAGAGACCATCGGGGGGACTGCAACGATCGGCTGGCCCCGGCGGCGCAGTTCCACGGCGATCAGCCGGCCCGCGTCCTCGATGACGACCGGCACCTGCTTGCGGGAGTAGTGGTGTGAGGAGCTGAGGCGCCGCAAGGCGTTGACGATTTCGTCCACGCCCTCGCGGGTCTCCTCGATCCGCAGGTGCCGGATGACCTCGCCCGTATCGTTGACGATGGCGCAGTCCTGCAGGCGTTCTGACCAGTCGATTCCCACCCACCAGCTTGGCATCGCCCCTCCAATCATTAGTACATATATGTACCACAAGAGTGGTGCTTGGACGCGAGCGGGAGGCGCACGGGATGATGTGGGGCGACGAGGACCAGGGCATGTTGTGGCAGGAGGACCGGGTGCGCGGCGACCGGATTCCCCGGACCTACACCGAGGGCGAGTGGCCGCACGCCGCCATACCTTCGGCGGACGCGCCGCTGCCTGTGCACTACGCCCTCGCGCTAGCCCGCGCCTTGGACGACCTGTGCGCTCGGCGCCGCCAGTCCCACCGCGCCCTCTCGCAAGCGGCCGGCCTCGCACCCAATTCGGTCGGGAGGATCGCGCGCGGGGAGGTCTACCCCGACCTGGCCACCCTCGCCCGCCTTGAGGCGGCGGTGGAAGAGCCGATCTACCCACAGGGCCTCTACCGAGCACTTCGCCGCCCCGACGCCGACTGAGCGAACCGATAAGCGTGGGTGGCAGTGCCGGCGCGAACGGCGTGCGGACTATCGGGCAAGTCGAGGCGCTGAACGCCACACCCAACGCAGCGTCTACCAAGTGTGTGGACAGGGACTGCTGGTCGTCTACGGCGTGGGCATGCCGCTGTGCGGCACCCCTCGCAGACCCGGACTCGGCCGATCCTCAACTGGTCTTGTCGCCGGCATCGGCAGGGGCGCCCATAGTGTTTCTGGCCTCTCTTCGCCAGTGTGCGAGGCTGTGACGGGTGGCCAGGGTGTAGGGGTGGTTGGTGCTGAGGACTCGTAACTGGTCCTTGAGTAGTTCGGCGAGGGCGGCTGCGGCGCGGGCCGGGTCACCGGCCTCCCCGTGGAAGTGTGCGAGGTTGTGGCGGGTGGTGAGAGAGTCGGGGTGGTCAGGGCCGAGGAATTTCCCAGATGTGTCGACGAGATGCTGGAAGTGGCTGACGGCGGCAGCGACTTGGCCGGACTCGCCGAGACTGCGCCCGGCCCGGACAAGCAAGCGGTAGGCGTCGGAGTGGTGGAGTGCGGGTTCGGCGTAGGTGGTGAGGGCGGTGGTGCAGGCGCGGAGCGCTTGGGCGTGGGTGGTATCGCGTTCGATGTCAGGCCAGGTGGCGGTGAGGGCGCCGGCGGCGGTGCGGGCGGTGTGGTCGTGGCGGGCCGGGGGGAGGGTGTCGCGGGTGGCGCGTTGGACGAGTTGGTGGACGCGGACCAGTCGGCCGTCCCAGGCGGGGGCGCCGACGCGGTCGGTGGGGTGGTCAGCGTGTGCGTGGGCGGTGCCGGGGGCGGTGAGGAGGCTGAGGCGGTGAAGTGCGCGGAGTGCACCTTCGGCTTCTTCCTGGGTGACCGGTTCGCTCCGCGGTGCAGCCGGGTCGTCGTCTTCGCGTGGGGGTGTGCGGTGGCGGGTGAGGTGGTCGAGGGCAGGACCGCTGGTCAGGGCGTTGAGTGGGGTGCCGTTGGGTGCGAGGAACGCGACGAGTTCCAGCATGGGGCGGGCCAGTCCGAGCGGGCGCAACCGGTCGGCGTAGTCGACGGACAGTTCCCAGACCGCGGCCATGCTGCGAGGCTGCTCATCGGGGCGGGTGTCCGGGCTGAGGGCTTCCAGGGTCCGTGCGTGGCGTGTCAGGAGTTCTCGGTAGTGGCTCACCGTGATGTCTGCGTCGGTGATGTACGCGGCAGCCTGGGACAGGGCCAGCGGCAGGTGTCCCAAGTCGCCGGTTAAACCCGCAAGTTCGCCGTCGGGCTCGGTGCGGCCGTCGGCTTGCAGGACCTCGGCCAGGTAGGCCACGGCTTGGGCGGGGGTGAACAGCCCGACGTCGACCCGCTGCCGGCCACCACCCTTGCTCAGGGCGTGGTCGCGGCGGCGTGTGGTGACGACTGTCCGCCCGTGCGCAACCTGCGGCGGCCACAGGCCGGTCAGGTCCGCCGGGTCGGCGACGTCGTCGAGGACGATCAGCCAGCTGCTGCCGCTGACCCGTAGCCACGTCAGGAATCCGGCAGCGGCGCGCTGCGGGTCGGCAGGATCGGTGCCGCGGATCGTCGTGCCGGCATCTGCGAAGGCGGCTACGACGGCGTCGCGGCTGCTGGCGGTGACCCAGAGCAGCAGGTCGACCCCGTGTCCGTCGTCCCACGCTTGGACCGCGTAGTCCGCGGCCAGTTGCGTCTTGCCGACCCCGCCCATCCCGGTGAGGACCTGGCATGGCACCACCGTCGCACCCTCGGCAGCGGCCTCCCGCAACCGTGAGCCTTCTGCTCGGTTCTGGAACGCCCCTGCCCGCGCCGGGACCACCCCGACCATCAGCGGCCACGCCACCTCCTCCCGGGGCGCCTGGAAGTAGTTGTGCTGGGTGTTCCCGTCGCCGTACTGCACCGCGGTCGGACCGGTGAACGAGTCGCCGGTCACAGGTCAGGACCCGAAGGTGTTGTGCTGCGTGTTGTGGTCGCCGACCTGCAACGCCGTCGGCCCGCTGAACGTGTTCCCGTACAGCGAGCGGGCACCCGGCCCGGCCGCCCGTACCGCCGCCTCCACCCCCGCCACCGCACGCTCAAGCTCCGCACGGAAGACCGGGTCCTGCTCGACCGCCTCCGCCAACGCCAACGCCAACCGCGCCCGGGTACGGTCCGACACCGCACCCCGCTCCGCCGCCGCCTCGACCTCTGCCGGCTCGAACGCCGGGGCCGCGCCCAACCGCACCGCGATCACCTCGTGCAGCCGATCCATCCCCGCATCCAGCACCTGATCAGCCTCGGCATCCACCCGCTCCGCCACCCGACCCGCCTTACGCACCACCCAGCCGGCCAAGTAGCCAACGGCCACATCGATCCCGAACATCATGCCCCCCGAAACGACCCGACGTCTCCCACGCTAGTACCCGCACCGGGCCCGCCACGCAGGAACCACCGACCCGGCGTACTGTGCCTGTACCGCGCACATCCCCGGTGATGGGCACCTTCTCGTGGAGCTGGCAGGCTCTGCCCGAGCCGGTGCCGCCGTACCTGCGCCGGCTGCTTTCGGCGTCAGTCGGGTTCTGGTGGTTCGTGGAGCACGGCTCGTACGCCAAGCTGCGTGAGTTCCTGGGCTAGCTCCGGACTGATGGTGTTGGTGCGCATCTTCTTTCTCTGGTGACGCAGCCAGTCTCCGAGCTTCAGCCCGTCTGCTGTGACGTGTGTGGAATGTACCTCCGGTCTTCCCTCCACTTGGCAGTAGTCCTTGAGTGCTTGCAATAATTTCCGCTCGCGCAACTCGTTTGCGGTCAGGTGAAGTTCATTTTCTTTTATGCGCGCCGCGCGATCTGGCGCGAGCTCGCCGGTCTTGAATTTTTTCAGCTGTTCGATGCGCCAGCTGCCGAGTTTAAACCCTTCGATGGTGGTGTGGTCGCGTGGGACGACCGGGTGGCCCCATTCATCCCTGAACTCCATCCAGGCTGCGAAGTGTTTATTCCAGCGATATTCGGCCAGGTTGCGAATGAAGTCGAGTTCGAGGAGTTGGGCTTGGCGCTCGGTGCTCAGCTCGTCCCAAGTCCTCCGTCGGGTGCTCACTTGGACTCCGAGGGCGCGGCCGGTCGGCGATTCGAAGTTCTGGGGGACGTCGAGGTCGCCGTACTTATCGCGATACGCGATGAGGTCTGCGATGAATCGATCCCAAACGAGGTCGTGCTTGTTCCAGGTGATGCCGAGCTGTTCGAGTTCGGCGCTGTCCTGGTGGGTCATCCGGCCCTCGCGATGGCGGGTCTTCTGGTTGTTGAGCCAGCTGGAGAGGTGAAATCCTTCCGGTGTCGTCCAGCCGCGGGGAGGCTCGGGGTCGGTGTGCGTTTTGCGGTACGCGGCGTAGGCGGCGATTCCCTCTGCCCAACTGCTGCTTGCGGACCGGACGATCCGCACGGAAATGGCCCGGGCGAAAGTGGGTGGCACGGGCATCCCGCTGATGCTCAGCCAGTCGGGGAGGGGGGCGCTCGGTTCGAGGTCGCTGTGCCTGTCGAGGTCCAGACGGGTGGTGTCATCGGTGCCCAAGGTCCGTCGTGCGCTGTCGAGCCGTGCGCTGAGGGTGTCATCCGTGGCGCGCAGAGCTTGGGCGACTCGCAGGACGGGCGCGAACTTCGTGCCCAGCAGGACCTCTTCGGGGTCGTCGCCGTCGTCGAGGATGAGCGGGACGATGATCGACGCGATCTTGTCGGTGCGGCCTCCGGTGCGTGCGGTGCGTCCGATGCCCTGGATGATGTCCGTGACCGACTCGCGCGGATCGAGGAAAGCCACCCCGTCGACGTCCGGTACGTCGACTCCCTCGGTGAGGACCCTTGAGTTGGAGACCACCCGTAGGCCGCTCTGGCGGGTGCGGAGCCGGTCCAGGATCGCGCGCCGTTCACGGCCCGTCTGGCCGCCGTGGACGTGGCTGGCCCACACCGATCCGGCGGGGCGCTTGTCCGGGTCGAGGAGGCTTGCGACTGCCGGGAGTGTCCGGGCGAACAGCTCGGCATCGGCGACACGGTGATGATAAGTGATCATGTTCCGGATGTCGTGGTCGCGCGCCGCGCGCAGGATCGCGATCTGCCGGGCCAGCATGGCGGCGGGCACCGCGGACTGCCCGACGCGGAAGAAGAGTGCCTCTTCCTCGGCGAGCGCCCGTACCTCATGGCTGTGGGCCACGGCCACGATGAGGCGGTAGTCCGCCAGCATGCCCAGCTCGATGCCGCGGGAGAACGGGATGATCTTGCAAATGGGTCCGAAGATCTTCCGGTCGTCCATGCTGACGGCGGCATCGCCGATGATCACCGGGGTGGCGGTCATGTAGAAGCGGAGTTCGGCCGGCAGGGCTACGTCGTCGTGGACGATGCCCCAGCTCTTGCCGACGGCTCCAGCACTGTGGTGCGCTTCGTCGATGATCGCGATGCGCCAGGGCGGGAGGCCGTGGTCAGCGTGGGCTGCGGCCGACGTCCGCAGGCTCTGATAGGTCGTGGCCACGGTCACCCGGCCGGGGCCGGTGGTGAAGTCGGTGAGCTGCTGTGGATCGGTGGTCACCAGCGTCGGCTGGGGTATGAGCGGCCGACCATCGTGGTCCAGGAGGGCATGGGGATCGGAACACACAGCGACGACGCGCCCAAGGTGGGCGGCGCCCCGATACGCGCTCCACTCGGCCAAGATCTGACCGAGCAAGTCGATGGTGGGCGCGACGATCAACACGCGGTCGTTGGCAGCGATACGGGAGGCGACCTCGGCGCCGACACGCGTTTTGCCGAGGCCGCACGCCATCACACCGGTCGTTCGGGGCCCGGTGGCGAGTGCGCGGGTGGCCGCGGCGACCACCTCGTCCTGATGCGCCCACAGGTGCGGCCCGCTGCTGGTGACGGTGTGATCGATGCCGGGGGTAGGGCTGGGGCTGGGCACGGGTTCCTCTTCGTGCGGATTGCGAGGTGCGGTATGGGGGACGGCGGAGTCGGGAGTGGGCGGAAGGCGGTCGCCAGGCACGGTTCTTGACCGTCCCGCCCACCGGACCGAACCGACGGTCCGGCCCGGTGGGCGGGCGGTCGTCGGTCAGCGCTGCGTTGCGTCCCGCAGGTGTTCGTCCAGGAGGGTGCGCAGGAGGACCAGGGATTCCGCCGGGAGGAGCGCGGTATCGCGCAGCGCGTCGAAGGCGACGCGTAGGGCTTCGACGTCTTCCGGGTCGTCGGTGAGGTGGCCGTTCCAACTGCCTTGTGTGTACGCCACGGTGGACCCGTCGCGGAGCGAGATCAGCTCCAGCGAGCTGCGCAGGTGGTGCGGTCCGGCCGTGAACGGCACCACCTGCACTGCGACCGCGGGACGTTGCGCCGCCTCGATCAGGTGCTCCAGCTGGGCCGTCCACGTCTTCGGGTCCCGCGCCTTCCGGCGCAGCGCCGCCTCGTCGACCAGCACCCGGTAATGCACGGGCTGCGACAGAGGCGTTTGGCGGTCCATCCGCTCCGCCACTTCGGCCGCCACCTGCTCCGCCGTCAACTGCGCGCACTGCAGCTGCTCCTGCGCGTACGCGCGGATCTGGAGCAGGTCGGGAATCGCGTGGGCGGCGTACTGGAGGATTCGGGCCGCGTTTGCCTCGAACGGCCCGGGGTTGGTGACCAGTTGATCCCTCGTCTCCCGTTTTGCCAGGTGCCACAGGCGTTCCAGGAGGTCCCCGGTCCCGTACACCTGGTCCAGCATCTGTGCCACCCCGAGCGTGCCCAGGCGCTGTGCGCACTCCAACCGGTGCAGGTACGACTGCTCGTAGAGGCACAGCGTGCCGAGCTGCATGTAGCTCATGCCCGCCTTTTCACGCAGCACGGCGAGTTGGCTTGCGTACAGCGCCCGCGCCGAATGCGGATCAGCGGTGATCACATCCTCCCTGACCCTGGCCGACATGCGATTCCTCCTTTTCTGCGGGCCCTGTGGCTGACGCGTAGGTGTTCGGAGCGGACTCCTGGAGCCGCGGTACGAGGGACGGCGGCGCCAGGAGGGGGCGGGAGGTGGTCCAGGCGGGAAGGGCGGTGAACGGGGCTTGGCCGCGTTCTTGACCGTCCGGTGGACTGGACCGGCGGCTGCGGTCAGAGGGCTTCAATCATGCGTTTCCGGTCGAAAGTGGCCACCACCAGGGCGTGGTCGGTGACAGCCACGACATCGTCGCCGGCGTCGACGGTGACGGACGTCAGCGCGGGCGCGAGGTTCGGGGTGGCGTAGATCCGGTCGATCCGCGTTCGTGGGCCCTGGTCGGTGCGGTGCAGGCTCGCGGTGGGGGTGAGGGCCTCGGGCTGGCCGAGGTTGTACGCGGCGTAGCGGCCGAGGTCGATGAACGGGCCCGGCCGGCTGCCCTTGCGATGGGCTCCGGTGAGGATCTCGTCCGGGGCGGTGTCGGGCACACGCTGGCCGTCGCGCCAGATCGTCCGGTGCTCGAAATGCACCGGGTCATCGATGCTGTCCAGGTTCGGCAGGGTGACTTCGAGCGGGCTGGGGACCGGGTAGCTGTTGGCGTCCATCCCTATCAGGGCGGTGCCGCCGTGGTCGGCCAGGTCGGTCAAGCCGAGTGCCTCGGTCGCGCGCGTCGCCCCGTCGTTGTGGCACAGGTGGTGTGAGGCCAGTTGCAGAACGCGGTCGGTGCCGCGGAACCGGACGCGGACGATGCATGCCGGTTTCCAGCCCTGTCCGCGCTCTTCGTGGCTCAGGATCTCGAAGACGGTGGGAGAGACCATCACACCGACCGGGCGCGAGGCTTTACCGGGCTGCGGCAGGCACATGAACGCCACCAGCCCGCCGAGGAAGTTCGCCTCCTGCTGGAGTTCGCGGTAGCCCTCGTAGTGTGCGCCCGGCAGCTCCTGCCGGAACACGATGTCGGGCCCTATCGAACGGAGGATCTCGCGTGCTTTCTGCCGCTGGGCGGACGTGCGGCCGTTGTCCTCGATGTTCGCGGTGACTGCGACAAGTTTCTTCATGCTCGTCTCCAGGTGGCTGCTGGTCGGTTCGGTCATTCCGTGGCTGACAGCAGCCGGGCCAGGGCTCCGCGATTGGCACGGGCGATGACAAGGTTGTGGTCGGAGAGGTGCTGCGTGTCGACCGTCGTCACGGAGTGGAATGCGGGGAGGAGTTCGGGGCTGGACAGGAGCCAGTCCACCCGGGCGTCGGGGCCGTGGGTGTCGCAGGCGAGCATGGTCGGTGCCAAGGGGCGGTGGACCGTGCGGGCGAGGTGGAGGGCGATGTCTCGGCAGCCTCCGGTGTGGAGCAGCTTGTGGGGTTCCTGGTCCATGACGCGGGTGCTGTCGGGGCCGGGGCGGCTGCGGTGTGCGCGGTGGGGGAGGTCCGGGATCTTGTCCAGTTCGGGCAGGCGTATGTCCGCCACGCCGGGCGTGGTGGTGGGGTAGGAGTTGCCGTCGAGGCCGGCGAGCATCCGCGCGTGCCGGGTCTGTCCGTTGGGCAGTGTCACCGTCTTGTCGTTGAAGTAGGTGATCCACCCCGCTTCGATCTCGCGCAGGGCGTAGGAGGCGTAGTTCAGGTGGGCGGCGACCGCGATGATCGGTGTGGAGTCGGGGCCTGCGTCGCGAAGCTGGAGGGTGACGGCGGTCGGCGGCATCTTGAAGCCGTCCCACGGGGCGGGCCAGTTGCCGAGCGGCCGGAAGAGGTCAGTGTTGGCGAACACGGCGGTGGGGTTGTTCGTGGGGCCGGAGCCGAGCCAGCCGCGCATTCCGAGTGCCCGCTCCGCCTCGTACATGACGGCGTGCTGGGCCTCGGTGGCCTTGAACATCTCCTGCCGGAAGATCAGGTCCACGTTGTGCTCGCGCAGGAGGGCGTAGGCAGCGCGGCGGAGGTCGGGGTTGCCGAATCCGTTCTTCTCCACGTTGCAGGTGGCGATCGTGATGTCGTCGTCGTGGGGCGGGCTGGCGGGTGCGGTGGTCACGTCTCCTCTTCCCGGTGCTGATGGTTGTGGCGGTAGGTGGTCAGGGTGCGGCGCCACTGGCGGGCCATGGCGTGCTCGTCGTCTGCGTCGTCGCGAGTGGCGCGGTTCACGCGGTCACCGTGCGCAGGTGGGTCGTCAGAGTTCGCGCACCGCTGGGGGTGAGGGGGCCGATGGTGATGGCGGGCCCTGTTCCACACTTGTGGCAGCTGTTGCCCTGCGCTCGCGGGAACAGCTGGCCATCGAGCAGGGTTTCGAGGCGGTCGACCAGGGCCGCGACCGCCACGGCCGTAGCCTCGTCGTCGTCCGTGCCGCGCAGATACCCGTAGTTGGGGCTGCCGAGGAGGGCGAGCAGCGTGATGGCCTGGGGGAGGGGCATCCAGCCGGTGTGGATCAGGCCGCCTCTTGCGTGGGGCGCCATCGACCGCAGCTTGTGCATGTCGAGGGCGTCGCACAGGTCGGCCGCCGTGCGGGTTAGGGCGTCGGCCTGGGCGGTGATAGGCAGGGTGAGCGCGGTGATGGTGGCCAAATCGAGCGGTGGCAGTAGGACGCGCAGACCTTCGGTGGACAGGCCGGTATCGAGGCCGGGGATGCAGGCCAGCGCGCACGCAGTGCGGAGCCAGTCAGCTGCCTGGTCGGCGCGCAGGTCGGCAGGGACAGGTTCGTCCCAAGCGTCCGCCGTTCCGGTGGCCGTCAGGAGGACCGCGTGATCGAGGACCACGTTGCCCAGGAGGAGCACAGCGTTGTAGTGGAGCGGGGAGAGTTGGATGCTGCCGCGGCGGGGGATTCCCGGGGTGAGGGGGATGCCCACGATCACGGCGGCCCGGCGGAGTCGTTCGCCGGCGAGGTAGAGCTGCGTGTCTGAGGCGTCGAGGCTGTCGGCGTCAACGGTCATCGTCTCCTCCCACCTTGTGCGCGCCGTTGGCCTTCACGGTGACGAGGCCGTCAGTGACGAGGTCGGCCAGTGCGAATCGCACCCACTCTTTCGGCACGTCGAACTCGTCCGCCAGGTCGGCCAGGACCAGCCAGGCGTCCGGGGTCCAGGTGCCGCTGCTGATGTCCGCTGCGATCGCCGTGGCCACGTCGTGGACCGACCGCTGGTACGTCAGGGCGTCCTTGAGGGCGTGGAGGAGCTGGAGCAGGTCCCGGGCGCGGAGCATGACCGCCTCGAAGGTGTGCACCGGTTGGGTCAGGTCGGTGGTGTCGATGAGCTGGTCCCAATGGGCCCGGTGCGTGGGAGAGGCGGTGGAGTCGCGAAGAGCGGCGGCCACCGGCACCCAGTGCTCGGCTACCTCGCCGACGGCGGCGGCATTGCGGGCGACTGCGGCCGGAAGGGTTTGGGTGCCGCCGCGGGACGCACGTCGCATCACGTGCACGTCCTGCTCGATCAGGGCGAGCAGCTCCAGCGGTTCGGTGGGCAGGTCGTCGGGCACGTGAAGTCCAGTCGGTTCGGGAAGGCGGATTGACCGCGGGGCGCGTCGCACAATCACGACTTGCGGGTGGGTGGCCGGTGGGCGGAACGCATGGTCGTGCCGGCCTGGCGCAGCCACCTGTAGACGGTGTTGACCGGCAGGTGGCAGAGGTCGGCCAACTCCGAGGTGGGCTGGTGGTGCTCGTAGCGTGTGCGCAGTGCGGCGGCAACCAGCTCGCGGGCGTGGATGTCCGCCGGGTCCTGGCAGTGGTGGCCTCGCGGGCGCATGTCCGTGCCGGCCTCGGCAAGCAGTTGGCGAACTTGATCCTTGGTGTGGCCGCTCCGGGCTGCCAGGTCCCGGGGGGTCGCACCGTGCTCGTAGCGGGCGCGGAGGTCCAGTGCCGTGTCGCGGCGGGCCTGGCGTTTGAGCTGAGTGGTCTGCTCCCGGGTGCGGATGACGACACCGGCCTGGCGCAGACGGTTGATGACGGTCCCATGGGACAGCCGGAATTCGCGCTCCAAAGAGGTGGTGCTGGCGCCCGCGTCGTACATCGCGCGCAGGTCGGCGGCCTCTTTCTGCCGTTTTTCGGCAGCCGAAAGCGGCGTGCTGGTCACGGTGGGCTCCTGCAAAGGGGTCTCGGGGAGCCGACGAGTGCGGTCGGCAGGCGAATCTGGGAGTGGGGCCCGCTGCCCGTCCCGACGGGGGCACGGGTCGGGCAGCGGGGGTTCGAGGCCGGTCGGCTACGGCGCGACGGTGGCGGCGGCGTTGACAGCGTGCAGGGTGTGGTGGATGCCGTGGAGGAGGGTGTCGAAGGTGCCGTCGAGGAGGTCGTCGACGGCGAGGTCGACCGTCAGCCGGGCCCGGCCGTCGCCGCCGATCACCACTACGGCAGCTCCGTCGGCGGGGCGCGTGGGCCGGTAGGTGGTGAGGTCGTTGGTGATCTCCACGGCCATGCCGATGGTGACGGCGTGGGTCCACAGCGCGGTGAGCTGGGGGTGAGTGGGCGGGCTGACCAGGCGCAGGAGCCGGACACCGGCATCGGCGGCGGCGGTGATGGCGTGCAGCCGACCCAGGGCGCGCATGTCGCCGGCGTCCAGGCGCAGTTCGAGGAGCACGTGGCGTTCGGTGGTCGGCCGGGTGAGGGTGGCGGTGGCGGTCATCGGGTGCTCCTGGGCGGGCGGGTGGGTGAGGGCGGGTCAGGTGTGGTTGGCGGCGTTCGCGGCCGGGGGCCTCGTGCTGTCGGGGTGCGCGGCAGGCAGCGGCGTGGGGGTGTGCAGGTGTGCCCACCGGCCGGGGTAGATCTCGGAGAACTGCTGGTGATGGGTGTCGAGGCCCCGGGCGTGCTGGGCCAGCCGCAGGCGCTGGATATCCGCGGTTCCGGCGGGCGCGTAGATGTGGAAGGCGTCGCGCGAGCAGCGCGCGACGGGCGCGGTATCGTCCAGGCCCCCTGCGCCGTGGACTTCCATCGCTATCCGCACGCTGTCCAGGAGCAGGTCGCCGCCGACGAGTTTGGCGTGGATCAGGTCGGCGTCGCAGGGCTGCCCGAGGTCGAGGTCCCGGGTGGCGGTGTAGAGGGCCAGTGCTGCGGACCGGCGGTTCGCCTCGATACGGCCGATCTTGTCGATCACGGTGGGCAGGTCCGCGATCGTCCGCCCGTAGCGGGGCCGCTGCTCTGCGAAAGCCACGGTGCTATTCAGCAGGGCAGTGTGCAGGCCGAGGGCGACAGCCGCCAGCTGGGGCCGGCCGTAGAGGATGGAGGTGGCGTACGCGGCGGTCAGCCCGTCGCCGACCTCGCCCAGGACGTGGTCGTCGCCGACGCGCACACCGGCGAAGTGCACGCGGCCGGCACTGAATCCGTGCAGCCCCAGCAGCCTTCCGTGCGGGGCGAGAGAGACACCAGGCGAGTCCGCGCGCACCACGAACGCGGTCAGGCCGCGGGAGCCGGGCCCGGTGCGGGCGACGACGACGTGGTGGGTGGCGACGTGGGAGTTGCCGATGTGGCATTTCACCGCGGTCACTTCCCAGCCACGGCCGCGGCGCCGGGCGGTGGCGTGCATGCCCAGGACGTGCCCGCCGGAGTCGGGCTCGGTAACGGCGATCGTCGGGATCATCTGCCCGGAGGCGATGGCGGGCAGCCACCGCTCCTGTTGCTGCGCGGTGCCCAGGTGGAGGATCGGAGCGGTGCCCAGGGTGATCGCCTGCAGGATCGCTCCTGCGGCCGCGCTAACACGCGAGACTTCCTCGACGATGATTGCGCCCGCGGTGTGGCCGACGTCCATCCCGCCGTAGCGGGACGGCACGGTCGCACCGACCCAGCCTTCTTCGGCGAGCAGCCGGGGCAGGTGCCGGTCGACCAGGCGCTCACGTTCCATGCGGGCGACGAGCGGCGCGATCTCGGCGATCGCGAAGTCGCGGGCCGCGCTGCGCACGGCGTCCAGCTGCGGCAAGGTGAGGACGGTGGGCAGCGTCACAGCAGCCCCCGCTCGCGCGCCCGCCGGTCGATCACAGCGAGAGCTTCGTCGCGTGCTGCATTGACCTGGGCGAGGCTGCGCTGTCCGGTGGATTGGTCCATGGGTGCGTCCCCGATGAAGCACACCGTGCCGAAGCACAGGCCCAGTTGGTGGTGGATGAGGGGGGCTCCGCTGTAGGTGAGCACGCCCAGGCCGTCGACCACAGGATTGCTTTTCAGCCTCGGGTGGCTGTGCAGGTGGGGCAGGACCATCGCGACGGGCCGGTGGAGTACGTCCGGACAGTACCCGTGCGTGAGCGGCATGCTCCGCGCGACGGGGAGCGCGTCGGGCGCCACATACAGACCGGGGAAACGCTGCTGGTCGGTGATGAAGTTCACCATGGCCCACGGCTGGCCGGCAGCCTCGCCCAAGAAGCCGGCGATCTCGTCGAGTTCGGAGTCGGACTCGACATCCAGCAGCCCGAGTTCGTGCAGGAGGCTGGTGCGGCGCTCCAGGTCGTCGTCCCGGGTCGGGACGCGCAGCCCGGACGCGGGGTCGTAGGTCGTCATACGGACGCTCCGTGGAAAGGGACTGTGGAGCTGTGGCGGGTCAGGGCGTGGCGGACCAGTGCGATCAGGGCGGCGGTGGCCTGCGCCCGGGAGCGGGCGTCGGCCGCGATGACCGGCACGTGTGCGGGCAGGTCGAGGGCGTCGCGGATCTCGCTGGGGGTGTAGCGGTAGGGGTCGTTTTGGAAAAGGTTGACGACGACCACGAAGGGGATGCCGCGGTGCTCGCAATGCCCGATGGTGTGGAAGGAGTCCGTCAGCCGGCGGGTGTCGACCATGACCAGGACGCCTATCGCGCCGTCGGTCAGCCCGTCCCACAGGAACCAGAACCGCTCCTGTCCGGGTGTGCCGAACAGGTACAACGTCAACTCCGTGTCGAGCGAGAGGCGCCCGAAGTCGATCGCGACGGTGGTGGTGTGCTTGCCCTCCACCCCCGCCAGGTCGTCACGGCCAGCGCCGGGCAGGCTCAACCGCTCCTCGGTGTGCAGCGGCGGGATCTCGCTGACCGCAGTGACCAGGGTGGTCTTCCCGACCCCGAACGCACCGGCGACCAGGATCTTCACCGCGGTCATCGCGGCCGTCTCATCGGCGGTGCCGGAGACCGGCTGGCCAGTCGTCACGACCATCTGCTGAGTCCTTCCAGAACACGACGTAAGACCGCCACATCACTCCCGGGCGCAGCGGCGGCCGTGCGCGGAAGGAGCAGCACACCGAGGTCGAGCAGGTCGTCGATGAGGATCTTGGCCGCCCACACCGGCCTCCTGAGCGCCGCCGCGACCTCAGCCACCGACACACTGCGTCGCCCGCGGCAGGCCAGAAGCACCTGCGCGCCCTCGGCCACGGCCGCCGGCGCGCTGATGCCTGCGGGCATCACCTGCGTTTCCAGGCCCAGTACGCGACGGCTGCGCGTACGGCCCCCGGTGACCACGTAGGTGCGCGGCTCACGGGGCGTCGGCTCCGCGACCGGTTCCGCGGTGCCGGTACGTCCGGGCGAGGGCGTCACCGCTCGCGCTCCCGTGCCGGCGTGGCCAGGTGACTCTCGACGCGGGCCACCATGAGCCCCATCTCGTGCCCCACCAGGACCGGGTCCGCCTCAAGCCTGGCGACGACCGACAGCACGGTGCCCTCGGCGGCGCCCACCACGAACACCCTGGAGGTCGGGGTCTCGATGAACGCCTGGCGCAGGTGGCCGTCGTCCAGGCCCCGGGCCAGGGAGTGCAGGCCGGCGCCGATGGCGGCCAGGCGCTCCGCGTCCTCCCGCGCGGCGTCCTCGGCCGCCGCGACCACCAGTCCGTCGGTCGTGGCCAGCACGGCACGCAGCGCTCCGGGCAGCCCCGCCCGGAAGCGGGTGAGCACCGCTGTCAGCTCGTGCCTGTGTGTGGCGGTCGCCGCGGTGTCGGTCATGGTCACTCCACGAAGGTCTGTAGGGGCGGCACCGGTCGGCGTGCCGACAGGTGTGGGCGAAGGGGCGCGGGTGGTCACGGGTCGCTGCGGACATCGTCGGACCGGTCCGCTGCGGCGAGCCGGCGGCCCTGGAGGAAGGCGCCGACCACCCCCGACGCAGGCGCGGGCGCGCCGGGCGTACGGCCCGGGCCCGGGCTCGACGTGGTTGCCACCTGCGGTGTGGTGCGGCTGCGCTGCGGCAACGGCGGCCGGTGCGGGCCGTCGTGCCCGGCCCCGGGTACCGACGTGGCACGGCCGTGCTCCGGCCGCGGGCTGTCGGGGCGCGGCAGCACGGGCGGGGCCACAGCCTGTGGCGGCAGGATCGTCGGCCCGGCCTGCACCAACCACCTGGCGGGCACCACCACCGTGGCCCGTGTCCCACGGGTGCCGCCCGGGTGCAGCGCGCAGGCCAGATTGTGCTGGCGCGCCAAGCGGGAGACGGCCAGTAACCCGATCCGCCCTTCCAGCAGACGGTCCCGGACCATGGTGTCGGTCGGGTCGGACAGCAGCCCGTTGTTGGCACGCAGATCGTCGGGCGACATGTGCAGACCGGTGTCGGTCACGGTGATGACCAGACCCTCCGAGCCCAGCTCGCTGTCCACCTCCACCGTCTCCCGGGAGAACCGCGTGCCGTTCTCCACCAGGGCGGCCACCACGTGGATGAGGGAGGACCGGACCGCGGCGGCTACCGCCACCGGCGCTGCAGTCCTGATGCGGACGCGTTCGTAGTCGGCGATCTCCTGGATCGCCTGCCGCAGGATGGTCACGACATCCGCCGCGTCACCGGTCCTGCGCAGGTGATCGCCCGCCAGGACCTGCATCGCATCACCATCGCGCCGCATCTGCACCAGCAGGTGGTCCACGCGCAGCAGTCCGTGCAGCAGATCCGGGTCCGCCGTTCGGTTCTCCAACCGGTCCATCTCCTGCAGCACGCGGTCCAGATGGGTGCGCTGCCGCCGGCCCAGCCCACCGAGCGCCCGCAGTTCCGCACCCGTCCTCTGCGTGGGCAGCGCGGCAGCCTGAATGACCGTGTCCCGCACCGTGTGACTCAGCAAGCGGAGCTTGCGATCCACCGTGTCGAACGGGCTGTTGCCCGGTCGGCCCAGCAACTCCGGGATGGCCTGCCGGGGCGGAAGTGCGCCCGCTCGTATCTCCTGCAGCGCTGCGTCGGCAGCCGCCGCGATGTCCTCGGCGGTCGCCGCGTAGTGGTCCAGCCACGCCGACGTCACCGCGCGAAACTGCCGATCGGCTGCCGCCGCGCCCTCGTCACGGTGAGCCGCAGCCAGATCGCTGTATGCCGCGCGCAGTACCTGGACGGCGGAGTCCAGGGACTCACTCGTCCTGCGCCAGAAGGCGCACTCCTCCGCTCGCGGGTCAGTACCGGCAGCCTGGACCTGGCGCGCCGCGTTGTTCTCGGCCACAAGTTTCCGTGCACCAGCCCACGCGCTCCCCGCAGCCCCGAGCAGGCACGCCACCCCCAACGCGGTGCTGTAGGGGCCGGGTACCGGGCGGCCGGCCAATGCGCACGCCGCCCAGCCCCCGATCGGTACCGCGGCCCACACCACCACCGGCACGACGACGCGCCGCATGATCACCGTCGCGATCGCGGAATCCACGACTCGTGGACGGACAGCATGGGACATCAGGAATCCTCCATGGACAGAACCCGGCGCCCGCCCCGACGGGGGAACGGGGCGAGCGCCGGGAGTTCCGACTGGCCGGGAGGAGGGCGGCGGACAGCCACAAGGGTCTACAGAGCGACGAAGGAGATGCCGTTATCACGGCTTCCTTCATCGCTACGTCTTGGTGGCGGCCGGGCATCCCCCGGTGCACCATCAGAAGTTACGAGCGGCGACAGTCCGCTAACAGGCATGGCGCATGGTCTTTTGACGTGACGTCACATCGCAACGGCCACGTTGCGTGGTCCCTATCGGGCGTCGAAGAAAGACGCCAACAGGCGGGCTCGCGCGGTGGCCCGTCCTTGCCGTTGCACCAGATGGAATGTGTCGGCTGCCATTTGCTGATGCCGCAGCCACTCTGGGGTCTCGGACTTCAGGCGCTCCAAGATTTCCATGGCATCGTCGCGATGGCCGAGCATGGCGTGGGCCTGTGCCACGTCCAGCAGGTGGCGGCGCATGAACGTGGTGCTGCCGCTGTCCGCGATGCGCTCGGACAGGCGCAGTACGAGGTCGGGCTTCTGCGCAACGAGGTGATTTTCCACGGACTGGTAGGCGATGGTGCGCCAGTCGAACTTCCCCCAGGACGATTCCGCCACAGCCGTACCTCCGGCCAGTGCCACCCCCGCGGTACGGCCGAGACGTAGCATCTCCCTGGCCTCGCTGCCTCTGTTGTTTCGCGCAGCCGCTGCGGAACCGTGAACCAAGAGCTTGCCCCATGCGCCCAGGGATTGGCGCGACGCCCTGGAGATGCGCGGCTCGACCGCCTCAGCTGTCGCCACACTCACGGCCTCGGCCTCATCAAGGCGGCCCTGGCGCATCAGCAGCCATCCCTGCTGGTAGACCGCGCCTGCTACTGCCCCCAGCTCATCCACTCGCACGGCGTCGTCGACAGCGTCTCTAAGCGCGATGTGGGCGAGGTCGTAGGCGCGTACCTGCGTGAGGTACCGGCCGGCCATCTGAAGGATGTCGGAGCGGGTTCGCAGCGCTTCGGTGTGCTGGGGGCCGTCGGCTACGTGGTCGACGACCTCGTGCGCGGACAGCACGAGAGGTGGAAGGAGTTCCGCGACGGTGCGGTAATCGTCTCGGTGGTAGGCAGTGGCGACGGTGCGGGCGGTCGCGGCGAGCTGGTCGACATCGGGCTCGGTGTCGACGTCGGCGGGTGGTCGGAGACGTCCGGTCAGGGTGATCGGCGGCGCGATGGCGCGACGCAAGGCCATGAGCCCGATGTTGTCGCCGTCGCTGCGGCGCGACTCGTGCGGCCCGGGCGAGTCGAAGAGCGCGGAGGTGCGTACGTGTAGGGCTCGGGCGAGCGCGTGGTAAGTCTCCAAGCGACCGATTCCGCCACGTTCGAGCTTCTTGACCACGCCCAGGCTCAGGCCGGCTTGCTCGGCGAGTTCTTCTTGGGTGAGGCCGCGGCGGAGGCGGGCGGCTTTGAGTCGGTCGCCGGGGACGCCTCCCGCGGCGTCTGCGGGGTAGGGCATGCTGGGCTCCGTTCTGACCTAGACATTCAGAACGGTACTCGCGGTCCTCGGCCGGTGGGCCACATGCCGGCAGCCCGACTCACCTCGCACGTCACAACGTCCGCACCAGGGGCGCGCTGTGCCCCTTCCTGGGGCATGGGGACTCCGCGCCGAGTGATCGTCTCTTCCAGATGCAGCTTTAGGCGTCAGGTTGGCCGTGCGGGCCAGTGAGGCTCTTTCGGATGACTTCGTCGCTGATGCGTAGGGCCTTCGTGATCTGTGAGGTCCGAAGTTCGGGGAGGCTACCGCGCTGCAATGCACATTCGTGGACGAGTTCGCGGGTCGCTCGGTCCTGACTCAGCGTGAGGCTAGATGCGAAGCGGGGTGTGGCCAAGCACTCGCGGGCCGCGTAGCCGTCGGTCGCCGTGATGGCCCGGCGGTGCAGCTCTTCGGCGATCTGGTGAGCAGTGTCGTCTTGGCGCGGGTCGAGAAGGTCCAGGATCGTGAGGCCGAGCCGAGTGTCGAAGACGGTGGTGCCAGGGTCGGGTTGGCGCTCGACGTAGCCGTCCACCAGCAAGTCAAGGAGGGGGCTGACCGGGCGGAGCAGGGCGCGGTCGCACATCACACGGAGGCAGCCGGTGACGGCGTTCTCCCAGGATTCGCCGGGGGTTGTCTCCGCCACGAGCGCGGCGGCGTCCGCGGGGTTGCGGCCGAGCGTCGCGAGGATGGCGACTTGGCGGCCGTCGAGCATCCGCTGCCCGACGCCCCGGTGCTCTTCGATGTGGGCCAGGGCCTCCGCCCAGCGCCCGGCCGTGGTCAGGGTGCGGGTCCCGTCGGCCAGGATGACGCGCCACAGCCAGGCCCTCACCTCGTGGCGGTCGGTGTCGCTGAGGGTGAGGTCGGCCGGCACGTGGACGCCCTCGAACTGAGCGGTGGTGCCGGTGGTGACGGCCTCGTAGAGCCTGAGCAGGCGGTAGCGGCCGTCGTCCGTGTGGCCCGCGCGGATCTGGAGTCTGGCGAGGTTCACCACGGGTTCGAGGGCGCGGATCGCGGTCATCCCGGGCAAGGGGGCGGCGTGGAGGTAGGCGGCAGCGTGCTGGTGGCACATCTTCCGAGCGAGGTCGGGCATGGCGAGGTCGGAGGCTAGGAGCGCGGCCTGGTTGTAGACCGCGGAGGCCATGCCCTGGTCAGCTTTGGTGGCTGCGGCGTCGGCGAGTTCGACCAGGCCGTAGACGCGCCGGGGGAGGGGCAGGCACGCAGGCCGGAATCGGGAGATGAGCGGGAAGCGCTGGGCTATTGGTCCGTTTGGGTCCATGGTGTTCCCCCGGAGATGAGGAAGGCGTGGAGTGCGCGGGGGCTCGTGGGGTGCCCACCGACCCGGCGGGCACCCCACGGCCGGCTGGCTACTGCCAGGTGACGAGGATGCGGTTCAGCGGTGTGTCGAGGACGAAGGCGCCGGGCCGCTGCTCAACCGCCGGGCCGTCGAGCGGCAGGATCTCGAACGTCGCCTCCCGGTCCCGGTACTCGCGGTCCCAGGTTCGGACGGCGTCGGCGACCTTGGCGGCCAGCTCGTCGCTACCGGGGCCGTGGCCGATGACACCGAACTCCCAGAGCCGCCCGCCCTCGGGGGTCGTCCGGTCGGAGAGGCGGCGGGCGAGGTAGGTGACCGCGCCCTTCTCGACGGCGGCCGTGGCCGAGGGGTAGGGGTCGTCGGTGAGCACCGTGCCCTTGGCGGTCTGGGGGAAGAGCATCCGGATCAGGCCGCTGGGCAGGGAGCAGGAGACGAACAGCTCCATCCACTCGGGGCTCTCCATTGCGCGGACCGTCATCCCGGTCCACTCCTCGACGCGCGGCTGGTCCAGGACGCCAGCCAGGGCGTCGGCGTCGATTGCCCGGCCGGCCGGGGCCTGGAGGCGTACGGTGCCGTCCGCGCTGAGCGGGACGACGCGGCGGTCGTCATCGGCCACGCCTCTGCGCAACGGCATGAACGTATTCATCTCGGAGCCGAGGGACACCCACCGGCCGTCGCGCTTCTCGTAGACGATGGAGCGCGAGACGCTGCCCGTGAGGCGCTGCGGGGTGACGAGGCGCCCGCCGTCGGCGAGTTGGTCGAGCCAGGCGTGGGGGATGCCGTGCGCGCCGACGGTGGCGATGATCCGGTCGTACGGGGCGCCTTCGGCGTGGCCGAGGGCGCCGTCGCGGGTCAGTGCCTCGACGTTGGTGACGCCCGCGGCAGCGAGGTGGGCGCGGGTGCCTTCGACCAGGTCGGCGTCGACGTCGATGGTGGTGACGTGGCCTGTCGGCCCGACGAGGTGACCGATCAGGGCGGCGTTGTAGCCGGTGCCGGCGCCGAGTTCGAGGATGCGCTCGCCGGGCTGGGCTTCGAGCTGGTCCAGCATCAAGGCGACGACGCCGGGTTGAGAGGCGCAGGAGATCGACGTGCCGTCGGTGTCGTACTTGATGTTGACCGGGCTGTTGGCGTAGGCGTCGGTCAGCGAGGCGTCAGGGACGAACAGGTGGCGCGGGACGGCGCGCAGGACCGCTTCGACCTCGGGGACCCGGGCGCGTCCGTCGGCCCGGATCTGGTCCACCAGCGCGTTGCGGAGTTGTTCGGCGTCGGCCTCGGGGGAGGTGATCGTCTCGGTGTTCACCGAGGTGACGCTATCGGCCGCGGAGCGTGATTCTGCTGCTGGCGCGGTGTTTTCACTCGATCCCATGACTGCCTTTCGTGCGATGTGGGACAGGGCGTGCTGGTCTTCGGATGGCAGACCGGCACGGTTGGCGTGAAAGATCAGGTGGTGCGCGATGACGGCGCGCAGTCCGCGGGTCAGGTCGCCGTGGGCGGCGAGGTAGGCGAGGGTCGTTCCGGCGCGCTCGAAGGCAGCGATCCATTCGGCGTGACCTTCGAGCGGACGGCCTGGGTGGCACAGGCTGTGGGCGTCGGTGGTCATCAGCGTGCGCATCGCCGGGACGAGTGCGGCGGAGCGCTCGGGCGCGAGGGTGCCGGGGCGCAGCGCGGCGACCTTGGCCCACACGTCGCCCTGCTCGAACCAGTCAAGGCCGCTGGCGCGCATCAGGCTGCTCATCAGCAGGACGGCAGTCTCGCGGCGCCACAAGTGCCCGGGTTCGAGACGGTAGTTGACGAGGTGTCGGCTGTCCTCGTGGAAGAGGCCGTGCGCGGCCGTCATGGCTTCGGCCCCGCCGAACGCCTCGGTTTCCGGTTCGTAGATCCCCAGCGCGCAGGACTGTGCGGTGCCGTCGGCGACCAGGTCGTCCAGCAGAGCGGTCATGGTCGGGGAGGGGCGGTCGGCGAGGTACCGCAGGGGCCAGGGCTGCTTGTTCATGAACCACCAGTTGTGGAGCTGCCCGTCGGCTTCGGCGGCGAGCAGCGCTGGGGCGAGACGGTCGGTGATGGCGCGCTGTGCGGTGTCCCGGTTGAGGAAGGTGATGTTGTGCTGGTGCCAGCCCATGGCGAGTCCTTCGGTCGGTGGTTCAGGCGATGAGTAGGCAGGCGTCCCAGGCGGTGCGGGGTGGTTTCGCGCTGTCCGCGGAGAGCAGCCCCAGCGCGGTTCCGGCAGCGCCGTCGAGTAGGCCGGCGCCCGCGTCGTCCTCTAGGAGGCGGGTGACCGTGTCCTCCGGGGAAACTCCGGGCGGGAGCAGCACGGTGAGAAGGGCGGGGATGGTGGCGCGGAGCTGGCTGGCAGCGGCTGGGGCGGCGTCGGCGGCGGTACGGGCGGTGAGGTGCATGAGGCCGGAGAAGCCGTGGCAGAGGCCGCTGTCGCTGGTGGCACGGAGCTGCGCAGGGTCGGTGAGCGCGTTCAGCAAGGCGGCCTCGGCATCGACCCGGAGGTTGGTGTCGCCGAGGGCGAGCGCGGCGAGCTGCTGTGCGCGGGCCAGGCCCGCCGTGCCGTAGCACCAGCTCGGCCGCCGTGGCGCGGCGGGCGCGAGCCGGCTGGCACGCAGTTCGTCGCGGGTGATCCAGTACGGCCAGGCGCCGCCTCGCCCGGTGGTCGTTTTCCACTGCTCCAGCCAGGCCAGGATGGTGCGCATCGCCTGGTGGTGACCGGTAACGGTGGTGCCGCGGCGGGCGGAGAGCGCGAGCAGTGCGAGGACCGCGCCGATGCCATGCGCCATGCCGTGGTTGGCGTGCCCGCCGGGAAAGCGGTCGTCTGGCCGGCCAGACGGCCCGGTTGGCGCCCACCAGCCCGGCAGGAGCTCGTCGTCGTGGGTGATCGGCTCGGTCAGGCGCACGCAGTAGTCGAGGACGGCCAGCGTCACCGGGCCGTCCGGGTCGCGGCGCAGCAGGTAGGCGCCGTAGCCAGCAAGTCCCCGGAGGGCGTCGAACTCGGCGAGCGCCGGGAGCTGCCCGGCGTCGATCCGGCGGTGCGCGGCGTCCAGCCGGCGCCGGGCGTCCGCGGTTACCTGCCGGTCCAGCAGATCGAGGCCGCGCCGGTAGGAGCCCGGGAGGTGGTCGGCGGCACAGGCCAACGCGTGGGCGAGCGCGGGGGCGCCGTAGAAGGGGTGGCTGTCGGGGCCGCTGGTGAAGGGCTTGCGCGTCGCGGCGACCAACCAGTCTTGGGCGCGCTGCCAGGGGGCGAGCCCGGCCGCGGCGCGCTCGATGTGCAGCAGGGCGATGCCGGTCGGACCGAAGGCGAGGTGCTGCCGGTTGGCGGCGGTGGCCGCCGCCGGCGCCCCGTCGGGGTGGGCGAGGCGGTCGGCGACGGTGGCGGACACGGTGTGCGCGGAGCGGTCGGTCATGGTCGCCTCCGGGTGCGGGCGGTGAAGGCCAGGGCGGCGGCACGGGCGAGGTACAGGCAGATCTCTTCCTCGGGGAAGTTCACCGCGAGGTGCCGGACGAAGTGCGTGTGAAGCAGGGAGGTCAGCACGTCGTCCACGGCGATGCCGTCGGTGTGCGGCCCTGGCAGGTGCGGCCGGTACGCGGCGAGCGCGGTTGCGCGTCCGGCCCAGGCGTCCACTATTGCCGTGCCGCCCGGTACCGACCGCAGGGCCGCCCAGTCGCCGCTCGGGTCGGACAGCGTGACGCTCTCGGCGAACTGCGGGCGGGGGACCGGCGCGGGCGCGGTTGGCGGGATGTGGTCGATCAGCCAGCGCGCCCCGCCGACGGAGCTGCCGAGGAACGCGGAGGCGACGGCGAAGAAGTGCGCGGCGATCAGCGGGCGCGGAGCCGGCCGGACGGGCTGTACGAGCTGTGCCACCACGGCCCGGGAGTCCGCGCGGAACACGGCCTCGGCCGCGTCCCACGCTGGCCCGGAGCCCCACCGGCCCATCTCGCGGTAGGAGGTGGGGTAGCGCAGGTCCGCCAGCAGCCCGGCGGCGCGCAGTTCGTCCGCCCATGCGCTGACCATGCGGGCGGTGTCGGCGAAGTCGTCCGGGTCCGGCAGAGCGATGCGCAGCCGCAGGTGCTGCTGTGGGTCGCGGAAGCGGATGAACCACCAGGAGGGGAAGTCGAGGCGCCGCATCAGGTCGGGCACGTGCCGGGCGAGGATCGTGTCCTGGCGCCGAGGGTCGCCGTACAGAGCGGCCAGCAGCACCGAGGAAGCCGCCGGTGCCTGGATCTGGGCCGGAGACAGCGTGCGAGCGGTGGTCGGGGTGGGCAGCGCGGGCCACGCCGGGGGCCGGACCGCTTTGAGGGGGACCACGATCTCGTGCGCCCGGCCTCCGCTCCAGCCGTTCGCCTCCGGAGGTGCGGCCTCGGTCAGGACCGCGGTACGGGCGCGGTCGAGGTGCTGACGCAGCAGGCTCCGGTGGCCGGCCTGGTCGAGGTCGAGTGGCAGCCGCCGGTCGTCCTGGACGAGGTGCACATGCTGCGGGAGCCGCCTGCGCTCCCGCCAGCCAGCCAGCGCCGCGTCCCACTCCCCGCCGGAACGGTGGCGGTCGGGGAGGTCGTCCGCCTCCAGCCGCCAGCGGGCCGGGGCCAGCACGATGCGGCCGTACCGCAGGCGCGGCAGGAACGGCATCGCCGCAGCGGCGCCCCAGTCGAACGTGGTGATCTGGGCGTTCTGGGCCCGGGATACCTCGGTGATCAGTCGGGCCAGGGGTGGGGTGTGCTCGGTGAGGTTCAGCGCGTGCATGCCGACGGCCTCGATACGTACCCCGCGGCCGGGAGCTGCCAGGTACATCCGGCGCCCGTCGCAGGCCACCGCCAGGTCCGCTGGCGTGAGCACTGTGGTGTCCGGGGCTCGGTGCTCTTGCAGGCTGACCACCAGCGGTAGCACGCGCGGAGTCCGGGTGACGTGGGCGGTGTCGGGCAGCAGCGGGGGAAAGGAGAGCTGCGCCGCCACGGTGCCCACGTCGGCGGTGGGCAGATCAGATAACTCGCTCTCAAAGAGCTCGCGTTGAGCTGGCAGAAGGACGCTGAGGAAGCGGCCGGTGGACACCCCGGCCCCGCGGGACACGCTCGTGATCTCCACGCTGAACTGCCCGCGGCTGGCCTCCCCGAGGCTGGCCGCGTGCAGCCGCACGCCGACCTCCAGGTGGGCAGGCACCCGCGGCTCCCGCGGTCCCCGCTCCAGTGCGCCCACGATCTCGTCGCTCAGCACCACCTCGTCGCGGTCGTCGAGTGCCGCGGCCTGAGCGAGCCGTACCAGCACGTCGTCCCTGGGCGACAGACGCCGCCGGCGCGCGCCCGCTGGAACGCCCGGATAGCCGTCGGGGTAGCCGATCCCGCTGTCCGCGACGACCTCCAGCAGCGGCACCATCGTGCCGATGCCGAACCGCTCGTAGAATCGCTGGTGGTACTCGTTCCACGCCTCGGTGCCGTACGGGCGGGCACAGATCCGCGTGAGCACGCCAGCGGCCCGCTCCACCTCACGGGCGACCACCTCGGGGAGTACCACATCGGCGTCCAGGCGCAGGTCGAGGGCGAGTGGGTGGCGGCGAAGACCCGGCACCAGGTCGCGCATCCGCGCCGCCACGGCATCCCGCCCCTCGGCGGTGCCGCACTGTTCCAGCCCAGTGTGGACCGCGCGAAGCTCCCGGACCGTGTCCGCGAGGAGGAGGATAGACCCGGCGCCGACCCCGTCGAGTTGCGCGACGAGGTGACCGAGAGCGTCGGTCTCAGTGGCCGGCGCACGAAGGTTGGTAATCAGAACCCCCCGCCGTACCAGGCCCGCCAGCAGCCGGTGGACGCGCTCGGGCGCCACAGCCGGAAACTCGGTAGACAGCCTCTCGGTCAACTCCCCAACCAGGACCGGCGCGCCGGCCGCGCGCAGAACAAACCGCACCGGCGCTGACAGGTCGACAGCCGCCTCGACAGCTCGGCGCCGACCGGCCGGCCCGCCTTCCTGGTAAGGGACGATGAAACTCCCGTCTCGCTCGAAGGCCGTGTTGGTGACGACAACCGACAGGAGCGGCAGTAGCTCCCCGATCCTCTCCAACTGCTCGATCAGCTTCGCCAGCCATTCCGCACCGGCACTGGCTACGACCACGTGGTTCTCACCCCAATCGGCGCACGGGTCGGTGCCGAAGGTGGCTGAGGACACCCCGGCGAACAGCCCGAACGGCGTGGGCCGGTGCAGCGCGCGCAAGAGATAGCGCACCACCGACAGCCCGACGCGGCGAACGTCGCGCGGGGAAGGGGTGACGGCCCTGACCAGGGCCTCGGCCTCCTGAGCGAGGACCGGGCTGGCATAGCGCAACGCCTGCACGATGTCCGGGTCGCGCCAGACGCTGCCGATCCAGGCGAGGCGCCCGGCGGTGATCTCCACCAGTTCCTCGTCCTTGAAGGACCGGTCATCGAAGTCCGGCCAGGGAAGCTGGGCCACAGCCGGCCGAGCGACGGCACGCACCAGAGCGGTCACGCCGGCCTGGAACGCCGGGGGCGTAGCCACGTGCACCTCCTTGCACCGGGGTTGGGGG